>CAJQTG010000041.1 GCA_905618925.1 uncultured Candidatus Thioglobus sp. | reverse complement strand
CATTTAACTAAAATGATTGATGGAAGTATAACTGTTGGGCCAAATGCAGTTCTAGGATTTAAGCGTGAGGGTTATAGTCAGTTTAATTTCAGCCTTAAGGATAGTTTTCAGTTATTAACATTTAAAGGCTTTCATAAGGTGCTTATGAAGAACTTTAAATCAGGCTTATATGAAATGAAAAATTCAATCTTTAAGAAAGGTTATTTAAAAGAGGTGCAAAAATATAGCCCCTTGATCAAACTTAGCGATCTCCAGCCATACCCTGCAGGAATTAGAGCACAAGCAGTTTTGGATGATGGCACACTTGTACATGACTTTTTATTTGCTGAGAGCAGGCGATCAATCCATGTATGTAATGCACCATCTCCTGCAGCAACTTCAGCTATACCAATTGGAAAATATATTACGGATAAAGCGACTGAGGCTTATAACAAACTAGCTTAATTTAAAAAACTGCCTTATAGTCTCAGCAAACTGAGTTGACTGAACGCTTTTGGGCTTGGCTTCAAGTCTTACTAAAGCAGGATCTACAAATTCTTTTGGGATTGTTATATCTCTTCGAGCTGCTAGAAGGTCCTTTGTGAAATCAACCAAAAATTCGGGATGCGCTTGCATAGTAAGAACTTTATTTTTAATATAAAAACCAGCATTTTCACAAAATTCAGATTTTGCATAAACAGTTGCCCCCTCTGGCAACCGAAGAACTTGATCTTGATGACAAATATTTAAGGTCACCTCTTCCAACAAGTTACTCATGTAACCTGTTTTATTATTAATTTGGTAAGTATGAAGCCCCAAACCCCATCCTTTTATTGACTTTTCAACATGACCTCCAAGCGCTTGGGCAATTAGTTGGTGCCCAAAACATACTCCAAAGATTGGTAGACTGTCCTTATAGATATTTTTAATCAGGTCACTGACTACTGGTATCCAAGAGTGCTCCTCATAAACGCCATGAGGAGAGCCAGTAACAATCCATCCATCACACTCAAGGTGATCTTTTGGAAATACTGAATCAAGAATATTAAATATTTTAAACTCAAACACTTTCTCTTCAGAATTAATAAGTGTAATAAGCATTTCTGCATAAGTACCATATTCTTCAACCAAATCTTCTGAAGCTCTTCCAACTAATAATATTCCAATTTTCATCATATTCTTAAGAAATTAAATTTTTAATTTTTTAATTTTTTGTTTTGCCCTAATGACTAGATAATCATGCGCAATAGTCGCTGCAATAATTGCCGTAATCTCTGCATGATCATAGACTGGAGCAACCTCAACAACATCTGCGCCAATAAAATTTAAACCATCTAACCCCCTAATAATCCCTAAGGCCTGGGCAGATGTTAAACCTCCAGAGACTGGTGTTCCAGTTCCAGGAGCATAGGCTGGGTCAAGACCATCAATATCAAAAGTAAGGTATGCAGGGCGATCTTTAACAACTTCAATTATTTTTTTAATTACTTTATTTACGCCATTCTCATGAACCCATGGCGCATCAAGAATAGTCACCCCCTTGGTATTGCTATTATGAGTTCTTATTCCAACTTGGATAGAGTGTTCGGTATCAATTAAATTCTCTTTGATGGCTCTTGAAAACATGGTTCCATGATCAAGCCTTCCATCTTCATCAGGCCATGTATCTGTATGGGCATCAAAATGAACAAGCGCAACCGGTCCATACTTTGCAGCGTGTGCCCTTAAAAGTGGGTAGGTTACGAAATGATCACCACCAAAAGTGAGCATCTCTGCCCCAGAGTCTAATATAGTTTTAGCGTGAGCTTCGATTTGAGACACTACATTTCCATGAAAGCCATAATCCAGTTCGCAGTCTCCATAATCAGTTACCGCTAATGTTTTGAAGGGGTCTATGCCATCTGGAAATGCTAATAATTCTGCAAGCTGAACTGACGCCTCTCTTATTGCTTTAGGGCCAAATCTAGCACCTGGCCTAAAACTTGTTGCAGCGTCAAATGGGATACCGCTTACAGCAATATCAACACCCTTTAGATTCTTTGTATACTTGCGCCTTAAAAAACTAAGAGCTCCGCCATATGTCATTTCATTGTCTCTGCCATAGAGAGTTTTTTTAGTGAAAGCTTGATCAGTCTTTATATCTTCAAAGTCATCAGTACTCATTAATTTTTCCTATAGGTTGAAAAACTAGTCTCTTATTATAATCGGTCCATTAGCGAATAATAAAGCATACCAAGTTTCATACTTGGATTCCTCAGAAACCTTCCACCAGGGAAACTTTGCCTTGGAATCTTTGCCATAATATCAAAAGTCTCGCCATTTCCAGTAATTTTCTCAGAAACTAATTTTCCAGAGTAGCTAGCAAGAGCAACACCTTGGCCAGAATAGCCTTGAGCAGATATAACTTTATCTTTGTGAAGTGTGGTAAAAAATGGCAGGCGATTCATCGTTATCGCAA
>CAJQTG010000040.1 GCA_905618925.1 uncultured Candidatus Thioglobus sp. | reverse complement strand
ATAATCGAGTACTTGTTCACTTAGCTTATTAATCTTGTACATATATTCGAGTTCCATTAGAAGATTAGCAACACTCTTCTCCCTTTCTTCAGGGGTTTGTTTTGCCATTTCACAAGCAACATCTATAAATCTAGAAAGTCCAGTATCTGGAGCTAAATAAGTCCATCCTTCGTCTGCTTTAACTGAGTTTGATTCTCCACCACCCATAGGTTCGGTGTGATAATCTACTTGCAAGGGATTAATACCTTCAGTTTCACAGTCAGTTTGAATATATGTCTTTTGACTTGAGTTAGAATGAGATAACATCATCCACCAATAAACATATCCATCACTCCTCTCTTGGAGATTATCAAAGTCAATAAAACTTTGCTCTTCAGAATCATAAGGAGGAAACTCTGTCCACTCACCATAAGAATTAAAGGAAAGCATTAGAGAGAATAGAGGTAGGAGCAGTTTCTTCATAAACTTATTGTAATCCATTCTGAAATTAAATACCACTCACTACTTTACAAATATAGGTCAATCTACACCATATCTTCATCAACAAAACATCAAGCAGTTATTTTGAACACCTACAATTAATCCTATAAAAGTATTCTCCAAAAGCTAAAGTGAGGTTAGTTTATTGACAGGTAGCGAACACTCTCACATCAAAGTAACTCTCCTCTTGACTTTGATTGTTCGCTATATATTAGTTATTCAGTATCTCTAACATCTCTAATTACAAGTTTGATAGGTAGATTCCACTTTTCAATCACCCTCTTTACTTTTCTTATATGTTTTTCAAAGCTATTTTTTCTAATTAAAAGCAATATTCCGGGTTGTTTACCGGTTTCAGCAGAGTAATACAATGATTGTCCTATAGACTCGTAAACCTTTAAACCATCCGCCCAATCCGCCTCAAATGCGTGAGTATCAGTTAGACAATCAACCCTTGATAAATCTGGCAATCGATACTCAGCTTGACCAGATTCTTCTTTACAAAATTGTCTATTGTAATAGTCCTCATTTTCAAGGGCGATAACATCTAAAGCAATTATAAAACATACTGATAGGAGGAGTTTCTTCATAAACTTATTGTAGTCCATTCTGAAATTAAATACCACCCATCACTCTATTAATAAGACTGGACTTTTGTTCAACACAAAGGTGGGCGTAGCGTTGAGTAACACTGATTTGCTTGTGTCCTAGTACAAAACTTATCTCCAAGAGAGATGCCCCAGATTGAGCCAGATAAGACGCACAGGTATGACGAAGGTCGTGGAATCTAAAGTCCTCAATTTCGGCGTCCTCGAGAGCCTTCTTCCAAGGCTTAGTAAAGCAATAAGCAACCTCTTCTTTAATCTTAGAAGCAAAGATTAGACTACTGTCTTTTGTATCAAATAGTTGCAGCTCTTTAATTACAGAATCCGTCAGAGGCAGCACCTTAGGCTGACCATTTTTAGTGGTAGCTACGTAAGCCGTTCTTCGGTCAAAATCAATATCGCCCCATCCCAGTTTAGTAAGCTCTCCCTTGCGTGCTCCTGTGGTGATTGCAAGCAGTACTAATAGGTACAATTTATCCCACTGAGAGGCTCTACAAGAGCTAAATAGATGCGTTCTTTCAGCTTCGGATAAGAACCTTATTCGCTCATTATTCTCTGGCAGAGAGGGGATTTTGCGGACAGGATTTACGTGGAGTCCATACTCTTTATAGGCATAAGAAAAGACCACAGAAATAGCTGCTATATAGCGGTTAATAGTGGCATTCTTAAAATGAGTTGGAAGGGTACTTATAGCTTGATTAATATCTATAGTTGTAATATCAATTATAGGTCTATCACCTAGAGCTTCAAGCCAAAAACTGAGCTTACGTCTTTCATCATTTACTCTAGTTCCTTTGTACTCATTACTGAGGTATTTATCTATAATTACTGAGAGTAGTGAATGAGACTTTGATTGAGTGTATGCAAGTAATTTATTTCTATCACCTTCAATACTGTTAACAAATTTATTTGCTAATCTTTTGGTATTAAAGGTCTTAGTTACAGACTTCATACCAGCTTGTCTAATTAGAACCCTGTAAGCATAATCACTTCTTCTTTTTACTTTCTGAATGGTAGCCATTACAAATCTCCTATCAACTGTACGGAAAAGTGTACGCAAAAGGACTTTTTGACTTCTTTATAGTTGAGTACTAGGCTGAAACCCTAATAGGAAGTGGGGCGAGAAACGGGGCTCGAACCCGCGACAACCGGAATCACAATCCGGGGCTCTACCAACTGAGCTATTCCCGCCATAATATCTAAAAGTGGTGCGCCCAATACGATTCGAACGTATGACCTACGGCTTATCAAAAATACCGTATTTATCATCAACACCAACAAACATCAAAAAACTTAAAAAAAATTTAAAAACCCATATTAGCTTATGGGGTTAAAAATGGGGTTAAAAACAATATCTCTTAAACATAAAACCCCTGCAAAGCAATGGTGCGCCCAATACGATTCGAACGTATGACCTACGGCTTAGAAGGCCGTTGCTCTATCCAGCTGAGCTATGGGCGCAATAACTTTGCTTTAATAAAGTTTAGGCTTGTACTTTAATTATAAATTTTGGTCGGAGTGAGAGGATTCGAACCTCTGACCACCTGGTCCCAAACCAGATACGCTACCAGACTGCGCCACACTCCGAAGGTGTGTAATTATACTGTGATAGGAATGTTAGTCAATGCCTAATTTAAGCCATATTTCATGTATTTTATTTGTACTATTTATTGGCTATTTAAAGTAGTTATCATGAAGATCAACTTCCTGTTTATTTGCATAGATAACTTTGATATTATCCTTATTATCAATATTTTTTTTGATTAGTGCAGGGTCACTAATCTGGGACTCAATGTCTGAGCTTTCTTGAAATAATATTGATTGACCTCCAGTCATTGCAAGATAAACCTGTGCTAGAATTTGAGCATCAAGTAAAGCTCCATGTCGGGTTCTAGCACTTGTGTCAACTCCGAAACGCCTACATAATGCATCTAGATTATGCATAGTGCCTGGACGCTGTTCTTTAGATAGTTCTAGAGTATCTATGATTTGACATATATCTTCTATCTTTTTGCTAATACCATTTATTTTAAGTTCATTGTCCAGAAAGCCTAAGTCAAATGGTGCGTTATGAATGATTAAAGTTGCTCCTTCAATAAAAGATAATAAGTCATTAGAAATTTTATCAAACTGCGGTTTATTTATTAAAAACTTATCTGTAATACCATGAATATTAACTGAATCACCTACTGGCCTGTTGGGTTGGACGTATTTGTGAAATTCAGTGTTTGTTATTTCTCTATTTAATATTTGTACTGCCCCAACTTCAATGATGCGATGACCCTCTTCTGGCCGAATTCCAGTTGTCTCAGTATCAAGTACAATAAGTCTTTCCATGTTAGGCATATTAAAGTAAAATTGCTTTATTTTATCATCTGATCAAAATAGGTTAACTAAGATTATGGCAAGAGTAACAGTAGAGGAATGTTTAGATAAGGTAGACAATAGATTTGAATTAGTTTTAGTTGCTGCAAAGCGTGCGCATCAGTTAAATTCTGGTGGGTACAGATCAACTTTAGATGTTGGTAAAGACAAACCTACAGTAGTAGCTTTAAGAGAAATTGAGGCTGGTTTAATTGATGCTTCAATTTTGACTGAAGAGTATGCAATGGAGGTAGAGCTTAGTGCACATGATAAATTAGTACAAGAAGCTAAGATAAATGAAGTTGCAGCTGAGCTTTCAGATGTAAAGCTTGACTCAGAAGCAGAATCTGATGATCTAGCAGTTAAAGAGGCTGATGAGTAAATAAGACTTCTAAGACTTAATAAAAAATGACGCAATGCGTCATTTTTTTTTGCCCAATTCAATATATTTAACTATTTCTATAATCATTGACTTTGGTAACATGGTTTTTTTGATAAATTGATCATTGGAGAAAATAAATGCAATATCCTATTATGCAAAGTAATAGAAAGCCATTAATTAATGCTGAGAGTTATCAGTCTATGTATGACTATTCTATTTCAAATCCAGATGAGTTTTGGGCTGAACAGGCTGAAAAGTTTATTTACTGGGATAAAAAGTGGGATAAAGTTTCAGATGTTGATTTTTTTAAAGGAAAGATTGCTTGGTTTGAGGGTGCAACTTTAAATGTGTCTTATAACTGTTTGGATCGTCATCTACCCGAACGTGCTGACCAGGTTGCAGTTATTTGGGAGGGGGATGATCCTGAATCAAGTGAGTCATTAACCTACAAAGAACTTCACAAAAAAGTTTGTAAATTTGCCAATGGAATGAAGGATTTAGGAGTTGTAAAAGGCGATCGTATTTGTTTGTATATGCCTATGATCGTTGAGGCAACCATTGCCATGCTAGCATGCGCAAGACTTGGCGCAATTCATTCAGTAGTTTTTGGAGGGTTTTCACCAGATGCTTTAAGAGATCGAATTCTTGATAGTGAGTGCAAGCTAGTAATTACTTCTGATGAGGGAGTTCGTGGTGGTAAATCAATTCCTTTAAAGGCCAATGTGGATATTGCAACTAAAGAATGTGACTGTGTTGAACATATTGTTGTTGTAAAGAGAACAGATGGAGAAGTTACTTGGGGCGATAGAGATGTTTGGTATCACGAGCTAGTAGAAAATGCTTCATCAGACTTTCCTTGCGAGATGTTTGATGCTGAAACCCCTTTATTTATTCTTTATACATCTGGCTCAACTGGAAAACCAAAGGGCGTTCTTCATACCTCAGGAGGATATTTGTTATATGCTGCAATGACTCATAAATATACTTTTGATTATCAAGAGGGCGATATTTACTGGTGCACTGCCGATGTTGGATGGGTTACTGGCCACTCATATATAGTCTATGGGCCGCTGGCTAATGGAGCAACTACTTTGATGTTTGAGGGTGTTCCTAATTACCCAGATGCCTCAAGATTTTGGCAGGTGATTGATAAACATAAAGTAAATATTTTTTACACAGCACCTACTGCTATAAGGGCTTTAATGGGTGCTGGAAATGAATATGTGCAAAAAACCTCTAGGGCTAGTTTAAAAATTTTAGGAACTGTTGGAGAGCCAATTAATCCTGAAGCTTGGGAGTGGTATTACAGTATTGTTGGAGAGGAGAGATGCCCAGTCGTGGATACCTGGTGGCAGACAGAAACAGGTGGTCATATGATTACACCTATGCCCTTTGCAACAGCTCTAAAGCCAGGCTCTGCAACTATTCCATTTTTTGGAGTAGAACCTCAAGTTCTTAGTGAGAGTGGTGAGTTGTTAGAGGGTGAGGCTTCAGGCGTACTTGTTATAGCCAGATCTTGGCCAGGTCAAATGAGGACTTTATATAACAACCATGAACGATTTATGGAGGCTTACTTTACGACTTATCCAGGTAAATATTTTGCGGGAGATGGTGTTAAGCGAGATGCTGATGGTTATTATTGGATTACCGGAAGAGTCGATGATGTTTTAAATATATCTGGGCACCGTCTAGGTACAGCAGAAATTGAATCTGCCTTAGTTCTTCATAGCGATGTAAGTGAAGCAGCAGTTGTTGGCATGCCTCATGATATAAAAGGCCAAGGTATTTATGCTTATGTGTCTCTAATGACTGGTGTTATAGGTTCTGAGGAACTTAAAAAAGATCTAGTAACTTTAGTTAGAAAAGAAATAGGCCCAATCGCAACGGTAGATAAAATTCAATTTGCACAGGGCCTTCCAAAAACAAGGTCAGGAAAAATTATGAGACGTATCCTAAGGAAAATTGCCGAAGATGATTATGCAGAGCTTGGAGATACGTCAACATTATCTGAACCTGGCGTTGTGGATGATTTGATTCAAAATAGAGTCTAGTAGTAATTTCTGCATGCTTATTAATCAATAAATAATGAACGCATTCCTATATTTTATTGTTCTACTTGCATGGGGCTCATCTTGGTTTGCTATTAGTTTTCAATTGGGCGATGTGGCTCCACAGGTTTCAATAGTATGGCGCTTTCTGCTTGCTTCACTTTTGCTATTTATTTGGTGCTTTGCTCGAGGCTTGAAACTTTCTTATTCTTGGCGAGAACACGTAAACTGGTTTTTATTGGGATTTTTTCTATTTTGTATTAATTATATTTGCGCCTACTTTGGTACCTCCTATTTAACAACTGGAGTGGTTTGCCTTATTTTTTCAACGCTTACTTTGTTCACTGTTTTTAATGGTTTTATTTTCTTTAAAAAGCCCATTAGATTGCCCATATTATTTGGCGCAATAGTTGGTATTGCAGGGTTATCAATTATATTTTCAAACGAGATTAGAAGTTCGGACTGGTCAATTGACTCTGAAATTGTAAAGGGCTTTTTATGGATGCTTCTTGCAACTTTCTTTGCGTCAATAGGAATGCTGCTTTCTGGTCAAATGCAAGCAAGAAAAATCCCCCTAATTCAGAGTAATGCTTTTAGTATGCTTTATGGCTCACTTATCCTCATTACTTATATATCTTTTAGTGATATAAGTTTCAGTTTTAGCACAAGCTATAGTTATGTTACATCTCTAATTTATTTATCTGTAGTGGCCTCAGCAATTGGTTTTGGTGTCTATCTTAAACTAGTAGGGAATATTGGCGCTGATAAAGCTTCATATGTCAATATTTTTACCCCTACGATAGCTTTGCTTTTATCAACTTTATTTGAAGACTACATTTGGAGTTGGACTGGGTTAATTGGTGTTGTATTAATAATATTTGGAAATATAATAGTTCTCTATGCAAAGCCCAGAAGCGATTAGTGGTAAATTAATCAAAATTTTGACATGATAATTATATCTCATATAACGGAGTGACTGATGGATGTAAAAACTGCCTTAACTGAACGAAAATCAACAAGAGCATTTTTAGATAAAAATGTTTCAATTAATGTCATTAATCAAATTATTAATCAAGCAAAAACAGCTCCATCTGGGGTAAATACGCAGCCATGGCAGGTTGCTGTTGTAACTGGAAAAAGTAAAGATGGCTTATGTAGAAAGCTTGAAAAAACCTTTCGAGATGGTAAGAAAGGCGCTATGGATTATCAGTACTACCCTGTTGAGTGGCTGGGCGAGTATAAGCAAAGAAGAAAAGAGTGCGGTTTATTAATGTATTCAACGTTAGATATTAAAAGGGAAGATAAGCAAAGACAACTTGATCAATGGGCGTTAAATTATCAGGCATTCAACGCACCTGTTATCCTACTTTTTTTTATTGATAAGTCGATGGAGAAAGGCTCCTATATGGATTACGGCATGTTTCTCCAATCAATAATGCTATCTGCTGTAGAACACGGTTTGGCAACTTGTCCGCAAGCTGCTCTTGGAGAGTATCCTGAAATCATTAGGCAAGAATTCCCTCACTACAATGATAAAATTGTTCTTTGTGGAATGGCAGTTGGTTATGAAGATAAAACTAAGGCAATCAATAGTTATAGAACTCCTCGTGAAGATATATCTCAAATAGTTCAGTATTACTCTTAAAAGTTTAAACTTAAAGGGTTTTAGTTGGCTTGAAGATTGGCTTCCTCAATTTTAAGATCAAATTTAATTAGCTTAATATCTAGTTCAGCATCTGATAGGGCTTTTTTTAACTCTTTTAAAGTTTTCTCATTTTCTAAAAGTTTAGTGCTACTGTTTATAAGTGATAAATCACTTAGATTGAATGCATTTTGAGCTGAACTTAACTGCTCTTCAAGAACTTGTATTTTGCTTGAAGAAAGGTTGAGTTTTTGAGAGGTTATTTTAAGTTCATCAAGTGAAAATATAAGTTGATTATTAAGTTCTTCAAGTTGCAACTGAAGACTTAAGTTATTTGATTTATATTCTTCAACCGCATCATTATTATTGATAGTAATAATTTCAGGCTTTACTGGTTCTATATTGAACTGTGAATAGTTATAGCCAATAAAAAATATTGCAATTATTGAAAGTAAGTAAAAGGCTATTTTTTGATTCATTTGTATCTTCTATTTCATTCAGCTTGAGAATATATAAAGTTTTTATTATTAATCTTGCATCCATTTAGCCGCATCTTTAGCGTAGTAGGTTAGAACAGCGTCTGCTCCAGCTCTTTTAAAACAAAGAAGCGTCTCGAGTACGGTTGATTTTTCATCAATCCATTTATTTTGACTAGCCGCTTTAAGCATTGCATACTCACCACTAACATGATAAGCAAAAGTTGGTATACCGAAGGTTTGTTTTACCTTAGAGACTATATCGAGATAGGGTAGACCTGGCTTAATCATAACCATGTCAGCACCTTCTGAAATATCAAGCTCAACTTCACGGATTGCTTCATCAGAATTCCCAGGATCCATCTGGAAAGTTTTTTTATCAGACTTACCCAGGTTACCTGAAGAACCTACAGCATCCCTAAATGGACCATAAAAAGAAGAAGCATATTTGGCAGAGTATGCAAGTATATTTATGTGAATATAGCCTTGTTCCTCTAGAGCGTAACGTATAGCTCCAATTCTGCCATCCATCATGTCAGAAGGGGCAATAATATCTGCACCAGCTTGAGCATGGGACATTGCTTGTTTAACTAAAATGTTAACAGTTTCATCATTAAGAACATATCCATCACTATCAATAACACCATCTAGACCATGACTCGTAAAAGGATCTAATGCAACATCTGTAATAACTGCAAGCTCTGGAAAGTTTCTTTTAAGTACTCTAACTGCCTTTTGAATAAGCCCATCAGGGTTATAAGATTCTTCAGCTTCGAGTGTCTTTTTATCAGGAGAAACTACTGGAAACAAAGCAATCGCTTGAATTTTTAAATCAACAATCTCCTTGGCCTCAATCAATAATTGATCAATACTAAGTCTTTCAATTCCAGGCATTGAGTCAATTTTTTCTTTTTTATTTTCACCCTCAATAATGAATAAAGGATATATAAGGTCGCTTACACTTAAAGAGTTCTCACGAATTAATGAACGATTAAATTCGTGTTTCCTCATTCTTCTTGGTCGATGAGTTAAAATGGACATTTTATTTTCTCAAGTTACATTAACTAAATTATACAATAATGAAGCAATCATCAGAAACACTTACTAGTCTATCAAGTATTAATGAGGCATTTATTAAGCCTTTTCCTAACTCAACTAAAGTTTATGTCAAAGGTTCACGTGACGATATTATGGTCCCAATGAGGCAAATTAAACTCACCGATACGATTGGTGATCTTGCCGAAAAAAATGATCCAATTCATGTTTATGATACTTCTGGGCCATATACAGATCCTAGTAAAACGATTAGTTATCGAGAGGGGATTGAATCACTCCGAACTAATTGGATAGAGGAGCGAGATGACACTGAAGTTCTTGATGGCGTTAGCTCAAAATTTGCAAATGAGAGGCTGAATAATAAAAAACTTGACGAACTTCGATTTGAGCATTTAAAAGCTCCAAGAAAGGCAAAGAAAGGAAAAAATGTTACGCAGATGCATTATGCAAGGAAAGGTATTATTACTTCAGAAATGGAATACATTGCTATTAGAGAAAATTGTCTTTGGCAAGAGTATAAAGATCAAGTTGGACAGCACAAAGGTGAAAGCTTTGGAGCTGCAACTCCTAAAATTATTACCCCTGAGTTTGTAAGAGATGAGGTTGCCAGAGGTCGTGCAATCATTCCTAACAATATTAATCACCCAGAAACGGAGCCAATGATTGTAGGCAGAAACTTTCTAGTTAAAATCAATGGAAATATTGGTAATTCAGCTTTAGGTTCTTCAATTAATGAAGAGGTAGGAAAGATGGTTTGGGGGGTTCGATGGGGCTCTGATACTATTATGGACCTTTCTACGGGAAAAAATATTCATGAAACTCGTGAGTGGATTATCCGTAATTCACCTGTTCCAGTTGGAACTGTTCCTATCTATCAAGCTCTTGAAAAAGTTAAAGGAGTTGCTGAAGATTTAACATGGGAAGTTTTTAGAGATACTCTAATTGAACAAGCAGAGCAAGGGGTTGACTACTTTACTATTCATGCAGGTGTGCGTCTTAAGTACGTCCCACTAACTATGAATAGAGTTACAGGGATTGTATCAAGAGGTGGATCAATCATGGCCAAATGGTGCTTGGCTCATCATACTGAGAGTTTTCTTTATACGCATTTTGAAGACATTTGTGAAATCATGAAGGCATATGATGTTACCTTCTCTCTAGGCGATGGCTTAAGACCTGGCTCGATTGCAGATGCTAATGATGCTGCCCAGTTTGGTGAGCTTGAGACTTTAGGTGAATTAACAAAAATAGCTTGGAAGCATGATGTTCAAACTTTTATTGAAGGTCCTGGCCATGTTCCAATGCATATGATTAAAGACAATATGGAAAAGCAGCTTGAAGAGTGTGGAGAGGCGCCTTTCTATACACTAGGCCCACTTACTACTGATATAGCTCCTGGCTATGATCATATTACCTCAGCTATTGGAGCTGCTCAAATTGGCTGGTATGGTTGTGCAATGCTTTGTTACGTGACTCCTAAAGAGCACTTAGGACTTCCAAATCAAGATGACGTTAAAACAGGAATTATTACTTATAAAATTGCAGCCCACGCGGCTGATCTTGCTAAAGGTCATCCTGGAGCTCAAATCAGAGACAATGCACTTTCAAAAGCTCGTTTTGAATTTAGGTGGGAAGATCAATTTAATCTTGGCCTAGATCCTGATACTGCCCGAAGTTTTCATGATGAAACTCTTCCAAAACAAGCTGCAAAAACTGCGCACTTTTGTTCTATGTGTGGACCTAAGTTTTGCTCTATGAAGATTTCTCAAGATATCAAGGGAATGGACGCCAAAGAAGTTAAAAAAATTCAGGAAATTCAAATCGAAATGGATAAAAAATCTGAAGAATTCTTAAATAATGATAGTGAAATCTATTTAAAAGAAGGCGCTTAAAGTTTAGTTTTAAATATTTTCAATATGCGGCACAATTGCTTCAAATACTTTAGCTACTGCGCCGCGATTATTTTCAAAAGTAGTTTTTGCACTTTGTCCAATTAGTTTTCTCTTTTCATTATCTAAAAGCAGTTCAGAAATAGTCTTCATTAACTCTTTAGCGCTGCTAACCTGTATAGCAGAGCCATCATCTAAAAGCCTCTTTGAGATCTCTTCAAAGTTAAATACGCTTGGACCAAAAATAATAGGCTTCGAAAGCGATGCAGCTTCAAGCATGTTTTGACCGCCATTATTTGAAAGGCTTCCACCTATAAATGCTATATCACTTATGCTGTAATAAGACATCATTTCACCCATACTATCTCCAATTAGCATGTCTGTATCTTTCTCACAATGGTTAGCTAGTGATCTCCTTTTAACATTAAGACCATTTTCGTTAGCCATATTAAAGACTTCGTTAAACCTTTCTGGATGTCTTGGTATGATTAAAAGAAGTGCGTTGAATTTGCTTTTAAGAGCAAGATAGCTTTTTATTATTTGCAGCTCTTCACCTTCCCTAGTGCTTGCAAAAGTAACAATTTTTCGATCTCCAGTTATATTTTTTAATGCTTGAATAGTTTCTAGATTATTAGGCTCATTGGAATCAAACTTTAGGCTTCCAGTAGTAATAATATTTTTTTTACTAGCGCCAAGAGAGATGAAGCGTTTTGATGAGCTTTCATTTTGAGAGCATATTATGCTTAAACTGTTTAGAGTAGAGCTAACTAGCTTAAGGGAGAATTTGTTATATTTTTTGAAAGATCTATCCGATAGTCGTGCATTAACAAGCATTGTAGGAATATTTTGATGTTTAAGTTTAGCGATTAAATTTGGCCAAATTTCTGTTTCTAAGAGAATACAGGCAACAGGTTTAATTTTTTTTAGAAATAAACTAATTATAAAGGGTATATCAAAAGGAAAAAAACAATGAATTACTCGTCTCTTGTAGTGATTTTCGACAGCTTCAGAGCCTGTAATAGTTGTGGTTGTGATAACAATTTGGTAAAGAGGGAATTTAAGAAATATCTTATCAATTAGAGGTTTGGCTGCATTGAATTCTCCAACAGATACACAATGAAACCAAATAACCTTGCCTGAAGTTTCAGGCACATAGCCTAATTGATTTTTTAGTTTACGGTCCCAAGACGAGCTTTTAGTATCCTTTAATAGAATCCTTAAAAGAGCAAATGGCAAACTTAGAATAATTAAAAATGTATATATAAATCTATTCATTTGACCATTTAGATATATTTTTTAAATTGAGCTTTTATTTTCATAAATAACAGTAAGCTTAAGTCTATGATTAAATAATTTAAATGGAATACTTTTGCTTATCTTGAAGAGGGCTTTTGATAAGAAAAAAGGTATAATAATTGACTGATATTATAGCTTTATCATTTAGCTTCTATCGCATCTATTTTGTTTTAGATTGATTCATTTTTTGGTGCAAGCTATTATTTTAATTATTAATCATAAAAATTATGAGATTTGTTGACTCTGCAAGTGTGATAGTCGAAGCTGGAAAGGGCGGTAGAGGTTGCCTCAGCTTTCGCCGTGAAAAATATATTCCAGATGGTGGCCCAGATGGTGGCGATGGTGGTGATGGTGGTAGTATTTTTTTCCGTGGTCAAGAAGGTCTTAATACATTAAGCGAATTTCGCTATAACCGTCTATATAGAGCTAAAAATGGTTTGCCTGGAGAAGGAAGTGATCGTAGAGGGAAGTCAGCTATTGATATGTATGTTGAAGTCCCACTTGGTACTAAAATAATTGATCTTTCAACAGATGAAGTGATAGGCGAAATTACTCTTCATGAGCAAAATCTTTTGGTTGCAAAAGGCGGTTTTCATGGGTTAGGTAATGCTCGTTTTAAGTCTTCAATTAATCGCGCTCCAAGACAAACTTCACCGGGTACACCTGGAGAGGTTAGAGAGATTGGGTTAGAACTTAATGTAATGGCAGATGTTGGGCTTTTGGGTATGCCAAATGCTGGAAAATCGAGTTTAATAAGGCAAATTTCTGGCGCACGCCCGAAGGTGGCTGATTATCCTTTTACAACACTTCATCCAAATCTTGGGGTTGTAAAAGCTGGTAATAATCATTTTGTTATGGCTGATATACCTGGTTTGCTTGAAAAAGCAAGTGAAGGCGTTGGCCTTGGTTTTGAATTTCTTAAACACCTTTCAAGAGCAAAAGCACTTCTTCATGTGATTGATATCTTGCCAGCTGATGGCTCAGACCCTGCTATTAATTATTTAACTATTGAGTCTGAATTAAAAAAATTTGATGATGAGCTTTTTGAAAAGCCCAGATTAGTAGCTATTAATAAAATTGATCTTATTCAAGAAGATAAAAGAGATAAAGTAATTAAAGATTTCCTTAAAAAAGTTAAATATAAAGGTAATGCATTTAACATATCTGCATTAAATGGGATGGGTTGCAAGCTCTTGGTTTTTGGTTTGTATGACCTTATAGAAGAGAAATATGAAGAAGAATAAATGTTGGGTAGTGAAGATTGGATCCGCCCTCTTAACTAATAATGGTAAAGGGATTGATAAAGACTTAATCTCTGAATGGGTTGAGCAGATTGTAGAGCTGCAATTCCATAATATCGATGTTGTTTTGGTATCTAGTGGCTCAATTGTTGAGGGCATGAAAAGACTTGGCTGGAAAGATAAACCAAGTGATATTCATAAGCTTCAGGCAGCAGCTGCTGTTGGTCAAATGGGCCTGGTCCAGGCTTATGAGTATCTATTTGCAAAGCATAAAGTTCAAACAGCTCAGGTGCTTTTGACTCAAGATAACCTTATAAATACTAAACATTTTGAAAATATCTCTGCGACTCTAGAGAATTTACTTGAGTTTGGCGCAGTTCCCATAATCAATGAAAACGATACAGTTGCAACGGAAGAGATAAAATTTGGTGATAATGACACTTTGGCGGCCCTTGTAGCAAACCTTTTGGGCGCTGAAAGATTAATTATATTGACAGATCAACATGGTGTTTTCGATGATGATCCTCGCATAAATAAAAATGCCAGCTTAATAAAAGAAATTAACTTTGATGATGAGAAATTAGAGCGAGTTGCTGGAAAAACTGGGGGTATTTTAGGTTCTGGTGGAATGTATTCAAAAGTTATGGCTGCAAAGCAAGCTGCAAAATCTAATACATTTTCAAATATAGCTTGGGGACGAGAAGAGAAGGTTTTAATAAGGATATACCAAGGCGAGCATATAGGAACACTAGTTCATTGTTAGCTTATATTGGTTTAGGCTCAAATTTAAAGAACCCAAAGTCTCAAATTAAAAGAGCTCTTGCTACTCTGAGTGATAATAGTGGAACTGAACTTATTATTGCATCAAGCTTCTATGAGTCCAAGCCTCTCTTAGAAATCCCTGGACCAAACTATCTTAATGCAGTATGTAAGATTGAAACTAAACTTAGTGCTATTGATTTATTGGATCTTTGCCAAGAAATTGAAGAGAGTCAGCAAAGAGTCAGAGAGGTAAAATGGGGCTCAAGAACGATTGATTTAGATATACTTCTTTATGGGGGACAGGTTATTTCAAACAAAAGGTTGTCAATACCTCATCCAGAAGCAATAAATAGGGCCTTTGTTTTAGTACCTTTATTTGAAATAGAGCCTAATATAAAATTTCCTTTACTAGGGCCAATAAAAGACCTATTAGATAGAATTAATAAGTTAGATGTAAGCAAACTATGAAACATTCTGAATTAAAGATCTTTAAAGATAATGAACAAAAAATTACATGCCTTACAGCATATGACGCTTCAATGGCTAAGCTTATTGATGGTGCGGGTGTTGATATTATTTTAATTGGCGACTCTCTTGGGATGGTTATTCAGGGAGCTGAAAATACGCGATCAGTATCTATGGTTGACATGCTTTACCATACCAAAATTGTTGCAAAAGCTTGTAATCAATCTTTAGTTATCGCAGACATGCCTTTTCATAGTTATGATAATGCTCAAACTGCCTTAACTAATGCAAAAGAATTGATCAGTAATGGTGCAAATATGGTCAAGATAGAGGGTGGAATTGAAAATACAGATGTCATTAAAGCTCTAGTTTCCAATAGTATCAATGTATGTGGTCATATTGGCTTACAGCCTCAGCTGGTTATTGATTCAAGTGATTATAAAGTTCAAGGTCGAGATGAAGATTCTGCTAAAACAATTCAAGATAATGCAAAGTTGCTTGAATCATTAGGCGTAAGCATTTTAGTACTAGAGTGCGTTCCCAGTAATTTAGCAAAGTTGATAACTAATAAATTAAAAATTCCTACAATTGGAATTGGAGCTGGAAAGAATTGTGATGGCCAGGTTTTGGTTAGTTATGATATGTTAGGTATAACACTAGGTAAGCAGCCAAGATTTGTTCGTAATTTTTTGAATACAGAAAGTAGTATTTCTTCAGCGATTAAAGCCTTTGTTTCGGAGGTAAAAGAAGGAAGTTTTCCTAATAAAAATGAGAGTTATTAATGAAAATTTTTGAGAGGTCAGGCGATCTTCAGTTTTTTTTAGATAGCTTTCGCAATAATAATAAAGGAGTTTCCCTAGTTCCAACGATGGGAGGTCTTCATAATGGGCACCTGAGGTTAATAGAAAAAGCACAATCCTTGGCAGATGTAGTTGTTGTAAGTATTTTTGTCAATCCTACTCAGTTTGCTAATGGCGAAGATTTTGATTCTTATCCTAAGACTTTTAATAATGATAAGTTTCTTCTAGAGGAACGGGGTATTGATGCCTTGTTTATTCCCTCAAAGGATGAAATTTATCCAAATGGAACCTTGTCTAATTATGATGTGGGTGAAATGGGAAGATTACTCTGTGGTTCTTCAAGGCCAGCCCATTTCAATGGAGTGGCGCAAGTCGTAAATCGATTATTTGATATTGTAAAACCAAATTACTCAGTTTTTGGCGAAAAAGATTACCAACAGCTCTTAATTATTAAATCTCTTATTGAAAATAACAATTTAAACGTATCTATAGAGTCAGTTTCAACTCAAAGAGAAGATGATGGCTTGGCAATGAGCACTAGAAATAAATATTTAGGTACCAAGGATCGAATGAAGGCGCCTCTTTTTTATCAGCAACTCAGTAATGCAAAAACGGCTATAGAGCAGGGTGATCCTATTAAATTCGTTATGGAAAAAACTCTATCTGAATTAAGTGTTAACTTTGAAGTCGAATATCTTGAAGTTCTAAATGCGAATAACCTTACACAAATCGCGACTAACACTGCAGAAATTATTATAATATCAGCTGTAAGGTTAGGCGAAACTCGACTAATCGATAATATTGTCTTTAGGAGACCAAATGTTTAGTATTACTGAAGAAGCAGAAATTTATGTTGCAGATCTATTTGAACAACAAGATGAAAAAGATCTTGGCTTAAAGGTCGATGTTGAAAAACCTGGCACTCCAGTTGCAACGGTAACATTTAACTTCTGCATTAAGAGCGATCTTCCTGATAGTTATAACGAATTTCCTTTTGTTGGTTTTAGCGCTTTTATTGATGAATCTAATAATCAATTTTTAAGTGACTCCAATGTTGCATTGAAGTTAGATGGTACTAACAAAAAACTTACCATCACCGCTCCTAATGCTAAAGGTGAAGCGCCTAAAGATGATGCCCCTCTTGAGGAGAAGGTTCTGTTTACTATTGTTACTGAAGTAAATCCAAGCTTGGCATCACATGGCGGCTTTGTTGACCTTGTTGAAATCACTGAGAAAAAAGAAGTAATTTTGAATTTTGGTGGCGGTTGCCAAGGATGTAGTTCAGTAAATATGACTCTTAAAGATGGGGTCGAGAAGCAACTTAAGGGCTTATATCCAGAAATTTCTGCTGTTCTTGATGCAACGGACCACTCCCATAAAGAAAATGCATATATGTAATTCTTGAATGGAAGATATAACGGTTTTCTCGCATTTAGACTGTATAGCAAAAGATAATGGTGAAAACCATCCTGAGAGAAAAGAGCGCTTAGAAGTGATACTTGATTCAATTAAGAGCATTAGTCAGCTGAATATATCCTTTAAAGACTCGCCATTAGCAGACTTTAAGATTGTAAATCTTGTTCACCCCCAATCCTATCTTGATGACTTGCTTTCAATGGTTCCAATCTCTGGTCTTGTTGGTTTGGAGAAAGAGCCTTATGCGGATACTATTCTTTGTCCCCAAAGCAAAGAGGCAATATTAAGAGCTTGTGGTGCTGGTATTGAGTCAGCAAATGAATTAATGAGTGGGGAAACAAAAAGGTTATTTTGTGCAGTACGCCCACCTGGCCATCATGCAGAAACAATCAGAGCAAACGGATTTTGCTTTATAAACAATGCTGCTGTTACTGCTAGATATTTGCAGAGTAAATTTAATCTCAAAAAAATAGCGATCATTGATTTTGATGTGCACCATGGTAACGGCACACAGGAAATTTTTTACAAGGATAAAAGTGTTTTTTATGGTTCAATTCATCAACATCCTTTATTTCCTGGGACTGGTATGGAGGCTGAGACTGGAGTAGGTAATATATTTAATGCACCAATATCTTCAGATACTACTAGAGATGAGTTTATGAAAATATTAAAAAATGTTGACTTATTTGAGCCTGAAGTAATACTCATTTCTGCTGGCTTTGATGCCCACAAAAGAGATCCTTTAGCGAGCATTAACTTAGAGTCTGAAGATTTTTATACTTTAACAAAAAATATTGTTGAGATTGCTAAACGACATAGCAATGGTAGGATCATTTCTTTTCTTGAGGGTGGTTATGACCTTCAGGCACTTTCAGAATGTATTGAAGGCCACTTAAAGGCCTTAAGTAGTTAAAGATATGGATGAGTTTGAATTAATACAAAATTACTTTAATTGGCCATTAATTGATCCTACTGTTGAATTAGGGATTGGAGATGATGCTGCTATTTTTAATCTTGATACAGGTTATCAATTAGTGACTACAACAGATACACTTTCAGAAGGCGTTCACTTTTTTAAAGACGACTCCCCTGAGAATGTAGCCTATAAGTCTTTAGCGGTTAATTTAAGTGATATTGCGGCTATGGGCGCAATAGCAAAGTGGTTTACTCTAGCGATAACCCTTCCTAAGGTAGATGAGATTTGGCTAAAAAAATTTTCTGAATCTCTTAAAGAAACTTCTAGTAAATATAACGTTAGCTTAATTGGGGGTGACACTACTAGGGGGTCACTTAATATAACTATCACTATGATGGGTGTTGTTGAAAAATCAAAAGCGATTAAAAGATCAGGTGCCAATAATGGCGATAATATATATATTTCGGGAGAGATAGGCGATGCTGCGCTCTGTCTTAAGAAAATTAATGAAGGTGAAAGGCCTGATAAAGCTGAAATGGTAAAGCTTAATAGGCCAATACCAAGACTTGACCTTGGGTATGCTTTAAATGGGGTAGCTAGCTCATGTATCGATATATCTGATGGGCTTGAGCAAGATTTATCTCATATCATGAAAGCCTCAAAAGTTGGAGCAATAATTGATGTTCAAAAACTCCCTTTAAGTCAATCAGTGGTTAAATATATTGAAGGTAATAATGATTGGTCGGTCCCACTTTGTGGGGGGGATGATTATGAATTATGCTTTACAGCACCTAAAAATTTTAATTCAAAAATAATAAATATAGCTAAGAGTTGTAAAATAAGAATTACAAAGATAGGGGTTATTAGTGACTCAAAGAATCTAAAAATTAAAGGCTATGATGGACATGGCGAATCATATAAGCACTTCTAAAGATTTACTAAATTTCTTTTCTTTCTTCTACTGTCTTGCAGTCAATACATTGATCAGCAGTTGGGCGAGCTTCTAGGCGATTAAGGGCGATTTCAATACCACAAGTTTTACAATATCCATAGTCACCAGTATCAATCAAATGAAGTGTCTTATCAATTTTACTGATAAGTTTTCTTTCACGGTCCCTGGTTCTTAACTCAAGTGCAAACTCTTCTTCAATAGTAGCTCTGTCATTAATATCAGCAACAGGAGCAGAGTCTTCTTGAATATGATTAATAGTTGTTTCGGCCTCAAAAACTAATTGATCTCTCCAAACATTAAGCTTATTGATAAAGTGATCAAGTTGACTGGTTGACATAAAGTCTTCACTCTTTTTTGGAATGTAAGCTGGGATTTCATCAAAGTTTGGTTCTGAAGTCATTTGAGTTAGTTTGTAAAAAAAAGTAGTTTTTACCAAAAATTGCTTAAAATAGCAATGATTTTTTTCAAATTGGCCTATTTAATTTATTTATTATGACTCTTAAAGCAATAATATTTGATGTGGATGGAACTCTTGCTAATACAGAGCATGATGGTCACCTTAAAGCATTCAATGAAGCTTTTGATTATTATGAGCTAGATTGGTATTGGGATAGTGCTTTATATGGAGCGCTCTTATCAGTAAGTGGAGGCAAAGAAAGGTTGAGTCACTATATTAATAACTACAATCCAAAACTAAAACAAGCATTAACTGAGAGCGATATTGCTAATATTCATAATAAAAAAACTGAGATTTTTATTAACAAAATATCTGAAGGTTTTATTACGCTTCGAATAGGCGTTGAAAGACTGATTAACGATGCTCATGACAATAATTTGAAGTTAGGGATAGCAACTACCACCTCATTTAATAATGTTAAAGCAATTCTAGAATCAACTCTTGGGAAAGATGCATTAGATAATTTTGAAATTGTAGTAGCTGGAGATATTGTTGATAAAAAAAAGCCAGCTTCTGATATTTATGATTATGTTCTTGATAAAATGAATTTAAACTGCAATGAATGTGTTGTTATTGAGGACTCAGAAATTGGCTTTCAGTCAGCAACTTCAGCAGGTCTAAAGACAGTAATTACTCTTAGCGAGTATACTAATACGAAAAACTTTAAGGGTGCTTTAGTTGTTCTTGATCATTTGGGTGAAGATGATCAGCCTTTTCAGATAGTTAATGGAACGCCAACCACTCATACATTGGTAAGCGTAGATTATATAAAGGAGCTCTATGAGTGCAATCGTTAAGTTGGCTGACAACAGTTCTGTATATGAAGTTGCCAAAGTGTCACCTTTATCAATTGCAACGCAATTGAGTAAAAAACTTGATAACCAAGTTTACTTAAAACGAGAAGATGATCAGATTATTCACTCGTTTAAACTTCGGGGTGCTTATCAAAAAATGAGCTCAATGAACGATGAGCAGAAAGCCAAAGGTGTTATTGCTTCGTCTGCTGGAAATCATGCTCAAGGAGTTGCCCTTGGAGCGAGCAAATTAAACATAAAGGCAACAATCGTTATGCCAACTAGCACTCCACAAATTAAGGTGCGCGCGGTTCAAGAATTAGGAGCAGAAGTTATACTTTATGGAGATGTCTATGATGATGCATTTGTCCATGCTAAAAAACTAGTATCTGAGAAAGATTTATGTTTTATAAGTCCTTATGATGATTTTGAGGTCATTGCGGGGCAGGCAACAGTTGCAAAAGAAATCTTAAACCAGCTTGATCAAATAGACTATGTTTTCTCTCCTGTTGGCGGTGGTGGCCTGATCTCGGGGATGGCAAGCTATATTAAACATTATGCACCGCATATCAAAGTAATTGGGGTCGAGCCTGTTGATTCACCAACGCTTTTTAAAGCATTAGAGGCCAATGAAAGAGTTGTGCTTGACGATGTTGGGCGTTTTGCTGATGGCGTTGCTGTCAAACAAATTGGTGAGCTTCCATTTGAGATTGCAAAAGTATGTGTTGATGATGTTATTTTGGTAAGCAATGATGAAATGTGCGCTGCTATAAAAGATATCTATGAAGATGTTCGTTCGATATCAGAGCCAGCTGGAGCTCTAGCAACAGCAGGTGTTAAAAAATATATCTTAGAGAATGACCTTAAAAATAAAAACATTGTTTCAATTGTATCTGGGTCTAATGTCAACTTTGATAGACTTAGATATATTGCTGAAAGAGCTGACTTAGGCGAAGTTAATGAGGCCATAGTTGCGGTTACTATTCCTGAAGAGCCTGGCAGTTTTTTAAGGTTTTGTGAATTATTAGATAACAATGCAGTTACTGAGTTTAATTATCGATATTCTGCAAAGAAAGAAGCGCATATTTTTGTAGGCGTCAAACTAACTAAAGGTGAATCTGAAAAGCAAGCACTTATTGCAAGGCTAAGTAATTCTTTTGAAGTGTTTGATATGAGCGATAACTCTATGGCAATAACTCACATCAGATATATGGTTGGCGGTCATGCTAATGCAGAGAATGAAGTTATCTATAGATTTGAATTTCCTGAGCGCCCAGGCGCGCTTTTAAGTTTCCTTAAAAAAGTCAAGACAGAATGGAATATCTCTCTTTTTCATTATCGTAATCATGGCGCAGACTATGGAAGAGTTTTAATTGGACTTCAGGTTGAGGATGTCAAAGAATTAGAAGCAAGGTTTGATGAGCTGGGTTATTACTACAAAAACGAAACCGATAATAAAGCCTATCAGTATTTCTTATAACAAGCTTTGTTATGATGATATTGACTCTATCGTACTAATAGAGATCCAAAACTCTCATAACCCCTGGTCTAAAAATCAGCTTGTTGAGAGCATTCTAAATCTAAATAATTTATGCTACTCGATTAGTATTAATAATCAAATTATTGGGTTTTTGTTGGCCATGCCTACAATCGACACTGCCGATATCTTGAATATTAGTATTAATAAAGATTATCAAGGAAAAGGCTATGGCAAAAAGCTACTTCATTTTCTTATTAAAGAACTTAAAGATAGAATGATTAGGCAGCTTATATTAGAAGTCAGGGTAAGCAATCAAGCTGCCATCTCTTTTTACTTGAAACATAGTTTTGAGAAGATTTCGCTCAGAAAAAATTACTATATGATTAACTCAAAACACCCTAATCAGAAAGAAGACGGTATAATAATGCGTCTTAAATTCTAAACAAAAAAAATCTTAATGACCTATAAAAATATCACAGTTCCAACTACTGGAGAGCCAATCTCAATAAAGGATAACGTACTCGTTGTTCCTAATAAACCAATCGTTACATATATAGAGGGTGATGGAATTGGTGTTGATATTACTCCTGTAATGCTAGATGTCGTTGATGCTGTAGTAAAAAAAGCATACAACGGAGAAAGAGAGATTCAGTGGATGGAGATTTTTGCAGGTGAGAAAGCTGACAGCATATATGGTGAGTACTTGCCAGAGGAGACAGTGGATGCAATTAAAGAATTTGTAGTTAATATAAAAGGACCTTTAACAACACCAGTTGGTGGCGGTATGAGATCACTTAATGTTGCGATAAGGCAGATTTTAGATCTCTATATTTGTCTTCGCCCTGTTCAGTATTTCGATGGAACTCCATCACCAGTTAAGGCGCCTGAAAAAATTGATATGGTTATCTTTAGAGAGAACTCTGAGGACATCTATGCGGGTATAGAATTTCCTCAAGGCTCAAAGGAAGTAAAAAAAGTTATTGAGTTTCTTCAAAAAGAAATGGGCGCAACTAAAATTCGTTTTCCTGAAACATCTGGTATTGGTATAAAACCTGTATCAATAGAGGGGACTTCAAGGCTTGTAAGGGCAGCTATTCAGTACGCGATTGACAATGATAAGCCTTCTGTAACAATTGTCCATAAAGGCAATATTATGAAGTTTACAGAGGGGCTATTTAGAGATTGTGCTTACCAGCTTGCTAAAGATGAGTTTGGTGCAAAAGAAATTGATGGTGGTCCTTGGTGTAGTTTTACCAATCCAAATACGGGTAAAGAAATTATTATTAAAGACTCAATTGCTGATGCGTTCCTCCAGCAAATACTTTTAAGACCTGATGAGTATTCAGTTATCGCAACTTTAAATCTTAATG
>CAJQTG010000039.1 GCA_905618925.1 uncultured Candidatus Thioglobus sp. | reverse complement strand
AATAGCTAGAAGAACTGTCCACTGCCTAAAGGCGCCACGTTTTTCACTTACGCTTAATGAGTGTACGAGAGCAGTTGCAACAAGCCATGGCATAAATGATGCATTCTCTACAGGATCCCAAAACCACCAGCCTCCCCAGCCAAGCTCATAATACGCCCACCAACTTCCAAGAGTAATTCCAACAGTTAAAAAAGCCCAAGAAATTAAAGCCCAAGGCCTTGTCCACCTTAGCCAGGTGCTATCTAGCTGGCCTCTTATTAATGCGGCCAATACAAAAGCAAATGGAACCGCCAATCCAACATACCCCATATATAGCATAGGTGGATGAACCGCCAAACCAAAATCTTGGAGGAGTGGATTTAACTCTCGGCCTTCTAATGGAGGAATCAGTAAACGCTCAAATGGATTCGATGTAAAAAGTAGAAAAAGTAAAAATCCAAAACTTACAGCACCTAATATTATGAGGATTTGATTTAATAAATCTGAAGGAATCCGCTTAGAAAAAATACTAACCGAGATAGTCCATATTGAAAGCACAAAGACCCATAATAGCAATGAGCCTTCATGAGCTCCCCAGACTGCAGATGCCTTAAACAATAATGGAAGCTGAGTATTTGAATTATCTGCTACATACTTTACTGAAAAGTCATTCGTTAGAAATGCACTCATTAGAACAATAAAAGCAATGGCAACCCAAAAACCTTGCGCCCAAACTAATGGCTTTGCAAGTTGAGCAAGACTAGATTTATTCTGATAAAGACCTATTGATGGTAACACCATCAATAGCACAGAAAATATCAATGCAAGAACGAGGGAAAAGTGTCCAATTTCAATCAACATAAAGTTTTTTTTATTATGTTTTTAAGAGCTAATATTTTACAGGAATTCTATTGTTTATTCTTAATAGACACAGCATAAATTAAAGTAATTATGGACTAATATTTTAAAAAGACTAATTACTCAATGATATATTGGTGGATAATTTATTTTTAAAAAAAAATTACACTGAACTTTACTATGGAAATTCTTTTCACTATATTAAATGTAATCAAATATTTAATCTATGTCCTGCTTGTCCTTGCTATTTTAATTTTTATTTTTCTCAATTCCTCTTCTGCTTTTGGAGCATCTCCAGATAAAAATAGCCAAAAAATTATTGAAAATTCAGAAAACTTTGTTGAAGGTAAATTTCAAAACATAAAAACAACCTATACAAACTTTCGTACTTCAGAAAAAAAAGCAACACTAAAGGATTGGTTCTTTCCAGACAAAGATAAAAACCCATTAAAACCTCTACCAACAATTAAATTTATTGGTCAAGATTTAACTGAAGGCAAGTATGTTTGGCTGGGGCACTCTGCTCTTCTTATGAAAACTGAAGGTTTAGTTGTTATGACCGATCCAGTCTTTAATAGAGCGTCTCCATTACCAGCATTTAGCTCCAAGAGCAAAAGTAATTTCTTTAATGGAAAACCATTTGCATTTGAAAACCCAATTGTTATTGATGACCTTCCAAAAGTTGATATTGTCATAATATCTCATGATCACTATGATCACCTTGACTCGAAGGCTATTAAAGATCTATCTAATCGCGTTGATCAATTTTTTGTGCCTTTAGGGGTTGGCGCCCATCTAGAGCGATGGGGGGTTGAATCAAAAAATATTAAAGAATTTGATTGGTATGATAGCATGAACTATAAAAACGTTAAATTTACCTTAGCTCCCGCACAGCACTTTAGTGGAAGAGGACTAACAAATGGTAACTCAACCTTGTGGGGGTCGTGGATAGTTTCATCTGAAAAAATGAAAGCTTACTTTAGTGGGGACGGTGGCTATTCAAAAACATTCAAAGAGCTAGGTGCCCAATATGGCCCTTTTGACATAGCTTTTATTGAAAATGGTGCGTACAACGTTGACTGGTCAAATATTCACATGTTTCCTGATGAGGCTGTGCAGGCTAGTATTGATTTAAAAGCAAAAGTACTATTCCCAATTCATTGGTCAAAATTTGATTTATCAAATCATCCATGGGATGAGCCAATAATTCGCATAACTAAAGAGGCCAATAAAAAGAATGTCACTATTGCAACGCCAATGATTGGTGAAGTATTTGATTTAAGCAGGTTACCAAAAAACCCTTGGTGGGAAAAACTTAGAAATTAAAGCGGTATAAGCTTAAGGTTATTTAAGATGTTATGAAAAAGAGCCCCTAGGAGCTCTTTATAAAGTTGTATGGTGCGGAGAGAGAGACTCGAACTCTCACGTCTTGCGACACTGGAACCTAAATCCAGCGTGTCTACCAATTCCACCACCCCCGCGAAGATTTTGAATTATACCCAATTATATTAAACATTTCTTATTTAAGAAATAGATTTTCTTATTTAATTGCCATACCAGCTTAACTTTTCATTTAGTTTAACAACCTCTCCAACAATCATCAAAGTAGGCGCGTTAATATCTTCCTTTAGTAATAAATCTGGTAAGTCCAAAAGAGTTGTTATATAAACCTTTTGCTCTGGCATCGTTCCTTTTTCAATAATTGCAATTGGCATCTCTTTTCGCATTCCATGAGCAATTAACTGTTCGCAAATGTGATTTGCACCACTCAAGGCCATATAAAAAACAATCGTTTGCTGCTCAACAATTAGCTCTCCCCAGGGCAGATTGCTAGTTCCATTTTTTAAATGGGCAGTTACAAATCGACAAGACTGCGAAAAATCCCTATGAGTTAATGGAATGCCGGCATAAGATGAGCAGCCTGATGCAGCAGTAATCCCAGGAACAACCTGAAAAGGGATCCCATTCTCAGAAAGAGATTCAATCTCTTCGCCTCCTCTTCCAAATATAAAAGGATCGCCACCTTTTAACCTGCACACTCTCTTCCCTGATTTTGCCAGCTCAACCAAAAGATCGTTAATATCTATTTGTCTGGTAGATTCATCACTACCACCTTTTTTGCCAACATATATAAGCTCAGAGTCTCTCCTTACTAACTCCATAACACCTTTTGAGACTAACCTGTCATAAAGAACAACATCAGCTTGCTGAATAAGTCTTAAAGCCTTAAAGGTTAATAAATCAGGATCACCAGGACCAGCACCTACCAGATAAACTTCTCCCAAGCTCATCTCAACTGTATCAATAAGCTGCTTTTCAATATCCCCTCTTGCTTCTTGAGCGCGCCCCGAAAAAACTTTTTCAGCTATAACGCCAGAAAAAGCAGCCTCCCAAAAAGCCCTTCTATCATTAATTTTTGAAAACCTATCTTTAACTTTCTGCCTGTACTCTCCAGCAATTTCAGCAAGTATGCCATAAGAACTTGGAATAACTGTTTCTAGTTTTGCTCGAATTATTCGGGCAAGGACTGGCGCCTTTCCAGCTGAAGAGACAGCAATTATCACTGGAGACCTGTCAACAATTGAAGGCATGATAAAGCTTGATAACTCGGGTGAATCAACTACATTTACTGGAATACGTAACTCATGAGCTACCTTAGAGACAGACTCATTGACCTTAGAATTATCTGTTGCAGAAATAATGACTGAGTAATTTAAAATATCTGATGCTTCAAAACGCTTACTTACTAGGCTTACACTTCCATCTAATGACAAATTTTTTATGCCATCACAAAAAGTAGGAGAAACGCATGTAACTTTTGACTGAGCCTTCAACAGTAAATTTATTTTTCTTAATGCAATATCTCCACCTCCAACAACTAGAGTTGGCTTTTGTCTTAAATTAATGAAGATAGGTAAATGTTCCATATTTTTGCTTACTAAAAATTCTATTATAATAGGTTCATAATGAGTTATTAATTATTAGTCAGGATAGCCTTTTTTATATAAAGCAGGGTTAAAGCTGTAAATGTTTTTTTACAAAAGGGATTGATATAGCCTTCTTGGATTGAAGCGATGCAATATCTAATTCATCCATCAGAGATAATAATATTTTCAAATCTCTTGAATAATTTTTAAATAAATATTCATATACTTTAGAGTCAATAGTTAAATTTCTATCACTCATTTGGTTATCTAATACATTCATTTTTAGCACATCATTAAGCTCTTCAAGCTTATAAACAGCAGCCAAACTGAGGCGAGTTTTAAGATCTTTCATAACGCCTAAATCAGATGGCAAGCTACAGCCACTAGACAAAATAACTACTCCAGCTTGTCTTGCTCGATTGTATAAATCAAAAAATATCTCTTGGTTTTCTTTACTGATAAGATCGACATTGTCCAAACTAATAAAACTTAATTGATCTATAAAGTCAAGTAAATGTTCTGGAAAAGAATCAATACAATCTATATAAATTGAATTTTTATCGCTTGCTAGAGCTTTTAATACCACTCCTTGAAGGACATGCGTTTTGCCTTGACCTCTTAACCCATATACGTAAATTTCAGAAGCTTTTTTATCCTGAAAAAGCTGGTGTATTAAATTTACAAGTTCACTATTGGCGATAAAGTTATCTAAAAGCATTTTAGAGTCAAGCGAAATGGGCAAACCAAGTTGATTCATTTCTTCGACTCTTGTAAGATAAACTTTTTAATCCACAGTAAAATATAGTCAGCGCCGCTTAAACCAGTCGAAGTGGCCACGACTATAAATACCATCTCTCTCAGACTATTTAATTCTGTATATATTTGAATCAATAGCAAAAACAAAACCAACGCAATTTGTAATACAGTATTAAATTTACTAATTAATGAAGGCTCCAGCAGGTCGCTGTCCCTAGATATATCACCTAAAAAATAGCCTAGAGCCCCAGCAACAATAATAACATCACGCACAAAAATTATCATGAGTAGCCATAAGGGCATAATCCCAACCCAATATAAAACAATAAAAGAACAGGTCAATAATATCTTATCTGCCATTGGATCAAGTATTGAGCCTAGGCGAGATTGAAATGAAAACTGTTTAGCTATCCAGCCATCTAATGCATCAGTAATTCCAGCTACTATAAATAATAGCAACGCCAAAAGATACTGCTCTTTTAGTAGCGCTATAACTATTGGAACTGTTAAAATAATGCGTATTATTGAAAGCGCATTAGGTACCATTGAGTAGCTCATTATCTTGCTTGATTTAATTCAGTTTTTTAGACCTTAATTATACGGAAAACAAGATGTCATCATTGACTTATAAGGACTCTGGAGTTGATATTACTAAAGGTAATCAGCTTATTGAAAAAATTAAACCAATTGCTAAATCAACTTTAAGGCCCGGCGTTCTTGCTGGATTAGGTGGTTTTGGCGCAATGTTTGAAATTCCTTTAGATAAGTATAAAAACCCAGTTTTAATTTCAGGAACTGATGGTGTTGGTACAAAACTAATGGTTGCTGAGATGCTTAATAAGCATGACACAATTGGTATTGATTTAGTTGCAATGTGTGTCAATGATCTTATAGTTCAGGGCGCTGAGCCTTTGTTTTTTTTAGATTACTACGCAACAGGCTCTCTTAATCCAGATGTTGCGATTTCTGTTATATCCGGAATTGGTGAAGGGTGTCGTCAATCAGGGTGCTCATTAATTGGAGGAGAAACTGCTGAAATGCCTGGCATGTATAAAGGTGAGGAGTATGATCTTGCTGGGTTTTGCGTTGGTATCGTTGAAAAAGATAATATTATTGATGGCTCTAAAGTTTCATCAGGCGATCACATAATAGCGCTTGCCTCATCGGGACCTCACTCAAATGGATATTCACTCATTAGAAAAGTTTTAGAAAAAACAAAGCCAAACTCAAGTCAGCTCAAGTCACTTATTGAACCGACTAAAATTTATGTTAAATCAATTTTGTCATTAGTTCAAAATTTATCTGTACATGCAATATCACATATCACCGGAGGCGGCCTTCTTGAAAATATTCCCAGAGTAATACCGGAGCATTTAGCTGCAAAATTGGATGCAAACTCTTGGGAACTTCCAGAAATATTTCAGTGGTTACAAGCTCAAGGAAATATAGCTACAACTGAAATGCATAGAGTTCTTAACTGCGGTGTTGGCATGATCATTATTGTTCCCAAGGAGTCTTCAAATGAAGCTATTAAACTTTTAAACTCCAATGGAGAAAAAGCCTGGTTAATTGGAAAAGTTGTTGACTCTAAAGGTGAGCAAGTAATAATTTAATACTATGAAAGCTGTTATTTTAATTTCAGGTAATGGCTCTAACTTACAATCAATAATTGATAATGCAGATAGGATTGACTTACAAATTTGCTGCGTCATTAGTAATAATAAAAATGCTTTTGGCTTAAAACGAGCAGTGTCATCAAAAATTCAAACTTCCATCATTGATCCTGAATTATTTAATTCCAAAGAGGCTTTTGATAGAGAGCTAATTTCAATCATTAATTGGCACGGAGCAGAACTAATCGTTTTAGCTGGCTATATGAGAATTCTTACGCCTCTTTTTGTTTCAAATTATTTTGGAAAAATTCTTAATATTCACCCCTCCTTACTGCCAAAATTTCCAGGACTAAACACACATCAGAAAGCTATAGATGCCTCTGAAAAAACACATGGTGTTAGTGTTCATTTTGTTACTGAGGAAATCGATAGTGGCCCTATAATTAGTCAAGAATCAGTAAATATTGAAGTTGAAGATACTGCAAAAACACTTTCTGATAAAGTTTTAAAAAAAGAACACGTCATCTTTCCTAAAGTGATTCATTGGTATACTCAAAGGAGATTGAAACTTATTAACAGCATTACCGCAACACTTGATGGAAAAATAATATGAATAAAATGATTTTTTTATTTTTAGGCCTTCTTTTTTCAGTCCAATCTTTTGCACTAACTCCTTATAAAGGCAGTTATGATCTTTATGCAGAAACTGTAATGGGTAATTTAAAAATTGGCACTGCTATATTAACTCTAGAGATTAACGATAATCAATTTAAATTTACAACAGAAGCTAGAACTGAATCACTATGGAAAGCTTTATATGATTATTCTAGATCTGAAAAAAGCATAGGTAATGTAATTGACGGACAGATCATTAATACATACTTTAGCGTTATAGAAAAAATCAAAAAGGAAGTTAAAAAGAATTATGAAATTACCATCATAACTGATAAAAATTATGCTGTATCAAGTAGTGGTGATGAATTTCAAATAAAACCTGGCTTGCTTGTTGACACTTTAAGCGTTTATCTAGCTTTATCCAATGACATAATTAATAAGCCTAGTAAGTCAGAATTTACCTATCAAGTTGTAGATGAAGTTGGCGTTAAATATCTAAAGTTCAAGCTAGATGGGGCTGAAAAACTTTTAATTAATGAAAGCGAAATTGAAACTATAAGAGTAATTTGTGATGAACTACAATTAACTCTAAACCTATCCATTATAGAGAATTTTCAGCCAATTAGAATCCACAAGATTAATGGAAAAACTGCATTTACAATGACACTTATCGAGTTTGAATAAAAAAAATCTAAAGATGCTCTTTAAGGAACTTCCCAGTATATGATCTTGGATTTTTGGACACTTCTTCTGGAGTGCCAAATGCAATTATTTCGCCGCCTTTATTTCCTCCTTCTGGCCCAAGATCAACAACCCAATCAGCAGTCTTAATGACGTCTAAATTATGTTCGATTATAACAATTGTATTATTTCGATCTCGAAGCCTGAATATTACTGATAGCAATTGCTTAATATCATGAAAATGAAGTCCACTAGTTGGCTCATCTAATATGTATAAGGTTTGCCCCGTATCTGTCTTAGAAAGTTCTTTAGCAAGCTTTATACGCTGAGCCTCTCCACCAGAAAGGGTGGTTGCATTTTGGCCAAGTGTAATATACGAAAGCCCAACATCCATTAAAGTTTGCATTTTTTGATTAATCTTTGGAATCGCTTTAAAAAAATCAAGTGCATCTTCGACAGTCATCTCTAAAACCTCTGCAATTGACTTTCCTTTATATCTAATCTCTAAGGTTTCTCGGTTGTATCTATGGCCATGACAGATATCACATGAGACGTAAACATCAGGCAGGAAATGCATCTCTACCTTAATTAGGCCGTCTCCCTTGCAAGCTTCACACCTTCCACCTTTAACATTAAAACTAAAACGCCCAGATTTATAGCCTCGCGTCCTAGACTCAAGTGTCAATGCAAATAGATCACGCACTAAAGTAAAGACGCCTGTGTAAGTAGCAGGATTAGATCGAGGGGTCCTCCCAATTGGGCTTTGATTAATGTTAACTACTTTGTCAAATAGATCCATACCCTTTACCTGTGTATAAGGAGCGACATCAGTTTGAGCCCCATTAAGAGTTTTTGCAGCTAATTCATAAAGTGTATTGTTAATTAGTGTTGACTTTCCTGAGCCAGAAACTCCAGTAATACATGTTAAAACACCTACAGGAATTTTTAAGTCAACATGCTTTAAGTTGTTTCCACTTGCACCAGCAATATTAAGCCAACCATTTGATTTCTTTCTAGTTTTAGGGACGCTGATTTCTAGCCGGCCACTTAAATAATCTCCAGTGAGCGATTTTGTATTAGCTATAACTTCAGCAGGAGAGCCTATTGCAACAATTTCCCCACCATGAATGCCTGCACCAGGACCAATATCAACAACATAGTCCGCTTGCCTTATAGCATCCTCATCGTGCTCAACTACAATAACTGTATTGCCTAAATCTCGAAGATAGGTCAATGTATCGAGTAACTTTTGATTATCACGCTGATGAAGTCCAATTGATGGCTCATCTAAGACATAAAGCACTCCAATCAAGCCAGCACCAATTTGAGATGCTAATCTTATTCGCTGTGCCTCTCCACCAGACAGAGAGTTTGCCTTTCTCTCCAAATTAAGATAGTCCAGTCCAACATTGATTAAGAAATGCAAGCGCTGCGAAATTTCACTAAGAATCTTACTTGCAATTTCACCTCTCTGACCTTCTAGCTCAAGAGATTTAAAAAAATCAAATACTTGGTCTATAGTCAGCTTTGTTAAGTCTGAAATGTTTCTATCATCAATAAAAACATTTCTTGCAGATGCGTTAAGTCTATCTCCATTGCAGCTTAAGCAAGGTTTGCTTATTACATATCTAGACAATTCCTCTCTAATTGAGCGAATATCACTATCTGCATAACGACGCATCATTCTTGGAATTACTCCCTCAAAAGGCTTTTTCTTACTTGTCCAGCCCCTTCTTCCTTTGATTTTAGAAAAATCTATAACTTGGCTTCCACTTCCGTAAAGAATAATTTTTTTATTCTCCTCTGAGAGCTCATTAAATGGTGTCGCAATATCAAATTTATAATAATTACCAACTAAAGAAAGCATTTGATAAAAATAGGCATTACTTTTACTCCAGCCATAAATTGCGCCATCTTCTAGGCTCAGCTCGGGATTAGCAACAACTCTTCCTTCGTCAAATACATCCTTTATACCTAAGCCATCACATGTTTCACATGCGCCTACAGGATTATTAAAAGAAAATAGTCTAGGCTCTAGCTCTTCTAGAGAGTAGCCACAATGAACACAAGAAAATTTTGCTGAAAATGTCAACTCCTCAAAACTAGATTTAGCCTCCATGGGGCAAACTACAGCTATACCTGCACTCATATTAAGACCCGTCTCAAGAGACTCAGACAACCTTGACATGATATCCTGCCTAACTTTTAATCGGTCAATTACAATCTCGATAGTATGATTTTTATTACCATCAAGCTCATCAATTTCTTCAAGAAGCATAACTTCACCATCAACTCTTGCTCGAAGGAAGCCTTCATGCGAGAGTTCTTGTAATAACTTTAGATGACTACCCTTTCTATTCTTTACAATTGGTGCAAGTATCATAATCTTTGCATCTTCTGGAAGATCCAATATTGCATCTACCATTTGAGAAATAGTTTGTGCCTGTAAATCATCGCCATGCTCAGGACATCTAGGTGAGCCAACTCTAGCAAAAAGTAGTCTCAAATAATCATAAATCTCAGTTATTGTGCCTACTGTAGAGCGGGGATTATGAGAGGTGGCTTTTTGTTCAATTGATATAGCAGGGGAAAGCCCCTCAATATGATCAACATCTGGCTTTTCCATTAATGATAAAAACTGTCTAGCATATGCTGATAATGATTCAACATATCTTCTTTGACCTTCTGCATAGATTGTATCAAAAGCTAATGATGACTTACCAGAACCAGATAGCCCTGTAATAACTACAAGCTTATTTCTTGGAATACTAACATCAATGTTTTTTAAATTATGGACCCTGGCGCCACGTATGTTGATTGAATCCATTGGTTAAGTATTTTATGGAGGACAAAGGGTTCATTATACTCATGCGTTGTGTAAAATCTTAATTTTGTATTCAATTCTTAGCATATGGTTTCTTATCGTCGAATCTTACTTAAACTTAGTGGTGAAGCGCTAAAAAGTGACAATAATAATATTGATCCTGAAATGCTAAAAAAAGTAGTAACTATTGTTCAGTCAACTCTTGATCTTGGTGTTGAAATCGCTATAGTGGTTGGTGGTGGAAATATCTACCGGGGCGCTGCTCTTGCAAGTGACGGGATGAATAAAATCACTGGGGATCATATTGGGATGCTTGCTACAGTGATGAACGCATTAGCCATATCAAACACTTTTGAAAGAAATAATATTCCATCTATTGTCATGTCTGGCTTCCCAATCGGTGGTGGTGTTTGTGACTCTTTTAATCACACTAAAGCTAAAAAAGAGCTTTCTAAAGGTAAGGTTGTTATTTTTTCTGCTGGGACTGGGAGTCCTTGCTTTACAACTGATACTGCTGCAGCGTTAAGAGCAGTTGAAATTGAAGCTGATATTATCTTTAAAGCAACCAAAGTCGACGGTATTTATTCAAGTGATCCATTGAAAGATTCAAGCGCTATAAAATTTGACGCACTTAGTTTTGATTCTGCCATTGAAAAAAATATCAAAGTGATGGATACGTCTGCATTTGCATTATGTCGAGAAAATAATATAAGAATTTGTGTTTTTAGTATGTTTGATGATAATTATGCTTTAGCTAATATTTTAAATGGCCAGTCAATTGGCACTATTGTTAGTCAAAACGGAGAATAAAAGAATGATTAATGAAATTCATAGTGATGCAAATAGCCGAATGGGTAAATCACTCTCTTCTCTTGAAACTGACTTTAGTAAGATTCGCGCTGGAAGGGCTCACCCATCACTTCTTGATCAAATTACAGTTGAATATTATGGTAGCATGGTTCCTCTTTCACAAGTTTCTAATGTAAGTGCTGAAGACTCAAGAACTCTTAAGGTTTCGCCATGGGAAAAAGATATGGTTGGGCCAATTGAAAAAGCAATTATGACTTCTGATTTAGGCTTAAACCCAAATACTCAAGGCCAGGTTTTGCGTATTCCTCTTCCACAGCTAACTGAAGAGCGAAGAAAAGAACTAGTAAAAGTTGTACGCGATGAAGCTGAAAATGCTCGAGTAGCAATCAGAAATATTCGAAGAGATGCAATATCCGACTTCAGAGAACTTCTTAAAGAAAAAGAAATATCGGAAGATGAATCACATAGGGCTGAAGATAATATACAAAAAATTACGGATCAGCATATCATCTTAATTGATAGATCTTTAACTGAAAAAGAGAGTTCATTACTAGAAATCTAATTGTTACTTATTAAACAATTTTTTATATTCTCTTAGAGCCAACGCAGTCTATATACTTATTCCATCTATTTGCTGAAAATTCTGTTCCATTTGTTACCTGAGGACCAACATTACCTAAATAATTGCCCTCTAATGCCTTTTTAAAAAGTTCTATATTACTATCTGATAACCCTAAGTTTACTTTGCAAAAATCATGTATCGCAACCGTTACTATTTCACCAGAAATTGCGCCAATAAATTTTTCATCTTGTAACTTCTCTGTTGCCTCATTTATAAGCTCATCTATGATAGTCGATTTATAATCATCGACTATCCCAAGCACATCTAATTGAGTAATTAAGTCATCCATAATTTTAGTAACCCTTGCGTCATAAGCGAGTTTAGA
>CAJQTG010000038.1 GCA_905618925.1 uncultured Candidatus Thioglobus sp. | reverse complement strand
ACACCAGTGATTATCAAACTGTTACCTATGATGATGTGGCCGGTGCAGCAGCTTTGCAATGGTATTCCGATCTTCAAACCAAACATGGTGTAACGCAGTCTGGATTTATGGATCAACCACAAGCAGCCTTTAAAGCAGGCCGTGCCGGAATGCATATTGATGGATCATTCCGTATTGGCGCTCTTAATAAAACACGTGGCTTGGAATGGGCAGTTGCAGAGCTTCCAGCTGGTCCAGGTGGTATTCAGTCCAACTATTCAAGCTACTGGGTAAATGCGATAACATCTAAGGCTGAAGGGGAAAAAGAAGCCGCTGCGCTGAAATTCCTTGCTTTCATCACGTCGGACGATGCTATGCAAATTTGGCTGGATACAGTTGGCGAATTACCAGCAAAACCATCTGCAGGTATGACTGATGCAAATCGGGCTGATCCAGTATTTGGACCCTTTATCAGTGGACTTGCATATGCAAAAACGACAATTTTTGCAAACGAGTCAGCTCAACGTCAGGTATTAGTTGATGCGATGCAACGTATCCTTCTTGAAGGCGAAACAGCTGAAAAATCAATTGGAGTTGCTGCCGTACAAGAGCAGGAAATTCTTGATAGATACTACAAGTAACTAAAACTTGGTGGCGGCGCATATGTGCCGCCATCATTACTTTTTTGAAGCCAGGATATGTATTGGTATCGTAAACTCTCAATAAAACAAAAGCAGGTCGTGTGGGCATGGATGTTTCTCTCCATACCAGTGCTATTTTATACCGTCATCCGTTTTTATCCGACTTTTGGTGCCGTACTGCTTTCGTTCCAAGATTGGAACTTACTGGGCGCGAAAACATGGGCTGGACTTGAGAATTATCAAAGATTAATTTCTGATCCAGTATTCTGGAAAGTATTTTCCAATACGTTTATTTATTTGCTGTTAGGAACCCCTATCAGCTTGGTTATTTCCTTTATGATAGCATACAATCTGGACAAAGTTAATTTCCTACATGCAACCATACGAGCGATGTACTTTCTACCGTTCATGACGTCTGCAGTGGCGATGGCTTGGTTGTGGAGGTGGTTCTACCAGCCAGTGCCTATAGGACTCTTTAATAACATTCTGTCGAGTTTGGGAATCTCACAATTCCCTTTTTTGAACTCTACGTTCTCTGCATTGCCCTCGGTGTTGGCCCCTGCGGTTTGGGCGGGACTTGGTTTTCAGATCATTATTTTCATGGCTGGCCTTCGTTCGATTCCACAATCCTACTATGAAGCTGCACAGATTGATGGCGTTGGTTCTTGGACCGTATTGAGAGAAATCACCTTGCCGCTACTTAAACCCACTATTGTCTTTTTGGTCGTGTTTTCGTCAATCGGATTTCTGCGAATATTCGACCAAGTTTTCAACATGACCACAAACGATCCTGGCGGCCCGCTAAACTCTACTAAACCACTGGTGTTAATGATATATGATACAGCTTTCAACGGTTTCGATATGGGATATGCAGCAGCACAAACGGTCGTTTTGTTTACAATTCTACTTATTGTAAGTCTCCTTCAACTATATATTATGCGGGAGCGCTAGATGAGTGATATTGGCATAAAGACATCAGCTGCTTCACTAAACGCAGCCAAGCCCTACAACTACAATAAACGGATGGAGCCTGCTCGGGTTATCCGGTGGACAATTTTATTCCTTGGCGGAGTCGTCATGGTCATGCCTATCGTATTTATGCTGTCGACATCCTTTAAATGGCCGCATGAAATTTATAATCTGATGATTATTCCAGATGATCCCACAATCGAGAACTACACATATGTTCTTGAGGATGGTCGGTTTTATAAGTGGTTTATTAACTCGCTAATTATCGCAACAATTACTACTATTTCGGCTGTGATATTTGACTCCTTAGTCGGTTATACGCTCTGCAAATTCCGCTTCCGTGGCCGGATGATTGTGTTTGTTGCAATTCTGTCCACACTTATGATACCAACAGAAATGCTTGTCATTCCTTGGTACCTCATGGCCAGGGACTTTGGTTGGTTAAACAGCTACTGGGGTATAATGTTCCCTGGAGTTATGACGGCCTTTGGCACATTTCTTATGAAACAGTTCTTCGAAAGCGTACCTGATGATTTTCTTGAGGCTGCACGTATCGATGGGCTAAACGAATTCCAAATTTGGTGGACTGTTGCAATGCCTCTGGTCACGCCAGCGATTTCGGCTTTGGCGATATTTGTATTCCTTGGTAATTGGACTGCTTTTATCTGGCCGTTAATTGTTACAAATGATCCAGCTCTTTATACACTTCCAGTAGGACTGACTACGTTCAGTGTCGAGCAAGATGTCGAATGGGAGCTGATTATGACGGGTGCTGCGCTTGCAACAATTCCAACCCTAATTGTGTTTTTAGTTTTTCAGCGTTATATTATTCGAGGTGTTGTAATGACGGGTTTAAAAGGATGATTGATAAAACGAGTTTTCCCGATCTAGTCTATAAAGAAACTGTACTGGCACCGTTATTCGAAGGTGCGAAAGCACATTTTGTTGAGGCTGTAAGGTCGATTAATCAAGCCCATTTGATTATGCTAACTGAGACACAGATTATTTCGAAGACTGATGCTGCAAGCATTGCGACTGCCTTAACCGAAATCGATGAAAACCTCGATATAAGTTCACTTCAGTACACAGGTGAGTTTGAAGACTATTTTTTCTTTGTAGAATCCGAACTGAAAAAACGACTTGGAGCTGATCTTGCAGGAGCGTTGCATACAGCGCGCAGCCGAAACGATATGGATCATACGGTTTTTAAACTTGTATTGACTAAAAAACTGGACAATTTTCTTGATTATTTACATCTTTTGGCGAGTTCACTTATAGAAACGGCAAAACGCGAAAAAACAACGTTAATCGTGGCTTATACTCACGGTCAGCCAGCTCAACCTAGTACCTTTGGACACTATCTTGGAGCCACTATCGAGGTGTTATTACGCGACATTGAGCGCCTACATACGGCACGCGCCGCTTTGCAAAAGTGCCCAATGGGTGCAGCTGCGATTACGACATCTGGATTCCCGATTGACCGCCACCGAATAGCTGAACTGCTGGGGTTTAGTGCACCATTGCAAAACTCGTATTCATGTATAGCTGCCGTTGATTATGTGACTGGCCTTTATAGCGCGATGAAACTGCTGTTCTTGCATCTTGGCCGAGTTATTCAGGATTTCCAGTTTTGGAGTTCATTTGAAGTTTCGCAACTGTATGTGCCAAATAGTTTTGTGCAAATCAGTTCGATAATGCCTCAGAAGCGAAATCCGGTACCAATCGAACACTTACGCTTGTTGTCGTCTCTGACTGTCGGTCGCTGTGATATGGTCGTTAACACAATGCATAATACTCCTTTCACTGATATGAACGATAGTGAAGGCGAAGTGCAGCAAGCTGGGTATGGCGTATTTGAAAGCGGTACTCGTGTAATAAAGCTGCTTAGCGCATTTATTCCTGCACTATCAATAAATTCGGATAAAGTGCGTGAAAATATCGACACAAACTGCATTACTGTTACCGAATTGGCTGATACTTTAGTGCGGAAAGAATGTCTTTCATTTAGGCAAGCACATGAAATTGCGGCAATCACTTCACGCGATGTGATTCAAAAATCCGAGCCGCTGGCGAACGGTTATGATGCATTTCGAATTGCTTTTAAAGATCAAACTGATCGTTCCACGAATTTGTCTGAAGACGCTTATAAGTTGGCCGTATCACCAGAAAACTTCATTGCTGTCCGCACCAGATATGGCGGGCCTGCGTTAGCGCCAATGGATATTGCATTGTCTGAATATAGTAAAGACCTGAGTCGACAAAAGGGACGCGCATCTAAAAATGAAACGTATCGAATTCAATCTGAAAACGTACGTTTATCGGCATTTTCCAGATTAACAAACAACGAAGGAGGGACTTAAGTGGCTACAGTAGAAATCAAAGGCCTCGTGAAAACATTTGGCAAAACCGAAGTGCTTCACGGTATCGACTTAGCTGTTGAAGATGGTGAATTCGTTGTTTTCGTTGGGCCATCTGGTTGCGGAAAATCAACAACTTTGCGTTTGTTGGCTGGTTTGGACGAGGTTACCAGCGGGGAAATATTGATCGGCGGTAATGTCGTTAACAATCTTGAACCTAAAGAGCGAAATATTGCGATGGTTTTCCAAAACTATGCAATTTATCCTCATATGTCGGTTCGCAAGAATATTGGTTTTGGGCTGAGAACTTCTAAAATGTCAAAAGCAGATAAAGTAACGCGAATTGATGAAGTCGCCGGTCTTTTGGGTATGACAGATTTGCTAGATCGAAAACCTGGTCAATTATCAGGTGGTCAACGTCAAAGAGTTGCAATAGGACGCGCAATGGTACGCGATCCAGTGGTATTTTTGTTCGATGAGCCGTTGTCGAATCTTGATGCGCAGCTGCGAACCCAGATGCGACTGGAGATAAAGAAGCTGCATCAAGATGTTGGCACTACGATTGTTTTTGTGACACATGACCAAGTGGAGGCGATGACCCTTGCCGATCGGATTGTGATCATGGAGGATGGGTATATCCAACAGGTTGGCACACCTTCGGAAGTTTATCAAAACCCCATAAATATGTTTGTGGCACAGTTTATTGGCGCACCATCTATGAATATGCTACCTGGCAAAAAGTCTGACGTAGGCGTTGTATTAGATACCGGGCCAACTATCCCATTAAATCTAAATACGGATGCTTCGAATATCATGGTTGGCATTCGACCAAATGACTTGACACCTGCGCGTGATGATGAGCTTGCTCTTTTTGAAGGGACTGTTTTGATTATCGAGCCGTTGGGCCCAGAAACTTTAGTGTATGTTGAACTTTATGATTGCGAAGTCTTGGCAACTGTTCCGGGGCGAATTGTGCCAAAAATCGGGGACAAGATCCGACTTAAAGCACCGGAAGAGGAAATTCACTTTTTTAACGCAGACACTGGAGTTGTAATACAATGATTGTCCCAAAGGCAGGTAAAGTTTTATGTGTTGGCCGACTATATTGTGATCTGGTATTTTCGGGTGCTCCTAAAATGCCAGTCGTTGGTGAAGAGGTTTTCGCAAAGAAGCTATCAACCCACGCGGGTGGTGGTGCTTTTATAACTGCTGCATATTTAGTATCGGCAGATCAAAAGGTGAGCTTATGTTCAACTATCCCATCTGGCCCATTTGGCGAGGTCATAGAAGCTGAAATTCAGAAGTCAGGAATAGATTCGTCGCAATGCTTAAAGGCCAGCGCTGAAATGAGTCCACAAGTTACTGTTGCTATCCCATCATCGAACGATCGAGCGTTTTTAACTAATAGAAGTGGCTTGGCGATACCAAACACAATCACCGTAGCGATGGATGATTCAGAACTATCACATTTACACATTGCAGAATTGGCTACGCTTTCAGAATTTCCAAAATTAACTCAAATGGCCAAGGATCGCGGACTGACAATATCGTTAGATTGCTCTTGGGATGAAAGCTTAATCGACAAACCCACTTCACGAGAATTGCTGAAGGGTATCGATGTATTTCTACCTAACGAGAAAGAATTGCGTGCACTTTTTTGTATTAAAGACGAAGTTGCAAATCATCAGAACGAGATTTTACGGCATGTCCCAGTTGTTGTAGTTAAACGCGGTAAAAAGGGCGCTGATTTGATCACAGAAGCATCAATTATTACTGACTCAGCAATTCCTTGCGAAGTTAAAGATACAATTGGTGCAGGCGATGCGTTTAATGCAGGCTTTATTTTTTCATGGATAAATGGGCGGCCGCTTTACGAGTGTTTGAGGGCTGGAAATTTGAATGGTGCCGAGGCAATAAAACATATAGGGGGCTCACGAGGTGCAGAAAACTTATCTCAAACTTTGATCACTGAGTTCTCGGCGTAAAAATCTACTATCCTTCTCATTTAAATGCAGACTTTAAAGCCATACTAGTTTATATCTTTGGATTCTTCTCCTAATCAACTCCTAATCTTCATTTAGCCTTCATACCCATAACCTAGAATGATGGTTATGAATAAGAAGCTACTCTACTCACTACTTGGTTTGTTTATAGGATTAGTTATTTCCTTAAGTGCTAACGCCAACCTAGATAAAGCAATTAAATATGCCGAAGCTGGTGAAACAAGAAAAGCAGAGATCGAACTCTTAAGAATTAGCCAACGAGCAATGGATGGAAACCCTAAAGCAATGTGTGAGTTTGGAACTATGTATAACTCTGAAGGAATGTGGATTGTTAAAAGTGAAAAGGATGCGATTGAGTGGTGGCTTAAATCTGCTGAAATGGGATATGCTCCTTGTCAATTCACAATGGGTGCTCTTTCTTTAATTGGTCAGGGAGGAGTGAAGAAGGATATGTCTAAGGCAAAGTTCTGGCTCTATAAAGCTAAAGAAAGTACCTATGAGAAGTATGCGAAAGCATCAGCAGAAATCTATGCGACTCACAACCTAGACCAGTATTAGAGAGTCATGGCTATGAAAAAACTACTACTTCTAATGTTGTTAACTTTTACAACGATAGCCTCTGCTAATGAAGAAGTCCTTAGCTTTCCCTTTACTCTAGATAATGTAAAAGACTGGAAATATTTTAGTGACCAAGTAATGGGAGGAGTCTCTGAAGGTCAAGTTTCACTAGAGCAAGATGGAGATATGGTTTTTACAAGACTCACTGGTAATGTTCGTACCGACAATAATGGTGGATTTATTCAATTGAGAACATCAACATCGCTATCCAATAAACCATTGATGTTCAAACTGCTTCAAAATTCAAAAAAAGATGGAAAAAAACTTCAGGGTGTTCGTCTAAAGGTTAAAGGTAATGGAGAAAAATATCATATTTTTATTCAGACTACTATTTTTTACAGGCTGCCCACTGGTTATAATATTGCTACCTTCAATACAAGCCTCGACTGGGAAACAGTTGAAATACCTTTTAATAGATTTAAGAAGCTCAAAGATAATAAAGATGCGAACATTAACGCTAAAGATATAAAGACCTTTGGTATTGTGGCTTATGGCCGTGATTTCACATCAGATTTATCGGTTTCATCAATTGAGTTTTATTATTAATTCCTCCCTAACTCACTGATCAGAGAGGATTTAGACTTAGTAGTCTTGTACTTTAGTTAGTTGCTATGATTTAATATTACAGAGCCAACTTTAGTATCTACAGAGACAATCCCTTCAATCGCGTCCATTACTTTATTTTTTGCAGCAGTCGCTCTTTCCATTGCTTCATTATTCTCATATAGAGTTACTGATATATTTATGTTGCCATCAGCCTGAACTGCTATCAATTGTTCTGCTTCTGGAAAGTCACTTGGTGCATTTGGAACGAAGGCTGCAGCTGCGATATCTGCCGCTTCATTTGATTCAAAGGTTACTGTTGTAATTCTTGCTACTGACATTACTACTCCTAGTATTATTAAAGAACGATAATTATAGCTAACCATCACTCAAGATTGATAATATTAAAGCGCTCTAGTACAATGACTCTATATTATTTTTACATTCTAATTAGACATGAAAGATAGCCCAATAAGTTCAACTGTTGACTTTGAAAAAGATGGCGTTCAGCATGGCTTTCTAAAGCTTCCACATTCTCATGATGATTCAGCTTGGGGATCAATTGTTATTCCTATAACCGTTGCAAAAAATGGCAAGGGACCAACCATTCTTTTTACTGGCGCAAATCATGGTGATGAATACGAAGGACCAATTGCTCTTTTTGATTTGGCGAGTCAAATCAAAGCTGAAGATATTTCTGGGCGAGTGATTATTGTTCCTGGAATGAATTACCCTGCTTTTCAGGCAGGCAAGAGGACATCACCAATAGATGGTGGAAATATGAACCGAGTTTTTCCTGGCGATCCTGAGGGCACTTTTACTGAAAAAATTGCCGACTACTTTAATCGCACTCTTCTTCCGCTTGCCGATTTTGTACTGGATTTTCACTCTGGCGGTAAGACGCTTGATTTTCTGCCTTTTTGTTGCGCTCATTTATTAGAGGACAAAGATCAGCAGGCTAAATGCATCGCTGCTATGAAAGCTTTTAATGCGCCTCACTCAGTTATGCTTCTAGAGATAGATGCGGTCAATATGTATGATACTGCGGCTGAAAATATGGGTAAAGTTTTTATTAGTACTGAGCTTGCTGGCGGCGGAACGAGTTCTGCCTATACTGTTGGTATTGCTAAAAAAGGCATCCGAAACATTCTTCGTCATGCGGGTATTACCAAAGGCGAGATGGAGGTTGATGAAACGCTGAATTTAGATATGCCTGATGAGCGCTGCTATGTATTTAGTGAAACAACTGGGCTGGTTGAACACTGCGTTGATCTTGGTAATAAAGTAACGAAAGGTCAGCTTGTTGCTAAAGTTCATAATATAGAGCGAACAGGAACAGAACCGGTTGAGTATTTTGCTAGAATTACTGGTATCTATACAGGTCGGCATTTTCCAGGACATGTAGTCAATGGTGATTTTCTTGGCATTGTTGCAGTTCCTGTTTAGAGCTCATTAATCTCAAGTTATAAAAGATCATTTTCATGAATTACACTTTAAGGAGTTTTGAATGAATGCATTATTTGCATCAGATAACGTAACGAGCGCTTGTCCTGAGGTCATGGACGCCATAATTGCTGCCAATTCAGGAATTGCTGGATCTTATGGGGATGATGAGTGGTCTTTAGCATTAAAAAATAGATTGTCTGAGATTTTTGAAACTGAGGTTGAAGTTTTTCTTGCGGTAACCGGAACTGCTTCAAATGCTTTAGCACTTTCCGCTCTTGCCCCAGTCTTTGGTAAGATTTATTGCCATGAGCTATCGCATATTAATACTGACGAGTGCGGCGCGCCTGAGCTTTTTACGGGCGGCGCTAAGTTAATTCCAATGCGCAGTAGTAATGGAAGAATTGATCCAAGTGATCTTGCTGAAACTATAAGAGGTTCTGGGAATGTCCACGTTACACAGCCTTCTGTTGTTAGTGTTACTATGTCTTGTGAAACGGGCACTGTATATCAACTGGACGAAATTAAAGCCATTTCTAAAATTGCACGTGACAATAAAATGAGTGTACATATGGACGGAGCTCGATTTGCAAATGCTCTCGTCTCTCTTGATGTAAGCCCTGCAGAGATGACTTGGAAATCTGGAGTTGATGTTTTGACATTAGGCGGAACAAAAAATGGCTGCCTTGCTGCTGAAGCTGTTATATTTTTTAAACCTGAGATGGTTGGTAATTTTCCATTTCTTCATAAAAGGTCAGGGCAACTGCTTTCAAAGATGCGCTTTATTTCTTCACAGCTTGAAGCTTACTTAACTGATGACGTATGGCTTAGAAATGCTCGTCATGCGAACGCATTGGCAAAAATTCTGAGTGAGGGTTTGGATTCATTTCCAAACATTCAGCTTGCGTATCCAACTCAGTCTAATGAGGTTTTTGTTCATCTTCCGCGTGATGTTATAGATTATCTAAATAACTCTGGTTACGATATTAATGAGGAGGAACTTGACGGTAAGGCGGTTCGGTTTGTAACTGCCTGGAATTCTGATATAAAAGACATTAATGATCTTTTAGAAACTTTAGCTCAAAAATACTGAAATAAATAAAGGATTAAAAACTTTTATAGATAAAGAGTCTAGCCTTGTATAATGCATCAGAACGAGTTTAGTGAGACGGGTAACATTGTAAGATCCTCCTAGCTAGTAAATTAATGAATGAGAGTTAACTATTAGCTCTTTAAAGGGAGCTCAATTCTTATTTTTGAGCTTAAGTTTAAATGTTTGATGGCGCTATGCCTCAACACTATTGGTAAATAAAATAATTATGTTAAGTGCAATAAGAAATAAATCTAAAGGTTGGGTTGCTTATCTTGTAGTAGGCTTTATAACGATTCCATTTGCATTATTTGGCATCCAAGACTATGTAAGTGGCTCTGCTAATAATTCGATTGCAACAGTCAATGGTGAGGATATTGACATAAATGTTTATTATCAAGAATTAAACACACAGCAAAGAAACTTACAGCAGCAACTAGGCGCTGCTTATTCACAAGAAATAGATACTGCTCTTAAGCAGACGCTTCTTGACTCAATGATTAATGAAAAACTTATCGAGGATTTTGCTATTTCTTTAGACATTGTCACATTAGATGATGAAGTTCGCTCTGTTATTGAGATGAACCAAGCATTTATTGTTGATGGTAAGTTCTCAGAAGATCGTTATAGTCAACTTTTAAGGCTGAATAGTTACTCCCCAGCCGGTTATGAAGTGGCCCAATCTAAGGCACTAACGCGTGACCAAATTAAAAGGAATCTAAGTGGCTCTGCGTTTATGTCATCAACTCAAATTAAACAGCTTAATGATCTTGCATCTCAAGAGAGGGAGGTTTCTTATATAGCCCTTAATACTTCGGATTATGAGAGTCAGGTTTCTGTTTCAAAAAGTGAAATTTCAGACTATTTCAATGAAAATAGATCAAACTTTATAGAGGGTCAAAAAGTCAAAGTTGATTTTGTTGAGCTTTCATTAGGAGATATGGAAGAGCCTGCAATGCCAGATGAGGAAACACTTCAAAGTCTTTATGATGATAATACTGAGCTTTATACCAATCCAGAAAGAAGGCGTACTCAACATATATTAGTTGAGAGTGAAGATCTTGCAAAAGACTTACTTGAGCAAATTAATGAGGGCGCTGATTTTGATGAGCTTGCAAATGCTCATTCAGTAGATACTTCTACTAATGAGGAGGGCGGTGATCTTGGTTTTAATGAGAAAGGCCTTATTGGTGTTGAGTTTGATGAAGCTGCATTTTCTATGAATATAGGCGATGTTAGTGAGGTTGTTTCTACAGACTATGGCTATTTTCATATTATTAAGCTTACTGATATTGAAGTCGAAACAGTTCAGTCTTTTGACGATGTTACAGATCAGTTAGTTGTTCTTAACAAGAACAATGTTAGTAAAAAAATGTTATTTGATTTATTGGAAGAATTTACAAGCTTAGCTTACGAAGAGTCTCTTGATATGGTTGCTGATCAATTTGGTCTAGAACTTCAAACAAGTAACTATTTTGCAAATGGAAGTAAAGACTACGATGATGCGTTTGTATCTGCTGCCTTTAGTGAGGCAGTTATTGTTGACGGTGAAAACTCAGAAGTAATTGAGCTTAGCGCAGAAAAATTTGTAGTTCTTGCTGTTTCATCTGCTCAGCCTGAGCGCGAAAAAGAATTAGATGAGGTTGAGGATCTAGTTGAATCAATGTTAAGTAATATTGCTGCAAAAAAAATTGATTGATGATTTATCTCAAACTATTTCTTCTGCTTTAGCAACTGGTGATGAATTAATGACTAATAAGTTGTTATCTGAAAATGAGCTAGAGTGGATTAACATGGGCTGGATTTCAAGAGCTGCAGAGTTGCCTTATGATTTAACTAGTGTTGCCTTTTCAATACCTAAACCTAATGATGAAGAGCATATATATAGCTCTCGAAGTGCTGATAGTGTAACTTCATTAGTGATTGATTTGTCAGGCATAAGGTTCCCAGAGGAAGATACAGATACTGGAGTGTCAGGGCTTTACCTTAGTCAAGAAAACAGTGAAATGTTTGTATCATTGATTAAGCAACTAAGAGAGAATGCTGAGATAAGAATATTTTCTGATCTTCTTTAAAATTTAAACGCTAGAATAATAATTTTATGAAAAGAAAAATTGGGAAAGCGTCGCTTTTCTTGGCATCGTTGGCGGTAATTTGGCTTATACTCGGCATGATTAATGTTGTCCCATTTTTAATAGAGTTGCCACAGGAGACAAGTATTAGGGCTCATGCATCATTAGCAGTAATATTCTTGCTAATAGGTTCTTGGGCTTTTTGGAATGAAGATTAATTTTTTAAAAAGGATTTCGTTATGATGAAAACGTCAGATATATGTATTTTAATTTCAGTTGCAGTTGCATTTGTAACAACTGCTTTTCTTTGGTTTCAAGGTGTTGATACAAAACAAGAGGCATTGTTTACTGCAACCTGGATCCCATCAATTTTAACCTTTGCTATTTATTTTAAAATAATAGCTAGGAAGGACTAATCATGGATGATTCACTAATATTCTTTACTGGTTTTTTCTGCTTTGCGCTCGCTATAGTTGGAGCTGTAATGACTATTGTAGAATTTAAACGCTTAGAGAAAGAAGATAAAAAATAGTATAGTTTGAGGAAAGGCTCATTTAGTTAAAAAGGGTAGTAGACTTTTATTAGTTCTTTACCCTTTTTGGTCTTTTAGCTACTGCTCAGTATTTTTTCTTCTTCAAAAAGACGCACTGACTTTAAAGGTCTGGCCCCTTTTCATAAAAGTTATATCCTGCATCAACATAGGTGACTTCGCCGGTTATGCCGGATGCTAAATCTGAACATAAAAATGCAGCAGCATTTCCTACCTCTTCAATACTTACGTTACGTTTTAGAGCAGAGCTTTCAGCTGCGTGATCAAGCAGCTTACCAAAACCTTTAATGCCGCTTGCAGCAAGTGTTTTTATAGCGCCGGCTGATACTGCATTAACTCGAATGCCCTTTTCAGCGCCTAAAGCTGCAGCCATATATCTCACATTAGCTTCAAGTGATGCCTTTGCAACACCCATGACGTTGTAATTTGGAATCGCTCTAAGAGCCCCTAAATAGCTAAGCGTTAATAAAGCGCCATTTTCATTAAGCATTGGAAGTGCGGCTTTTGCAAGCGCTGTAAAGCTATAAGATGAGATTTCATGAGCCTTAAGAAATCCTTCACGCGTTGTAACTTCAACATAATTACCATCTAGCTCTGCTCTGTCTGCAAATGCAACTGAGTGAACGATGATGTCAAAGTTATCCCAAGATTTCTTAAGTTCAGTAAAGGTCTCATTAATTTGTTCATCACTAGAGACGTCACATGAAATGACAATTGATGAATTACAAATCTTTGCACATTTTTCTACGCGGCTTTTGAGTTTATCAGTTTGATAGGTAAAGGCAACTTCGCAACCATTTGCAGCCATAGATTCGGCAATACCCCAAGCAATTGAGCGATTAGAAGCAACACCAATAATTAATGCTTTTTTACCTGTTAAAAACCCCATAAATTCTCCGCAATATTTATAATACAATTACTGATAAATTATAAACACATTGATTACAGTGGTGATGTTTACTTAACCAATGTTGGTCGATATTTAAAGCAAACCTTTTAATAAATCTATATTTTTTTATGTTGTCAATAATTAAACACAAACTTTACTACCTCTTATTTCTAGTATTGGTATCGCTAGATCAATTTACAAAACAAATTTTTATGTCTTCTTATGACTTAGGACAGTCTGTTTTTGTCAACTCATATCTTAGCTGGACGTATCTTCAAAATACAGGCGCCGCGTTTAGTATTATGGCTGATGGCGAGATTATTCAAAAAACCTTTCTATTAACGGTATCTGTTTTAGTTTCTATTTGGCTCGTTTTTTGGATTCAAAGAACCTCAATTTTTCACCTTCAAAAATTATTTGGTCAGTTTCTTCTGCTATCTGGCGCTGTTGGAAACCTAATTGACAGAGCTCAGTTTGGCTTTGTTATTGACTTTATTGATGTGCACGTTAATGGTTTCTACTGGCCAGTCTTTAATTTAGCCGATAGCTTTATTTTCCTGGGCGTGATACTTATTTTATTTGAGAGAAAATTAACTGTTTAAGTGATTATCTTTGGGAAATCATCTTAACTGGTAGAATATTAACTTACACTAAATTCAAACTATTTTTTCATGAAAAGAAGCCTTCTACTTTCATTACTTATGTTGACTTGCGTTTCCGTAAGTGCTGAACTTCAGAAGATGTCTGGCGATGGTGAAATCTTAAAGTCTGATAGCTCTGAGTGGCGGTGCGTCCTAGATAAAAAGAGCTCCCTAATGTGGGAAGTTAAAAATGAAGATGAAGGATTGCAATATGCTCTTAATACCTACACTTGGTTTGATGGACAGAGCGGAAGAGATAGCGGAACTTATACTAAAAATTGTTATTGGGGTAAGAACTGCAATACCAAATCCTATATTGAGGATATTAATAAGTCGGAGCTTTGCAGTTTTAATGACTGGCGACTGCCAACAAGAAATGAGTTAAATTCTATCGTTAATTATTATGGTGATAGTGACATATTGATTAATCTTGATTTTTTCCCAAATACCCAGATGGATACTTACTGGACCTCAACGTCTTTAAAAGACAGTCCATCACTTGCTTATGAGATTCCCTTCTTTTTCGGTGGCTCAATAGCTCGAGATAAAACGATTGATACGTTTGTAAGACTTGTAAGAAGTGCTGACTAGGGAACTCGATAGCGCATTGTTTGAGTCGTACTCTGACGATATACCTCTAATTCTGAAGAGGGTGTACGCTGCTAGGGCGGTTTCTGAATCTCAACTTTCAATGGCTCTACCAGGCCTACTTAAGCCAAGCTTTGACCAACTAAATTTTGCGCTCGACCTTCTTGAGAAATGCATTCTTGAAGACAGGCGGATACTCATCGTTGGAGATTTTGACGCCGACGGTGCAACTGCTAGCGCTGTTGCCATTAAAGCTTTAAGGTTAATGGGCGCAAAGCATGTTGACTTTTTAGTTCCAAATCGCTTTACGCATGGTTACGGACTAAGCCCAGAAATTGTTCATGAGGCAAAGATGGATAAAGATCCAAATCTAATTATTACCGTTGACAATGGTATATCCAGTAATGAGGGTGCGTCTCTTGCTAGGTCATTTGGTATTGATGTCATTATTACTGATCACCACCTTCCTCCAAAAGTTCTTCCTGAGGCCAATTCAATAATTAACCCTAACTTAAGAGGCTGTGACTTTCCTTCTAAAAACTTAGCGGGTGTTGGGGTTTGTTTTTATCTATTTTCAGCGCTTAAGACTCATTTGGTTGGAAAGAACTATTTTGAAAAAAATAACATCCAAGTTCCAGACCTGCGTGAGCTTCTAGACCTTGTTGCGCTTGGAACCGTCGCAGACGTCGTCAAGCTTGACCAAAACAACCGAATTCTAGTTAATGAGGGAATTAAGCGTATTCGTCAAAAACTCTGCTCAAAAGGCATCCTAGCGATACTTGAGCTGACCAGGCGTCCTATCGAGACGCTGCAAGCATCTGACCTTGGGTTTACTGTGGCTCCAAGAATTAATGCGGCAGGGCGCCTTAGTGACATATCTCAAGGAATTCGCTGTCTACTTTCAGAGGACATGAATGATGCAAGGAGGTATGCAAAAACGCTTGAAGAGTTCAATATTAAAAGGCGTGAAGAGCAGACCCGCATGCAAGACGAGGCTTTGGCCATTGTCGAAGGCCAGACAATTGATGAGAGTCAATTTGCAATTGTTCTTTATGACGAGACCTGGCATGAAGGAATTGTCGGTATTGTTGCCGGTAAGCTTAAAGAAACGTACCAGTGTCCGTGCGCTGTATTTGCAAAATCAGGAAGCGTATTAAAAGGCTCAATCCGCTCAATTCCGGATGTGCACATAAAAGATTTGCTTGACCTTGTTGACCGCGATAACCCAGGACTTATTGGAAAATTTGGCGGTCATGCTATGGCTGCTGGCCTGTCACTTAAACCTGAGAGCTTTGAAGAGTTTAGTGAGGCTTTCTCAGAGGGAATCAAAAAGCACCTTGAAGGCAAGAAACCAATCATTGAGCTAATGACGGATGGGATGTTAGAGGCCTCTGAAATAACGCTTAAGAATGCAGAGCTTCTTCGCCAAGCTTCGCCTTGGGGCCAGGGTTTTGAAGAGCCAATTTTTTATGGCGACTTTGAGCTAATAGAGCAAAAAATTGTTGGTGAAAAGCATCTCAAGTGCACGCTAAAACTTGTTGGAGCTAGTTCGATTTTTGAGGGTATTGCTTTTTTCCAGGCCAAACTTGAATCCAAGCAAGTTAAGGTTGCTTATAAGCTAAATGTTAATTCGTTTAGAGGGAATGAGTCTTTACAGCTTATGATTGATTCAATACTTATTCAATAACTTCTGCGTTAAGATAATTGAGTATAGATTCCGTTCCACCTAAGATGGCTTGGAATAATTCCATAGCCTCATTATCGTTCGCTTCTTTGAAATAATCATATTTACATTGTTGACTCTTAGCGCTCTTAATGTCAGCGCTTTGGCTGATAAAACTTAGCCATCCATATTCCATTACTTTCAACCCACATTTCTTCTCAAGAGAGTCTTTATGCAGTTTCAAAGGCTTTATTGTTGGGTCGTCCACATGAATCACTAGTTTTTGATCTTGGGTATCAGCTTGTTTGAAAACCAAAGTATTAAAACGAATTATTTTACTGCCATCAATTCTTGATTTAAGTTTCCCAAAAATAACAGATTTATGGAGTTGATAGGTCTTTAGATACTCCTTTGAGCGCTCTAATTTAAATGGCTTAGTTTCCATAAATTCAGATTTATCTAGGGTTAATTTGTACATTTCATTTTCAATTTCAAAAATATGAAATTTAGAAGTGGCTTTCTTGGCCTCTTCTTTTTGTTTTATTATTGCTCCATCTTTACATTGAAAAAGATTCATTACGCCGCCTGCCCAATCTTCAACATCAATCCAAAATTCAGCAGAATTATCAATTTTGATATTTTTATAATTTAATGGTTTAGATTTTAGGTTCTT
>CAJQTG010000037.1 GCA_905618925.1 uncultured Candidatus Thioglobus sp. | reverse complement strand
TTGATCGTATTTTGCAAAAAGAATTGCCGTTGACTTTACTCCAATCTTTAAATCCTCATCGCGATCAGCCATCGCATAAAAAGTGTCATAAATCAAAGTCCAAACTAGAGTTGCAATAAAAACTAGCCAAGCAGTTAAAGGTATCACTCCAGTTTGAGCACTAAAAGCCATAGGCACGCTCATTCCAAATGCGGCGCCTAAAACTAGTTGCGGTAAATTAGTCCAACGCTTTGTAAAAGGATATAAAGTTGCCAGTAAAAGCGCAATTAAAGACAATTTAATAGTTAAAAGATTAGTTTGCAGAACTAAGCCTAATGCCACCAGTAATAATAGACCAAATAATACTAATGCAGAATTGGATGAAATTTCTCCAGTAGCAAGAGGCCTTCCCTGAGTTCTTACTATGTGCTTATCAATTTTTCGATCTGCAAAATCATTAATAACGCACCCAGCAGTTCTCATTATAAAAACTCCCAAAGTGAAAATGACCAATATATCTAAATCAGGCCATCCATCTGCACTTAGAAATAAAGCCCAATAAGTTGGCCATAAAAGTAATAATGACCCAATAGGCTTATCAAGCCTCATTAAGCGAATATATGCATTCATAGTTTATTTAAAAATTCTTCAAGATCTTTTGGCAAGGGGGCAGTTACCTTTTGTATCTCATTAGTGATAGGGTTTGTAAAAACAATTGATTTGGCATGCAAAAAAAGTCGATTCAATCCTTTCTTTTTCATTAGCTGATCAAAACTATTATCACCATACTTATCATCTTGGGCTACTGGATGACCAGCATGCTTTGCATGGACTCTAATTTGATGAGTTCTTCCAGTTTCTATAGCCACTTCTACTAAAGAAGCGCTTTCATCATCCATAAGAAAATTTTTGATAGGGTGAAAATGACTTACTGAGTCTTTTCCTTTTGAATCAATAACACTATTCCTTGAGTTTTGATAAATTGGGGCATCAATAGTATGCTTTTTCTTACTCCAGCTATTTTTAACAAGTGCAATATAGCGCTTTTCCACTTGGTGATTGACTAACTGTTCATGAAATGATTTTAAGACTGAGCGTTTTTTTGCAAGAATCAAACACCCTGATGTACCTCTATCAAGTCGATGGACAAGCTCAATCGGCTCTTTGTATTGGCTTTTAAGTGCCTCAATAATTCCAATAGTGACACCACTTCCCCCATGAACTGCCATTCCATGTGTCTTATTTAGCACTAATAAGCCTTTATCCTCATAAAGAATTGAGGAATTAAGCAGCTTAAGTAGTCCATCAGATGGCGTAATATCCTTTTCAGTAGAAGTTCTAATAGGTGGAATTCGAATAATGTCTTCCGAAACAAGCTTATAGTCTGCTTTTTTTCTACCTTTATTAACGCGGACTTCACCTTTTCTAATAATTCGATAAATGCGAGACTTTGGGACACCTTTCAGCTGCTTAATTAGATAATTATCAAGACGCTGCCCAATTGAAAACTCATCAACAGTTAGGTACCTTGGGGCATCATGAGTAGTCATAAGATCACAAAAAGAATAGCCGATTAAAGTTCTCAGTGGTGACTTTAGCAATCTCAGAAATACTCGTATTACGAATTTCTGCAAGTTTCTCTGCTACATAGTATGTATAGGCTGGACTATTTGGCCTTCCTCTATTAGGAACAGGGGTTAAATATGGTGAATCTGTTTCAACTAAAAGGCGATCGGCAGGTATTTTTTTTGCAACATCACGCAAAGATTGAGCACTTTTAAACGTCAAAATACCCGAAAAAGAAATGTAATAACCAAGATCCAATGCTGCTTCAGCAGTCTCCCAGTCTTCAGAAAAGCAATGCATAACGGCTGACTCAGCCTTCTCTTCAGAGAGAATTTTGATAGTGTCAGATTTAGCTTCTCTGGTATGAATAATCAGAGGTTTACCCGAAATATTGGATGCTTTAATATGTCGACGGAAGCGATCTCTTTGCCAATCAGCCTGATCCTCCTTAACATGAAAATAATCCAAACCAGTCTCGCCAATTGCAATTATTCTGTCACTTTTTGCATATACTAGTAACTCTTCTGTAGTTGGGTCTTTACAATTAGTTTCTGTTGGATGCACGCCAACTGACGAATAAATATTAGAATGGGCTAATGCAAGATTGTGAACTTGATCAAAATGCTCCAAATCAATACAAACACATAGGAACTTCGTTACAGAGAGCTCACTGGCGTGTTTGAGCATTGACTCAATACTTCCTCCAAAAGCATCTAAGTCAACTCGGTCTATGTGGCAATGAGAGTCAATTATTTCCATAGTCAAAAATTATAGCTGAATTTCTAAAAGTGAACGATTATCTGAAACAAATGGAACTTTTAAAATATGTACTTTTGACTTCATTTTTTGCATATTTTCTTCATTAATATTGTCGCCCTTCATCATTAAGTAGCGCCCATCATCTGCTATTAAATGCTTCACTTTTTCAATAGTCGTAGCTACATCTGAAAATGCTCGAGAAGTTATTTGAGGAAAAGACTGATGGTAATTAAATGACTCCACCCTACTATTAACTACAGTTAAATTAGTCAAAGACAGTTCTGTTTTTACAGTTTGCATAAATCGACATTTTTTACCAACACTATCAATGACAAAGACACTAGTTTTAGGCATCATAATTGCAATGATGATGCCAGGCAAACCGGCTCCAGAGCCAACATCTAGTAATAATCCAGGCTTTATAAAACTTAGTATTGAAAGGCTATCCAAAAAGTGTTTTTTAATTGACTCTAAGGGGTCGCGTATGGCACTTAAATTGTATACCTTATTCCATTTAATAATTAGTGCGTGGAACTTAAGGAGTTGCTGCACTTGAAACTCTGAGAGAGCAATATTCATTAACTCTGCCCCTTCGCAGAGTAGCCTCTCATTTTCATTCATGACAGGGCTTTATAAGTTTTCAAAAAAACTAATAATATAGAAATTGATGCTGGGGTTACGCCTTGAATTCTACTAGCTTGACCAATTGTTTCAGGCTTGTATTCATTAAGCTTTTGCCTAACCTCATTTGATAGAGCTTTAATCTCACTGTAATCAATATCTGATGAAAGTTTAGTATTCTCATTTTTACGATATTTTTCAATTTCATCTAATTGTCGTTTTATATATCCCTCATATTTAATTTGATTTTCTACTTGCTCAATAATCATCCTATCTTCCAGGAAAGGTTTCGCATTTTCAATTTTACTAAGCAATTTATAATCAATATTTGGTCTTTTTAATAAGGCTTCTAAACTATATTCATGACTAAGCTTTATCCCCAAAACTTCTTCGGCTTGGGCATCTCCTGACTGAACCCAAAAAGACTTTAAACGTTTTTTTTCATTCGCCACTTGCTCATATTTTCCATTAAACGAAAGCCAGCGTAGATCATCAACAAGTCCCATTGCTCTAGCTTGTGGCGTTAATCTTTCATCAGCATTATCTTCTCGAAGTAAAAGTCGATATTCAGCTCGAGAGGTAAACATTCGATAAGGCTCTGATGCTCCTTTGGTCGTCAAATCATCAACCATAACGCCTATATAAGACTCGTCCCTTTTAGGCGTCCAAGGGTCCTTCTCTTGAACCTGTAATGCAGCATTAATTCCAGCTAGCAAACCTTGTGCAGCTGCTTCTTCATAGCCAGTAGTTCCATTAATTTGTCCTGCGAAGAAAAGACCCGATATTTTCTTAACCTCTAGTGTTTGTTTCAACCCTCTAGGATCAAAAAAATCGTATTCAATGGCATAGCCTGGACGAATGATCTTTGCATCTTCAAAGCCTTTTATAGAGTTGACAAAATCCTCTTGAACTTCATATGCTAGCGATGTTGAGATGCCATTTGGATATACTTCATGAGTTGTAAGACCTTCTGGTTCAACGAATATTTGATGTGAATCTCTTTCTGCAAATCTAACAACCTTATCCTCAATTGAAGGGCAATATCGAGGGCCAACACCTTCGATTTTTCCACTATAAAGTGGTGAGTCTTTTAGGCCATTAGTAATATATTCATGAGTTTTTGCGTTCGTATGAGTAATAAAACATGGAATTTGTTGTGGGTGATCAGCTAACCTCCCCATAAATGAAAAGGTTGGTAATGGAGTATCGCCCTCTTGTTTTTGTAAGATGTTATAGTTAATTGTTCTCCCGTCAAGGCGAGGTGGTGTTCCTGTTTTTAGTCTTCCTACACCTAAATCATAAGAGCGTAATCGTTCAGATAAAACATTAGCTGGGGCATCACCAGCCCTTCCTCCTTGATAATTTTGTTTGCCAATATGTATAATTCCACCTAAAAAAGTGCCTGAAGTTAAGATGACTTTATCTGCAAAGAATTCCAAACCCATTTGCGTTATAACGCCTTTAACTCTGTTATTTTCAATAATTAAATCGTCAACTGGCTGCTGAAATAAACTTAGATTCTCTTGATTTTCAATTTTGCTTCTTATTGCTGCTTTATATAATATTCTATCTGCTTGAGCTCTGGTGGCCCTAACAGCTGGACCTTTGGATGCATTGAGTGTTCTAAACTGAATACCTGACACATCAATAGCTTTTGCCATTATGCCGCCCATTGCATCGATCTCTTTTACGAGATGACCCTTACCAATGCCGCCAATCGCAGGATTACAGCTCATCTGGCCTAGTGTCTCAACATTATGAGTTATTAGTAATGTATCAACACCCATTCTAGCTGATGCAAGAGCTGCCTCTGTGCCAGCATGTCCTCCACCAACAACAATTACAGGATAATATTTACTTTTATTCATTTTTTTGTTTTTCAATACAAAAGGCCCGAAATAATTCGGGCCTTTTATTATACTCTCTAAGCTTTAGACTAAATTCTTAAGTCTAAACCCGATAAAAGCAAAGATTAATACTTGTAACCCGCTTCGAATAATGTGTCTTGAGAAGAAGGCTGCGAGCCAGCAACATAATCCCCAGTAGAAGACTCAGAATTAGCTTGGCATCTTGCCATTAATGCCTTCTGGCCTGCTTCAATATCACTGCCTTTCCAGGCTTGTAAACATGATTGCTGCAAAGCTCTTCCATAAGAAAATGTCAAACTTGTTGCGCTCTTATGTTCGATACTATTCATAGTATTAAGATAAACAGAAGCGTCTTCTTCCGTTAACCCACCTGAAAGAAACATGATTCCTGGAACTGCTGCTGGTACGCAACGATTCATTGTGCGAACTGTCATCTTAGCAACTTCTTCTGAGCCAGCTTTATTAAAATTATCAGCACCAGAAACAGTCATTGAAGGCTTTAATAATGTTCCCTCTAAGAAAACGTTATTTTCTGAGCAAGCTTTGTAGACTTCAACCAAGACTTTCTCTTGCACTTCTGCTGTCTTCTCAATAGTATGATCTCCATCCATTAAAATTTCAGGCTCAATAATGGGAACAAGTCCCGACTCTTGACAAATTTTTGCATATCTTGCAAGACCCCAAGCATTCTCTCTAATTGCAAGATCTGTTGGGCATCCATCAGCAGTAATTTGTAACACAGCGCGCCATTTTGCAAAACGTGCTCCTTGTTTATAATACTCAGCAGTTCTCTCAGCAAGACCTTCTAGCCCCTTGCACCATGTCTCTACTTCATGCCCACCAGCTAATGGACTTAAGCCTTTATCTACTTTAATACCTGGAATTATTCCCAGCTTATTAATTTTTGAAACCATAGTTTCCCCGTCAAGGTGGTTTTGATAAAGCGTTTCTTCAAAAAGGATGACTCCACTAATATATTCACCAATACCTTCTGCAGTAAAGAGCATCCCACGATAGGCTTGACGATTTTCTTCTGTGTTTTCAACGCTAATCCCAGCAAGGCGTTTGCCTATAGTTGGAGTAGATTCATCTACTGCAAGAAGTCCTTTGCCTCTAGCAGCCAATTGATTTGCAGTTTGTCTTAATTCTTCTTGGTTATTTATCATAATTTTCACCCTTATATTTTACTTTTAATAATTTCCATCGCCTACACGCAAAATTTTCATCAGATTTGTGCCGCCCGATTTATCCTTATGCATCCCCTTTGTAACAATAACAATATCACCTTTTTCAACTTGGGATTTATCTTCCAAATTTTCTATAACATGGGTATTGACATGATTCCAGTCATCCGCACTTGTTTTATCTATATAGCAAGGATAGACACCTCTATAAATAGTAACTTTTTTTAAAGTTTTGTAATTATCAGACATTGCAAAAATTGCAATATTTGAACTAATTCTTGACATCCAGAGTGCTGTTTTTCCAGTTTGAGTTAAAGTGGCTACTACCTTTGCGCCCAAATGGTTAGCAGCGTACATAGAGCTCATAGCAATTGTTTCATCAATACCTTCAAAATGCTCATGAAGCCTATGATGAGATACTTTTGCTGTTGGGCTTTTCTCAGTTTCCAAACAGACATCACTCATTGTTTTTACTGCTTCTACAGAATACTCACCTACCGCAGTTTCTGCGGAAAGCATCACTGCATCAGTACCATCTAAAACTGCGTTTGCAACATCAAAAACTTCTGCTCTAGTTGGTATAGGGCTAGTAATCATTGATTCCAACATTTGAGTTGCTGTTATAACAAACCTGTCATTCGCCCTAGCCAACAAGATTAGACGTTTTTGTTGGGCAGGCAACTGAGGATCTCCAATTTCAACACCTAAATCTCCACGTGCAACCATAATTCCTGCAGATTCTTGAATAATCTCATTAATCACGTCCTCTTGCAAAGCTTCAGCTCGCTCAATTTTTGCAATAACACTGGCATTCGATCCAGCCTCCTTAAGGAGCCTCTTGGTTTCACGAATATCGTCTGCATGGATAGGAAAAGAAATTGCGACATAATCTGCATCCGCCTTAGATGCAATCAGAATATCTTGCTTATCTTTTTCAGTTAAGGCGCTGGCACTTAAGCCACCACCACGTAAATTTATTCCTTTATTATTAGATAAAATTCCACCCTGTAAGACTTCAGTTAAAATTTTTGGGCCCACTATATTTAAAACTTTAAGAATAATTTTTCCGTCATCTAGCAGTAAGGTATTTCCAGCAATTAAGTCATTTGGAAGCTTTTTATAGGCTATTCCAACAGCACTCTGGCTACCTTCAGATTTTGAAAGCCCAGCATCAAGAGTAAATTGATCACCATTTTTAAGCTCTATCTTGTTATCTACAAAAGAAGAAATTCTAATCTTTGGGCCTTGTAGGTCCATCAATATACCAATAAAGACATCATTTTCTTTTTCGTACTTTCTGACTTGAGCAATTCGCTGTAAATGTTCTTTTTCATTATTATGCGAAAAATTAATTCGAATAACGTTTACACCAGCATCTAAAATTCCTTTTAAAACTTTGGGGTCATCAGTTGATGGTCCAAGGGTAGCTAAAATTTTTGTTCTTCTATTAATTATTTTGCTCCTGCATTCTTTTCTCTAAAACTTCAACAACTGGAAGTGTTTTTCCTTCTAGAAATTCTAAAAATGCACCTCCACCAGTTGAGATATAGGATATTTTATCTTCGATATTAAATTTACTAATAGCTGCCAAGGTATCACCGCCACCAGCAATTGAAAAAGCGTCTGAATCTGCAATTGCATGCGCTATTTTCTCAGTACCATTTGCAAATTGCTCAAATTCAAATACGCCCACAGGCCCATTCCAAACTATTGTTCCAGCATTTTTCATAATTTCACATAACTCATCAATAGAGTTAGGTCCAATATCAAAAATCATATCGTCAGAAGCAACGCTACTTGAATTTTTATTTTCTGCAGTTGCAAACTCAGAGAATTCTTTTCCACAAACTACGTCACCAGGGATAGGAATTTGGCAATGCTCCATTAATGCTTGAGCTGTAGGAATAAGATCATGCTCACATAAGGACTGGCCAACACTATGGCCCTGAGCGGCAATGAATGTATTGGCAATTCCTCCACCAACCACTAACTGATCAACAATTTTAGAAAGTGCATCTAGAACCGTTAATTTAGTTGATACTTTAGATCCTCCAACAATCGCCACCATTGGTCTTTTTGGATTTTCCAGCGCCTTCCCAAGAGATTCAAGCTCACCAACGAGTAAAGGTCCAGCACAGGCAATAGGCGCGAACTCAGCAACGCCATAGGTTGAGGCATGGGCTCTATGTGCAGTCCCAAAAGCATCTTGAACACAAACATCGCATAAAGATGCCATTTGTCTTGACAAGGCCTCATCGTTCTCTTTTTCACCCTCATTAAATCTGACGTTTTCGCAAAGTACAACTTCACCAAAATTCATCTCAACACCATCAAGCCAGTTTGATACAAGAGTTACTGGCTGTCCTAATAAATCAGAGAGATGCTTAGCTACTGGTTTAAGCGAATATTTGTCATCAAACTCACCAGCATTTGGCCTTCCAAGGTGTGACATTATCATCACCTTAGCGCCAGCTTCAAGTGCGTGAGTAATAGTTGGCAATGAAGCTAAAATACGCTTATCGCTAGTAACCTCACCATTTTTTATTGGGACATTTAAATCTTGTCTTATTAAAACTCTCTTTCCACTTAAATCAAGATCAGTCATCTTAAGTAAATTCATCAAATACCCCAAGTCAAATTAAAACTATTTTGAAATGTGTCCAGCTAAACGCAACAAGTTGCACGTATAACTATATTCATTATCATACCAAGAGACTATTTTAACAAATGTTGAGTCCATTGACATGCCTGCCTCAGCATCAAATATTGAAGCAAAAGTACTTCCGACAAAGTCTGTCGAAACAACTTTTTCATCTGTATAGCCTAGAACGCCTTTCATTGGACCCTCAGAAGCTGACTTCATTGCAGCACAAATCGCATCATAATCAGACTCATCATTTAACTCAGCAGTTAAGTCAACTACTGAAACATCTGAAGTTGGCACTCTAAAAGCCATCCCAGTTAACTTACCATTAAGTTCAGGTAAAACTTTACCAACCGCTTTCGCTGCACCTGTTGATGATGGAATGATATTTTCTAATATACCTCGGCCACCACGCCAGTCTTTCAAAGAAGGACTATCAACAGCTTTTTGAGTCGCTGTTGCTGCATGAACTGTAGTCATCAAGCCGCGCTTAATGCCCCATTCATCATTAAGTACTTTGGCAATTGGAGCCAAGCAATTTGTAGTGCATGAAGCAGCTGATATTATCGACTGACCATCATACGAATCATGGTTAACTCCATATACAAACATTGGTGTATGGTCTTTGGAAGGTGCTGATTGTATTACTTTTTTAGCACCTGCATCTAAATGCGCCTGGCAGCCTTCTTCTGTTAAGAAAAAACCCGTACAGTCAATAACTAAATCTGCTCCAACGTCTCCCCACTTTAAATCTGCAGGATTACGCTCAGCAGTTAAACGAATCTTTTTCCCATCAATGACAAAATTGTTTCCTTCTACTGTGACATCTTTACCAAATCTTCCATGCACTGAGTCATATTTCAGCATATAAGATAGATAATCATTATCTAGTAGGTCATTAATTCCGACTACTTCTAAATTATCAAAATCCTTATCAATTGCACGAAAAACCATTCTACCAATTCGGCCAAAACCATTAATTCCAACTTTTATTGTCATCTTAAACTCCTATTAAAAAATTAACTTAAAACTCTGTTAACGGTGGAAATTACGTTATCCACTGTAAACCCAAAATGTTTAAATAGCTCTCCTGCTGGCGCTGATTCACCATATGTGGTCATTGAAACTATCCCTCCCTCAAGACCTACATATTTATACCATGACTCTGCAACACCAGCTTCTATAGCAACGCGCTTAACTCCAGGCGTTAATACTGAATCCTTGTATCCTTGATCTTGCTCATCAAAAGCATTTGTGGATGGCATTGATACAACACGAACTTTCTTATCGCTCATCATTTTTGCAGCATCAACTGCCAATGAAACTTCTGAGCCAGTAGCAATTAAAATTATGTCAGCATCACCGCTACAATCTTTAAGTGTGTATCCGCCTTTCTCAATATTATTCACCTGATCAATGGTTCGCTCCATTGGGGTCAAGTTTTGTCTAGAGAAAATTAATGCAGTAGGCGCATCACCTCTTAACATAGCTACTTTCCATGATACTGCAGACTCAATGGCATCACACGCTCGCCAAGTTTGAAAGTTAGGTATGACTCTCATAGTTGCTATCTGCTCAACAGCTTGATGAGTTGGGCCATCTTCACCAAGACCAATTGAATCATGAGTATAAACAAAAATTGTTCCAATCTTCATCATTGCAGACATACGAAGAGCATTTCTCATATATTCCATGAACATAAGAAATGTTGCGCCATAAACTTTAAAACCGCCATGCAAAACCATACCGTTCATCATTGCCGCCATACCAAATTCACGGACTCCCCAAGAAATATAGTTTCCATTTGCATTTTCAGCATTGACTACAACACTTCCAGACCAATTAGTCAAATTTGAACCAGTTAAATCCGCAGATCCACCAAATAACTCAGGAACTATTGGGCCCATAGCTTCGATTGTATTTTGTGAGGCTTTACGTGAAGCTATATTAGGCATATCTTGCTGCGTCTTAGCAATAAAGTCGTCCATTTTCGAGCCAAAATTATCTGGTAAGCTTCCAGAAATTCGACGCAAAAATTCAGCAGCTTCACTTGGAAAGCTAACACTATAAGCTTTAAATTTTTCATTCCATTCATCTTCTGCTTCAGCGCCTTCAGCCTTATGGTCCCAACCCTCATAAATCTCTTCAGGAATTTCAAATGGCCCATAATTCCAACCAAGTTTTTCTCGTGTTTTTGCAATTTCCTCATCACCTAAAGGTGCGCCATGACAGTTATGAGAACCTGCTAGATTAGGAGAGCCAAAGCCAATTACAGTACGAGTGCATATTAAAGTGGGCCTATCATTCATTGCTTTAGCTTCAACTATAGCAGCATTGATAGCCTCAGGATCATGGCCATCAACATCAGATATAACATGCCAATTGTAAGATTTAAAGCGGCCAGGGACACCTTTTTCCATCCAATCACCAATATGCCCATCGATTGAAATATCATTATCATCCCAGAATGCTATTAATTTCCCCAATCCAAGAGTTCCAGCCATTGCGCAAGACTCATGCGACAGCCCCTCCATAAGACAACCATCACCCATAAAAGCATACGTATGATGATCTACAATAGAATGGCCTGGCTTATTAAATTGAGCAGCAAGCGTTCTTTCCGCAATTGCCATACCAACTGCATTACAAATACCTTGGCCTAATGGACCTGTCGTTGTTTCAACTCCATCAGCATAACCATATTCTGGATGTCCAGGTGTTTTGGAGTGAAGTTGACGAAAATCTTTTAGATCATTGATACTTAAATCAAAACCAGCCAAATGCAGTAAAGAGTATATAAGCATTGATCCATGACCATTTGATAGAACAAATCGATCTCTGTTTGACCAATTTGAGTTTGACGGATTAAACTTTAAGTGTTTGTTCCATAAAACTTCTGCAATATCAGCCATCCCCATTGGGGCGCCGGGGTGTCCAGAGTTTGCTTTTTGCACAGCATCCATGCTCAAGGCCCGGATAGCATTTGCTAATTCAATTTGTGTCGCCATTATTTAAACCCCTGAAAATATTGTGAACCATAAATTATACATTTTTTTTGTACTTTTCTATCATCAAAAAGCCCGTATAAAAGCAAATAGTAGGAATAATATTCAATTGTAATATAGTAACGTTATCAAATTATGAAATACTTTACAATCTATAATTCACTTCATTTTTAATGTATTAAAATTATACTTTTGATGAAAAACTCTTGTATTACATTTTGTGTCAAAATGAATGCTACTTCATCAAACCTTGAGCTAATAAATTATATATAAGGATTTTAATGTTTGAAAATGTAATCTGGCTGGATGATGTTGGCATGTCTGATGTTGAAAAAGTTGGAGGCAAAAATGCTTCTCTTGGTGAAATGATTAGTGGGCTGAGTTCACAAGGCGTTCGAGTTCCTGGAGGCTTTGCAACAACAGCTGAAGCATTTGAATCTTTTTTACATCATTCAAGTTTGAAAATTAAGATTAATGAGCTTCTTGTGTCTCTTGATATTACTGATATTAAAGAGCTTACCAAAACTGGCGCATTAATTCGTCAGTGGGTTGAAGAGGCGCCATTTCCAGAAGATCTTCATAAATCTATTGTTGAAAGTTACCATAAATTAACTGAAAAATATAGTCCTTCTGTAACTTTTGCGGTTCGTTCATCAGCTACTGCAGAAGATCTACCTGAAGCATCATTCGCTGGCCAGCAGGAAACTTACCTTAATGTTAGCGGTATAGATGATATTTTGACTTCTATTAAAAAAGTATTCGCATCACTCTATAACGATAGAGCGATTTCATATCGAGTTCACCAGGGCTTTGAACATGAAATGGTATCCCTTTCTGCAGGAATCCAGCAGATGGTTAGAAGTGATATTGGAGCAAGTGGAGTAATGTTTACTCTAGACACTGAATCTGGATTTGATGAAGTTGTATTTATTACCTCTGCCTATGGATTAGGCGAAACTGTCGTTCAAGGTTCTGTAAACCCAGATGAATTTTATGTTCATAAACCAACACTAAAATCAGGAAAGCCGGCAATTTTGTCTAGAAGCCTTGGTTCTAAGTCAATAAAAATGATTTATTCAGATGCAAAATCAAGCTCGCCGGTTACAACTACTGAGGTTGCTCCCCATGAGCGACTAAGATTTAGTTTAAATGATGCTCAAATTGAAGAGCTTGCTGAATATGCAATGAAAATTGAGGAGCACTATGGAAGAGCAATGGACATTGAGTGGGCTCTTGACGGATCTGATGGAAAAATCTACATTGTTCAAGCAAGGCCTGAAACTGTCAAAAGTCGACAAAGTTCACAGAAAATTGAGCGTTATAAGCTCCTTGAAGCTTCTGAAATTCTTATAGAAGGTCGTGCAATTGGACAGAAAATTGGAACTGGCGAAATCAGAATAATCAAAAGCTTATCAGAGATGGATCTGGTTAATAAGGGCGATGTTCTAGTAACTGATATGACTGACCCTGATTGGGAGCCTGTCATGAAACTTGCATCTGCAATTATTACAAACCGTGGTGGCAGAACGTGTCATGCAGCAATTATAGCTAGAGAGCTTGGAGTGCCGGCAATTGTTGGGACAGGTAATGCAACTGAAATACTTAAAAACTCCAAAGTGATTACAGCATCCTGCGCTGAAGGTGATACAGGAAAAGTCTATAAAGGAGCTTTAAAATTTGAGCATACATTCTCAGAAGTAAGTAACCTGCCAGAAATTCCTGTCAAAATTATGATGAATGTAGGCAATCCCTCTAGGGCGTTTGATTTTTCAAGCATTCCAAATGCTGGAGTGGGTCTTGCTAGACTCGAATTTATTATTAATAATACAATTGGCATTCATCCTAAAGCCTTACTTGATTTTGACAACCTTCCGAAAGATCTCAAAGATGAAATTCAAAAAAGAACCTCTTGCTATAAATCTCCTATAGATTTTTATATTCAAAAATTAACTGAAGGCATTTCAACAATTGCTGCAAGCTTTTCCAAATCGCCAGTGATCATTAGAATGTCTGATTTTAAATCTAATGAATATTCAAATTTATTTGCAGGTGAGCTATATGAGCCACATGAAGAAAATCCAATGATTGGCTTTCGGGGTGCATCACGATATATCTCTTCAGATTTTAGAGAGTGCTTTGAACTAGAATGTCTTGCAATTAAAAATGTTAGAAATAAAATGGGTTTTAAAAATGTTGAAATAATGATTCCTTTCGTTCGAACGACCTCTGAAGCTTCAAAAGTAATTGAACTCTTAAAAGAGAATGGGCTGGAGCGAGGAAAAGATGGTTTAAGAATAATCATGATGTGTGAACTTCCATCAAACGCCATTATAGCCGATGATTTTTTACAATATTTTGATGGCTTCTCTATTGGCTCAAACGACTTGACACAATTAACACTTGGCATGGATAGAGACTCTGGCCTAATAGCTGAAGGATTTGATGAAAGAAATGATGCAGTTAAAAAATTGATTACTATGGCCATTGAGGCATGTCATCGTCAGGGAAAATATATTGGTATATGCGGGCAAGGACCTTCAGATCATATTGATTTTGCAGAGTGGCTGCTAAAACAAGAAATAACTAGCATCTCACTAAATCCAGATACTGTAGTTGAAACTTGGAATAAGCTTGGCAAGCTTTAAAACATCAATATGAGAACTGTATTTTTTATTTCAGATAGAACGGGTATTACAGCAGAAGCACTTGGTAACAGTCTTCTTACACAATTCCCTGAAATAAATTTTAAGAGGGTTAATCTAGCATTTATAGATACGCAAAAAAAAGCTCAGGCAGCTGCCTTATTAATTAAAGAAGCCTCAGAAACTGATGGCGAGCCAGCTTTGATTTTTAGTACCCAAGTATCAGCTGAATATGCCCATCTGCTTGAAAATAGTGGGGGGATTATTTTTGATTTTTTTGAAACTTTTATTTCGAAAATGGAAAATACTCTAGAGACTAAATCATCTCATGAAATGGGACTTTCTCATGGAGTAGGAAATAAAAATACATACTCAGGTCGAATTGATAGTATAAATTTTGCACTCAACAATGATGATGGATTATCTACAAAAAACTATGAGCATGCAGACATAATTCTTACTGGGGTATCAAGATCAGGTAAGACACCAACATGTCTTTTTTTAGCGCTTCAATATGGAATATATGCTGCTAACTACCCGTTAATAGATGAGGACTTAGACTCAGTTAAACTTCCGAGTGTTTTAAAGCCATTTAAAAACAAACTTTATGGGTTAAGCATCAATCCGGTTCGACTTCAGAATATAAGAGATGAGAGGAGATCTAATAGTGGCTATGCCTCTATTGAACAGTGTCAAAAGGAAGTTAGAAGAGCAGAAGATATGTATGTTCAAAACGATGTGCCTTTTATAGACACAAGTCACATCTCGATTGAAGAAATAGCGGGACGGATACTGCAAAAAAGTAAGCTGGAAAGGCGCTATTAAGTGAGCCATAGAGGCTCACTTTATTTAATCTACTAAGAAGCTTTTAAGATATCTACAGCTACAATTTTGTATTCTGGACACTTAGTCTCTTCATCAGTGACAGCACTTGTTACTTCATTAATTAATACTTCAGGAAAATGAAAAGTAGTTCTTATAACTCCTCTTTTAACCCGATCTGTAACCTCAACATCAAGAGTAATTTCACCTCTATCAGACTTCAAAGTTGCACGATCGCCAGTAGTAAGATCTTTCGCTCTTGCATCTTTTGGGTTTAGCATAATCACATCTTTTGTCAAGATTTCTACGTTAGATGTTCGCCTAGTCATAGTTGCACAATTGTAGTGTTGCAGCTCACGACTGGTAGTAAGAATAAATGGATACTCATTCTTATGCTTAGTAAGCTCTTCACTTTCCTTCCAATCATGATAATGAAACTTACCCTTACCTCGCTTAAATTCACCAATATGAAGTATTTGAGTGTCTTCACCTTTTTTATTAACAGGCCACTGTAAGCCCATTGGGCTTGCACGCAAACCCTCCCAAGTTACACCCTCAAAAAATGAAACCACACTGGCTATTTCTTTCAAAACAAGCTCAGCATTGAAATCAGGCTGTTCAAAGCCCAATTTACGCATCATTTCTACAATAATCTGGCCATCAGTTTTTGTTCCAGGAAGAGGCTTAACTGCAGCATTAACCTGCTGAATTCGTCTCTCAGTATTTGTAAACGTACCACTTTTTTCAAGAAATGTTGTACCTGGCAAAACTACGTCAGCCATTTTGGCGGTTTCACTCATAAAGATCTCTTGCACAACAAGTAAGTCAAGGCCTTGCATAGCTTTAACAACGTGATGTGTATTTGGATCTGTTTGAACAACGTCTTCTGCAAAAATCCATAGAGCTTTAAGTGAGCCATCTATTGCACCGTCAAACATCTCAGGAATTTTTCTACCTGCAGTTGTTGGAGAAGGAAGACCCAGTTTATCTTCATAGAAATCTTGAACTTCTTTTTGGTCCATCCATAAGTACCCTGGACCATGATGAGGCTGACAGCCCATATCTGCTGCACCTTGAACGTTATTCTGACCACGAAGTGGGTTAACGCCGACACCAGGACGTCCAAGATTACCTGTCATCATTGCCAGGTTTGAAATTAGCATAACTGTCTTTGTGCCCTGAGAATGCTCAGTTACACCAAGGCCATGAAACTCCATAGCATTTTTTGCAGAAGCATATGCAATTGCTGCTGCTTTAACATCATCTTTATCAAGGCCACTAATTTCAGCCATTGCATCAACATCAAGCTTTTTAATTTGTTCAATAAACTCTTCACCGCCCTCACATCTTTCTTTAATAAATTCTTGGTCTAGAAGGCCAGCCTCTACTATGAAATACTGAAACATGTTTAGTACTGCAACATTTGTCCCAGGTTTGAGCTGCAAGTGATGATCAGCCATCCGAGCCAATTCAGTACGAATTGGGTCAATGACAATAAGTGTTGCCCCAGACATGGCTTGCTGCTTAATTTTTGCACCAGTTACAGGATGTGCAGAAGTTGGGTTTGCACCAATAACAATCATGCAGTCAGCTAAAGGAATATCAGCAGTCGAATTAGTTCCAGCACCCGTTCCAAAACTTTGCTGCATTCCCCATGCAGTAGGTGAATGGCAAACACGAGCACAACAGTCAATATTATTAGTACCAACTAGTTGACGAATCATTTTTTGAAACATATAGTTTTCTTCATTAGTACAGCGTGCAGAAGAAATACCAGCTATTGCATCTGAACCATGATTCTCTTTGATTGATTCAAATTTGTCTTTAATAAAATCTAAAGCCTCATCCCAAGAACAAGGGACTAACTCTCCATTTTTTCTAATAAGTGGTGATGTCAGTCTATCTTCGTGGTTATAAAATTTAAATGCATAACGCCCTTTTAAGCAAGTATGTCCCGCATTAACTGAATCTTGAGGTGCACGAATAGATAGTACTTCATCATTTTTTACAGCAACTTCTAGATTACAACCTACTCCACAGTATGAGCAGGTCGTTCTAACAGTTTTGTCAGCTTCAACTGATTTTGACTGGAATACATCAGATATTGCTGATGTTGGGCAAGTTTGTGCGCAAGCACCACAAGAGACACATGAAGAATCTCCGAAGAGCATGTCATTATCTGTTGTAATACGCGACTCAAAACCTCTTCCTGTCATCGTCAAAGTAAATTGACCTTGAACTTCGTCACAAGCACGGACACATCTTGAACAATTGATACACTTCGATAGGTCCATTCTCATGTAAGCATGAGACAAGTCTTTTTCACGATCACAATGGTTTTCACCTTTTGCATAACGTATTTGTCGAACACCTACGCTTGCTGCTACATCTTGTAATTCACAGTTACCATTTACCTCACAAGTCAGGCAATCGGGTGGATGATCACTTAAAACCAGTTCAACAATATTCTTACGCAGTTTTTTAATACTAGTAGAATTTGTATGAATTCGCATACCAGGAACAACCGGCGTATGACATGATGCTACTGTTCTCTTGGGTCCATCTTCTGATTGTTGAACCTCAACAGAACAAACCCTGCAAGCTCCATAAGGTTGAAGATTGTCATCATTACAAAGGGTTGGGATAATCTTATCTCCAAGAGCCTTATCAGTAAACGCTAAAATAGATGATGAGTCATCAAACGGAAACTCAACATCATCAATAAATACACCTTGCGGGTTTTCTGACATACTATTTCTCCATCAAAGGTTGGAACTCGTCACCGCAGTGCTCGAGTAAATTTTTAATTGCAAGAGGAAGGCCACCACCTAACGCACATAGCGATCCTACTTCCATTGTTTCTAATAAATCATAAATCAATTCTTCGGAAAATTTTTGTTTACCTTCTATGGCTGATTCTAGCATTTCTTTGCCACGAACAGAGCCTAATCTACAAGGAAAGCATTTACCACATGACTCATGCGCAGTAAAAGCAAACAAGTGTTTCGCATACTCGACTGCAGAGAATGACTTAGGAATGCACACAAAACTAGCATGTCCTAGTAAGAATCCACCCTCAGAGAAAGCTTCAAAATCTAACGTTAGAGTTTTTAAGATATCCACTGGAACAATCCCACCTAGAGGGCCGCCAATCTGCAGAGCTTTGATATCATCATTGAAACCACCACCAATCTCATCGATAATAAAACTAATTGGAGTTCCCAAGTCAACTTCATAGAGACCTGGATTATTGAAATAACCATCTAGAGATATTAATTTGGTCCCTAATGATCTTCCATTTCCAATAGTTTTGTAAGCCTCGCTTCCAAGTTTGAATATTGCAGCTACCGCTGCTAAGCTTTCAACATTATTAACTACAGTTGGTTTTTTATATAAACCTTCAACAACTGGAAAAGGAGGTCGTACATCAACTTCTGCACGTCGACCTTCTATAGATGCAATTAGTGCAGTTTCTTCACCACAAATATAAGCACCTTGACCTTCAACAACATTCATATCAAAGTCAAAACCAGTACCTAAAATATTATCACCAAGTAGTCCTAGTTCACGTAGCTTTGCTAACGCATCATTCGTAATAGTAATTGACTCAGGATACTCTCCTCGAATATATAAAAAACCTTGTTTTGAACCAATGATATAAGCGCAAATTACCATACCAAATAAAACTTTAAGTGGCTGCTCTTCCATCAAATATCTATCAGAAAATGCTCCAGGATCGCCTTCATCAGCATTACATACAACATACTTCGTTGAAACTTCTTGGTCTTTACAAAACTCCCATTTCATTCCAGTTGGAAATCCTGCGCCACCTCGTCCACGAAGCCCTGAATCTTTTAAAGATGCTATTAAATCGTCTTTGTCAGTTGCAAAACATACTTCAAGTAAATCTTTAAAATCGTCATAAGTAGAGAAAACACTCTCTTCCACTAAGAATGGAGTTTTTGAAAATGATTTCATTGTGTAAGCAGGACTAGTATGCTTTCCAGCAATGATTTGATCTAATTTATTGATGTCATCGCCTGAATAGTTTTCACCGTTATAGTTAAATGCACTATTTTCATAACACCTACCAAGGCAAATCATCTCACCAACATTCTCTTCTCCAAATTTTTCATTCAACTTATCAGAAACAACATCTTGGGTGCCCCTGCATAGACAAGCACTACCAGAACATACATAGGCTTTTTTACTTTTAAAGTCTTCATTAAGAAAGTCATAGAAGCTCTTAGTACTATGGACCGTAGAAACACCTAAATTGTATTCAGCTGCAAGCTTTGAATCACTAGCGTCTGTTGGACTAACCGAAATCTTTCCAAACAAGCTATTTTTGTCATCTTTTTTTCCTGACAATAAACTAATATTTCTAGACATTTAATCTCCTAAGATCTTTAACTAATGCGCCAAGCGCCGGTATATATATTATATTTATTTTTTTTGATGAAACCTATTAAAGTAATATCAAATTTTTTCGCTAAATCAAGTGCTAATGAAGTTGGAGCTCCGATACCAACGATCATTCCTATTCTAGACATTACTGCTTTTTGTATGATATCAAATCCTAATCGACCAGAACACATAACAAATTGTTCGATCGGTCTTAACATATCATTACACCTTACGTGGCCTATCAATTTATCAAGCGCATTATGTCTACCCACATCTTCTGCCAAATGGAGAACCTTCCCACTCTCAGTCAATAATGCACTGGCATGTACCCCTCCAGTATTAGCAAATTGTTCCTGTCTCGCTCTTAATATATCAGGCAGCTCTGTAATCAAATCAATATTTACAATTGGGCCAGCTTTATCGATATTTGGTTCATAGGCAATTTCAATAGCGTTTAAAGTGCCTTTCCCACAAACTCCACAACTCGAATTAACCATAAAATGACGCTGTAAATTCTTCAAATCTAATTGATTACCTTTTGCTAAAGTAACAATTAGTGAGTTATCAACATCATATTTACCCTTATTTTCACCATTGACATCAATCGTATCAATAGCATCCTTATCTTGAATAATTCCTTCAGAAAAAAGTAATCCACTTACCAGGGCATTGTCGTCCCCTGGGGTTCTCATTGTAACCATAAGCGGATCTACAATCCACTCATCGTCCTTAAAATAACGAATAGCAATTTCTAGTGGCTCTTCAATAGCAATACAGTCACTTGACTCTTCTAGGGTCGAATTCTCAACCCTATGTATGTCATAGTCAACTGTATCACTAATAGTCATAGTTTAAAAAAGTCCTTGCACTAGTCCATTCTCATCCAATTTAATCTTATCTGCAGCTGGAACTCTTGGTAATCCTGGCATAGTCATAATTGCACCGCAAACCACTACAACAAACTCAGCGCCTGCTGAAAGTCTAACTTCTCGAATCGACATTGAGTGCCCAGTAGGAGCACCTAATAATTGTGGATCGGTAGAAAAACTATATTGCGTCTTAGCTATACAGACTGGTAAATAACCAAACCCATTATCTTGATACCTATTAAGCTCTGCTCTAATAACTTTATCAGCTAAAACTTCATCTGCACCATAGAGTTTTTTGGCAATAGTTTCTACTTTCTCTAGAAGAGGAAGTTCATCATCATATAATGTTTTGAATTGTGCAGTACCTGAGTCAGCCAACTTAACCACCTTTTCTGCTAGGTCAATTGCACCTTCACCGCCATGTTCCCAGTGACTAGTAACACTAACTTCTACATTAAACTGCTCACAATAATCTTTGATTACTTGAAATTCAGCTTCTGTATCCGATACAAATTTATTAATACCAACAACAAGTGGAACTCCAAACTGGCTCAGGTTGCGAATATGTCTTCCAAGATTCACACACCCTTTTCCAAGCGCGACAGTATTTTCATTATTTAAATCCGCTTTAGCAACGCCACCTTGATGCTTAAGAGCCCTAACTGTTGCAACCAAAACAACAGCATCTGGCGCAAGCCCTGCTTTACGGCATTTAATATCAAAGAATTTTTCTGCACCTAAATCGGCTCCAAATCCAGCTTCTGTTACAACATAATCCGATAATTTCAGTGCTGTCTTTGTAGCAATAACTGAATTACAGCCATGAGCTATATTTGCAAATGGACCACCATGAATCAGCGCAGGATTTCCTTCTAAGGTTTGAACTAAATTTGGTCTAAACGCATCTTTTAGTAGAACTGTCATTGCATGGTGAGCATTAATTTGTTTGGCTCTTACTGGCGTTAAATCACGAGTATAAGCAATTATGATATTTCCTAATTTTTCTTCTAGCTCTGTCAAGTTTTGTGACAGGCAGAAAATAGCCATAACTTCAGAAGCAACAGTGATATCAAAACCATCTTCACGCGGATAACCATTTGTAGAGCCACCCAAAGAAGTAGTAATTGTCCTAAGGGAGCGATCATTCATGTCAACAACACGACGAAATACTACTTTTCTACTGTCTATATTGGTTGAATTTCCCCAGTAAATATGATTATCAATCATTGCAGAAAGCAAGCTATGCGCTGAAGTAATTGCGTGAAAGTCACCAGTAAAATGAAGATTAATATCTTCCATTGGAATAACTTGAGCATAACCACCACCAGCAGCTCCACCCTTCATACCAAAACATGGCCCTAAACTTGGCTCACGAAGACAAACAGTTGTCTGCTTACCAATCTTATTAAGACCATCTGTGAGACCAACAGAAGTAGTTGTTTTACCCTCACCAGCTGGTGTAGGCGTTACTGCAGTAACTAAAATAAGCTTGCCATTTTTATTCTTTTGAACCGCATCTATTGCGCTCCATGAAATCTTAGCCTTGTCATGCCCAAAAGGCACCAAATCAGCTTGATTAATATTGAGTTTAGCACCAATGTCATTAATGTGTTCACCGGTAACTTCTCTGGCAATATCAATATCTGTTTTATACTCGCTCATTTTTTCTCCTAAATACTCACGAAAGTAAAAAAATAAAGAGCAATAACACCTGTAATTTTCAAGTGAAAATAGCTCTTTAGGTTTATATATATTATAGTTGGAACATTATCTTACAAAATCAATCGCACTTTAATAATTAAATTCATAACTGCTTGAATTATAATAAATATGAAAATAAAAAATTCTTAGATATTTGAATCCTCAAAACTATCTTTGCGATCTTTAATATATTTTAATAAAGCTTCATCAATAGCCGGATCAAGTGGCGGAAATTCATACTCAGACAGCATTTTTTTATAGATACCATTAGCAATCATTGCAGTATCTCTTGAACCATCTTGAACCCACTGCTCGAAACTATTGTCATCAAGAACATCTGACATATAAAAAGCGCTCTTGAAATTCTTCTTAGTATGCTCACACCCTAAAAAATGCTTGGGCATATCATCTGACATACTTCCAATTTCACGAATTGCATCCATTGCTTGACCATTTTCACTCATATCAATTCCCTCTGCAGATACTCTCATCATTCCCGCTTGATCTGCGTCCATTATGAATTTTTCATAACTCATACATAAGCCACCTTCCAGCCAACCAGCAGTATGTAAGTTAAAATTAACACTTGCATTTATGGTTGCTTGCATCGTATTCGCAGCCTCATAGCCAGCTTGTGCATCTGGCATCTTAGCGCCATTAAAGCCGCCACCACTCCTAAATGGAACGCCAAGTCTCCTAGCTAAAGCTCCAGAAATATTCATCATATGACCAGCCTCAGGAGTTCCAAAAGTTGGAGCGCCAGATTTCATAGACATTGCAGTAACAAAATTTCCATAAATAACAGGTGTACCGGGCCTAATGAGTTGAGCAAATGCCATACCCGCTAACCCTTCTGCAAGACTTTGAGCTGCAACGCCTACTGCAGTTGTTGGAGCCATCGCGCCAGCAACAATAAACGGGGTTACAATTGTTGCCTGATTGTTTCTTGCGTAGACCTTAAGCGCCCCAAGCATAGTGGCATCAAACGACATTGGTGAGCTTGCATTAATTAAACTTATGAGTACACAATTTTTATCAACAAAATCATCACCAAATAATATTTTAACCATATCAACCGTGTCCTGAGCTCTCTCGGCTGAAGTAACAGAGCCCATAAAAGCTTTGTCTGAGTATTTGATATGACTATAAACCATATCAAAGTGACGCTTATTAACTGGCAAGTCTACTGGCTCACAAATAGTTCCACCAGAGTGGTGAATATTATCTGACATATAAGCAAGTTTTATAAAATTCCTAAAATCTTCTATTGTTGCATAACGTCGACCCTCATCAAGATCATGAACAAATGGAGGGCCATAAGCAGGAACTAAAACCATATTATCGCCACCAATTTCAACATTTCTCTCAGGATTGCGGGCGAATTGAGTAAACTGCTTAGGAGCGTTATCTTGTATTAATTTGCGGCACATTCCTTTTGGAAACCTAACTCGCTCTCCATCAATACTGGCACCAGCTTTTTCAAGTATATCAAGAGCCTCTTGGTCTTCAGAAAATACGATTCCAATCTCTTCTAAAATAGTATCAGCATTTGCTTCAATAATACTAAGATCATCATCACTAAGAATGCTGTAATGTGGTATTTTTCTTTTTATATATGCAGGCGCTTTAGGTATTTGTGCATCAGAATCCTCTGCCCCTCCTCTGCGTCTTCTTCTTTCTCTAGCCATTACAATTTCTCCTAATTTATAACTAAGGCGCTCTTTTACGGCGTCTAACTTTATTGGTTTGTTGTTGTTTTATTGGTGATACACTAAATTTCATTGCATCAACAAAATACTCTTGAAATTTTGGTTCAGTAGCAGTTTCAATTTTAACAACTTTGTCTACTGCATCAATAATTATTTTTCGCTTATTAACATCCAATAATGCCGCACTAGCACCAACACCAGCGGCATTACCTACTGAAATAATCTTTTCTGCAGTTGAGGTTGGAATAATATCCAAAAGAGCAACATATCGAGCATCTAAATGCGCACCAAAAGCCCCTGCTAATAATACTTTATCAAATTCAGTGCACTCAAGATAGTCCATTAGTATAGAAACACCAGCAGACAACGCAGCCTTCGCCAATTGAATAGAGCGAATATCTACTTGCTCTACATAAATCGATTTATCGCCTTGCTCAACTAATAAAAAACGAGATGTATTTCCTTTCTTTGAAAAAAGCTCAGGCGCAATTGATTCAACAAAAAGGCCACTTTGATCAATAATACCGGCTTCTGCAAGCGCTACAATAGCTTCAATAATTCCGCTTCCACATATCCCAACTGCCTGCATTTTAAGCATTTCATAGTCTGGCTCATCTGACCAAGCGTCACATCCAATTACTTTAAACCGAACTTTCAAAGTATCTTTATCTATCCTTACCCTCTCAATGGCTCCATAGGTTGCCCTCACTCCAGAGCTAATTTCAGCGCCCTCAAACGCAGGGCCAGTTGGGGAGGATGTAGCATATACACGCCCATTTTTAGCAAGCATAATTTCTGCATTTGTTCCAATATCAACCAGCAAGGTAGTTTCAGAGTGCATTGTATCCATTTGACTAAGATAAGCAGCAGCAGTATCAGCGCCAACATGGCCCGCAATCAACGGCAAAAATGATAGTCTTGTTTTAGGATGTAAATCAAAACCCAAGTCTTTTGCATCGACATCAAGCCAGCTTCTAATAGACAATGTAAACGGAGCCTGGCCAAGTTCTACAGGTGAAATCCCAAAAAATATGTGGTGCATAATTGGATTACCAACTAATACAACCTCTAATAATTTATCCCACTCAATCTCTAGATTTTCACAAGCCTCATGGAGCATCTCTGTAATCTTAGCTCTTACTGCAGTAGTTAATTTCTCATCACCGCCCTTATTCATCATTACATAAGAAACTCTACTCATCAAGTCTTCACCAAATCGAATCTGTGGATTCATTGCAGAGGATTCAAAAACCAACTTACCATCTTTCAAATCATAGACATAGAGCGCTAAAGTGGTAGAACCAATATCGATTGCACCTCCAAATACTTTATGATTTCCTTGAGGATAGGCTGCAACAATTTGATTTTTATCCCGAACTGCAACAGTAAGACTACCCTTAGTTTCATGAATTAAAGGCTGCAATCCTCTTAACAGGTTGAAGTCAATACTTGCCTTGATACCTTGCTTTTCAAGTTGTGCCAATAGATTTTCTGAGGCAGAAGGGTTTTCATCTAATGTTGACTCTTCAAGCGTACAATCTAAAAGAGTTATTGCGCTTGAAATTGAATAATCTTGTTTGGCATTTTTTTTGCTTATATAGGCTTTATGTTCTTGGCTATCTTCAGGAACATCTATTACTAAGTCACCTTGAATACAGGTTTGACATGCGAGTCGCTTACCTTTATAACTGGGATTATCGATGATTAATTGTTTTTCTAGACTAGTAATTCCGCTAACATTTTCAGGCTTACAATCAACGCCAAATTTAGGATGTGAACCCTCTGAAACCTCAATCCAGCACTGATGACACTGGCCATAACCACCACATAATGAGCGTATAGCTACCCCTGCATCTTGAGCAACTTGTAGCAAAGTATCTCCAGCCTCACCCTTGAATTGGCGGCCTGATGGAGTAAAGCAAACTTGCTGGACATCTTCCAAAATACTACTCCTTGCTATATACGGTTATTACCATAGCCTTCGATTTGACGCTCGTTGGGGTTAATTGTGTAATAACACCCTTTTTCTTCAGTAAAAATATTATGTTTCACAGTCAAATTTTTTGCATCTTCTAAACTACCAGCAGTTATGCTAATAGTTGGCAAACTGTCGTTTTGCCAAAACATATGCGCTCCACAATTATCACAAAAACCGTGCCTTGAGTCTTCATGAGTATAAAACCATTTAATTTTTCCAATAATTTTAATTTTATCCCTTTTGGCTTGGCATGCAGCCATATAGTGACCAGTCATTTTTCGGCACTGAACGCAGTGACAATAAGAGACATCAGCCAAATCAAACGCGCTATAGCTTGTTTGGCCGCAAACGCAAGATCCTCTATATTCAATACTGGTCATTATTATTGTTACGCACGTTTTCTGCGACGTCTCCCATCCCTAACATCACTTCCATCAACTGTTGGTTCTCTATAGGCTTTAATCCAACTACCACATCCATCATCAACGCCCGTTAAAACATCTCCAGCTCTAATTGCCTGAACTAACTCTGGGTGTAATGGATTGACAATTGCAGAAGTCATTCCTGCTGCAATTAACATAGGAAGGAAAGCATTATTAATGCCATTTCGCTGAGGCAATCCAAAACTAACATTTGATGCGCCGCAAGTTGTATTAACTTTTAGTTCGCTGCGAAGCTTCCTAACTAATTCAAAAACTTGGTTACCCGCTTGAGAAATCGCACCAATTGGCATAACTAATGGGTCAACAACAACATCTTCCGGCTTAATTCCATAGTCTGCAGCGTGTTCAACAATTTTTTTAGCGACCTTAAAACGCTCGTTTGGATCTTCACTAATACCGGTTTCATCATTAGAAATCGCTACAACTGCTGCGCCATATTTTTTAACTAGTGGCAGCACTCGCTCCAAATTTTCAGTTTCACCTGTCACAGAATTTACTAGCGCTCTTCCCTGATATGCCTCTAGTCCAGATGCAAGCGCCTCTATAATTGAAGAGTCAATTGAAATTGGAACGTCCACAACAGCTTGAACGCGCCTTATTGCTTCAGCAAGAATTGCTGGCTCATCTGCAAGAGGGATACCTGCATTTATATCTAACATTTGCGCGCCTGCAGCAACCTGAGCAAGAGCATCTGCAACTACACGAGAGTAGTCACCCACCTTCATTTCAGCTGCTAAAATTTTTCTGCCAGTTGGGTTTATTCTTTCACCAATCATTACGAATGGATGGCCAAAGCCAATAGTTACTTCTTTTGATGCTGACGATAATGTTGTTGTTGTCAATTTACTTACTCCTTCTATGAATTATTTGTCGCATTTTTAATCCAAGAAGCATTAGTATTTATACCGCCTAAAGGGAAAAAATGAATATTACTGATATTAAATTTCGGATTTTCTTTTTTATGTTTAGCTAAAGTTTCTAAAAAGTCATTTGGATCAAATGGAAGTAGTAGCTTCTTGACATCTTTTGCTCTTTTTTGCAGTACCTTTAATGAAGGTCCAACTCCACAAGCAATTGAAAACTTAATTAGAGTTTGAAGTTTTGCAGGCCCAGCAACTCCGATGTGTATGGGTATGTTTATTCCATTATTAGTCAATGAGTTTGCCCATTCAATTACAGGCTCTGCTTCAAAACAAAACTGGGTCGTTATTGCTATATCTATATCTGATCGTTCGTTAAACTTTTGTTTCCAAAGCAGCGCTTCATCAACATTTTTATTTGAGCCATCATTGTCAATATCTTTATTGCCTTCAGGGTGACCAGCAAAATGTAGGTTTTTGAAATTATATTTTTCAAATAACTCAGTTTCCACCAACTGCATTGAGTCTTCAAACGCGCCATGGGGCTTGTTAACACCTCCAGCTAAAAGCAAGGCTTGATTGATGCCTGCCTCACCTTGATAAATATTTATCCACTCTTCTAAAGTGCTCTTATCTTTTATAATCCGAGCTGGGAAGTGCGGCATAACATTAAAACCTTCGCTACTTATCCGTTTAGCTGTTTGAGCCATCTCTTCAATAGGAACGCCTTCAATATGAGCAATATAAACTCTAGTATTTTTTGGAAGTATTTCTTTAAAGCTTTCAATTTTGGAAGCAGTACGAGGCATAACCTCAATTGAAAAATCTGTTAAAAACTCTTTAAGGTGATCACTCACTTTTTGGTTTTCTTCTTTAGAAGAAAAGAGATTTAATAATGACATTATTTAACCAGTCCAGCTTTCCAGCGATTTTTTATAATTACTTCTTTAAACATTTTTTTCATACTCCATTAATCTTTTATTTCCAATGGCTGGATATCAATTTCTTCAAAAACAACATCAAGACTTCCTGTTCCTACTAGTCGATATTCATACTCAAAGCCAAAATCTTTAGCATACTGCTGAGCATCTTTTTGCCACCGCTCATTTTCAGTTTGAGCCAAATACACTAATTTTTTATAATGCTTAAAATAAACCTCAAAAAGCTCAGGGTGCTTATCAAGTCCTAGGCCCTTAATCATGATTCTATTAAAATTTTTAACCAAATAATCTGTTAAATAAAAAGTACCTAACTCTTCTTCTGATAACTGCTCAAAGACATCTGTTCCAGCAAAAAACTCATAGCAATGCGCCCCCTCTATACGTTTTGCATCAAACTTTTCTAGAACTCTATCAAGCGCTCCTCCAGTTCCGCAGTCTGCATAAGCAATGTATATCTCCTCATAAAGATGAGCATTTTCAGACAAATATTCTTCAATACCAGGAGCAATTAATTGAGGGCTGTTATGCCAGCTAGCCGGCAAACATTGCAAATTTACTTTATCTGAGAGTGATGGATTTTGTTTGATTAACCTTAGAAGATCGTATACTAATGCGCCACAGCCTAAAACTAATCTTTTTTTAGTCTCATCAGTATTTTTCTTATCGATGATCACGCTTTTTACGCAAACTAAGAACATGCTCCTCAGCCATTTCAGCACTTCTTGCAGCATCGCGGCCATATGCAGGCACTCCAATTGCATCAGCAAATTCTTGATTCAGCGGCGCACCACCACACATAATATGAGTATCTTTACGCATCCCTCTTTTTTCCATCTCTTCAACAACAACCCCCATATAAGGCATAGTTGTTGTAAGTAAAGCAGACATACCAACAATTACTGGCTCATGCTCATCAATAGCTTCAAGATAATTTTCTACAGGATTATTAATACCTAAATTAATCACCTCAAACCCTGCGCCTTCACACATCATAGCAACTAAGTTTTTCCCAATGTCATGAATATCACCTTTAACGGTTCCAATCACAAACTTACCAAGAGAAGTATCTTCTGCAGAGTCAGCAAGAATAGGGCGCAAGATTTTCATTCCACCTTTCATTGCTCCAGCACACTTGAGAACCTCAGGTACAAATAAAATACCGTCCCTAAAGTCTACTCCTACAATTTTCATACCACCAACCAAAGCTTGGCCTAATACGTCATTAGCATCCCAGCCCCGCGCAAGCAATATTTCCGTACCTTCGGTAACCTCTGAATCAAGACCATCATAAAGATCATCTTGAATCTGCTCGACTAATTCTTTATCGTCAAGGTCATTTAGGTCAAAATCGTCTTCTTCACTCATTATTTTCCCCTTAGGTAGGAAGTAATATAAAACACTTAAAAAACGGAAAGATACCTTGAATTAAATTCGCTGTCAATCATTAAATTTACATTTTAATTTTTTTACATAATTCATAGGATCATTTATAACGAATTTACCTTTAAGATGTTGTTATATATGACTATTCGACTTATCTGAATATGTGAAATAATTCACAAAAAAACTTGAATTTAACTAAACTATTATCCGCATAAAGTTTTTATAAATTTGTTTAGCACAACTCAAACATTGACTCATGTTTTCGTCGGTATTTTTTTTGAGATCTGATAATGCGCCCTGACCGAGTGTATTTATTAGAGCCTCTGAATAAGCAGGAATAGCACCCCAGTTTTCGACAGTATCTGACTCTATTTCGACATGATATTGCATTGACCAAGCATTTCCCCCTATCCGCATTGCCTGAATAGAGCAAACATCTGACTTAGCTAGAATAACAGCACCTTCCGGAGCTTGCGCTACCCTGACAGAATGCCATTGAAGGCATTGCTGGCGATGAGCTGTCCCCTTGAAAAGGGGGTCAGACTTTCCTTCAGCAGTGAGTTCAACTTCAAGAACACCAATTTCAGGTATTTTTTGAGGGCCGCATGTTCCTCCAAGAGCATCTGCAAGAAGCTGGTGGCCTAAACATAAGCCTAAATATGGCTTACCTAAATCCCTAACCCAGCGCCTAATTGCTGCTTTTTCATCGACTAACCAGGGGTTTTCCTCTATATCCCAGACATCCATTGAACCGCCCATAACCCAAAGCGCGTCATAATTATCAAAGCTAGGAATTTTATCACCTCGATGAAGATACACTGCATCCCACTCAATCCCATCCTCGGCTAAAAAGTGCCTTAAAGAGCCAGGATGTTCACAATCGACATGTTGAAAAACAAGTATGCGCATATGAGCCTCTAATCTAAATTAATTAAAACAAGTGTGAGGTATATTAATACTAATGTAAAGGCTCGTCAAATAATTATGGTTATACTGTCGAAACGTTAATAGAAGTATTTAAAAATGCAACATAAAAAAATATTAAGTCTCGCGATTGCATTAGCTTGCATCCTTTTAGCTATTAATTTCGGCTTTAGATCATCACTCGGACTTTTTCTTAAACCAGTTTCTGAAACCTTTGGCTATGGTCGTGAAGTTTTTGCTTTCTCATTAGCCCTGCAAAATCTTTTTTGGGGATTAACTCAGCCTCTTGCAGGTGCATTTTCGGATAAGTTTGGAGCTGCAAGAGTAATTGTAGTTGGAACCATTCTTTATTCTTTGGGTCTATATATTACCGCCACTGCAGATAGCTTTGTTAGTCTTCATATAGGCGCTGGAATACTTATAGGAATGGGAATTGCTGGAACTGGTCTGGGAGTTGTTCTTCCTGCGATGGCAAGAATGGTTAGCCCAGAAAAAAGAGCACTCGCCTTAGGCGTTGGAACTGCTGCAGGCTCTGCTGGACAATTCATTTTTATTCCTGTTGCGCGAGAATTTCTTGTTGCTTATGGTTGGCAAACAGCTCTAATAATAATGGCGATAGGTGCACTATCGATGATTCTATTTTCACCAGTATTTAAAGGTGATGCAAAAAATAACAGTAATATAGATAATGAGCCCTCTCAAAACCTCAGAGAGGCTCTCAATGAGGCATCAGGGCATATTCATTATTGGCTTTTAATTGCAGGTTTTTTTGTTTGTGGCTTTCAGCTAGCATTTATTACCGTTCATATGCCTTCTTATCTTGCAGACAAGGGTTTTGACAGCTCAATTGCTGCAGCAAGCCTAGCAATTATTGGTCTTAGTAATATTTTTGGCTCTTTAGTTTCTGGACATCTCTCAGGTATTTATTCAAAAAAATGGATACTAGCTTTTATATATGGTGCAAGGTCAATTGTGATTGTTTTATTTCTTATAATTCCAATTTCAACTTTTACAATCTACGCATTCTCATTTACAACTGGCTTGCTTTGGCTAGCAACAGTCCCTCCTACATCAGGCCTAGTTGCACAGATTTTTGGATTAAGGTTTATGGGTACCCTGTATGGTATTGTTTTTTTGAACCATCAAATTGGATCATTTACAGGAGTATGGTTAGGTGGATACCTTTTTGATACAACAGGATCATACAACCAAGTGTGGTGGTGGGCTGCGATTATTGCAGCAATTACAGCGCTTATTCATATCTTCATAGACGAAAGACCAATTAAAAGATTAAGCGCCGCCGAAGGAACTAACTAAAGTTGTTACGAAAGTATTGATGCACTTTTAATCTGAGCAAAAACCTTCGATCTTTTTTTTAGATTCAAAATCTTAGCGGACTTTTTTGTTATAAGCGTAAGTAAAGTGATCTCTTTTATTTTAAGCCGAACCATAATTTGAGCCTTTCCTTCTGGTGACATTTCATCAACTATTGCTGGAAAGATATTTAAGATACTGGTATCAATCTGTTTTTCTTTTGTGAGGCTTACGTCACGCGCTGAAATTCTCAAACGAACATTACTGCCAATTGGCAGCCTATTATCTGGAACTATAAATTCGCCGCCTGAAAAATTAAGATGCATTAGATCAAATTCTTTTTCACGGCTAATTACTTTAGCTTCAACTAATGAAGTTGCCTCCCTGCCATGCGAGATTGGAAGGTCAAATCTAGTAAGCATATTATTTATTGGTCCAGACCCGATGACTTTTCCATTATCAAGGAGTAGTAAATGATCAGCCAATCTTGATGCCTCATCAGGAGAGTGAGTTACATAGATAATTGGAATATCTAAGTCATTATGAAGCGCGTCAAGATAAGGCAAAATTTCTTGTTTACGTTTCATATCAAGCGCTGATAATGGCTCATCCATTAATAAAATTTTAGGTTTAATCAGTAATGCTCTAGCAATTGCAACCCGCTGCTTTTCACCCCCTGAAAGTTGCGCCGTAGATCTATTAAGCAATGTTTTTATACCTAATAAATTAAGTATAGAGTCTATAAATTCTTTCTCAACATTTGACGATCTTTTAATCCCATAATCAAGATTATCCTGAACATTAAGGTGATTAAATAAAGTAGTATCTTGGAACACATAGCCAATTTGGCGCTTGTGAGTTAAAACAAAATTTTCACTATCTTGCCAAATTGAATCACCTATTTTTAGAAAGCCATTATTAGTTTTTTCTAGCCCTGCTAATGCTCTTAATAAACTTGTCTTGCCAGATCCTGAGGGACCAAAAACTACTGTTACGCCTTTATCAGGAATACTAAAATTAGCATCAAGAATGAAGCTATCTAACTTAATTTTTATCTTACATTCAATCACTAATCACTCCTCATAATAGAAAAGTGGCGATTAAAAATATACACAACAAGGAGCATTACAAAAGATAAGACAAGCAAGCCTCCAGCTAAAACATGGGCCTGCCCATACTCCATTGCCTCAACATGGTCATAAATTGCTATTGATAGAACTCCTGTCTCACCTGGAATGTTGCCTCCTATCATAAGGACGACGCCAAACTCTCCTACTGTATGAGCGAATCCTAAAACACTAGCAGTGATGAAGCCAGAGCGGGCCAATGGGACTGCAACTGTAAAAAAGCGATCTAGTTTTGATGCACCTAAGGTTGCCGCCACCTCCATGGGGTGTTTACCAATAGATCCAAAAGAATTCTGTAATGGCTGAACTACAAAAGGAAGTGAATAAATAACTGACCCAACAACAAGCCCAGTAAATGTGAAAGCGATTGAACTTCCACCTATTAACTCCAAAAAATTTCCTATTGGACCATTAGTGCCCAAAGTCATAAGCAAATAAAAACCTAGAACTGTAGGTGGAAGTATCAGTGGTAATGCAATGATCGCTTCAATTACTACCTTAAACTTAAAACGAGTTTGTGAAAGCCACCATGCAATTGGAGTGCCAACCAAAATCAGAATAACTGTAGTTAGTGAAGCTAACTTTATAGTAACTAGTAGGGCTGAAATATCGTATTCATTTAACATTATGGTAAATCATATCCATATTTTGAGATGATATTTAAAGACTCATCTGATTCCATAAATGACAAAAAATCTTTTGCAAGCGAACTTTTCTTCAACAGCACTACTTGCTGCTCTATTGGATTGTAGAGTGATTGAGGCAACTCCCAAAATGAACCAGCTACAGAGTAATTAGGGTTCATAAGTTGTGAGTAAGAAATAAAGCCTAGTTTAGCATTTCCACTATTAACAAATTGAAATGTCTGAGCAATATTTTCACCTCTTACTAACTTACTTTGCAAATCTTCCCATAGATTGATTGATATAAGAGCCTCTCTAGCTGCCACTCCATAAGGTGCAATTTTAGGATTAGCTATTGCTAAAAACCTTAAATCATTATTATAAAGCTGCTCCTCTTTCTCAACAAAACCATCTAGTGAACTCCAAAGAACAAGCCTTCCAAGTGCATAGGTGAATCTTGATCCACTCTCAGATATTCCTTTTTTTTCTAATAGAATTGGCCTAACCTTATCAGCTGAGAAGAATATGTCAAAAGGCGCACCATTTATAATTTGCGCGTAGTGTTTGCCCGAAGAACCTGAAATAAGAATTATCTTATGATTCTCAGAAGATTGAGATTGATTTAACTCATATTGCAATGCAATTTCTTTCATTGCTGGATAAAAATTACTTGCAACTGCAACTTTAATTTCATCTGCAGTAATTTGAGTAAAACTAAGCCCAATTAAGATTAGTAAAAAATTAATCACCCTAAACTTAGTGTTGAACATATTATTTTTAATGGCCTATTACAAAAATTATTAAATATATTCTATAGTGAATTTCCTAATTAATTAAGAAAGTTAAGGTCATTCAAACCTGCAAATTTTCATGCAGATATGTTAATATATTTCACATTAGGCCTACCACTTAAGAGCTACTTAAATTAACAAGGAAAATAATGACAAAAAAAAATATTCTAATTGCTTTTTTATTCTCTTTTATCATAGTTTCAAATGCATCTGCTGACTACAATGATGGAGTTATTAATTATAATGCAGGTAACTATGAAGATGCGCTGAATGAGTGGACTGAAGCAGCTGAAGATGGTGATGCTAGATCTCAATATAATGTAGGCTGGATGCATGCAAATGGTAAGGGTACAGCTCAAGATTTTCAGGAAGCAGTTTCTTGGTATACTAAATCTGCTAAACAAGGACATGTTAATTCTCAATATAATCTAGGAAATTTACACCTTAGAGGAAATGGTACTGCTCAAAATTATAACCTTGCTTTTAGCTGGTTTCTTAGTGCTGCTGAACAGGGTGATGCGCCCGCACAATACAACCTAGCTGCTATGTATTTAAATGGCAAAGGTGGAGATACAAATATTTTAGAAGCAAGGTTTTGGTGTAAGCAAGCTATGGAAAACAATGACGCATACATTGGAGCTCTTGCAGAACAACTCTGGGAAGGTAATGATCTTGGCTCTTACTAATTAAGTATATTATTAAGATGCAATAATTGCTTTTTAATTAAATTCCTATAGTAACCACTGAGCACGTTTCAATACTTATTCTCTCAGCTTCAATAATTGCAATTGTCTGTGCAGCTTGATTAAGTAAATCGATATTAGTTTTCTTTCCACTTAAAATTTCATCTACAAAAGAACGAATCTCAAACTCATATCCCATACCTATTTTCAAATCAATAGTTTCTGGCTCAAAGCCTGATCTAAAAAGTTTAAGTGTCTCTTTTTCATCAAGAAGATAGGTAGCAGTTCCATTTTCAAAATTAGCTGTATAAGACATATCAAATCCATACCCATCTTGCATTGCCCATGTTCCTTCAGAGCTCACCAAGGGGGAAAACTTTGCTTTGTCAAAAATATAATTTGTTACAACATGATCTATTCCGCCACTTGGTCCTTTATATCCTTGACTAAAGACTGCAACTGGCACTCCAAAACAATAATTAACAAAGTCAGTATCATGAACATGTAGATCTAATAATGCACCGCCGCATTGCTCATGGCTTGAGTAAAAAGAGCCACCAGGAAAACTCGTTTGACGCTTGCAATTTAAAGATAAGCATTTACCATACTCTTCACTTTCTATAGCCTCTTTTAGCCAGACCCATGCGGGCCAATAACGAAGACACATTGCAGACATAATATTAGAGGAGGAGTTTTTCGCTAATTTAACTATTTTTTTAGCCTCTTTATATGTTCTTGCAAGTGGCTTTTCTACTAATACATGCTTGCCTTTAGCTAATGCAGCTTCAACAAAAATGAAATGAAGGTCTGTTCCGACACAAATATCAACTAGCTCAATTTCTGGGTCATTAATCAGATCCATTCCATCAAGATATTTTTTAGTATCCATGCTCACAACACCCCCTTGAGCTTGTCCACTAATATTGCCCTCAGCCTTACTAGAGCCATCAAGCCTACTTTGTATTGAGTCAGCAATAGCAATGACTTCGACATTACTTAATTGTGCATAAATATCTAAATGTGTTGAGCCCATACTTCCCAGGCCGATTACTCCGACTTTAAGTTTTTTAGTCATAATTTTGTAATTTAAGGTTTTGAATTAAAGTCAAATAATTGATCCATAGCTACAGATGTTCGAGCCAAAATTGTCTCATCCCACGGAAGCATTTCAGCAATTATTGTATTTTGATAGTTAATCGAATTTAAGGCAGCTATCGTCTCCTTCCATGGAACATCTCCAGCACCAATATCACAAAAACTAAAACTACCAGTCCAGTCAAAATTTTCTTGGAAATCTTTGATTTGAACTCTTTTTATTCTAGAGTTAAGAAGCTCAATCCAGTGAGGGGGGTATTGCTGATAGCCAATTAAGTTTCCAACATCTAGATATACTCCTAGTTTATTTGAAGCAAACGAGTCTACAAAATCTCTAAGCTCAATGGGTGAGTAGAAAAAACCATTCCAAACATTTTCCATACACAAATCTACATCTAAATCTTCTGCAATTGGTAATAGTTGATCAATGGCCTCTCTAATTCGATCTAAAGCCCTGTCATATCGAACTATTTCAGGAGAGATTGGGCTTTTGACTACTCCTGGAACAAATAATAATGCCTTACATCCAAGATTACTTGCTACTTTGAGTGCATCTTGATGAAGACTTACAGAACTCTTTCGTATAGACTCATCATCACTTGTAGGGCTTACGCCCCAGCTCATTCCAGTAGCTATACTGTCAACAAAAATGCCAGAGTCATTAATTTTTTGACGAATAGCTTCACATTCTGCTTTTGAGGTTTTAGTGTTTATAACGCCCTCATTAGAAACTGAAAGTTCTAGTGCATCAAATCCATTAGCCTTTGTTTGAAGTAGTGCTGACTCTAAAGACTCGTTATTAGCCAAGCCCTTTTCAAACGAAAGATAACTTATTCCTTTAATCAAAATATTTTTCCTTTAATAAAGAGCATCAAGCTCATGCCAAGTTTCAGTCATATCCACAACTTTTCCTGAATGCATACTTTCATCAATTGCCATAGCAACCAAGCCAGCCACTATTGCCTCTTTAGGGCCCACTGGTAGAGATTTTAAATCACCCCTTAGAAAGCTTGCAATATCTTCACACATTAGCTTATCTGCGCCATAATGTGATGGGTACTTTATTGCATCCGGTGCGCTTGAAACACTAAAATCATGATCCTCTAAACATTCTCCAGTTCGTGCATCTGTAATTTTAAGGCCGCCTCGACCAAAGTCTCCTTCAGCCATACCTCGACTACCAATAATACAAAAACGTCTTTGTTCATCAGGAACATTAATGCTTGTATGAAAAGAAAAACTGACATTATTTGGATATTCTATTAATGCATTTTGATGATCAATAATATCTGCATTACTCGTAAATGGATCATCGGCGCTTTCCCAATAAGATTTTTTAATTTGGTAAACATCGTCATGCTCTTTGCCAGGAGGTGCCTCGGAAGGAACAAAATTATTTCGACCTCCAAAACTAACTACTCTTGTCGGCCTCTCACCAACAATGCTGTTATAAAGATCAATATCATGACAGCACTTTTCTAACATAAACCCGCCTGAATATTTTTCCAATCGACGCCAATCTCTCATAAAAAACGAGCCATGATATGGTGCTATATGTTCATTAGCCTCAAGAGATGTAATATTTCCTAAGGTTCCAGCATCAAGAATTCTACGTAATTCTCGCATGTGAACTGAGTAACGCAAAACAAGGCCTACAATTAATTGGCTTTCACCATATTTTTTGATTAATTTTGCCAGACTAAAGCTATCCTCTCTTGTGGTTACAATAGGTTTCTCTGAGAAAACTTTTAAGCCAGCCTCAAGACCAACCTTGATATGCTCTAGATGAAGATGATTTGGAGATGCAACCCATAGAAGATCAAGATTACATTTTTCAATCATTTCATCGAGGTTATCAAATTTAATTAAATTATGCGAGACATCATTAAGTATAGATAATCCGCAAGGATCAGGATCGACATAACCAACTAAATCTAGCTCTGGTAGATCCTCTAAAAGCATTTTAAGAACACTTGCAGCTCTTAAACCCAAACCAACAATTCCAGTCTTCATGATTATTCTCTTATATCTGTTTGTTTGTTTTCTTAAGTGCCTGTCCTGATGAATTAAAAGCGTGGCACTTGGAAAAATCAAAGATCAGGTTCACAGTTTCACCTGGTTTAATAGTTGAATCACTTGGCACTACAGCGCAGAAATTACTATTACCTAAAACAGAGCCATGTAAGATAACTGTTGCTCCAATATGTTCAACAACATCGACACTCATTTGAACCCCTGCTTTTGATGCAGAAACTCCCAGATCCTCTGGTCTTATTCCAACATCTATTTCATCACCTGCTGTTGTGCTTGAGACGTCAACAGCCAAGTCCAAAGTCAGGTCACCAATATTTGCAACTAGTCTTTTATTTTTAATTTCTGTATCAGTTGTTTTAAGGAAGTTCATATTTGGTTGGCCGATAAAGCCTGCTACAAACTTTGTTTTAGGATTGTGATATAAATCCATTGGCGATCCTACCTGCTCTATAACACCGTCACGCAATACGACAATCTTATCAGCCATTGTCATGGCTTCAATCTGGTCATGAGTAACATAAATCATTGTTGTCTTTAAATTTTGATGGAGCTTTGCCAGCTCAACCCTCATATCTCCCCGAAGAGCGGCATCAAGATTGGATAAAGGCTCATCAAAAAGGAATACTTTTGGATCTCTAACAATAGAACGGCCAATGGCGACCCTTTGGCGCTGGCCTCCTGATAACTGGCCTGGCTTGAAATCTAAACGATCTCTTAACTGCAGAATATCAGCGGCCTTAAATACCTTTTCTTCCAGTTCCTTTTCATTAACTTTTGCGACCCTAAGTGGGAACGCTATATTTTCAAAAACTGACAGATGGGGATAGAGGGCATAAGATTGAAAAACCATTGCGATACCTCTTTCAACTGGAGGTGCATTAGAAACATCTTTATCATCAATAATTACACTGCCTGATGTAGCCTCCTCTAAGCCTGAAATGATTCTTAACAACGTTGTTTTTCCACAACCCGAGGGCCCAACAAAAACAACAAATTCTTTATCATTTATTTCTAAATTAATATCAAATAAAACTTCCGTTTCATCAAAATTTTTATAAATATTTTTAAGTTTTACTGTTGCCATTATTTCTTCCTTAAAAAAGCACATGTTGATTGCGCATATAAATTATCGATTACTATTAGTTAAAGTAGGCTTCAAAAGGAAGCTTATAAATAAGCATCTTTTTGAAGTCAGCCTTAAAAAAATTCAGGGGTAACAATTAGTTACCCCTGAAATAGTCAACTAATTGACTTAATTACCTTCTGCTAAAATTTCAGCAGCTTCTGCAACTAGATCAGCAGCAGAACCTTCGCCCAAGATCATGCCTTGGATAGCACCATTGATACCTGCTTGCAATGCTTTAAAGTCTTCAAACATTGGCTCAGGACCACCACTTCCAATTGGCGCAACAAACGTCTGCCAGTAGTCAGTAGTATAGTAAACATCATCCATCATCTTCTCATACTGCATGATTGGTGTTAAACCCCAGCTCTTATCTAGGTCATATTGTGCTTCACCAGATGAAAGCATAGAAGCTAACTCCATTGCTAGATCTTCATTAGCAGAACCCTTAAAAACTGCGATTGAGTCAGTAATTAATAATGTTCCACTTGAGCCACTAGGACCAGCAGGAATAGGCACAACTATTTCAGCAATGTTGTCATTATGCTGTCCTGCACCCCATGGACCATTAATGTACATTCCAATCTGACCATCGTTATACAACTGGGTCAATTGTCCACGCTCATAACCCATTGGGCCTTCCTGAGCAACACCAGCTAACTTACCATAGAACTCAAGAGTCTCGATAGTCTCGGGACTATTAAAAGTTATCTCACCAGTAGCTGCATCGTTTACAGAGCCGCCATTACTATATAAGTAATTTAAGAATTGGTGCATAGTGTTATCAAAGTCCTTTCCAGTTACGCCAACGCCTGCAGCTGAAGTATTATCATTGATAGCTTTAGCCATAGCATACATACCTGTCCAAGTCTTAGGAGCAACACAAGCCATACCTGCTTCTTCAACTAAACCACAGTTAATAAATAGGGCCTTAGTAGAGAAAGCATGAGGGAAACCCCAGGTTTGTCCACCATCAGTTACGGTATTAAGAACACCAGGCTGATACATTGCTTGCTGATCATCAGCAATACTTACTGGAAGAATTAGACCACTACGAGCTAATTGCTTAAGAGTACGTGAACCAATATAAGCCAAACCAGCTGGGTCACCAGCTGCAGCGAGCGTCATTGATTTGTCTTGGCAAGTTCCCCAAGGAACCGCTTCAGCATTCACTGTAACACCTGAGTATTTCGCTTCGAAAGCAGAAATTACTACTTGATCAGCAGCGCGTATTTCACCGCCACACATTATCATATGCACTTCTTCAGCTTGTACTGGAGCCATTAAACCTGCGCCCATTACAGCTAAGAAGAGTGCTTTTTGTATATTTTTCATTTTACTTCTCCTTTTATATTTACATCAAGTTACTAGAAAATTAAAAATTCTAGTAACGCTATGTGAGACTTTTACCTCTCACTCCTTTACTGCCCCTGAAGTTAACCCTGATATGAGATGTTTCTGCATAAACAGGAAAATTAACAACACGGGCAGAACTCCTACAAGACTTGCTGCCATCATTTCATTCCACAAGACAGTTTGATAACCAATAAACTCAAAAATACCAGCTGGCAGAGGCATATAATCTCTATTTTGATTAAAAGTAATTGCAAATAAAAACTGTTGTGCATAAGCACCAATAAACATTGCAACGCCAACAACAATTAAACCTGGAACTGCTAGAGGCAAGATAACACGTCTCAGTGTATAAAGGCGAGATGCACCATCAACAAATGCAGCCTCCTCTAACTCGTAAGGTATCTTTTCTAAAAAAGACTTAAGCAGCCATATTCCTGTTGGTATAAGGAAAGCCACACCAGGAATAATCATAGCCCAATAGGTATTTAATAACCCATAAGAGCGTAATAATTTATACAATGGTATTAAAAGAACCGCCCCTGAAAACATATTTACAGCTAAAAAGAGGGTAAGACTAGTAGTTTTTCCTCGAAAGTTAAAACGTGCATAGGCATAGGCAGCAGGAACAATGAAGCACATTGATAAAAGAGTAACGGCTGATGCTATGAATACGCTATTGAATATATAGCGCGGCAATTGAGGGACCGTGACCCACATATCTCTGTATGCCTGAAAGCTCATTTTGTCTGACCAAAACCTACTCATAAAGTCAACAAAACCCATTGTTTCGCCAACCTCTAATTTTGGACGGCTAAATAAATGATCTATTGGCCTAAGCGACGCTACAAACATTTCAACAAACGGCAGCAACATAAATAATATGAATAATGCGAGAGAGGCATAGATTCCAATCTTGTGAAGTAATGAGTATTTATCCATCATTTCTGAACCCCACCATAGTTGTATTTTTTGGTTAATCTTCCTAATACAGTTAAATATATTACTGAAAATACACCTAGTATTAAAACAACAAGAACGGCTCTGGTAGCACCGGCGCCAAACTTATAGCTAAAGATTGCTGTTTTAAAGGTATCAATAATTAGTGTGGTAGTTGCACCACGAGGTCCACCCTCAGTCAAAATCCAAATAATCTCAAATGAGTTAAAAGTCCAGATTGCAGATAGTAAAGCCATAGAAACGATAGTAGGCATAATTTGTGGCAAGGTAATTCTTCTGAAACGATACCACCTTGATGCGCCATCAACGTAAGCAGCCTCATATAAATCTTTTGGAACACCTTGCATTGCCGCTAAAAAGAACAAAGTGACCATTGGCGTTCCAATCCAGACATCGGTCACAACTGCTGAGTAAAAAGCACTCTGCTTATAAGCCAAGAAACTAAATGGGCCATCCGTGATACCAACCATCTCTACAAAGTTTGAGAGTAAGCCAAAATGACCATTATAAAGCCACACCCAGCCAAAACAACCAATAGCTATTGGCACAATCCATGGTGGCATTACTAAGGCACGCATAATACCGCGCCCCCTTATATTACTTGCTAAAAGTGTTGCGCCGATTAAACCTAAAATCATTTTAAAACTAACTGAAAGGAACATCCAATAAAAAGTTCTAGTAACAATTGCTGGAAATTTGCGACCTCCTATAGCTTTTTCATAGTTTTCCCAACCTACAAAATCAGCACCGCCCATTAGAGTTCCAAGGTTCGAATTAGTAAAAGAAAGACGGAAGGTTTCATATAAAGGCCAAAGTACAATCCAAAACATAACCAGTGCGGCAGGCGCAATCAAAGCCCAAGCAAACATAGTTGTTGTTTGTGACTTGGTCTTGGGTTTAAATAGTTCAATGAACTGCTTCACTAGCTAAACCCTCCTCATCAATATTTATATTATCAGAAATGCCTGGGAAATCTTCAGAGCGGTGATAATCCCAGCCTATTTGTTCGAATAACGCTCTAAAACTATTATGCGACAAAGCATTTAGTTCAATGCCTTTTCTTTTATTACTGGCAGAAGTCCAAGCGCTTTCGGATAAACCAATAATTCTAGGGCAAAGCATTGCTTCCATATGCCTGTCTTCAGTAATAGTCTCACTCCAAAGATGTCCTTGTATGCCTTCAATATTGTTCTCCAGCTCAGGTTCATTTGAAGGCACAATTTCCCAGTCAACTGTATCTTCCAAAGTTATAATTGCAGCCCAATTGGCTCCTCGATCACCATAACCTTTACTCTGCGCCATATCAAAATACAAATGCTCACCTGGGCATAATACAACACGATTCCCCTGGCGGGCAAGCTTGTGTCCCGACTCTAAATCTCTCCATGTGAATAAAAGCTTATCAAGCTTCTTATCCATATGAAGACCTTCTTCAGCCTCTTGCCAAGCAGCAGTTTTCTTATTATTTAGCTCAACCCTTGATGCAAGTTTATTTATAAACCATGCAGTAATATCTTTGTTGTTTTTTAAATTATGCTGCTCCTTTAAGGAGTCTATCTCAGGAGATAAAGTCCAGCTTTCTGGAGGAACTTCATCACCACCTAAGTTGATATAGTCACCAGGAAATAGTGCGCACAAATCATCAATTAACGGCTCAACGAGTGTGAACGTTTGAGGTATTGCAGGATTAAGAGTATTTTTAGAATAACCTTGAACAGATATTTCATTGCTTGTGTCTTTTTGATCACGCATAGCAGGTAAAAATTGAATCAATGAAAGATTATGTCCAGGCAAATCAAACTCAGGCATAACTTCAATATAATTAGCTGAGGCTCTATCTATAACTCGCTTGATATCATTCTTATCATAGCAACCTCCAGTTGGACTCGGTCCGGAGCCAAAAAAAGGTGGCACTAAAAGATTACTACCTCGTTTAGAAGTTGCAGTTGCAAGGTCAGGATTGCTAGCTAGCTTGAATCGAAATGCTTCATCATCAGTCCCATGCCAATGAAACTTATTAAGCTTGAAGAGGCTCATTAAATCTAACAACTTCGTCAAGCTTTCAACCGAATAAAAGTGCCTGACGGTATCTAAATGCTGGCCCCTCCAATTAAATCTTGGCTTGTCAAAAATAGTTCCACATGGAATTAATTTATGATACATCTGGTCAAGCTGCATAAGAGAGATAAGGCCATAAAAGAAACCAGTTTCATCTCCCGCAATAACCTCTATTTCATCACTGGTGATAGTTATGTGATAAGAAGAAGGCTCAGCCTGTTTTTGAAATTTAAGTCGTATTGAAGTTGTATCATCAATAGGCTCTTTAGAAGGAGAGGCAAATAAGTCAAAATTTAACCGCTTACCAAGCTCAAGAGCAGACTGGTATGCACTAGAAATTAAGCCTGAATCCTCAAAAAAAACATTTATCGGCCTACTTAAGTTACAAACACCAGTACTTGGAGTCCATAAATGAGGATGTGGCACAAGCCTTAATGATTTACTAGTAGACTTATCTACTGAAAAATAAGGGGCCGATACCACGGGGGAGATTGTTTCAAATTCTAAATCAATCATTTTAATATTAATAGTTTTTCCATTTTTAAGCTTAAGAAAGCCTCCTTGAGGACTCCATGTATGATTCATGGGCTTGTGCCTGGAATACTCATATCCATACTTAAAGTTCCACTCCTCTCCTGGAAGAAGGGCAAATTTGTTAATTTGAGATAATTCAGAATAACCGCCAATAATATTGTTAACAGAACAATTATCAATTGATTTAATTGGCGATAGAACACTAAAACAAAACAAAAAATTGTCAATTTTTTGTTTACTATTATTTGTCAATTTTGAACAGAAGTATCCCTCTGAATCTATTGAGGTTGAAATAACAAACTCAGTTGAACTCATTCTAAGGTCCTACATCGCAAAATTTTAATTAAATATAATGCCTTCATGCTGCCAGTACTTTAAAAGATTTAAAAAATATAAATTGGTTATGAAATGGTATTATATAACAGGAATCAATTAAAAAGCAAAAAACATTAAAAAAAAATTATAGGATTTATTAATACAAGCTGATAGACCTAGATTGATTGAGTAATTTACTTATAATCATTGATTCTAATGGTTTTTTTAATACTTCAGCTGCTTAACTAAATAAATTTCTTTAATTTATATAAACTTATAATAGTAGTTGACTTTATAAATAGATTTAGAATATAATAGTACCAATTACATACCAATATAAATCATTATGGCTTTTAATTTATCATAAAGCTCTATTTTTTATATTAAATTGAAACTAATTTAATGGCTAATACTGACAATCTAATCAATTTCTTGATGCCTTCTAGTGAAAGGACTGAGTCTCTATATATACAACTATCACGCTCTCTTAATAGTGCAATACAACAGGGACTTTTGAAGCCTGGTGACGCATTGATGCCAGAGCGAGAACTAGCCACTAAACTAAACATGTCAAGAATTACTGTTCGTAAAGCAATTGACCAGCTTGTTAGTATTGGAATGCTTAAAAAAAGGCAGGGTGCAGGGACTGTTGTCTCTGAAAGTGTCGATCTTGTTCTACATAAAAATCTATCCTCTCTAAACAGTTTTACTGCAGATATGAAAAAGAGGGGTCTTGAATCTTACTCAAGAATCATTCTTAGAGAGGAAGGGAAAGCGAGCGCAAAAGAAGCCTTAATTTTGAATTTAAATGAAGAAGAGTTGGTTCATCGGCTCAACCGAGTGAGATACTTAGTTAATGAGCCTTTGCTCTATGAAATAGCAGTAATACCAGCATCAATCATTTCAATAACATCTGCAATTGATGATTCATTGTACGAGCTACTTGAAAGAAAAAAAATGAATCCCATTACTGCAAAACAAAATATTCACGCAATTATAGCCAATGATAACTTAGCAGATAAACTTGAAATTAGCCCTGGCAGTGCTGTTTTATTTGTTGAGCGAAGGGGAAAGGATGCTAATGGAAGAGTTGTGGAATATACTCAATCCTATTATCGTGGTGATCGATATGACTATGTTGTGGAGCTAGGATGAAGCTAGCACTTACAGGGGCTCAAATATTCTCTGGCAAGGAGTTCTTTAAAACTAGTGCTTTATTAATTAAAGATGAAAACATAGTTGATATTGTTAATGAATTAAATATCCCTGATGATTACCAAATAAAAAAATTAAAGGGTGGCATCCTTTCTCCTGGATTTATTGACATACAAGTTAATGGTGGTGGTGGTAAGTTATTTAATAATTCACCAGATAAGGAAAGTTTAAATACAATCATTGATGCACACCTTCATTTTGGTACAACAAGTATTATGCCAACTGTTATTAGTGATTCATTAAGTGTCCTGCAAAAATGCACTGCTACGATCTCTGAAGAAATACATAATAACAAATCACTATTAGGGATCCATATAGAAGGACCATTCTTTAATGTTAAGTACCGCGGTGTTCATCAAAAGCAATACATTAATACTATTAATGCATCTTACTTAAGTCTATTTGAAAACCTGAATAACTTTCCTGTGATGTTAACTTTAGCTCCAGAATGTATCTCTATTAAACAATTAAAGAATCTCAAGTCTTTTGGCTTTAAAATTTTAGCTGGACATACTGATGCAAGCTTTGACCAACTCGAAGAGGCAATAAAGTATGGACTAGATGGCTTTACTCATCTTTTTAATGCAATGGGTCAAATTTCTGCTCGCGAGCCTGGAGTTGTTGGCTCAGCCTTCTACTTTGATGAAGCAGCTGCAAGTATTATTGTTGATTTGCATCATGTTCATCCATCATTAATTTATACCGCATTCAAACAAAAGCCAAAAGGAAAACTATTTTTTGTTTCGGACTCCATGGCAACCATTAATCATGGGGAGCCCTCTTTTGAGCTTTATGACGAAGTGGTTAGTGAGTCTAATGGACGAATTATTAACTCAGAAGGTAAATTAGCTGGATCGTCTATTACTCAAATTGATGCTATCAAAAATGCGTATCAAAAATGCAATATACCACTTGATAGTGCAATTGCTATGGCAACGCTATACCCAGCAGAATACTTAGGTGTATCAAATTATATTGGGTTAATAAAACCAGGTCACAGAGCTGATCTTGCTCATTTTGATTTAGACTTTCAGGTCCAAAATGTCTGGCTTGCTGGCAAACAAATTAAAGAAGGTGAGATATGAGAGTAGTTATTCTTCCAAGTGAGGCTGATGCCAGTAATTTTGCAGCTGGATTTATCGAAGACTATATTTGCGAAAAACAAGACGCGGTTCTTGGCTTAGCTACTGGAAGCTCTGTTCTTTTAACTTACGAAACCTTAATAAAAAAGCATCAAGAAAGCACGTTAAGTTTCCAAAATATTACTACATTTAATTTAGATGAATATGTTGGCCTAAAGCGTTACCACACTCAAAGCTATCGCTACTATATGAAACAAAAACTATTTAATCATATTGATATTGACCAAAAAAATACTTATATTCCTGAATGCTTTAACGATGATTATCAATTAAGTTGTAATAATTATGAAACATCAATCAAGAGTTGTGGAGGCATCGATCTTCAACTACTTGGTATAGGCTCAAATGGGCATATTGGCTTTAATGAACCAACTTCTAGCTTAAGCTCTAGGACGAGAGTGAAAACGTTAACTAAAAGTACTATTGCAAATAATTCACGCTTTTTTAAAGACTCTGAAGTGCAGCCATCAATTGCTATTACTATGGGTATTGGCACAATAATGGAGGCTCAAAATATTCTTCTATTAGGTCTCGGTAAACATAAAAGCAAAGCCGTTGCAGATCTAGTCGAAGGCCCTCTATCATCATTTTGCCCTGGAAGCGTTCTTCAAAATCATGAGAATGCTGTCATTGTTCTGGATCAAGAGGCAGCGTCTGAGCTTAAACTCTATGATTACTATGTTCATACTGAAAAAATGAAACTTAAGTATATGTGCTAAAATCAGATTAATGCCTAAAGGAATGTTTTAAATGAGCTTAATATTCAAACAGCTATTTGAAAGAGAGAGTTGTACTTATACCTACCTTATAGCAGATAGTGATTCTAAGGAAGCCGCAATTGTAGACGCTGTAGACGTAATGATTGAGAGAGATACAGCTTTACTAAAAGAGCTAGATCTAGACTTAAAATTTATTATTGAAACACATATCCATGCTGACCATATAACCAGTGCGTGCCCTCTAAAAAAATTCTATCCTAAAGCTAAAATTGTTATAGGTATGGAGAATATTGATGCAGAAGCTTGTTCAGACATTATGGCAAGTGAAGGCCATATTCTTTCAATTGGTAATTATGAAATTACTGCAATTGAAACCCCAGGCCACACCTTAGGTTGCATGTCTTATAAAATTGGCAATAAGATTCTCACTGGTGATGCATTATTTATACGAAGCACTGGAAGATGTGATTTTCAAGGAGGCTCAGCCACATCTCTTTATGAATCAATTCATAAGCTTTTTGAATTTCCTGATACCACTAAAGTATATCCAGCACATGATTACAATGGGTTATCAGTTAGCACTATTGGTGAAGAGAAGAAATTTAACTCAATGATTAGAGAATCCTTCGATCAAAAAACATTTATTGAAAATGTAAAAAATTTAAAATTAGATCTCCCAAAAAAAATTAAAGTAGCAGTTCCAGCAAATCAAAGCTGTGGATTAGTAACAGCTATACATTAGTATTAAGAAAAGACAATTCAATTAGTAGATTAAAGCTAAAAAGATAACGCTAGTTATTATGTTAAAGAAAATCTAGAGGGAGAGATAAAGGTTATTTTTACTCACTACCTTCATCTTCTAAAACATCAATCTCCTCATTAGAGTTTATTGAATAGTTTTCTCCATCACTTCCACTCATAATAAACAGCTCTTCTAGGTCTCGTTCTAATGTTCTCTTTCTCTTTCGTCTATCATTTGGAGATCCATTTTTCGTATCATACTTGGCAAGTGTCACTATCTTCCTCCTTTAAATGTTTCATTAAAGATGGCATCTACTCTTCTTTTAAATTCCTCTTGGGAGTTATTCTCTATAAAAATACCTTGAACGTACTCTTTAAATTTTTGAGCCTTTTCATATTCCTCTTGAGTATCTTCTAAGCATGGCTCTAGTTGTTGTATTTGCATTACATCTCCTCTCTTAGTTTTTTCGTTAGTTTATTATCTCTATTGGAAGTTCTCCTCTAGCAAATGTCTGCTTTAATACTACCGTCGATTCAATACTGGCAATACATGTCAAACTTCCTAGAGATTTTTTAACAAAACTTTCATAGCTAAGTAAATCGTTTGCAATGATCTTTAAAAGATAATCATGTGAGCCAGTTATAACGGAGCACTCTAATACTTCTGGCAATTTTTTCATTGCATTTTCAAATAAATCCGCACTGATATTTGAATTCTCTGTGAGCCTTATAAAAACATAAACCATTGCATTAAAACCCATAGCTTCTGCACTTATATTTGCACTATAACCACTAATTACTCCAGCCTCTTCAAGTTTTTTAACCCTCCTAAGGCAAGGTGTATCTGACATATTTAATTTTGCAGCCAACTCAGAAATAGCTATTCTTCCCCTATTCTGAAGAATAGACAATATGCTTAAATCCTTATTATCCATATTAGTATTCATTATTAATTTCCAATAAATTAGCTATATTCAATAATAATATGTATTTATTTATTGAATATCTCTATTATTATACTATTTATTAGTTAATTTTGGTGATTTAAACTTGATAAATAATGATATTATAATTTTTTTATACAAATAACCTGAGCAAATGACTCCAAACTCGCAGACCTTTGATTTCTGGATTAGAAATCGCTTTGTTGAATTAAATTCTGAGCTTGAGGTGCTTTACTCGAATCAAAGTGAACGCACTAATGTTGAGTCTATTGGTGACGATTTAAAGCAAGCTCTCGAAGATGAAGGTAAAGAGATAATTAAGACACTTTTATCAGAGGGAAATACTGATGAAGGCTTTGATAATGCATTCGATTTATTAGGTAATGTTGGACTCTATATGGCGGCATGTCGAAGACATGAAATCACGGACCCTTCAAAACAATCCACCTCACCATTAAAAGAGGCGTCAGGACTTGCTATGAATATTGGTGCCTCAATTGGTGTCACCCCACGATTTGCTACCGCCCACCTCTCAACACATAACAAAGCAGTTGATGGAGTCTATAAAAGCTTTACAAATCTGCCCGCTGAAAAATTATTTCTTGATTACAACACTAAAGCAATTCTTGCCTATAAAAGAGCTGCTGATGCATTACTTAAGTTGCATCCATTGGGTATTTCTCATCCGATGTGTCAAGAACTATTATTAGTCGTTAAAGAGGCGCTAAAGGAAGTCATTGAATCGAATGCTGCATTATTTAGTAAGCTTAGTGTTGATGATTTCTTTTACTGTGTACGTCCTTACTACAAACCTTATCACGTTGGATTTCAGGTCTACCGAGGCGCAAATGCAGGAGATTTTGCTGGTATAAATGTTATAGATATTTTGCTTGGACTGTGCTTTGCTAATGAGCCGGCTTATTCACAAATGCTGGTTGATAAATTTCTATATATGGTCCCAGAAGATCAAAGTATTCTCAGAGACTGCATGAGAAGAACCAGTATTATGGATGATTTTCTAAATGCTGAAGTTTCTAGTAAAGACTGGTATAAAAATAATCTCACTCTGTTTCTAGAAATTTGTCAGCTGCATGGTGATGCAGCAACTCAGCACCATAATCAGCTCGTTGAGAAATATATTGCGCAGCCCTCAACAAACCTTAAAGAATCTCAACTTGATAATATTACAGCTAGTGGCCCACCTTTAAAAGTTTTACTAGACTCACTTGAAAAATTAAGGGATCGAAGAGCTGCTGCTGATCGTAGTGATATAAGAACACGCTTTGATGATATTGTGCTCCTCAAAAAACGCTTGGCACCTAGTGGGAAAGTAAATAAATCAAGCTTTAAAGAAGATTTTATTTTAACGAAAGCAAATTATCTCCTTAATCATTCTGTTGGAAGGCCATTAAAAACCTCTGAAAAAAACTTTTCTGAACAACTTTACACTCCTTGGAAAAATTCACTTAGCGAGCCTTGGGAGCAATGGCTTGAAATTATTAATGAATTTACAGCCTCCTTAGCAAAACTCTTTAATGCAAAGCAATCTGAATTCTGCCCACAAGTTAATTTATCAAGTGGATTAACTAAAATACTGATGTCTTTAGATCAGACTCAAAAGAAAAACTGCATCATCTTGGTTAGTGAAATTGACTTTCCAGGAATGTGCTTTGCCTTAAAAAAATCATTACCTGAAGACTGTGAAATTAGATTTATTCCCTCCAATATTGATATAACAAATATAGGCGTATGGGACGAATACCTGACATCAGATGTTGATTTAGTTTTTGTCAGTCATGCTTACTCAAATACGGGGCAACTTTCGCCAATCTCAAAAATACTTTCAATGGCAAGATCTAGAAACATTATTTCTATTTTAGACATTGCCCAGTCCGTGGGCATTGTGCCGATTGACTTAAAGGCATTAAACCCAGATTTTATGATTGGATCAAGTGTCAAGTGGTTATGTGGCGGTCCTGGGGCTGCTTATTTATGGGTCAACTCAGATTGCCTAGCTACTTGCAATCCTAAAGATGTAGGATGGTTTAGCCATGAGAATCCATTTGAATTTGATATTCATAATTTCTGCTACCATGATAGTGCACTTAAATTCTGGGGAGGCACTCCTTCAATTGCGCCATATGCCATAGCAACTCACAGCATCAATTACTTTACAAAGATTGGTTTAAAAAACATAAGAAAACACAACCAGCTCTTAATAGAAAAGACTGCAAATGCGCTTGATTTAGAATTTGTCTCACCAAGAGAAGAGGCAATTAGGGGAGGCACCATGATATTGGACTTTGGGGGCAACCAACAAAAAATATTACAGAGCCTTAAAGACCATAGTATTAGCGTTGATCTTAGAAGCCATGGAATCCGAATTTCCCCTCACATCTATAATGATGAGGAAGATATTGACCAACTATTAAGCGCTATAAAGTCAACAAAACTTTAAAACTAGTCTTACTAAATTAGGATTTAAGTCCATTGCGGTAGATTACTAATTAAAATAGGGTGTTATGGATATGACAACACCTGCACTGCTTTTCCCCGCAATTTCTTTACTATTTGTAGCCTATACAAATCGCCTTCATTCTCTAAGTGTCCTTATTAGAGCAATGACAACAGAGGGTAGTGATGAGTCCAAGACTAAGCACACAGATGAGCAGCTGGATATTCTCAAGAAGCGCGTTACTTATATTAAAAGGATGCAGGTCTTTGGAATTGTAAGTTTTATTTTTAATCTAATGACAATTATTTGTTTTTATATCGAGCAAATTTCTCTTGCGTATTATATTTTTGGCTTTGGGCTTTTGATGTTGTCAGCATCATTAATTTTTGCGCTGCTCGAAACATTAATCTCAACTAAGGCGCTAGATATTCACCTTGAAAATTACAAGAGTTGAGCCTCTGTATCAAAAACAACAAGTTACGGTTTTTTGCCTATATTGTCAGCTATCAAACAAACTATTTCAAACATGATTGCGTTGGCAACATGCGCTGTAATTTGGTTCGGCGAGTCAACTGTTGGCATGAGGCAAACTACATCACCACCAATTACATTCTTACCGCGAAGTCCTTGTAGCATTTGAAGCACGTCAGGCATTTTAAAACCTTCAATTGCCGGCTCAAGATTTGAAACACCTGGCGCCACAGTGACGTCCAAACAGTCTAAATCAAAGGTGATATAAATAGGCGCATCACCAACACGCTCCTGGATCATTTCAATACATTTTTCTACGCCATACTCATCATACTGATCTTTGGTAATTATTTCATAGCCCAGCTCATAGCTTGAATTTAGCCAATCCAGTGTTCTGGTGTTTCCCCTGATTCCAACCTGAATACTTTTTGATGCATCTACAAAGCCATCTCTAACTAAATAACTTGCCCAATGAGCAGCCGACTTAACAGCTCCCAAAAAATGATCAAGCTGATGAAATGCATCAGTATGTGCGTCAAAATGAACAAGCACCGCTTTCTCACCGCCTGTTAGTTTGGACTTTGGACCTGCAATTGCTTGAAGGATTCCGCCAGTAATCGAATGATCACCACCAATTGAAACCGGCCTAACGCCAGACTCAGCAATAATTTCATAAAACTCGGTTATGTGCTCTATGCACTTCTCATTATTATTAGCCTCAGGCAGAGGAACATCACCAAAATCTCTAATTTCACACATCTCCCAAGGAGAAATACCAAACTTAAGGTGTCCACGCCTTCCCTGCGCAGAAATATTTCTAACAGCTCTAGGACCCAAATGCTGATCGCGCTGAGTAGTTCCATTTCCAGTGCTATGAGGAACGCCAACAAGTGCAATGTCGCAGCCTTCCGTTTCAGGATTATGAGGACATCTGAATAGTGTAGGGACTCCCCACCAATAGAGGCCATTCATCATCGCAGCGTTATCTCTAGTTTTCTTATCCATTCTTTAAGTCCCTATAGTTGGAAAAAAATCTACTCAAACTTCTCACTTACTTTACTTAGAATAGCTTCTTTATATGGCACCTTTAACTCCTGTGAAGCCCATGATGCAAAGCCTAAATCAACTTGCTGTCCCCATGTTTCGATAGGGTTTTTAAAGATTGTAACAGAGGACGTTATTGGTGCTGATAAAAACAGTGCCATCTCCTCAGCTTCCGACTCTTCAGTTTGATTCTCTGGAGAAACATACTCACTGATATTAATAAATTTGGCAATGTCTGTCATCCAATAAATGCAGTGACGGTATTCTTTAGCAAGATTAGCGCCCTTTATATACTCTTGAGAGAGCTTGGTTATGGCCTCTGTTTGAGCCGCAACGATTTGACCGTTAGTCATTTCCATATCAGTTCCATCAATGGTGTGATAGGCATAAATTCTATTCATTATTTCTTCACCTGCAGTGAGGCCAGCCATTTCTGGTCTAGTAAGCTGAATATAAATAAGTGCTGAGCATCTTATTGCTTCTTCTGAAACTTTTGTGTCGGCATAAGATGGCGTCATAAAGCCAATGGATATCAAAAAAATAGTGAGTAGTTTTTTCATAAATAAATGTAAATTAATTTGAATAATTGATAAAGTATAAACAAAATAGTTATCCAAATAATATCTTTAGTGATTAATAGTTGCTAAAATAATGAGCTTCTCTTTTCACTCATTTAAAAAACCTATATGTCAAATAAATATCTAATTTTTGGCGCTACTGGATCTATAGGATCAAGCCTTGCCGAGCAACTTACAGACTCAGATCATGAAGTGCATTTAATTGCCAGAAATGAGGATGAATTAAAATCACTATCGGAAAATCTTGGCTGCACTTATTCTGTTGCTGATGTGTTAGAAGAAAATTTTATAGAGAAGGTTAAAGCAGATACTTCAGATTTTGATGTGAAGGGCATTGCATACTGCGTTGGATCAATAGACTTAAAGCCACTTAAAAGAGTTAGTGAAAATGACTTACATAATTGTATGAAATTAAACCTCTACTCAGCAATTATTGCGATACAAGGTTTTCAAGAAGAGCTTAAAAAGAGTAATGGATCAATTGTTTTATTCTCATCCGTTGCCGCCCAAAAAGGGTTTACCAACCATACAATTATTGCAACTGCAAAAGCAGCGATTGAGGGCTTAACAGTAACACTTGCCGCGGAGTTTGCGCCAAGTATTCGCGTTAACTGTATTGCTCCGAGCCTAACAAATTCGAAAATTTCTCAGTCAATGCTAAAGAGTCCAGTTGTTGCTGAAGCGTTAGCTAAGGCGCATCCACTTAAAAGACTTGGTGAAGGGAAAGACTCAGCATCAATTGCTAAGTTTTTACTAAGCGATGAGAGTTCTTGGATGACAGGGCAAATAATTGCAGTTGATGGCGGAAGGTCTAGCTTGAGCTAGAAAATCCACCATAAAAATAATTTATTCAGTAACGTTCAGGGAGATTTTAGGTGGGCCCGACCCAACTTTATCAATCGATAAGTTATTTCCCCCACTGAACGCGAGCTCATTTGCCGCTGTTGCCGCAATGCTCAACTCAAACGAGGAGTTTTCAGTGATGGTATATGCAGTATCAAGGGTCGTTGTCCACGCAATTTTTGCTGAATTTGTGCAGGTTGTAGCAAATACATCCGCAGTGGTAAGTAGACTAATCGTTGGTTGTCCGCGTGAAGCCCCTACACCCTCTTTGTCTTGCATATCCATTTTATCACCGTTAGCCGCTAGATTAGCTGAACAATAAGCTTCACTAAACCTAGTCATTACCTCATAATTTAATATCACGCCAGCATTCGCTTCTGCAAGAGTACCGCAGTCCACTGTCACGGCATTGTAAGCTAAAGAGGTTCCATAAGCAGTTACTACCGTTACAGTAGGGTCAGCGCCTGGATTTGATTGAGGTGCAGCAGAGTGTAAGCCTGCATTATTAGTCCAGCAATATTTGCCTGTGCCAGACGACCCAGTTACGTTATTAGACATACTTCCTTGCCACTTCATACCCAGTTTACTGCTAAGCTGAACATATAGGAAGGGGTAGGTTCCTGGCGTAATTGTAAACTCTGGAATGTCGAATGTAGCGCTGACGCCTGCTTTGATATCAACCGTAATACCCGCAGCACTCTCAAAGAACATCTCACAGCTCGACAAATCGTTTAGATCAGGATCTGCTGTGCAGACACCGACCTTGTAAAATACTATCTTGTATGTGTCAGGTGTAATCGAACAGTGATTAGTTGCAGTGCCGGCCTGATAATCCACGTTACCATTTTCATCATATGAGGTGGTATCGTCCGTTACCTTGTTGGTTGCAGCACTTGCAGGTGTAATAATCTCACCGTCTGCGTTAACAGTACAAAGCGCATTCGCACTCGTTGTAAAAAAGCTGAGATTAAAAAGAGTCCAAGCAGGATTGTTAGTTTATTTACGTTTAATGTTTTCATATTAGTACCCACTCACTGTTAGAACGCCTGATTTTTTCTTAACGATTCTATTCTCACGCTTGACTAGGTCATAGCGCTGATCGCCGAGCTTCTTAAGTTCGTAAGCCGAGCTTGCAAACTCCAATAGTTTAGGTCTTGTGTTCTCGGCGCCAAAGCCCCAAGTGTAGTTCAGGTTAATGCTGTTATTATCTTTAGTCGCTTTGTTTTTATAGTCATGACGCTCAAAGCTAATCGATACGTTATCAGAGAGGTAACCGCCTAGGGTGTACTTCCTGCTCTTCTTGTCCTTCATGCCATCAATACCCTTCCACTGCACAGCGTTCATGCCAAACATCATGCCAGGAAGGTAAGGAAGCGCAACCTTGAAGCCCATGTCTCTGCCGTCAAGTGCTTTAGAGTTGGTGCTGCTCTTATCTTTAATGTAGCCTGTGGTGCCGTGATATGAGTTCACCCTTGCCTCAAAGGCTGAACTAATGAGCTCAAAGCCAACGCCGTTACGTTTGTGATCGTTCGGGAACTCGTGATCATAAAATGCGTTAACGCCGCCCATCAATGTCTCATCGGCATTAAGCATTCGGTAACCAAGACCAAGGTTTAAAGTTGTCCTATTATCAAAACGATTGAGATTGATCTGGTTAAAGATGAATGAGTTTGGGTTGTCACCAAAAGCTCTAAGTACGCCAATATCAACTGAAGAGTCACCCTCTTTTAGGTTGGTGCTGACCTCAACGGTATTAAAGTTTGGGCTTAAAAGCGCACCAATACCCGTCGAGACAAAAGAGCTAGTAGAGCTTGTCATTCTACTCATTAGGGATGACTTAATCTGCTCCGAGTCATCTGCGCTTGCGCCTACTGAGAAACCAAGAGACATTGTAAAAATTGCGCTTAGCAATGTATTGGTTATTTTTGAATTAGATATTTGCATTCGAATGCCTTATAAGAAGAATTTGTGAGTAGATTATAACCAGGGAACTAGTTTTTTTCCTTACTTTTCTATCTATAGATCAATTTGAGAGGCTTTTAGCTCTGCTAATTTTTTATTTAAAAATTCCTTTTTTAGGTACTTATTTCTGATTTTAAAGAATTTTTGAATAATTTAAAGAAATAATGCAAATCTTTAGAAGAAAGCACTAAGTAAGTGCACTAATTGACTCATACAACTCTTTAGAAATTGTGATTTTCTCTGATTTTTCACGAAGTTTTCTTTTTTCCAGCCTCTTATCGCCTGGAAGCCTTGTCGATGGCTGCTCAAGAATTGCACCCACTATAGTTTCAGTTCGCTCACTAAAAGTGTCTCCTGCAAAAAAACTAGGGTCAATTGCAATAATTAGCTGTCCAACCCCTGGTGAGTCGCCCTTAGCATCAAGAAATGAGCTCGCTTCAAAACCAAAGTTAGAGCCAGTAAGTCCTGCTGCAAGAACCTCTACCATCAGCGCTAAAGCGCTACCTTTCGCATCTCCAATTGGAAGCATTGCCCCCGCTAGCGCTTTTTTAGGATCAGTCGTTGGCTTGCCTTCAGCATCAATAGCCCAGCCTTCGGGAATTTTTTCATTTTGCTGATTTGCAAGCATCACCTTACCGCGCGCTACTTTGCTAAGACTCATATCAATAACCATTGGCGCATCATTAGCTCTTGGCGCAGAAAAAGCAATTGGATTGGTTCCAAATAAAGGCTTAGAGCCTCCCCATGGCGGAATCGCTTTAGGAGTATTTCCAAACATTAATCCAATAAGGCCTTGCTCTGCTAAACGCTCAACATGCCTTCCAGCCTGACCAAAATGATGTGACCTAGAGACACTTGCGGCTGCGATACCGTAATTCTTACAGGTAGTAGTGATTTCTTTAATTGCTAACGATATTGCAGGAAAAGCAAACCCATTATTAGCATCTACCCTTATTACACTTCCTTTAGAACTTAGAAGCGACGGCTCAACGTTACCCTTTACTTTTCCAGCATTTAGCTGCTCGACATACGATGGGATACGTGAAAGGCCGTGACCAGCTTGACCATCAAATTCAGCATTTATTAATGCGTCTGCCACTTCTTTCGCGTTATCTTCTGAAGTTTGGTTTTTAATAAGAGCGTTAAATGCTAAATTCCAGGCATCATTCTCACTTATTTGTAATATTTTTATCATCGAAAGTCTCTATAAATTTGCAAATTAAATTATAGTTACCTTAAGGTTATATAGTGCAATCATTTCTGATGATAAGTTTCTCATTAAAAACAAGAATTAGTTTTTACCTCAGTATCTTTTGGATATTGTTTTCTTTTTTCATTGCGACCACATACTCAAAACTAAATAACCAAATCATCATTGGCTGGTTTGATCTTTATAACGTTTATTGGCATATATTCTATATAGTTGTTGCACCTGTATGGATATATTGGATTGTTATAAAGCCGTATAATTTGATAAAGAAGATTCGTAAAACGAGATCAAAAAAATGAAAATTAGTGCTGGAATATTTCAATACAAAATGCGCGATGAAGCTCCTTTAAAGAGGATTGAAAGACTAGAGGTGCAATTACAAAAAAATGATGCATTAGATTTAATTGTATGTCCTGAGCTATTTCTTTCCGGGTATGGGAGCTTTGAGAAAATCAAAGAGTTTTGTGAGGAGAGTGACGGAGAGTACGCAAAAAAAATAAGCCTCCTTGCAAAAAAATATTCAACTGCTATTGTTTATGGATATCCTGAAATAGATAACGACAATCTCTTTAATTCTGCCCAGTATTTTGATAGCATGGGCATGTCTCTTGCAAACCATCGTAAAAAAATGTTGCCGCCTACTGCTGATGAGTCAAAGATATTTAAACCAGGGGGTGAGAGCTCGATCATCGCTATCAATGGAATTAAAGCTGCAATCGTCATTTGTTACGAATTAGAATTTCCAGAGATAATTCGTAAATTAGCTCTACAAGGCGTTGAATTGATTATCGCTCCAACGGGTCAGTCATCTCATTGGCCAGCTGCAGCTCTTTATAATTGCAGAACTAGGGCATTTGAAAATGGCATATTTGTGATATATGCCAACTCTACTGGAAACTTAAATGGCATAAATTTTATGGGTGAGAGCAAAATTATTGGGCCGGACGGTCTTGATGATGTGAACGCTGGAACAACTGAAAAGGTCATCGAGGTAGAGATCAACACAGATGAAATCTCATCAATGCGAAATAAACTGCCCTACCTCGATGATTCAAGAACGCTCAATTAGCTGTCTTTATATGCTATCTGGGATGCCAAAACTATACTCATCATCTCTAACTTTATCATGATCATAGGTCTTAATTTTCCACTCTCTGACGCGCGGGTTTTCATTGATCTGGTTATATAACTTTACTAAGCCCTCGAAACGTTGAATAACTTCTACTGAGATATCGTCAATAACTCCCGAAGCAATCCACCCCAAAAGACTCCAAACAGCAAGATCAGCGATAGTCATGTTGTCTCCAACAAACCAGTCTGAGTTGTTGGCACTTAAAATATCTTGCAAATATCCAAAGTACGTTGGCAGCTCATTAGAGGTCAGCTCTTTTCTCATCGTCTTCTTTTTCGTTATATCACTTTCTTTCATTGAAGGACTTAAAAGCGCATTGATATTTTCTACTGCAACAATGATTTGATCTACCTTGCCTGCCTCAACAATATCCTCAGGGTACATACCGCTAAGCTTTCCGCATATTCTTGCAATTGCCATAGTTTGCCCAATACTTTCACCATTTATATGAAGAACAGGTAATTCACGAAAGGGAATTATTATGCCGTCTTTCATTTTCCCGTTCTTTTTGGCATAATCCCAATCATCGCCACTAGGCCTGACATCATCAAATTTTATATTTGCAATAAATAAAGGTAGTCTTGATATTTCAGCGCGCCAAAAAGGTAAGTCAAAATATATTATTTTTAAGTCCACAAGTTCATCTCCAAATTATCGTAAATGTTCTAATTATAGTGAGTAAGAATTCACAAAAAACTAGATACTAATAAAAACATTATCTTTAAACTCTCCTTTCAAACGCCTTCCATCATTAGAATAAGTCATAACTCCTTGACCATGTCGCTTGTCATCTAACCACTCTCCTTCATAACTGCTGCCTTCTTCATACTTCCCTCTATCTTGATAGGTCATAACGCCATAACCATTACGCATATTATTTTTATAATCACCCTCATATTTCCGGCCATCTGGATAAGTCATAATGCCATAACCATTTTGCGTATTATTTTTATAGCCACCTTCATACCTCTGACCATCTGGATAGGTCATTATGCCTTTTCCATTAATAGAGCCATCTTTAAAATCTCCTTCATAAGTTTGGCCATCTAGATGAATGAATAAACCATTGCCATTGGGCTTATTAGCCTTAAAACTTCCAAAATATTTTGAGCCAGCTTTAAAATCATAGATTCCCATCCCCGACATACAGGTTGTTTTAGTTAATTCAATTAAGCATTCTTCAACTTGCCCTTGGTAAGTACTTCCATCTGAATAATCAATCCTGATAACTCCTTTTAATCCCTCAAGGAATAAAGCACTTTGATCTGAATGAACTTGGCTTGCAAGAATAAAAGTAATTAGAGGTAGTATATTTATCTTAGCCACATGCACCACCAAAGCGACTTCTAATTATAATTTCTTTAGCTACTGGGGAGCTGACATTAAATTTCCGAGCTAGAAAATCAATACTTTTATGTTGATAAGTATAGAGCATTACCATCATATAAATTTCGTCATCAGTAACTGATGGGCCATTATTAGAGTGCTTGAATGACTTTTGTCCTCTTGCCATATTATTCGTTATTCTGTGTTTTTAGCTCTGAGGTGAATCCCCATTGTTTTGTATAGTTTATCTAAATTTTAGATTCATGATTTAGGTGATTATCAAAAAAGCTAACAATCTCATCCTCAAGTTTTTGAGCTAATTCTTTAGCAGGTATTACGCCAGTCAAACCAAATGTTTGCATATAAGGTGAAAAAAGAGGTGCGTCAGAATAATCAAAATGCTCTGTCCCTGATAAGAACATTGTCGATTGGTTTGAACTTCTTTCAAGAAACTTATTGAGCTGTTGGTAGTTAAGTGGATCAGGCCATGACTCTCTGCCAATATAATAAAAAGGTTTATTAGATCCTTTATCAATCACATCAAGTGGTACAGGTATCATCCACCCATCTAGGGCGATAGCCGCGTCAATTCGCTCATCTTGAATACTAGCAATTAGGCTTGTCGCTCCCCCATAAGAATGTCCAAAAACACCAATGTTTTTCATATCAACGGCAGTCCAAACCTCAGCGCCTTGATTTTGTTTACTACCAATAGTGTCTATCATAAAACGTATGTCACTTACTCGAGTTTGAAGTTGTGGGTTACGTAACGCCCAAAACTCCTCTTCGCTTAATTCACCTTCATATCCAGACCTAAAGTCGGCACTTGTACCATCTTTAAAAAGTGTGAGGCTTGCATCATATGCATGGTCAACAGATGCAACAATATAACCCCTACTCGCTAACGCCTCAAACTGCGCTGTATTTTGAAAACGCATACCCCAAATACCATGTGAAAAAAGAACCAAAGGGGCATTTTCTACTTGTTTATTTACAGGTGCATTTAGGAATGAGTGTGTCTCTATATTTCGTAAATGATTAAAAAGAAATTGAGGAAGTTCTAAAATCCCACTCAAAGCTGGCAGCCACTTATCTGCAGATACCAAATATGGGACTGGAGCTGAATTTGTATCTTCGCTTGGGTACCAAACCTGAACAACGATACGACGCTTATCATTAATTTCTGCTGTAAACCACTCATCACGAGACTCATCAGTCCATTCAAATATTTTTGTCCCAATACTATATATGCCCGATGGTGTGGGTAAGTTTGACAGAGGTATTAGTTTTGGAATAATTACGCTATGTCCCAGCACAGCGATTATTATTAATACAATAAATAAGCCAAATAGATACTTGACTAAGTTTTTTATCATTTATTTTTGAGCATATTGATAATAATAAAAATCTATTATTGCGACTAAAATATCAGCGCATACCACGGTGTTTTTTAAGCAATTCATAGGCGCTAATGATTTCTTGGGTTTTTTCATTTGCTAATTTTAGCATCTCCTCTGGTAAGCCTTTAGCAACTAGCTTATCCGGATGATGCTGAGCTAATAATCTACGATAGACTCGTTTGAGCTCTTTATCATTTAGGCTTTTATCTGTTCCCAATATCACGTAAGCATCTTCAACTGTTAGTTTATTAGTATTCTTGCTAGTAGCAGAAAACTGCTGAATCAGACTCTTTAGCTCATTAATAGGAAAGTGCAATTTTTGCGCAATATATTTAAGTGCATCATGCTCTTTATCATCCAAAATACCATCCGCATAAGTGGCTTGGATTTGAATCTCAAAAAACATCCTGACTAAGTGAGTACGCCTATGACATTCAGTGCGGAACTGCTCAAGCACTTCGTCTAGGTTAAAATCTTTATGTTTGCCCTGGTTAAATAGCTCTTTTGCAACTTTTTGCATGTCTTCTGATAACTGCATGTGCTGCATAACTTGCTGAGCTAGTAAAATTTCAGATTTTGATACCTTGCCATCTACCTTGGCAATATAGCCCATAACTGAAAATACACTACTAAAAAATGCTGCTTGAACGCGCTGTTTATCGCCAGGGAGATAATCTTTAGCAGAACCACGAAAACTAGACTTACCCTTAGAAAAGTTACCTGCGAATGCTACGCCAAGCATCGCCCCTAAAGGCCCACCAATCATATAGCCTAGTGCTCCACCTAAAACTGATGTCCACCAACTCATAGTATTAGCTTCTTCATAAAGTTATTTTATAATTGATTCTAAAAGTAAAGCCACTATCAGGCTTTACTTTTGCAGAAGGTTTGGGTGAAGGGAAAACAGTTCCATTTTCACTAACATAGTACGATTGGCTTGTTAATTCAATAACCTCAGAATCGTTAAAGCATATTACCTTTCTAGAATACATCTCATCTGA
>CAJQTG010000036.1 GCA_905618925.1 uncultured Candidatus Thioglobus sp. | reverse complement strand
CTTACTGTACACGCAGCATAAGCAGAGCTACCGCTAACTATAAGTAGAGCGGAACATACGAGTTTAATGAATGTTTTCTTAATAGAGAGCTTTAAGGTTTGCATCATTATTATTGTTGTTATAGATTTGAAATATCAAGGAAGGAATATGCGAGTATTACTAATTATTGAAATTTAATTATACAGATAATTAACAATAATCAAACCCATGGTTGAGTCAACACCGTAACTATCATGGACGTACCCACCCCTTTTGAATAACTAGTCAACCGAGGAAACTGAGGAAGATGTGAAATTCTAATTTTTAGACCCTCAACACTCTATAAATTAGGCTTAATTGAAGCTACTATTAGTACTATATAAGGTCTTTACTTTCAGGCAAGTTTAACTACTCCAGAAGAGCGAATTATGGACTCTAAGAGGCATAATTAAGGCATATTTATAGGGTATATTATTCACTTGTAAATTCTATGTAAGTTATTGATTTTACTACAATAATAAAACTGTTTCAGTAGTGGTTATTAGTAAATATGGTATAATAACTTATTGACCAAATGACATTAATTAATTGTTTGATAAGAACGCAATAATAACCAGAAAAAAGGCTCAATCGCTTGACCTATATATTAACAGTCGCGAGCCTCATATTCTCAACTCTTCTAAAGAGTTAGGGAAGACTATTGGCTTAATAAGAATAGAACAGTTTAAGACTCTTAACTTGCTACTATTTAACCTACAACTCTGTAGAAATAAAGAACTTATCACTCCGCGTGCAAGAACATCTCTTGGAGTCAAAAGGTACAACTACCACAAGGTTGGTTACAAGGCACTATGCACAGTTCTGGATGCTTTATCCCACAAAGGATACATTGAGCAAGAAATTGGCAGAAAGAACCTAGAAACAGGCGAGAGTGCCTCCACAACAGCACTTCCTATTAATAAATTAATAAGTTTCTTTAAAGACAATAATTGGTACGGGAACTATTGGCAACAAGAAACGCCTGAGCTTGTTCTGTTAAGAAACAATAGTAATAAGAAGTTAATTGATTATAAAGACAACAAGTATTCAAACTGGTTAAGACTTGAACTTGCTAAATATAATGACTTTTTAGCCGAAGATGCCCTCATAGAGCTTTGTAAGAAAGACAAGAAAACAGGTGCACTCAAACTGATTGATTCCTTTGTTAACTTAACACTCCAAAGAAAGTTTATTGAGCACGATAGTAATGAATATGGTGGTGTAGTACTTAAATTTGGCGGACGAATGTATGGACCTTGGTGCAACCTTAGCTCTTCACAACGAAAACTAATCACAATTGACGGCGAAGAAACAGTTGAGCTAGACCTGCAAGCAAGTGCAGTAAACGTATTGTACAAAACTGTCACAGGTGAGCGTTACTCTGACGGTGACCCGTACAATATTGAAATTGCTTCCTGCACCATCCCCAGACATATTGTGAAGCAGGCAGCAACTATTATGTTGTCAACTAGAACTATTCAATCAGCAGTTGCCGCATTAGAAAAGCATTACTTGCCTTATATAAATGATTTTAATAAAGACACTAGGTCAAAGAAAACAATTAAGGAGTCACAAGAATATAAAGCCTTTAAATTTAAACTAAAACCTTCTGAATTACTTAAACTTTATTTGAATAAACACAAAGTGGTTAGGTATTACTATCTCAGGGGCAAAAGGATGGGCGACTTAGTAGCGTGTATGGAGTCAGACAGGGTATTTGAAATTGTGAGAAGGTTGACCATAATGAAAATACCAGTTCTTACTGTCTATGATTCTTTTATTGTTCAACAGCGTCATTCCAAGACTCTTCAAAACCTAATGGATGAGTTACCTAAATTGAGGGGATGGTAAGTTATATAGTCTACTGTGGAAAGACCCTCTAATGGGGTTTGCTTAGACAATACTTAGAAGCAGCTAAGAGCAGGCTTAGTTAACAACTATATATATTAATACTACTAGTTAATAATAGTTAGTGTGGTACTCCTTATATATATTACGTAATAGTTGACTTTGCCCGCAAAGCATAACTTAAATCTAATGTTAAATACATTGAACCCAATTCTGTAATTAAATAAACATTTACTTATTAACTTTGATTGTTCGTTATATATTACTTAAATAAGTCATAGTTAAGAGTCTTCTTTCCTGCACAATAAGGACACCCTTGTTGTTGCTTTCCTGTTCTACTGGAAATAGCCTGCTCATAACTGTGTTCTTCAGGACACAACCACCAAACTTTCTTAGCACTTTTAGCAGTAAAGTCTTTAGGGGTTTGCTCATTATTCTTAGTTGGATGCCAATCTTTGGCAATTTCGGGAAACAAGTGAAGTAAATTATTGTCATCTCCAACTCTCTTTCCTGAACAATAAGGACAGACAACACCTTGAGATGTCCTTCTATTAAGGGTTTGTTCATAGCTATGACCCTTAGAGCACAACCACCATATTTTATTTGCACTTCCAAAAGAAAAGTTCTCAGGTGTTAAGGGATAATTCTTATCATAATCCCATTCTTCACTAAGTTCAGGATGCGTCTTTAAGAGAGACTTTTCAGGAAATGGTGATGGAAAATAACTTCTATAAACTTTAAATAACTCATCATTAACAAAGGATGACTTAAGGAGATAGGTATTCATCTTCTCTTTGATGTTACTATCAACAAAAGGCATAATCTTTTTAAGTATTTCATCTAAATCTGTCTTTTCTAATGAGCGAACAATGCTAACCAGTAAATCATTTTCAGATAATGGCTTCAGAGGGAATTGTCTTACTCGAATAAGGTTAATGCCTTTAGATAATAAAAACTTATTCTTCTCTAGGTCGCTAACCTCTTTATCTTTATGCCAATATTTGCCATCGTATTCAATACCTAAATTAAGGTTTGGCAAGAAAATGTCAATCTCTACTCCATCAACCTTGTAACGACTATTGACTTCATCAAAGAACCATTTCAATTCACAAAGTATTCTAATCTCAGGCTCAGATGATTGATTGGAGCAATTGGGACAGTTACTTTTGTTTAATGTTCTATTCTTAACAACTGACTCGTGACTATGACCTCTAGGACAAAGCCACCATACTTTCTTATCACTCTTTGAAGTTACATCTTTAGGCGTTAGTTCTTTGTTCTTAGTTGGATGCCACTCTTTGGCAACTTCGGGAAACAAGTAAAGTAAATTATTATCTTCACTAACCCTCCTGCCTGAACAATAAGGACAATTAGTCAACATAGCAGTTCTGCCATTAATCTTTGAATCATAGCTATGCCCCTTGGGGCAGAGCCACCACACTTTTGTATTCGTTTTAGAAGTAACTTGTTTAGGTGTTAACTCACCATTCTTAGATGGATGCCATTCCTTAACTAAGTCTGGGTAGGAGGTTAATTTCATACTAGGATTATATTTGAATTAGAACAAAGTTAAAGTTCAAATCCTCTCTGATGTGTGAAGTAGGATTTATTAGTGTTTAGCCAAGAGTAATGTGACTCCCCTTGAGGGTCAACTACTAAGCATACTATTTATAAGTTTCTTTCTATAATCAATCCTTCATACTTAATTGACTGAATAGCTTTGTCTAACATAGGCAAACCATAACCTTTACCATATGACCTTCCAATACTAGAGCTTGAATGACCAGTTATTGCATCACTAACAGCCTCATCTACTCCAGCATTTCTGAGTGCATCCTTCATCAAATGGCGAAATGAATGGAACACTTTAGAGTCATCATTTACATCTAACTTAGTCAGATGCCTGCCGAACCACTTTGACCAATTTTGAGTCAGACGTCCATAAATATCAGCTTTCAGCAAAGGAAACACTCTAGGACACTCTAACGCCTTTACATATGTAATAAATTCTAGTTCTATCAAATCATAATGAATTGGTACTCTTCTAACTGATGATTTGGTTTTTAACTGTTTGTCTTCAGAACTATTCACATCAAAATACCATATGCTATCTTCACACTTAATATCACTAACTAATAACTGACCTATCTCTTCTAGCCGCATCCCTGTATATAAAGCAATAATTGGAATCCAATATGCCGCACCGCCTGCACCGCCTTTCGGTCTTAATTGATTGGTGTACACATCACTAGCAAATATCTTATCCAAATCACCAGCTGTGAAAGGCAACCTATCCCTTTGTGAGGACTTTCTTCGAATGGTTTTACCTCTAACTGGGTTATGCCAATTATCATTAAAATAGCTATTATCTGAAGCCCACTGCAATACACAAGAGAGCACAGATAGGTGTTTATTAATTGAGCTATCTGACAAAGTTCTACCGTTGTATTTGCCGTTCATTTCACGAACAATTTTACGTAGCGACTTAGTTCTGAGGCACTCAGGCAATATAGAAGGTGTATATATTAGCAACTCTTTGAACTCTCTAATCATTACACCGCTTATAGTTTCTGCAGCTATGCTGCCATAGACCCCAATAAAGCGATTAACTACCTTCTGTGCCTCATTTAGCCCCTTGACTGATTGGTTGCTTTCTATATTGAATTTATCAAATAGTTCTTGTAATGTAGTTCCAAAAACTAACTTGGTGTCATTCACGTTATGTTGGTTACTGTTACTGTTACTGTTAATATTAATACAACCACTACGAGCTGACTCAAATAGTTTCTCGCACTCTTCCTGCTTGACAGCAAACAATCTTCTAGCCTCATAAGGCTCTCTCGTATGAAGAGATTCTTTAATTATTGTTCTGTTTAATATACGACGGCACTCATTAGGAACGGCACGTCTAAAGTAATATATTCCAGAGTTTGGGTGTTTGTAGGGTGTAGCTATTCTCATATCTGTACCAGTGTTCTGTACCAATATAGGAATTAATAGTGCTTTTATCTCTCTAAGCCCCGATGTATAAGGCTTGCTTTGGGGTTGGCATCGCGTAGGGGAATCGAACCCCTCTTGCCAGGATGAAAACCTGGAGTCCTAACCGATAGACGAACGCGACATTAAAACTATTTTGCTTGGTGGAGCTAGGCGGGATCGAACCGCCGACCTCTTCACTGCCAGCGAAGCGCTCTCCCAGCTGAGCTATAGCCCCAAGAAACTAGGATGTTTAGCAAAAGCGTAAATTATAATCTGTATCTCATTTCAGTCAAGTCAAAATTGGTAAAATAATGCATTATGGAAAAAACATATAACAGCAATCAATACTCAATCGACGTGCTTTATCATATTGGCGCCTATGAAAATTCAATTCATTTTATTTTTGATGAGTCAACTAAGACATGTGCAATCGTTGATCCTGCATGGGAGCCAGATTTATTTCTAAAGAAAATTAATGACAAAGGCTACACCCTTACTGATATTTGGATTACTCACTGGCATGGTGACCATACAAATGCGGTCGATGACTTAGCTAATAAAACAGGCGCAAAAATTACTGCTGGCGTTAATGAAGTTCCTTACCTAAATATTGAAAATAAAGTTCACACTGTTAAAGATGGTGAAATCATCAAGCTAGGCGAAACTGAAATAAAAATTATTGAAACGCCTGGACATACAGCTGGCGGTATTTGCTATCTTTTAGATGAGCACCTTATTGCTGGTGACACATTATTTGTATATGGTGTTGGTATTTGTAGCCTTGCAGGCTCTAATCCAGTTACATTATTTCACTCACTAAAAAAATTACTGACTGAAGTGGGAGACGATATTCACTTATTATGTGGGCATAATTATGGCTCAGAAATAACAACAACAATAGCAGAACAAAAAAAAGCAAACCCTTTTTTACTTATCAAAGATGAAGATACATTTGTAAGATATAGAATGCATGTTCATGACTCAACTAGAACGTATCCTATGTCTCCAATGACATTAGAAGAAGTAAATGCCTTACTATGATAGGAATTTATGGTGGCTCCTTTGATCCCGTTCATCTTGGACACCTTCAAACAGCAACATCAATAAAAAACGAACTCAGTATTGATCGACTATTTATGCTGCCGTGCTTCGAGCCCGTCCATAAAAATTCTCTTCATTACACCTCTCAACAAAGACTTCAAATGCTAAATCTGGCTATTAAGGAGTTCACTAATCTTGAAATTGATACGCAAGAAATTCTTCGCGGCGGAAGCTCATTCATGATTGACACTCTTCTCGACTTAAAAGAGTCATTTAAAGATGAGTCAATTTGCTTAATTATTGGAATGGATAGCTTTATCAACTTTAAAACTTGGAAAAACTGGGATGAATTCTCAAAGTTGATTCATTTAATTGTTCTTCCTCGAGATGGAGTTCAGCCAGTTAGTAAAACTCTCATAACTTTTGAGACAGTAGAAAATATTGATAAGCTGAAATCAAATTCAAGTGGGCATTTATATTTCTCTAATTCTCAAATGATAGATATTTCATCAAGTGCTATTAGAGGTAAAATTGCCGCCAATCAAAATCTTGATAATTTATTACCTATTTCTATAATTAACTTCCTAAAAAAAATATGACTCTTGATAAACAAATAAAAATTGTTGAAAACGTAATTGATGATTTAAAAGGTGAGAACGTTGTAACTCTTAACGTTATGAAGCAATGTGATGATATTGAGGCTATTATTATAGCTACAGGCAGATCGATTCAGCATGTCAAGAGTATGGCTAATAACGTCAGCACTGAGGCAAAAAGAGTGGATATGGTTGTTCTAGGGATCGAGGGCAAACAACAAAGTGAGTGGGCCTTAGTTGATCTAGGTGAGGTTGTTGTTCATTTAATGACTGAAAAAACTAGGGACTTCTATAAATTAGAAAAATTATGGTCTACCGAGGAAGATGAGGATTAATCTAATTACGATCGGAAAAAAAATGCCTAATTGGATTAACCTTGGCATTGAACATTATCAAAAACAACTTCCTAGTTACTATAATTTCACAATTACAAGCTTAGATTCTCAAAGCCGTAAATCAAGCAGCGCTGAAAATTCAAAAAACCTTGAAGCAAAATTACTTTTAGAAGCTTCCAGCGAGTCAACCTTTTTAATAGCCTTTGATGAACTTGGAAAGCAACAAACCAGTAAACAAATTTCTAAGTCAATTGAAAGCTGGCAGCTTGAAGGTGAGAGTGTTGCATTGATCATTGGAGGCGCAGATGGACTTTCTTCAGAAGTTAAACAAAAATGTCATCAGATTTGGGGACTATCCAACCTAACAATGACGCACTCAATGGCGAGATTATTAGTAGTAGAGCAAGTCTACCGTGGATATAGCTTACTTAATAACCACCCATACCATAGAGAATAAAATAAAAATTAGAGTATTGATTTAATATTCTCTGGAGGCCTTCCAATAGCAATGCCCTTCTCTGTTCTAACAATTGGTCGCTCAATTAAAATTGGAAACTCAAGCATTGCTTTGATTAACTCATCTTCACTTAAAGATTTATTAGATAGCTCCAATTCCTTATACTTAGACTCACCCTTTCTAAGAAGCTCTCTAGCACTCATACCCAAATCATTCAAAATTGCTCTGAGCTCTGATTCACTAGGAGGTTCAATCAAGTAATTAACAACATCAAAGTCAACATCATTTTGTTCTAAAATAGCAACAGTTGCTCTTGATTTAGAGCAACGAGAATTGTGATAAATCTTTGCATTCATAAAACTAACTAATGAAAAAAATTCTAATTATACTCTGGCTAATAACTCCATTTCATGCAAGCCAAGCATTAAGTTTTAACGATATAAAAAACTGGGTAAAGCCTTTAATGCCATGGTATGAATCTATTCCAGAACTTTCATTTAGCCTAACAGACACTGAAGGTAACATCTTTACTGAGAAAAATACTCGTGGAAAATATCTTGTTATTAATTTTTGGGCAACTTGGTGCACTCCTTGTTTAAAAGAAATTCCTGCATTTGTAAAATTTTATGAGAAAAACTCTGATCACGTTGAGATTCTTGGACTGGATTTTGAGCCTGTAGACCTGGAAGTAATTAATGATTATGTGGAGCGCTTCTCAATTAACTACCCTATCGTACTTTATAACGAAGATAACGACTCTGAATATTCAAATTTTGGAGAAATTGTAGGCATGCCAACAACTCAAATATATAGTCCAGAGGGTGAACTACTTCATACTTTTATGGGTGAGATTACAATAGATGATTTGAACGAATTTATAGTACCAGCCTCTTAGAGTCACCGCCCTCATCTCGAACCATTCTTGGCACCAAATAACCCGGCAATAAAGTTTGAAGTGTTTTATAAATCTCTTTGGCTCTTTTATCTTTAACTAAAAAACGCTCAGCCCCCGAAACCTTATCAAGAAGGTGAATATAGTATGGCAATATATTAGATTCAAAAAGCTTGCTAGACAATTCAGATAAAACCACAGCGCTATCATTCACGTCCTTAAGTAATACTGATTGATTTAATAAAGTATGAGTCTTTAACCTCTCAACATTTTTCATAAACTCATCAGATATTTCCCTCGCATGATTAATATGAAAAATAAAAACAACTTTTAACTTAGTTTGATTAAGCATATCAATCAGTTCCTGTGTAATTCTTGATGGAATTACCACAGCTGTTCTAGTATGAAACCTAACTGTTTTAATATGACCAATAACCTCAATTTTATTTAGTATTTTGCTAATTTTTTTATCACTTAATGTCAAAGGATCACCGCCGCTCAAAACAACTTCACTCACTTCTTTTTTATTCATTAAATAACTCTCAATGGCGGGCCAGTTTTTTAAAATATCATGTGATACATAGTCAAAATTCTGTCTAAAGCAGTATTGGCAATGAATTGCGCACACACTTGTTGCGATTAGGAGAACTCGCGAGGGATACTTATGAATTAAACCCTTAACTGGAGAGTGTTCTTCATCTGAAACAGGTGAATCAAAAAAACCCTCAGTAGCTTTGACTTCTTTTGGAAGAATTTGAAGCATTAGTGGATCTAAAGGATCAGACTTATCAATTCTTTCTACAAATTCAAGTGGTATTTTGATGGGAAAGTGAAAATCTTTAAAAATATTTTCGCCAAAATATTCGTTGCACTCATCAGCGCTTTTTAATGATGAGCGCGCAGCCTCATTCCAAGATTTATTCATATTAATTTAGTAGTAAGCCAGCTTAACTGTGACAAAGGAATCAGTCATCATTATAATGGCTCACAATCTGATTATAATTTATCTATACTGCCATATAGTAATAACCTTTTTCAGAAAATCAGAACAAAAAACCTCCAAATTTAATTAAATACTCAATATGAATTCTGTGCCAATAGTTGATGGACTAAACGAAAAACAACAACAATCTGTAACACTAAGTGAAGACACAAATGCATTAATTCTTGCAGGTGCTGGAAGTGGAAAGACGCGCGTATTAACTCAAAGAATTCATTATTTAGTGACAACAAAAAATCATCATGTTGACGACATACTTGCAGTGACTTTTACAAATAAAGCTGCAAATGAAATGAAAGAGAGATTGGGTGATTTACTGAGACAGCCAATTGGCAGGATGTGGGTTGGCACTTTCCACTCGCTTGCTCATAGACTCCTTAGAACACATCCTATGGAGGCAAATCTTTCGCCCACATTTCAAATCCTTGATGCTCAAGATCAGTTTCGAATTGTTAAGCGACTAATGAAAGAAAATGGTGTTGATGAAAAGAAATTAAAAATAAAAGAGGTTCAGTGGTTTATCAATAAGAATAAAGATAATGGTAAATTACCCCAAGATATCGATGTAGGCTATGACTATGCAAAAAAACAAAAAGTAAAGGTTTATGATCTTTATGAGAACTTTGTTCAAGCCAATGACTTAGTTGATTTTGCAGGATTACTTGTAAAAAGTTTTGAACTCTTAAAAAATAATCATTCTTTGTTAAATCATTATCAAAATAAGTTCCATCATATCTTGGTTGATGAATTTCAAGACACCAATCAAATTCAATACCAATTTATAAAAATACTTCATAATCAAAATAATCATGTCTTCTGTGTGGGTGATGACGATCAATCCATTTATGGCTGGAGAGGTGCAAAAATTGAAAATATCCAAAAACTAGAAAATGACTTCAAACCGATTCAAGTTATTAAGCTTGAACAAAATTATCGATCCACTGGAAATATCCTAGGTGCCTCTAATGCCTTAATTGTAAAAAATCAAAACAGGCTCGAAAAATCACTTTGGACAGAGTCAGGTGATGGGGATCTAATTAATGTTTTTAATGCCAGGGATGAAAGAGAGGAGGCACAATACGTTGTTAGTGAAATTCAAACCCAATTTAATCAAGGTAGAAACCTAGATGAATGTGCAATACTCTATCGCTCAAATGCACAGTCGCGAGTCTTTGAAGAGTCTCTCATTAAACATAATCTTAACTATAGAATCTATGGAGGATTGCGTTTTTTCGAGCGAGCTGAGATTAAAGATGCGATGGGTTATGTTCGACTTATTGAAAATACTTCAGACAATATAGCCTTTGAAAGAATAGTAAATTTTCCAACGCGTGGTATTGGCCTTTCAACCATTGAAAAGATTAGGTCCTATTCAACTGAAAATCATACCAACTTGTTTCAGTCATCTATTGCTATAGTTGGAACACTTCCTGCAAGAGCATCTAACGCATTACAAGCATTCATTCACTTGATTGAATCTATGAGTGATAGTTCAAAAAATCTTAAGCTTAGTGAAAAGGTGGATACTATTCTATTGCAATCTGGGTTAATGTCTCACTATGCTAATGATAGGACTGACAAAGCAGGAAGTAAACGTGAAAATCTTGAAGAACTTGTAACTGCATCAACGCAGTATGTTCATGAAGAAGGTAATGAAATGAATGAAACTCAAGGTTTTATTGCTCTTGCAACTCTTGATTCTAGTGGTGAATCTAATCAAAGTAATCAAAACTATGTTCAACTAATGACAGTTCATTCAGCAAAAGGATTAGAGTTCCCTGTAGTTTTTTTAGTAGGTCTAGAAGAAGATTTATTCCCCTCTCGACAAAGAGTAAATCAACCCTCTAATATAGATGAAGAAAGACGCCTTTGTTATGTTGGAATGACCAGAGCAATGCAATCTCTTACACTTTCCCATGCAACCAGACGCTCTCTCTATGGTGAAACTATTTACTCCCGAAATTCCATGTTCCTTGATGAAATACCAAGTAGCTTTTTAAACTATATAAAAAACGAAAGCAGTGGGAGCAGTTATCAAGGATATGAAAAAAATACTAATGTCGGTAAGAAGATGGTTACAACTTCAGATTCAATTTACTCAATAGGTCATGTCGTTAAACATGCTAAATTTGGCCTTGGTACAATTGTTAATTATGAAGGTAGTGGCGATTCAATGCGACTGCAAATTAATTTTCAAAAAGTTGGAACAAAGTGGCTTATCAGCTCTTACGCTAACCTAGAGATAGTTTAGCCTTGGGACCAAGGCATGCCATCATGCCTCCAACCATTAAGGTTACCGCGATGATCGTTTTCATCTAAGTCGCCCTCAAATCCACTAGCAACATGGGAAAGACAAGTAAAACCATTACTTTGAAGGCACTTTAAAGCCTCGTTTGATCTGAACCCACTTCTGCATATAAAAATCAGTTCAGTATTCAGTGCTTCACTTCGGTCTCCGAGTTCATTCAGAACTGATTCGTAAAAAGCCTCTGGATCAGATTTTAAATCCGGCTCATCAAACCAAGGAATAAGAATTGAATTTTCTGGATAGCCTACATACTTATGTTCAGCACGTGTTCTAACATCAATCAATACAGCCTCTGGATTTTCCTTAAGTCTTTCTAAAGCCATTTTTGGCAATAAGTTACGCTTATAGCTCATTTATCTTTCCTATTGAAATTAAAATCTTATCTAATATTATCATACGTTAATACTCATTTTTTGCGAGTAAAAAGCGCAATTGACTCTACGTGTGCAGTTTGCGGAAACATATCCATCACGCCCGCACTCATTAAACTAAACCCTAATTCAATTAATCGAGCGGCGTCTCTAGCTAGGGTTGATGGATTACAAGAAACATAAACTAATCGCTCAATGTTTAATTTTGGAAGAAGCTCAATAATCTCAATTGCCCCAGTTCTAGCTGGGTCAATTAAAGCTTTATTGTATTTTTGGCCTCTAAACCATTCAGAGCCTGATACATCTTCAGACAGGTCTGCCTTATAAAATGAGGCATTAGTAATTCCATTAGCATCAGCATTTGCTTTAGCTCTTTCTACTAAGCCTTTATCGCCCTCTATTCCAACTATTTTTTCAACATATTTTGAAATAGGAAGCGTGAAGTTACCAAGCCCGCAGAAAAGATCAAGAACACTATCTTTATCATTCAATTCAAGCAATTCAATCGCAAGGTTAATCATTTTTTGATTAAGTGCAAAGTTAACTTGAGTAAAGTCATTTGGTAAAAATGCCATTTCAATCTTATGATCGGGAATAGAATAAGTTAATGTTACAGCCTCAATCAAAGGCTTAATGGTATCTAAACCTCCACTCTGCGTATACCAAGTTATTGATAATTTTTCACCGCACTCTTTAAGTATAGCCTCATCACCCTCAGTTAAAGGTTGTAGATGCCTTAAAATTAATATTGTATGTGACTCCGAAATTGCAGCCTCAATCTGAGGAATATACTCCCTAATACTGAGCTTACCAATACACTCTGCAATTATTTCTAGATTGTCTCCAAGCGACGGATGTAAAACCTCACAGCGACTCATTACAGTTATAAATGAAGACTTTCTTTCTCTAAACCCAACAAGAACTTTTTCTTTTTTGGCAACATAGCGAACGCCCAATCGAGCTTTACGGCGATATCCCCAGCTTTGAACTTGCATAGGTTCTAGCCAGTTTTTAGGTTCAGTCTTAGCTTGACCAATAAATGCACTTTGAAGCCAACTCTGTTTTGCAATAATTTGATTTTCAGATGAAAGGTGTTGAAATGAGCAGCCACCACATATTCCGTACACTGCACACTTTGCCTCAATTCTATCTGGAGATGATTTAATTATTTCGACAACATCGGCCTCTTCATACTTTGCTCTAGAGAGTGTGCGAGATGCAATAACTTTTTCTCCAGGAAGCGCACCTCTAGTAAATATAACTTTGTTGTCACTATGAGAAATACCTCTCCCTTCATGTGATAACGACTCAATTTCTATTTCATAAATTTTACTCTTTAGCTTTCTACTTCTAGACATCTAACAACTCCACCCAATGCTTCACAGGAATTGAACTTCCCTTTTGAAGATGTAATAAACAACCAATATTGGAAGTAACAATCATTTTTGGGTTTGAAGCGTTCAAATTTTCAAGCTTGTTTACCATTAATTGGTTTGATATTTTAGATTCAAAGATTGAATATGTTCCTGCAGAACCGCAACAAATATGGGAATCTTTGATTGAATTTTTAACGTAGCCAAACTGTGTAAGAATAGATTCAACAAGCCCACTTAACTTTTGTCCATGCTGCAAAGTACATGGCTCATGATAGGAAATATTCGATTCTGATAATTGCAGCTTACTCAAGTCCTTACTAGCAAGAAACTCAGCGATATCTTGAGTTTTTGTAGAGATAGCTCTAGCCTTTTCAAAATATGGATCTGACTCTTCAAACAATTTTGGGTAGTCTTTTATCATTACTCCGCAACCACTTGCACTTGATAATATAACTTCAGCCCCATCATTAAGCTGTGAAGTCCACTTATCAATATTTCGCTTAACTTTTTTCATTGCATCGCCAGATGCAGCCATGTGCTGATCAAGAGCTCCACAACATTCACTTTGTGGCGCCTCTAAAACTTCAATGTCTAATTTAGCTAAAATATTTTTTATACTGTGATTAATATTTGGCGCTAATGTTGGTTGAACGCAACCACCCATAAGAAGTACAGTTGATTTTATACTTTTAGGCTTAATTGGCTTTGAGACAACCTTTGAGTGCCGGAAAAAATAACCAACAGGTTTAAATAAAAATGGCGTTGTTAGTGACTTGCGAACCGTATAACGATAAAGAGTCTGAAGTTTTGATCTCTTTGACTCCATAATTTCACGGCCAATTTCAAGCAACTGGCCATACTCAACGCCTGATGGACAGGTTGTTTCACAGGAGCGACATGTCAGACAGCGATCTATATGACTGAGTGATTTTCTGCTGAACTGATTTTGCTCAAGCGCTGACTTAATTAAGTAAATTCGGCCTCTAGGGGAGTCAAGCTCATCACCTAAAAGCTGGTAAGTTGGGCAAGTTGCTAAACAAAAACCACAATGAACGCACGACTCAATAATCTGACTTGCTTTTTTGTTATTCAGCTCTGAAATTGACAGGTTCTTTAATTCAGTATGCATTAGATAAAAACCCCATAAGGATCAAAAACTTTTTTTAGCTTTGCCTCATAAATAAGTCTTAGTGAGTTTTCTTTATTTTTTATTGGTGCCTCTTGCTGAAATTTTTTAGCAGCTTTCTCTGGAAGAATTTTAAAACTAATCTGAGTTATAATTGCCAGCTTACCCATAGAGCCAACCAAAAGACGAGAGACGTCGTATCCAGCAACATTCTTCATTACCTGTCCTCCAAAATTTAGAAGCTCACCTTTTCCATTAACTATTTGAACTCCCAGAACACTATCAGATAATTCAGCCCCAGAGGTTGCGTACAAAGAGCCGATAGTTTGCTCTGGATTTTCAGTAATAAAAGGAAATGCTTGATTATTTTTAGCAAGCTCTTCATTAACTATTTTAATAGATGTGCCTGCTTTAACTGTTAATACTAGCTCTTCAGGATAATACTCAACCACCCCAGAATAAGAAGACATATTCACTAGCTCTTCATCAGACTCATCATCGTAGTTAGTAATTCTAAGCTTATGAGAATGCTTTACTTTTTTCTGCAACTCAGCAATTGAATTCATAATCAAAATCGCTCCAGCTCTGGATGAGGCAAATTACCATGATGGACATGCATATTACCCAACTCAGCACATCGATGTAGAGTTGGCACAGCCTTTCCTGGATTAAGAAGTGAATGAGGATCAAAGGCAGCCTTAATTTGATGAAAAACATCCAATTCAGCAGCGCTATACTGATGGCACATTGCATCTAGCTTTTCAACCCCAACTCCATGTTCTCCTGTTATTGAGCCACCGACTTCAACACAAAGCTTTAATATGTCCATCCCAAAAGCCTCTGTTTTCTCTAACTCCCCTGGCTTCCCCGCATCATATAATATGAGGGGGTGTAAATTACCATCACCAGCATGGAAAACATTAGCAACTCTGAGGCTATAATGTTTTGAGAGGTCATTAATTTTTTCAAGAACATCACTGAGATGTCTTTTAGGTATTGTCCCATCCATACAATAATAATCTGGCGACAATCTACCGACTGCAGGAAATGCTGACTTCCTACCCTTCCAGAAAAGTAATCGCTCCTCCTCGTTTTCTGAAACTCTTACAGAAGTCGCTTTAGAAAGTATATCCATCACTTTATTTAAATCTTCTTCTACCAACTCTTCAGAGCCATCTAACTCACACAGTAAAAGCGCCTTAGCATCTAGTGGGTATCCTGCTTGAGCAAATGCCTCAGATGCCTCTATAGCAAATTGATCCATCATCTCCAAGCCAGCTGGTATGACGCCAATCTTAATAATTGATGCAACTGTATTAGCACAATCTCTAACGCTATCAAAACCAGCCATTATAAGTTTTGCTTGTTGTGGTTTTTTAGTCAGCTTAACCGTAATTTCAGATATGACACCCAACAGACCCTCTGATCCCGTCATTAATGCCAATAACCCCATACCTTCATCTTTTCTCGAAAGAAGCAACTCTTCGCCGTCTACTGTTAATATTTTTAATGCCTCTAAGTTTTGAACTGTAAGTCCATACTTAAGGCAATGTACACCACCTGAATTCTCTGCAACATTTCCACCAATAGTGCACGCTATTTGAGAAGAAGGGTCTGGCGCATAATACAAGCCATACTCTTCAACTGCCTCACTAATAGCAATATTGCGAACTCCAGGCTCAACTATTGCCGTTTGAGCCTCTGGATCAATAGACAAGACCCGGGTTAACCTTGAAAGTCCAAGAACTACACTACCTTTAAGCGGTAAAGCGCCTCCAGACAATCCTGTCCCAGCCCCTCTTGTAACGACAGGTGTGTTATTTTTCTTACAAATCTCTAAAACCTTTTTAATCTGGTCAACATTACTAGGCAAAGCAACAGCTAATGGCTTTTGTTTATATACACTAAGGCCATCACACTCAAAAGGGCGAGTATTCTCTTCCCCAGAAATGACTGAATTTTTTGGCAGAGCCTTGGTTAATTCTGAAATAATAGACATATAACTTACATTTAAATAATTATTGTTAACAATATTGAGGGACTCTATTAACTTAGGCTTATGGTAGCTTAATTAATTAATGGTTTAATTAATATAGTTCAAGTCGCTATGAATATTATTAAAAACTCTTTACACAGCATCTATGATAATGATTGCAACTGAAAACATTATAAAGAGTTATTAATTATATTTCCTTAAAAAAAAACTTATGAAATCATTTAACCCTCCTTCAAGAACTCTTATGGGTCCTGGTCCTTCAGATGTTCATCCAAGAATCCTTAATGCAATGGCAAGAACAACCATTGGTCATCTAGATCCTTCTTTTATAGACATGATGGATGAAATTAAAGAAATGCTACAGTATGCCTTTATGACTGAAAATGCACTAACAATGCCCATATCAGCGCCCGGTTCGGCTGGAATGGAAGCCTGCTTTGTAAATCTTGTAGAGCCTGGAGACAAAGTAATAGTATGTATCAACGGGGTTTTTGGGTCTCGAATGAAAGAAAATGTAACTCGAATTGGTGGTCAAGCAATAATTGTTGAAGATGATTGGGGCAAGCCAGTTAGTCCAGAGAAGCTTGAGCAAGCTCTCATTGAAAATCCTGATACTAAAATAGTTGCGTTTGTTCATGCAGAAACTTCAACAGGTGCCTTGTCTGATGCAAAATTACTTTGTGAAATTGCTTATAAGCACAACTGCTTAACTATTGTTGATGCAGTTACCTCATTAGCTGGATCAGAATTAAGAGTTGACGACTGGGGTATTGATGCAATCTACTCTGGCTCTCAAAAATGTCTTTCTGCAATGCCAGGTTTGTCACCAGTTAGTTTTAGTGAAAAAGCAGTCCATAAAATAAGTAATCGAAAAACACCTGTAACAAGCTGGTTTTTAGATCTTAATTTAGTGATGGGTTATTGGGGTAAAGGTGCAAAGCGTGCATACCACCATACAGCTCCAGTCAATACTCTATATGGCCTTCATGAATCTTTAGTCATGCTATGCGAAGAGGGACTTGAAAACTCATGGAATCGACACCAACAAAATCACCAGTTACTTAGAGATGGTTTAAGTGAGCTTGGAATTAGTTACTTGGTTGAAAAGTCTAGCAGGCTACCTCAGCTTAATAGTGTATTTATTCCTGAAGGAGTAAATGATGCTGAAGTTCGAACCACTTTATTAAATGATTACAATATGGAAATTGGCGCTGGCCTTGGTGACTTAACAGGAAAGATATGGCGAATTGGACTAATGGGCTACACTTCAAGAAAAGAGAATATAGAGCTATGTTTATCTGCACTAAAAAAGACGATATAAACTCTAGGTTTCTCGATCTTTAATTTTGGCTAAAAGTACTTCATCTGTCTCAACCCTATCAGGGTCTGGAAGACAGCAATCTACTGGACAAACTTCAACGCACTGCGGAGTGTCAAAATGTCCTACGCACTCAGTACATAGATCACCATCAATTTCATAGATCTCTTCACCCATATAAATCGCCTCATTTGGGCATTCTGGGACACAGACATCACAATTAATGCATTCATCTGTAATTAGCAAAGACATAAACTACCCTCAAGTTAGATATTTATTTAAAACAACCAAAACAGTTGTATTTTAAATTTAATTCATGCATATTTTAACGTATCAGAGTAAAAATAAAGATGATTTTGGGTATCATTAATCATTTTATTTCTAGGGTTATTATGAGAATACTTTTAGTTGTTTTTTCCTTATTATTATCTTCTATTTCATTTGCTGCAACTAATGATGGAATTTATGCGCATTTGCAAACCAACAAGGGAAAAATAGTTGTTGAGCTCGCTTATAAAAAAGCACCACTCACTGTAATCAACTTTATTGCATTATCAGAAGGCACTAAAAAAAGTAACAAGGATATTGGTGTTCCTTTTTATGATGGTATATCTTTTCATAGAGTAATAGATGACTTTATGATTCAAGGTGGAGATCCGAAAGGAGATGGCACTGGTGGACCTGGGTATAGATTTGCAGATGAATTTACTGACTTAATACATGACAAACCTGGAGTCCTATCAATGGCTAACTCAGGACCAGCAACGAATGGATCACAATTTTTTATTACTCATGTACCAACTCCATGGCTAGATGGAAAGCATACTGTTTTTGGTCATGTCGTCGAGGGGATGGATGTTGTAAATTCCATTCAAAAAGATGACACGTTAGAGACTGTAAAAATTGAGCGAATTGGTGACGATGCAAATAATTTTATTGCTAATGAGGGCTCATTTAATGATCTATTAACAAAAGCAAATGAAGGGATTATTGCTCAACAAGCCTTGCGTCAAATTGACTTTGAAGACTTTGCTTCCTCGACTTATCCTGATGCTACAAAAAATGATTTAGGTTACTTTACAAGAATTAATAAAAAAGGTGATGGCAATCTTGTAACTAATGGTCAGGTTGTTTCAGTAGATATAGCACTCAAAGCTAATAGCGGACAAGTAATGCGCGCGCCAGGAAGTCCAATTGAACTCACACTTGGAAGTGGAGAGATAATTAGGATTATTGAGGAAAACACTCAAGCAATGTTAATTGGCGAAGAACGTACTATTATTGCAACATATGAATATGTATTTGGTGACGCTCCAAGTGGCAACATCCCTCAAGATTCATTCATAATATTTGAGCTAATTCTAATTTCTGCAAAGGATAAATAAAAAGTGTTTCTAGAAATATTAAGCTTCCTTTCCTCTCTCGATACTGGCTTT
>CAJQTG010000035.1 GCA_905618925.1 uncultured Candidatus Thioglobus sp. | reverse complement strand
TTTCAATGCTTTTTGCTTTACCATTTTTGCAATAAGCTTTTACGGGAACCAGTCCTCCTGGCGCTTCCAGAATAAATTCTGTAATAGGCTCTTGCATTTGAATAATTCCTCTTTCGAGCAACACAGTCGAAACGCAAATCGAATTAGATCCTGACATTGGAGGCGTATGCTCTGGCTCCATAACTATGAAGCCCTGTGTAGCTTTTTTATTTTTTGCTGGAACTAAAAGGTTTACATGCTTAAAGACTCCACCACGAGGCTCATTTAATACAAATTGTCGTAACTTCTGATCCTTATCTATCCATCGTGCTTGCTCCCACAAACTGTCGCCCTTAGGTGGTGAGACCCCTTCAATTATTACATTTCCAACTTCACCTTCAGCATGACATGAAACTATATGAATTGATTTAGAATTTTTCATTAGGTTAAGAAATTTTTAGTTGTTAATATGTTATCATTTTTTTCTAATTTATTTTTGAGTTCGGTGAACTGCAAATTCAATTCAAACACATAAGGATTTAATTCTATGACTTCTAAAACAATCGATATAGGCCTTGATGAAATTTTTAATTTAGCTAAGGCTGCTCTTATTAGTCATGGAGCTAATGAAGAAAATGCAAATGCAGTTGCAACCACAGTAACGAATGCTGAGAGAGATGGCTCAATTTCTCATGGCCTTTTTCGTATTCCTGGATATATCAAAGCTCTTCAGAGTAAAAAAGTTAACGGTTCTGCAAAGCCTGAAATTACCGAAGTTACTCCAGTAATTTTAAAATGTGATACTAAGAACGGATTCGCACCATTAGCGCATCAGTATGGCATTAAAAAACTTATCGAAGCTGCTCAAAAATTTGGAATTGCGGGATTATCAATTCAGCGCTGTCATCACTTTGCAGCACTATGGCCCGAAGTTGAGGCAATCAGTGAGCATGGACTTGTTGGATTGACGTCTGTTTCATATATGCCAGGTGTTGCTCCTGCTGGCGGAGCTACAGCTTTATTTGGAACTAATCCGATTGCATTTTCGTGGCCGCGCCCTGGTAAAAACCCAATTGTTTTTGATATGGCAACTGCATCAATGGCAAAAGGAGAAATTCAAATTGCTGCGCGGGATGGTCACTCTGTGCCACTTGGCACTGGCCTCTCTTCAACAGGAGAATTAACGACAGATGCAGCAGAAATTGACAAAGGCGTCTTACTTCCATTTGGCGGTCATAAGGGCTCAGTCATTGCCCTTATGGTTGAACTCTTATCTGGCCCATTAGTTGGCGAAACCTTCTCTTATGAAACTAAGGAGCGTGATAATGGAGATGGCGGTCCAGCTCAAGGAGGTCAGTTTATTCTTGCTATGTCGCCAGAAATTATTTCTGGGAAAGATACTTCAGCGCAAACCGAAGAGTTTCTCAAAAAATATAACGATATTGATGGTACTCGATTACCTGGATCAAGAAGACACGAAAATAGAGAAAATATTGGTCCAAGAGCAGTTAATGCGGATCTAATAAACACTATTAAGGGATTAGCGTAATTAAAATCTAAATTAAACTTGAGTATAGGTAATCAGCTAAATCAACGGTATCTTGTAGTGGGTTGTTATTGCAGTAGTTAACGGTTGCTATATATATTAGCTGAGGGTCAGGTATTTCAGGATAACTCGATGTTTCATAATTTCTACCAGTATAGTAGCCACTAAACCAAAACATAATCATGTTTTTAACGTCAGCATTTTCTTCCTCTACCAGCTTATTTACAGTTTCGCACTTCATATAGCCAACTGCTGAGTATGAAAAACTTGTGCCTACAATTAAAAAATTCCCAACTATAAGGGTTAAGATAACTAGAAATTTTTTCATTAACACTCCTAGTTTAAGAAATTAATAATATTAATAAATCCTTTCAACTGCAATTGCAACTCCCATACCGCCGCCAATACACATGGTAGCAAGGCCTTTATTCGCTTTATCACGCTCCATACCATGAAGCAAGGTCACCAAAATTCTAGCACCAGAAGCACCAATTGGATGCCCTAAAGAAATTGAGCCACCTGTTACATTAACTTTAGACTTGTCCCAGCCTAGTGAATCATTAACAGACATCGCTTGAGCAGCAAATGCCTCATTAGCCTCAATACGATCAAGTTCAGATGCTTTCCAGCCGGCTTTTTCAAGACACTTAGTGCTTGCAGGTATTGGGCCAGTGCCCATAATAGTTGGGTCAACCCCAGCGCTAGAGTATGAAACAATTCTTGCCATAGATTTCAATCCAAGCTCTTTTGCCTTAGATGCGCTCATTACCATAACCACCGCTGCGCCATCATTAATACCTGATGCATTTCCTGCTGTAACAGTTCCATCTTTTGCAAATGCTGGACGAAGCTTAGCTAATGAATCCAGGCTTGAACTGTGCCTAGGAAACTCATCACTGTCAAAAATAATGTCATCGCCTCTTCGTTGAGGAATAGATATTGGAGTTATTTCATCTCGAAATAGGTCAGATTTTTGAGCAGCCTCTGTTTTTTGTTGTGAATCTAGAGCAAACTCATCTTGAGATTCTCTTGAATAGTCAAACTTGGTTGCAATATTTTCTGCAGTAACACCCATGTGATAATCATTAAATGCACACCATAAGCCATCTACAACCATAGTGTCAACCATCGCCCACGGACCCATTTTTTTACCTTCTCTTGACTTTGGAAGAACATGGCTTGAAAGACTCATGCTTTCCTGACCACCAGCAATAATTATTTCAGCATCTCCACAAGCAATTGCTTGAAATGCTAACTGAACTGCTTTTAATCCACTACCACAAACTTTATTAATAGTCATAGAGGGAGTTTCATGAGGAAGTCCAGCCTCAATTGCCGCCTGTCTAGCTGGATTCTGACCACTTCCAGCAGTCAGAACTTGCCCCAAGATGACCTCATCAATCTGAGTGTTATTTATGCCGGTTTTTTGTAATAATGAAGCAATTACTTCGGCACCTAATTTATGCGCTGGAATAGATGATAGAGAGCCACCAAATGATCCAAGAGCAGTTCTTGTAGCTGCGACAATAACAATTTCACGATTCATATTAATTACCTTCCTTAAAAGTACTTTTAATTATTTTAAAGCTTAACAAATAAAAAAAAATTGGCTACTTTATTTTTTTATTTAATCTTATCTTCTGTTTCTCTTTGAAAAAAGCTTTATTTGCAATGTACACTCTCTTATGAACTTCACAGTAAACAATAGACTTATCCTTATTTGTTAATTTTGTTATTTTAACTATTTCAAATTCATTTTGCTCTTTCGCTTTTTTCTTAATTTCATCAAGCTCATCTAAGCTATAAATAAAGTCAGCATAAAGATCTTCTTTTGCAGGCCTTCTGAAGAAAATTTCAGCAGCCTTATCCCAAACCACATAATCATCTCCAATAAGATTCATTAACTGAGTCATTGGAAATGGATCAACGGCAGAAAACATACTCCCACCAAAAATAGTATTTACATAGTTAGCATTTTTATAGCTAAAAGGAAGCTTAATTTGTATCTTTAGAAAGTCTTCTGAAATATAAATAACCTTTGCAGAGGTTCTTCTGTACATAGGAGATAAATTAAAACCAAATTTCAAAACTTTTGGTTTACTAATAAATCTTGCTGCTAGTTCTGCAATTTTTTTATACGTAATCATTCTGCTAAGTATAGAAACAAAAAAGACATCCGAAGATGCCTTAGTTATATAAATTGGCTCCCCGACCTGGGCTCGAACCAGGGACACACGGATTAACAGTCCGTTGCTCTACCAACTGAGCTATCAGGGAATAGCGTGAGATTATAACGAGCTATGAATTTTGAGTCAATCAAATCTTTGCTTTTATAGCCTCAACTTGGCGATTTATTTTTTAACTTATTTTATTGAATCCTTTAGAGCCTCTCCAAACTCAGAACACGAAAGCAAAGTAGCTCCATCTATAAGCCTCTCTAAGTCATATGTAACTGTTCTTTTTTGAATTGTTGTAGCCATTGCATAAAGAATCAAATCAGC
>CAJQTG010000034.1 GCA_905618925.1 uncultured Candidatus Thioglobus sp. | reverse complement strand
TATGACTTCGTCTTTTTTCTTCATCTGAGAGCCGAACGTGAGTTGTAGAGGAGGGATGCGTGATGGTAGTTTTAGTATCACCAAGGTTTGCAGTAATCGAAATCATCTTAGTATTATTTATCAGATGAAAAGCCTCCTCTCTGCCACCACTAACTTCAAATGAAACTATTCCACCAAAACCTGTTTGCTGTTTCTTTGCAATTTCATGATGCGGATGGTTTTCAAGACCAACGTAGTGAACTTTTTTAATAAATGATTGATCGCTAAGCCAAGCAGCTAATTTCTTTGCACCTTTACAGTGAGCATCCATTCTTATCTTGAGTGTCTCTAGCCCTTTTAGGACAATCCAGGCATTGAACGCACTTAAAGTTGGCCCCGTGCTTCGCGTAAACGAGCTTATTTCGTCAATTAATAATCCACTTCCTGCAACAGCACCTGCAAGACACCTGCCTTGACCATCAATATATTTAGTTGCAGAGTGAATTACTAGATCAGCCCCTAAGGCTAATGGCTTTTGAAGTGCGGGCGTCATGACGCAGTTATCAACTGCTAGTACTATATTATTTTTCTTTGATATAGCTGCAAGCTTTTCTATATCAACAACTTCACCAAGTGGGTTTGATGGCGTTTCTAATAAAAATAATTTAGTATTTTTTTGAACACTCTTTTCCCATGCATCTAAATCCTTTAAATCAACAAATGTTATTTGAATATCAAGCTTTTCAATGATACTATTTAGAAGAACTATGGTGGTGCCAAACATACATCGAGATGCCACCATATGCTCCCCAGGCTTTAGAAGAGTCATAATTGTTGCAAAGATAGCGGACATTCCGCTTGCAGTTGCCTGGCATTTTTCTGCACCTTCTAGAGCAGCTAATTTGTTTTGAAATGCATCAACTGTTGGATTGGTAAATCTGGAATAAACATTACCTTTTTGTTTATTTGCAAAACGATCGGCAGCTTGCTCAGCACTCTTAAATCTGTAGCTCGAAGTCAGAAAGATAGCTGCAGAATGCTCTTGCTCCTCTGTTGCATTAGTCCCTTCACGGACTGCTTTTGTTTGAAAATTGTAGTCTTTCATGATTTAAACCTTGTTAGTCAGCATCATTGTAGATCAATTCAGAGCTTTCATTGGAAATACTACCTTTTTTGGCTTTATCAGATCTTTTCACTTCAAGGTTATCTAGATAAGGTTTATCAATGTCTTTAGTTAGGTAATTTCCATCAAAACATGAACAATCAAAATTCTTGATATCAGGGTTACCTTGTTGAACTGACCATATTAAATCACCAAGATTCTGATAAATTAATTTATCAGCACCAATAGATCTGCATACTTCCTCAGTTGTTTTATTGTGAGCGACAAACTCATTTTTGCTTGCCATATCTATGCCGTAAACATTAGGGTATCGCACTGGCGGCGCTGCTGATGCAAAGTAGACTTTCTTTGCCCCAGCGGCTCTTGCCATTAGGACAATTTCTTTACTTGTTGTGCCTCTTACAATGGAGTCATCTACTAGAAGAACATTCTTATCTTTAAACTCAAGTTCAATAGCACTTAATTTTTGACGGACTGATTTCTTTCTTTCTTTCTGTCCAGGCATAATAAAGGTTCTAGCAATATAGCGATTTTTTATAAAGCCTTCTCTGTACTTTAAGTCCAATTCATTTGCAAGCTGAAGAGCTGCAGTTCTTGAGGTATCGGGGACAGGCATAACTACATCAATATTTTCTTCCGACCAATCAGATTTAATTTTTGCAGCTAGCTTTTCACCCATCCTGAGACGCGATTTATAGACAGAAATATTATCAATAATTGAATCAGGCCTAGCAAAATAAACAAATTCAAATATACATGGAGACAAAACTGAGTTATTAGAGCATTGTTGAGAGTGAACTTCACCATTGCGATCTATTACAACTGCTTCACCAGGCTTTATATCCCTAGTAATTTTAAAACCAAGGGCAGTCAGAGCAACACTTTCAGATGCAAGCATGTATTTAGTCCCTGCTTTAGTGACTCTTTTTCCTAGAATCAGTGGTCGGATACCATTTGGATCTCTAAATCCAAAAATCCCGTAACCTGGGATCATTCCAATTGCAGCATAAGCGCCTTTGACTCTTTGATGCAATTTAGTTACTGCTTTAAAAATATCTCTTTCGTTAATTCGATGTTTTTGCTCTTCAGCTATCTCACTTGCAAGAATATTGAGAAGTATTTCTGAGTCTGAATCAGTATTAATATGCCTTAGGTCTTGTTCAAAGATTTCTTGCGCTAATACCTCGGCATTTGTTAAGTTTCCATTGTGTGCAAAAGCAATTCCATAAGGTGAGTTGACATACAGAGGCTGCGCTTCAGCCTCAGATGAACTTCCTGCTGTAGGGTAGCGGACGTGTCCAATACCCATATCGCCAATCAGTTTTTCCATGTGCTTTGTTCTAAAAACATTACGAACTAGGCCATTACCTTTGCGCATATAAAAACGACCTTTATTGGCAGTTGTTATTCCTGCAGCATCTTGCCCACGGTGCTGGATAATCGTAAGAGCATCATAAATATAAAGACCTACATCTTTTTTAGTGGTGGAGAGGATGCCAACAATACCGCACATATTTTATTCCTTTAAGATTTCACTTTCTATGAATTCGACAACCGCATCGCCGGGCTCAAGTTCAACAAACAATAAATGCTTAGATAACACAGGCTTTATATCAACCGACCAGTCTTGAAATGTTCTAAGAGCGCCACTAGTTTCTACCCAGGCATGATTTTGAGTGACCCATGTCATACTTTGAAGAACAAGTACAATTATTAGGACAAAAATACCACCTTTAAATAATCCTAATATTGCGCCAAAAAAATTATTTTTTAGTCCACCCACATTTCTAGCATTTAGAAGGACATCAAGTGAGCTCAATATTCTTAAAATGCCTTCATAGATTGGCGCCATAACAGAAGGGTTTTCTGTATCAATTTTAATATTGAGAAGTTTTGATAATGCAACTAGCGTGACTACTAAAAGTATAAAAACTACAGAAAATGCAAAAAAACTTCGCAATGACTCATTAGTTATTAGTGATTCAATTGTTTGGAGTTCAGTAATAACAGCTAAATAGTTAAAACTCACGATTGCAGTAATGGCTAATATTATGCTAATCGCAAAAGGTCGATTAAGGTCATTAGGATTATCATTATTAGAAGACGCTCCAGCAAGTCTATAAAAGCCTTTTTTGATAAACCAAATGCCAAAAAATATTCCACCAAAAGATAGCGCATAGATTGGTTGATTATCTGTACTAATCCAATTACTTAGGAAGGTCTTAGCGAGTGAGTCGTAGTAAAGCCAAGCTAAAATTATTGCAAATATAACAAAAATAAAGCTAATAATTTCTTTAGCAAGGCCTTGGATAAAGCCTCTAATTATAAAAATAACTAGAATAATAAGGGTAAGCCAGTCTGACCAAGCCAGTAAGCTTATAGCACTCCAAACGTTGTTAAAAAAATTGCCCATGAGTTCCCTGATAGATAGGCCTAATTTTACAACAGTTTCTTTGCGTTTGTGGTTATCTCAAATAACTAATAATGTTAAAACTTTTTTATAATTTCAGAGGCGTCAGCAATTGTATAGAAAGAGCCAAAAATAACAACTCGATCAATCCCCTCAAGCTTCAGTGATTGTTCAATCGCATCGCTCATATTAAGGCAAATTGTTGTCAATTCTGAGTTACCAAATTTATCTTTTAGGGCCTTTAGCTCAATTGATCGCTCAGCTTTAATTGGAACTAAAAACCAGTGCTTAATTGACCCTGAGGCAAGTTCAATCATATCAGCAATATTTTTATCAACAAGTGCTGAAAAAATGGCAACTGTTTTCACTGGATTTTCTGACAATGTTTCTACAAGAGTCTTTACAGCAGCTGGATTATGAGCAACATCAAGAATAACTGTTTTATCACCAATATTTATTTTTTCAAATCGTGCTGCGATTCTAGTTTTTTTAACTCCCTCACTAATCATATTATTTGAAACTGGAAATTGACTTGTAAGACTCTCTATAGCTTTTACTGCAACTGCAGCATTAAGCTTTTGATGGGCCCCCTCTAATCCTATTGCATTTTTATAACTTTCAGAGACAAGCGTAAGGGGAGTATTGATTTCTTTTGCGTACGATAGTAAGCTTTTTGGCGGGTCTTGATCACCACAAATACAAGGCTTTGAGGTTCTCATTACTCCTGCTTTTTCCCTGCCAATAGCCTCTCTTGTGTCACCTAGGTAGTCTGTATGATCAATTGCAATATTTGTGATAACACTTACATCACTATCAACCACATTGACAGAGTCAAGTCTTCCACCAAGGCCAACTTCTAGAATCGCAAGATCCACACTAGCTTCTGCAAACATGATTAGTGCAGCAAGAGTTGAAAATTCAAAATACGTTAGCGTTACGCCTTCCCTTTTTGTCTCAATTAATTCAAACGCTTTTATGATTAATTCATCAGTAACTTCCTGGCCATCAATTGCAAAGCGTTCGTTATACTTTAATAGATGAGGAGAGGTAGAGCGGCCAACCTTATATTTTGTTTCATTATAAATACTATCAATAAAAGAAACGGTAGAGCCTTTACCATTTGTTCCTGCTACTGTAATAACTGCGAATGGCACACCATTTGGAAATAGTTGATCATAGACAATTTGAACTCTATCAAGGCCTAAAACAATAGTTTTTTCCATTAATGTATCTTGCCAATTCAGCCAATCATCGAGAGTTCTTTTATTTTGCATATTGAAGAGTAGTTTTACTAAATCAAAAAAAAAGGCTTAAATTATTTATCTTCCCAAAACTCACCTTCAATGGTCTCATCTTTATTAGTTTTTTTTGTCTCACTATTTTCACCCTTATTGATAAAGACTGAATTTTTTTTACTAAAGACGCGCTCTGCATTTTTTTCTAAAAAGTGGTTGATGAAATAGCTTCTACTCCAAGGCATTAAACCAAGTAAGCCCAGAATATCGGTAATAAAGCCAGGTGTTAATAGTAAGATACCAGAAACTAAAATTACAACTCCTTCAAACATCTCTAGTGCAGGGGTTCTTCCTTCAGCAATACTCTGTTGAGCCTTTGCCATCGTTGACCAGCCCTGTTGTTTAAGAAGTCGAGAGCCGATAAGTGCAGTAATAATCACAAGTAGTACTGTTGAAAGTCCACCAATAGCCTGACCTACAGTGACCAGAACGTAGATTTCTGCAAGAGTGACAACAACAAATATAGGAAATAACATTTAACCTCCTTTTATGTTTGTAAAAATTATATCCCAAACCCCATGGCCTAATTTTTGACCTCGATTTTCGAATTTAGTCAAAGGCCTATTTTTGGGTCTTGAGGAATACATATGGTCGCCAGCACAGTTTTTAAAGTGTGGATGTGATTCTAGTGACTCCATAATATGCTCAGCATAGTTTTCCCAGTCAGTAGCTATATGAACAATACCATCATTTTTAAGTTTTTTTGATAGGAGGTCCAAAAAGCTTATTTGAACAATTCTACGCTTATGGTGTTTCTTTTTGTGCCAAGGATCAGGAAAGAATAACTGAAAATGCGAAATACTGTTATCTAAAATATTATTTGTTAGTACCTCTACCGCATCATCCTTGACAATTTTGAGGTTGGTAAGTTTATTTTTATTCGCCTCATTAATAAGCCTTCCAACGCCAGCCTCATAAACCTCTATCCCTAAAAAGTTTTGATTAGATTGTTCGATTGCCATCTCAAGAAGGCTATCACCATTTCCAAATCCAACTTCAAGTGTGACATTATTTTTCGATACAAAGAGTTTATCAAAATCAAGTTTTTTTTCACTCAGATCAACGCCATAAGAACTCCATAGCTCATTGAGTCCAATAGATTGAGCCTTAGAGAGTCTTCCTGAGCGCCTAACAAAGCTCTGTATTTTTCGTAAATATTTTGTTTCTGTCATAGCTGGTAATCAATTATTAGCGGAGCATGATCAGAAAAACGCTGCTCTTTGTATATTTCACATGATTTGGCAAGTCCAGCTAGATTGCTACTGACTACTTGGTAGTCGAGTCTCCAGCCCGTATTATTAGCCCATGCCTGCCCTCTATTTGACCACCAAGTGTATTGAAATTCATCTTGGTTAATTTCTCTAAAAGAGTCTATAAAACCAACATCATCATAAAGCGTATCAAGCCATTCTCTCTCCTCTGGAAGAAAGCCAGAGTTTTTTTGGTTAGGCCGCCAGTTTTTTAGGTCAATTTTTTTATGTGCGATATTCCAATCGCCACAGATGATGTACTTTCTACCATCCTTTTGCAGTTTTTTTAAATGAGGCATAAAGCGTTTAGTAATAAATTCCATTTTGAATTCTTGCCTCTCTTCTTTAGACGATCCTGAGGGTAGGTAAATTGAGATAACACTTAAGTCTCCAAAATCGGCTTGAATAATTCTTCCTTCTGAATTCATATCTTCCCAGGGGCTATAAGAAATCTTATCTGGCTTAGATTTACAGTAGAGGCCAGTTCCGCTATAGCCTTTGCGCTCTGCGCTATGGTAGTGGGTATTTATCCCTTCTGGATAGAACCTTTCATCTAGTTGATCCTCTTGTGCTTTAATTTCTTGCAGGCAAACGACGTCAGCATTTTTTGTCTTGAGCCAGTCAAACAAACCTTTTCGCTCAGCGGCTCTAATACCATTAACATTAATTGTTATAATTCTCATTGCACTTATTTTAATAGTTTAGGAATAACCAATGGAACAGTATCAAAAGGATTTTGTAGATTTTACGTTAGCAACTGGCGTCCTTAAGTTTGGTGAATTTACCCTTAAGTCTGGTCGAATTAGTCCTTACTTTTTTAATGCAGGCCTATTTAATACTGGAAGTCATTTATCACAACTGGGTATTTTCTATGCAAAAGCAATCGTAGCAAGTGGGCTGGAGTTTGATGTCCTTTTTGGCCCTGCTTACAAAGGAATTCCTTTAGCCACTGCAACAGCTATTGCGCTTAATGATAGTCTTGGAAGAAACGTACCTTACAGCTTTAATCGCAAAGAAGCAAAAGATCATGGAGAGGGCGGCAGTATTGTTGGACACCCTTTAGAGGGTGACATTCTTATCATTGACGATGTAATAACAGCAGGAACTGCAATTCGAGAAGCACAAGATATTATCAATGCCAATGGTGCTAAAACAAAAGGAGTGATAGTTGCGTTAGATCGTCAAGAAAAAGGAAATGGTGAGCTTTCAGCAATTCAGGAGGTTGAGGAAATTTTTGGAATTACGGTTCTAAGTATTATTAATCTATCGCATATTGTTGACTATTTAAAAGACTCAAAAAATGCAGAGACCCTTCAAAGCATAGAGGACTATAGAACTCAATATGGCGTTAAATAATTCCTTAGAAGTTGAGCATTACTACAATACTAATTTCTGAAGAACTCGTTATTTTGAAGGCTCAACAATAAAAGTTGAAGACTCAACATCAATAATTTTAACTGTTTGACCAGCACTAAGATTTGAGCCTTTGGCAAGCCAAAGAGATTTCCCTATTTTAACTTTAGTAACTCCATTTTCAATTGACTCAATGGTGCACTCTTTACCAATATGAGACTTAGCTTTATTATGAAGCTGTTCATCTACAGTTTTTACAGGGTAGTATTTTTTTGCTAAGGAGGTTGCTGCAATTGCAATCACTGCAAAAATTAGTAGCTGCATTAAACCAGAAATATTAGGAAAAAGGAAGTAAATCACACCAGAAGTGATTGCTGATGAGCCAATCCAAAGAAGAAATACCGTCCATAGAAATAACTCAATTATTATTAAGCCAATGCCAAGAATAAGCCAGTGTATAAAGTTTAAATTATCAAATATTAGTTCCATGACGTAAGATTTTATATTCTTTCTTACGTTGTAATAAATTTTTCTTTATTTTTTCTTAAATTTAGTACATAATTTGATTTGGAGGCACTATATGCAAATTAAAAATTCTTTAAAAAATCAAGCTTTAGTAGATCAGTTTAAAAAAGATGGCTATATATTTCTTGAAAATGCACTTACTAAGGCTCAACTACTATCAGTCAAAGACCAGCTTGCAACTTGGGTTGATGAAAGCAAACTTCATTCAGAGTCTTTTGGTAAGATCAAGGATGGAAGGCCACGTTTTGATGTTGATATAAAAAGTCATAGCGAAGATAAGCCAGCCTTAAGAAGGATTACCTCGCCAGCAGAAATATCAGACTCTTGTCTTGATATTGTTAAGGACAACAGTGCACTAGATCTTGTTGCTGAGATATTTAGCCCTAATATTAAGCATTGGACGAATAAACTAAATCTTAAATTAGCCAGCTCAGGAACTGAAGTTAAGTTTCATCAAGATTTTCCTTTCGAGCCACATTCAAATGAAGACATTATGACAGTTCTTTTTTTTCTAGACGACGTTACGCTTGAAAATGGACCACTTGAAGTGGTTCCAGGTTCACATAATGGACCTCTTTATTCTTTGTGGCATGATGGAGTTTTTACAGGAGCGGTAGCTTCTGAAATTGAGGCAGCTAATAAGGGTGAGGCTATAAGTTGTACTGGAAGGGCGGGCTCAGCTTGCTTGATGCACTCTAAGCTTTTGCATGGTTCTGGTTCGAATCGAACTAAACTTCCTCGGTCTTTATATATTGTTAGCTATACTGCAGAAGACGCTATACCACTTACTGACAATCCACTACCAAGTGATTTAGATGGTCTGATAGTTAGAGGTATAAAAACGGATACAGTGAGATGCTCGAGTTATAGTGTCGAGTTACCGGAGTATCCAAAAGAGGTCTCTTTTTTTGGGCAGCAGGATAAAGTTAAAAATACTTTTATGTAGATTATTATGCAAGGAGAAATTAGATGAAGGGGATTTTTAAATTATTATTTAAGGTCGTTGTATTAATATCTGCTTTGCCTTCATTAGTTTTGGCTGCAAATAATAATCCAAATATTGAGATTATTAATTATAGCAAAATTCCAACAGCCACTCTTGTGAAGTGGACGGAAGTTGGGGGCTCAAAGTTTTCTGATTGGCAGGCCGACACTTTAGGCGTAATCTGGGAGTTGGGACAACTGAAAAGTGAGGGCAGGACTGATGTTTTTCCATTTAATAAACACCATTTAACTCTTTCTCCAGAAGAAATGAAAGCCTTAATAAGTGGTATTAAAACATGGATTATGAAGAGTGAGTGCAATGAAGACCCCTATCGAGCCGAAGAAAATAAGTGGGGATTTAAAGACATTGAGAATTGGGTCAAGGGGGGTGCTGATGTTGCGACTGCACCAGACCCTTGTTACGATAGACGAATGGTATTAATGGGAAGAACGCCTCAACAGGATGAAAAAACTGTTCAACAAATATGGCTTCATGAGCTTTATCATGCGCACTCAAACTATCTTACGAACTACTGTGTTAATTCCAATGATTCTGAGAGGGATCGAGATGATATATTTAACAAACACGATTCCCAAAGATGGTTTGGTGAAGGGACGGCAGAGTATTTTGCTTTTATGGTTAAGGCTGAAATGAATGGAGTCAAGGAGCCAATTAGTACAATGTTAAAAGACGCCCATTCCAAAATTCAACGCGAAGGTACAGATCTTTTTTCTAATATGGCGGGGAATTCTGCTGTTGCACTTAGGTTATTAATGGAGCGTGGTAAGATTCCTAACTTAGAAAAAGATGTCCTTTCTGCAGCTGTTTTTCATAATTGTGACTGGCCAGATATGTGGAATAGAGAAAATAGTGTTGAGGTAAATTTTGTCTTAGAAAATTGGTTCCGGATTGAAAATAAAGGCGGTATTTGGGGGTTTTCTGATGCAGCTCTCAGATAGTTACTTTTTATTTAAAGTCGAATGCTAGACCAAAATAACTTTATTAAAAAACTTTCAGTGGTCAAAGATGACTTAGTAATTGAATGGGATGATGAAAAGCAAAGTCGCCTATATAGTCATTGGTTACGAGACCATTGTCAAATGCCTAAATCAAGGAATGCTAATAATGGGCAGCGTTTATTTAGTGTTATTAGCATCCCCCAAAATACCTCTATTGAGAAGGTTAAGCAAGATGAAAGGGGTGATGTTCATATTCAATTCATGCCCGAAAATTACTGGTCTATTTTTTCACAGGAATGGCTATTGAGAAACTGTTATAACCTTAATAGTCATTACGATGATAGAAGTGAAAAAAATAAAAAATTATGGCAAAAAACTAGTTTTAGTAATGGCCTACCCAGAGTTAAATTTATAAATTTTCAAAAGAGTGATAATGCTAAGTTAGAGATTTTACGCTCAGTTCGGGATGTAGGTTTTTGTATTATTAAAGATGCTTCAACCAAAGAAGGCCTTGTGCAATCTGTAATCGCTGAGTTAGGATTTACTAGAGAGACAAATTATGGAAAATTATTTGAGGTTCGTACTGAAGTAAATCCAAATAATCTTGCCTATACAAACATGGGGCTTGGCTCTCATACTGATAATCCATATCGTGAGCCTGTTCCAACAGTTCAGCTTTTACATTGCTTAGAGAGTTCAACAAAGGGTGGAGATTCAGTTCTATTAGATGGCTTTAATGCGGCAAAAATACTGAGAGAAGAAAACTTTGAAAACTTTGAAAATTTAACAAATAACTGGATTAATTTTCGATTTTCAGATGAGAAAACAGACCTCAGATCTAGAGTGCCAATGATTGAAGTAAATGACAATAATGAAGTTATCAAAGTGAGATATAACAATCGATCTATTGATACAATTAACTTACCTGCAGAAAAGATTCGTCCATTTTATTTAGCTTATCAGCATTGGGGTGAGGTAATTGAGAGAGAAGAGTTAAAGGTTACATTTCAGCTACAACCTGGAGAAATAATTATATTTGATAACACCAGGGTGATGCATGCAAGGACTGCTTTTTCTGATAAAGGTAAGCGCCATTTACAGGGGGCCTATACTGATTTAGATGGTCTTTATAGTCTTCTTAATATTTTAGAAAATCGAAATAATGATTAAGATCAATAGCCATAATATTGTAAATCATATCGAAGATATTTTTAATAGGCGAGGCGCAGAATCCTATTTAGGGGAAGACGTCACAATGGCGCAGCATATGCTTCAGGCTGCGCAGTGTGCCGAACAATCTGGCGCTGATGACAGTCTAATTGTTGCAGCGCTACTTCATGATATTGGACATTATCAGAATGAAATTCCAGAAACAGCATTGGCTAAAGGTAAAAATAATTTCCATGAAGAGGCAGGCGCTAATTTTTTAGAAGACTACTTTCCGTTATCTGTTGTGGAGCCAATACGTCAGCATGTTGCTGCAAAGCGTTATTTATGTGCAGTTAAGTCAGACTATTTTGGGCGTCTTTCTCAGGCATCTATTCATACTCTTAATCTACAAGGAGGTCCGATGAATAAAGAAGAGGTTAAAGAGTTTGAAAAAAATGATTATTTAGAAGAGTGCATCAATCTTCGTTATTGGGATGAAGATGCTAAAGATTTGGAAAGGGCTTGTCCATCATTTTCATCCTATCGGGCTTTGATTGAGTCTCTAGTCAAAAACTAATATTTAGCTAGAAAACTTCTCAATTCCTAATCATGTGCTATATCTTCATTCGGAAAGTATAATATCATTGTAATAAATTGAATTTAAATACTTAATGAATAATAGATTACTAATAATTAATGGACCTGGTCTCTCAGATTTAAGTCGCTTTAATGAATTTGGTCATGATGATCTTACTTTAGAGAAAGTTCAGAAAAAATGCTCAGAAACTTGTGAGAGTTTAGGCTTATCTTTAGAGTTCTGTCAATCTGATGATGAGGCTGAGTTAACGAATTATTTAACAAGGGCTTGTAAAGAGTTTGATGCGCTCATAATCAATCCTGTAAGTTATGCTAATGCATCATCGCTAGACTTTGATATTTATACTTCGAATATAGAAACAGTTACTCTTCAAAATAAACCAGTTATTGAGGTGCATATTGCCAATATTTTTCAAAAAGGGGTTGATGTTACTAAGCCTATAAAAGTATCTGAAGGGAGCGTTGGGTTTGTAAGTGGATTTGGTATTCATAGCTATGAACTCGCTATTAGAGCAGTACATAGAAAACTGAGAGAAAATTGATGAATATATACGTTATAAATGGTCCAAATATAAATCTACTTGGTACGCGTGAGCCTGAGATTTATGGGCATGAGACATTAGATAGTATCTCAAAGGATTGCATTAAAAAAGGATTAAAAGATGGTCATGATGTTAAATTTATGCAGTCTAATTATGAGGGCGAAATAGTTGAGTGGATTCAACATGCAATCAAAGAAAAAATAGATGCTATTGTTATTAATGCAGCAGCTTACACTCACACTTCAATTGCAATTCATGACGCATTAAAATCATTTTCAGGTTTCAAAATAGAGCTGCATATTTCTAACCCACATTTACGAGAATCTTTTCGGCATGTTTCTTATATCTCACCTGTGGTAGATGCTGTAGTTGCTGGTCTTGGTGCCAATGGTTATAGTCATGTCATAGAATTGTTGGCAGACTTACAAAAGAGCTATGAGTAAAAATAAACTAATAATAAAATTCTATTGTTGAGACCGAAACATCAGAAACGTACTCTCGTCCATAAGCCACAATAGCAAATCTTGTTATATTTTTTGCATCTAATTTTGAATTATTTGAACGTTTACGTTTGAATTTATTAAAAGGTAAGTCAATCATTGTCCAATCAGAATCAGCTTTGATGGTTGCTGAATAATAGTCCCCTCGATAAGCTCTATCATTAGTTGTAATGTGAATTTCATAAGTTTCACCATTACCTCTTACGTTAAGTCGGACACCTTGAAGATTTTTACCATCTTTTTCAGAGTTTTCGAATGAAACTCCTGAGCGTAACTGAATAAAGCCCCCATTGTTTCTTGTGCTTACGTTGCCTGTCAGTCTTGCATAATACATTTCTCCATCTTGTTCAAGAGTGACTTGACCATCAGATACACCACCCATTACTCGATCACTAACATACTGCCAGTAATTACCACTATCAGCATTAAATGGGAATGATAGATCTTCAGCAGCGATTGACTTTGAATTAAAAATAATCATAATAAATAGAGATAAAAAACAACTTAATTTTGAAAAATTTAATGGCATAAGTATTCTAATAATTTTTATATTAGGCTATCTAAAGAGCATCATGATCGCTTTCACCAGTGCGAATACGAACAACTTTTTCGATGTCAGTAACAAAGATTTTGCCGTCTCCTTTTTTGCCAGAACGTGCAATATTACTAATTGTGTTAATTAGTAGATCTAAGTTTTTATTAGAAATAGCGATTTCAAGTTTAACTTTATGAATAAATTCAACAGTAAATTCATTACCACGGTAGAGCTCTGTGTGACCTTTTTGTTTACCAAATCCTTTAACTTCAGTTACAGTCATTCCAGGGATGTCTACATCACAAAGCGCCTCTCTGACTTTGTCTAAGACTTCAGGGCGTAATACCGCAGTAACCAATTTCACAATACTTCCTTTGATTTTTTCTTAAAGGCTATATTACATTTTTTTTTAGAATATGACAATACTGTTTGTTATATTCAATGTGCCCTAATAAATTAAGGCACATTTTTATAATTTAGACGTCTAGTAGTCTTAGAGCACCATTAAGATAGACTTCAGACATACCATGATCTCCAGAGCTATGAGCTTTGACACCTTCTTCATGAAGCATAAGTGCAGCAGTAATTAAAGTTGCATACCTTGCTTGATCTAACGTTGCAATTTTATCTTCAACTTGTGATTTGAGCATTGGGCATGCTCCAGCAAAAGCCATCGAAGGTAAAAGTAAAATTATAAAAGCGAAAGAGAGTATTTTTTTCATGTGTTCCTTAGTTAGTTATTAAAAGAAAATGTAATTTACAATAAAATTATTTCAATTAAATGAAGATTTGAAGTTGATTAGATAAAGATTAGATGAAGTTATTAATTCATTTTTACTTCACCATCTACTTCTTACTAAATAAGGCTATTTTATTAGAGGAAATGCATGGTGGAGGGACAGGGATTCGAACCCTGGAAGGGGATTAACCCTTGCTGGTTTTCAAGACCAGTGCATTCGACCACTCTGCCATCCCTCCAGAAGATTGGTATGATACAGTTTTTATCAATAAAGTAAATAAATTTATATAAAAAAACTCCGAATTTTTGCGTATAATTTCACTTTTTTAGAATTTTGTAAAAGGTAGTCGTTATGGCAAAAGTATGTCAAGTAACTGGTAAGCGACCTATGAGTGGTAATAACGTTTCGCATGCCAACAATAGAACGCGTCGTCGTTTTTATCCGAATCTTCATACACACCGCTTTTGGGTTGAAGCTGAGAATCGCTTCGTTAAGTTAAAGCTATGTGCTAGAGGTCTTCGTATTATTGATAAGAAAGGCATTGATGAAGTATTAGCAGAAATCCGTGGTCGCGGCGAAAAGGTATAAGGAGTAAGTTATGAGAGAAAAAATTAAACTAGTATCTTCAGCAGAAACAGGTCACTTTTATACGACTACTAAGAATAAGCGTATTCATCCTGAAAAAGTTGAAGTTAAAAAATTTGATCCCGTGGTTAGAAAACACGTGATGTATAAAGAAGCTAAGATTAAGTAATTCTTTATAAAATGTTATTAAAAAAGCCGCTTTACAGCGGCTTTTTAACGTCTAATCTATTTAGCTTTGAAGGATATTTTCAAGTGGGACCCTTGAAGCTGATTTTTGGTAATCAGCAATCTTATCGAAGTTCAGGTATTGATAGATCTCTCCAGACATAGGTTCTATATCCTTCATTAAAGTTAGATATTCTTCAGGAGTTGGGATGTAACCTAGTTTTGCTGATATTGCAGCAACCTCAGCAGAGGCTAAGTAAACATCACTATTATCACCGAGTCGATTTGGAAAGTTTCTAGTTGAGGTTGAAACGACAGAAGCGCCTTCTTCTACTCTCGCTTGGTTTCCCATGCAAAGAGAGCAGCCAGGAACTTCGGTTCGATCTGTTAACCTTTCAAATGTTTCATAAATGCCTTCAGCCCTCAATTGTTTTTCATCCATGCGTGTTGGCGGTACTACCCATAAAACAGTATTTAATTCAGTTTTATCTTTTAGTAGCTGAGCAGCAGCTCTAAAGTGTCCAATATTAGTCATACATGAGCCAATAAACACTTCATCAATTGAAGTTTTGGCAACCGATGAAAGAAGTCTGACATCATCTGGATCATTAGGACAAGCTAGAATTGGTTCTTTTATTTCGTCTAGATTTATTTCAATTACTTCAGCATACTCACAATCTTTATCAGCCTTAAGAAGCTCTGGATTATCAAGCCACTTTTTCATATCTTGAATTCTTTTGGCAATGGTTTTTTTATCATCGTAACCAGCATCAATCATTGAGCCGAGAAGGGTGATATTTGAAGTTAAGTATTCTGCGATTGGTTCTTTGTTAAGCTGAACAGTACAGCCATTTGCAGATCTTTCAGCAGTAGCATCAGCAAGTTCAAATGCTTGCTCAACTTTAAGATCTCCCAGTCCTTCAATTTCTAAAACACGCCCAGAGAATACATTCTTTTTATTAGACTTATCTACAGTGAGAAGGCCTTTTTGAATTGCAACATAAGGTATGGCGTTGACTAGATCTCTTAAGGTAATTCCAGGCTGCATATTTCCCTTAAATCGAACTAAAACTGACTCAGGCATATCTAGTGGTAGGACGCCAATAGAAGCTCCAAACGCAACTAATCCTGAGCCTGCAGGGAAACTAATTCCGATCGGGAAGCGTGTATGTGAATCTCCACCAGTTCCCACAGAGTCGGGCAAAAGCATACGATTCAGCCAGGAGTGAATGATGCCATCTCCTGGTTTTAGCGAAACTCCACCTCGAGAGTGCATAAAATCTGGAAGAGTATGCTGTAGCTCAAGATCAATAGGTTTAGGATAGGCCGCCGTATGGCAGAAACTTTGCATCACAAGGTCTGCAGAAAAACCTAAGCAAGCTAGCTCTTTTAATTCATCACGAGTCATAGCCCCAGTGGTGTCCTGAGAGCCAACAGTACTCATTCGAGGCTCACAATAAGTTCCTGGTCTAATCCCTTTAACTCCACAAGCCTTGCCTACAATTTTTTGAGCTAAAGTAAATCCTGCAGTACTATTTTTTGGGTCAACTGGACGCAGAAAAACGTTACTAACATCTAAACCAAGTTCAGATCTTGTTTTGTCAGTAAGTCCTCTTCCAATAATGAGAGGAATTCTTCCTCCTGCGCGAACTTCATCTGGCATTGTGCTTGGTGATAGTTTAAAAGTTGAAACCGTATTTCCTGATGCATCTTTGATAGTGCCTTCGTATGGATAAATTGTAATTTCATCACCCATTTGAAGCTTAGAAACGTCACATTCAATTGGAAGTGCTCCAGAATCCTCTGCTGTATTAAAAAATATTGGTGCAATTTTCCCACCTAGTACTATGCCGCCACTATTTTTATTAGGGATGAAATCTATGGGTCTACCCATATGCCATAAAACTGAATTAATTGCAGATTTCCTAGAAGACCCTGTGCCAACCACGTCACCAACATAGGCCAAAGGAAATCCTTTTTCCTTTAGCTGTTCAATTTTTTCAAGCGGCTTATCCATTTTTTTGATAAGCATTGCTTTTGCATGAAGAGGTATATCAGGGCGAGACCATGCTTCAGTGGCAGGCGAGAGATCATCTGTATTAGTTTCACCATCTACTCGAAAAACTACCACTTTAATGCTTTCAGGAAGAGGTTCTTTTGATGTAAACCAGTCAGCTGAAGCCCAAGAGTCAACTATTTTTTTAGCATAAGAGTTGCGAATTGATTTTTCTAGAATACTCTGGTGAGCTTCATAGATAAGAATGTTGTGAGAAAGTGCCTTACATGCTTCCTCAGCAGTTTCATCAATATCAAGTAAGTCAATTAACGAAGTAATGCTATATCCACCAAGCATTGTTCCTAATAAAAATGTAGCATGCTTTTGTGAAATAGCCTTACAAGACTCATCACCTTTGGCGATGCTTGTTAAAAATCCAGCTTTTACATAAGCCGCCTCATCAACACCAGGAGGAATTCTATGCGTTAACAAGTCTAAATAAAAATCATCATCTGAGCCTGAAATGAGGCCTTCAACTACTGACTTGGTTTGTTTTGCATTAAGTACTAAGGGAGGTAAATTTTCTGATTTTCTTTCATCACAATGCTTTAAGTAGGCTTCTTTCATAATAATACTGACTATTAGGTGTTTAAATAAAAGAGTATAATTTTATCCTTTTTAATATGAAAGCTTAAATTTTTTAAAGCAATAGTTCGTATTATGACATTTAATAACCTCACTTCCATTTCACCCATTGACGGTCGTTACAGCGATAAAACAAGTCCACTTAAGCCAATTTTTAGTGAGTTTGGACTAATAAAGTATAGACTTCTTGTTGAGGTGCGCTGGTTAGAGGCAATGTCAAACAACCCAAATATTTCAGAAGTTCCAACATTTAGCCCTAAATCTAATGCCGCTCTATTGGCTATAGCTGATAACTTTTCATTGGATGATGCCAAGTCAATTAAAGAGATTGAAAGAACAACTAATCATGATGTTAAGGCTGTTGAATATTTTCTTAAAGAAAAAGTCTCTTTAATCCCTGAGCTTCAAAAAGTAAGTGAATTTATACATTTTGCCTGCACTTCAGAAGATATAAACAATCTGTCACATGCTCTAATGCTAGAAAATGGAAGGCTAGTTCTTCTTAAAGAAATGAGGAGCATATTAGGCCTAATAACAAAATTAGCCAAAGATAATGCAGAAGTTGTAATGCTTTCTAGAACTCATGGCCAAACTGCTTCACCAACAACTCTTGGTAAAGAGATGGCGAATTTTTCTTATCGACTA
>CAJQTG010000033.1 GCA_905618925.1 uncultured Candidatus Thioglobus sp. | reverse complement strand
CCACTTCAAACTCAGCTTAAAAGTTTTAGAGAAAGAATTGAAACTATTACTAAAGAGCAGGTTGAAGAAAGAACATCTCTAAAAGAACAAATTAAGTCGTTGCATGAAGCGAATATTGAAACGCGCCAATCTGCTCAAAATCTAACAAATGCATTGACTTATGATAATAAGCAGCAAGGAGATTGGGGAGAGGAAATTTTAAACTCCCTTTTACTTAGCTATGGATTTCGAGAAGGTGTTGAATTTGATCTTCAAAAACAATATAAAAATGAGATGGGTGAGAGGTTTAAGCCTGATGTGATACTCCATTTACCTGAAGGGAAGGATGTTGTAATTGATTCTAAAGTGTCTCTCAAAGATTATGCAGACTATATTGCAGATCAATCTAACGAGGTGTCTTTAAAAAAACATATTGCTTCAATTGAGAATCAAATTAAGAATATTAGCATTAAAGAGTATGAAAATCTTGAGGGAGTCAAAAGCCTTGATTTTATATTTGTTTTTATTCCAATAGAAGGGGCTTTATTGTTGGCTCTTCAATATAGACCTAACTTGTTTGATGATGCGTTAAAGAAAAATATTATGCTCGTATCACCTTCAATGCTAAGTATGAGCTTGAAGACAGTGAATTTTATGTGGCAAACGGATAAACAAAATAAAAATGCGGATGAAATTGCAAGACAAGCAGGAAAGATGTACGACAAGCTTGCTGGATTTTTTAATGATTTGGACAAGATTGAAAGTCAATTAGACAAGACGAAGGAGGGGTTTTCTGATGTTCGTAAAAAACTTCAAACTGGACCAGGTAATCTAATTGGTCGTGCTGAGAAGTTAAAAGCACTTGGGGTTAAATCGAACAAGGAAATTAATGAATGATTGTAACTAGAGATCATATTTTTAAAAATGGTGAACTTAAAGGTAAAGTTATCTTAGTAACTGGTGCTAATAGAGGCTTTGGTCTAGCGATTACTATGGACCTTTCTAAGGCTGGTGCTACTGTTATTATGCTTGGCAGAGACTTAGGGTCTCTTGAGTATGCTTATGACGCTGTTGTGAGTGCTGGTTACAATGAGCCCATACTTTACCCACTTGATCTTGAGGGGGCTACTCCTGAAAATTATCAGGAGCTTCAAGATAATGTTCTAGATAAATTTGAAAAACTTGATGGGTTAATTCATAACGCCGCAATACTTGGAGCGCAAATGCCAATTGAGCAGTATGATATTAAGCTTTGGTACTCTACGCTTCAGATTAATCTGAGCGCTCCATTCATGTTAACTCAATTTTTAATACCTGCATTGCTAAAGTCAGAGGATGCTAGGATTCTTTTCTTGTCTTCTTCTGTTGGGAGGGAGGCGAAAGCTTATTGGGGCGCTTATAGTGTTAGTAAGTTTGGAATAGAAGGCCTTGCTAAGACTCTCTCTGAAGAGCTTGAAAAAACTAACATCAGTGTTAACACCATTAATCCTGGGAAACTAAGAACTGAAATGAGAAGAACAGCCTACCCAGCAGAAGACTCATCAACCGTTCCAATGCCAGAGGAGAAGAGTGCTGCGATAGTTTATTTACTGTCTAGCTTGAGTCCCAAAATGAATGGTGAGCAATTAACGATAGCTGATTAGATCTATCGCTGTAAGTCTTCAGTTAAGTGTGGATGAATTTTTTTTAGAAGTTCTTTATAGACTTCTGCATTACCCGCAACTACATTTCCAGTTTCCATGTACTGATCCCTTCCAGAAAAATCCCCAATAAAACCACCTGCCTCTTTAACCATCAGTGAGCCTGCAGCAATATCCCATGAGTTAAGACCAATTTCCCAGAACCCATCTAGTCTTCCAGCTGCTAGATAAGCTAAATCCAGCGCAGCAGCTCCAGCTCTTCGAATTCCAGATACGTGAGGATGAATTGCTTTGAAGGTCTCAAGGTAACAGTCTAAGTGTTGAGGCTGCTTAAAAGGAAAGCCAGTTCCAATAAGAGTGTCTTTGAGTCCAAGAGACATTGTAACGCGCATTCTCTCATCATTTAGATAAGCTCCTTCACCTTTGGATGAAGTAAAGAGCTCTTCTTTAAAGGGGTCATAAATGACTGCATGAGTTGTAACTCCTTTTTCTACAAGAGCAATCGATACTGCATATTGCGGAAAGCCATGTAAAAAGTTAGTCGTTCCATCTAATGGGTCTATTATCCAAAGAAAATTATCATCACCAAGAGTTTTTCCACTCTCTTCAGCCAAAATAGAATGTTTTGGAAAGGCTTTTTTAATCTCGTTTATAATGACCTTTTCAGCTGTTTTATCAACCTCAGAAACGAAGTCATTAAGTGACTTATTTTCTATAGTTAGTAAATCGACCTGGTTATGGTACCTTAAAATAACATCACCAGCTGCTCTGGCAGCTCTAACTGCAATATTAATCGTAGGATGCATGGTAAATGAGCCAAATAAATAAAGAAATGAATTATACCTTGACGAGTTTTAATAAAGTGAGGATTGTTATGGTCAATACCACTGAGCCAGGTAATATTGGCGCGGCGGCTAGAGCTATGAAAAACATGCTCTTAACTCAGTTATATTTAGTAACACCCTCTAATTATCCTTCTGCCGTTGCTACTGCAAGAGCAAGTGGGGCAGATGATGTTCTTTCTAATGCAAAAGTATGTGGCACATTAGAGGAGGCTTTGATAGGAGTTCACTTAGTTATTGGAGCTAGCGCTCGCCAAAGAAACATTAAATGGAGGCAACTAGACGTTATTAAAACTTGTAGTGAAATACAATCAACTGTTTCTATAATGGATCAAGAAGTTGCAGTTGTATTTGGAACTGAAAATTCTGGTCTTACGAATGAAGAGCTAGATTTATGCACTATCCTAATGACTATTCCAGGTAATCCCAAGTATTTCTCATTAAATGTTGCATCTGCTATTCAAGTTTTTGCTTATCAGAACTACGTTAGCACTGTAGAAGGTAAGTTTGATAATTCTGGTGGTGAAATTGCTGGCTTTGATGAATTAAATAGCTTTTATAATCACCTTGAGCAGGCGCTTGAACACATCAATTACTTTGATTCAAAGAAACCTAAGAGCCTCTTAATGAGGCGCCTTCGAAGACTATTTGGAAGAAGTAGCCCTGAAAAAGAAGAGATGGCAATATTAAGAGGTATTCTTAATAAAATTAATCCTTATAAGCCTTAATTTATAGCAAAAAAAAACCCGAAAATTCGG
>CAJQTG010000032.1 GCA_905618925.1 uncultured Candidatus Thioglobus sp. | reverse complement strand
ATAAGGCATCACCATTGCCTGCCGCTCCTGATGAGGCCGTCTTTGAGAAAGAGCTTTATTTTATATTTAGTGTCAATTAATGTTATTACTTATCTTCTTAGCCCTTTGGGCATTCAGTCTCTTCTATGGTATCAGCCTAATACGTACTGACCGACGTAAGCTAGGGATTCGATACTTAATCATCTTTTCAGTACCATTAGGTATATTTACTTTAGCATTTTGGTTAATGGACTATGAGTTCCTTAACTGTATGTTTAATGGTTCATCGGAAATGATGGACTACTGCAGTACTCTTTAAATACAACAAATAATTACTATTCTAAGGCCGCAAATAAAAGAGACTCTTATGGTCGATGACCATACGATTGTTTAACTAAGACAAACTTAGAATCAAATCAAGTTGTTAATACTATTTGATAATTATATAAAGAATAAAAGAAAGTGTTAACTAAGTATGTATACCTAGTATGTTTCTAAAGTTATTTTAGGTTTATATATACAAAAAGATTTACCAGCTTTAGAGTGCTTCTAGGAGTGTTTAAAAGATATTCATATTATACCATATATTGGCAGTTTTGTCCATGGAGAATTGGTGTTTTTTACTAATATATCCTACTGATATAGTTTTAATATTAGTATTAAAATCAATAGCTTATGGTATTACTAGTATAAACCATATTTATAGACTCTTAGAGTCCGAAATACACCCTCCTAGAGTACTTAAAATAGTTAGAAAGTAACGAACTTATTTAGTACTAATAATAGCTCAAATTTAGTCTTATTAAGGTATAGTTTATTTATGAAGAAAACCCTACTTTTATTTTCATTAATGCTTTTATTATCACCTTCTGTTTTTGCGATGCAGATTTTTACTAAGACGTTAACGGGGAAAACAATCACATTAGATGTTGAGCCTTCTGACACAATTGAAAATGTCAAAACAAAGATACAAGATAAAGAAGGTATTCCTCTAGACCAGCAAAGGTTAATCTTTGCTGGGAAGGAGCTTGAAGATGGAAGAACTCTTTATGATTATAATATCCAAAAGGAAGCAACGCTTCATTTAGTTTTGCGATTAAGGGGAGGAACTACTGGTGCTGGAACAGGACTGAACTTTAAAGACCTCACCTATTGGGAAGCAATAGAGTATTTTGACTTAACCCCTGTATTTACTCTTTTCCCGGGACCAAATTCACCTGTGTCAGAACCAACAGTTTTTATAGGAATAGCTAGTTTTGATAGTTTTTTACAAAGGGTAGAAGAAGAAGTAGCCAGAATGAACTAAGGTATTGTCTTTCTTCCAACTATGGATAATTCAGGTCAGAAGATATTAACCCAATTAATAGTTGAGTACTCAAAGTCGAATTGACTAATTATTCAAATGGAGTGTCTCACCTTCCTTCACACATCAAGTGAAAATTCTAAATTTCAAACCTACCTCAGTTTCCTCAATTTACTAGTCGTTCAAAAAGGGTCTCCCACCCTCTTCTCAAAGCCATTTTTAGGTACATAAAAACTTACACTTTTGCGTACAGTTGGGTCTATTTAAGCCTCTTAAGGCTTCATTAAGTCTGGTAGAATTATCGTTGTAAGTAACTGGACTAATTGTCCTTTTAAGTTGTAGGAATAGGGATAACTCATCCTTTTCACGAAGTGAAATAGGATGTGAACGAAGTGAAATAGGATGTGAACGAAGTGAACAGATGGTAGAGCCCCGGATTGTGATTCCGGTTGTCGCGGGTTCGAGCCCCGTTTCTCGCCCCACTTCCTATTAGGGTTTCAGCCTAGTACTCAACTATAAAGAAGTCAAAAAGTCCTTTTGAGTGCTCTTTTGGGGGGTACTTTATTAAAGATGGCCATGGCTTGTATTCAGAAAGTGTAAAGGTAAATACAGTTAGTACCATGGATTTTAGTTCCATATCAAGATATTGTATAGGGGATGAATATATCGAATAATCAAAGTCAACAAGTTGGTGCTATTTAATTTCAGAATAGACTACAATAAGTTTATGAAGAAACTACTAACACCTTTTGAGTAAACCTAAGTCACCCTTAATAGACTTATTCCCTCGAACTTGAGGCTCAACAAGCATTAGGGTTATAGCCTAATACCAAATAAATTGAAACTCATCAAGTGATAAAAAAACTATTTAATAGCCTCTGGATAATTCGATTTTTTAAATTGCAAAGCTCTCAATCTAAAGCAATAATTTTAAACATCTTGTCTATAGCTTTTTTTTCAATAATGGTTATTTTTATTAGAAAAGCATCAGAAAACCTGCATATTCTTGAAGTTGTTTTTTTCCGAAATCTACTAGCTTTTATTGTAATGCTCCCAATATTAACATCTACTGGTCTAGCTGCAATAAAAATGAAAAATACTAAGTTGTTTTTTGTGAGAGGTTTTTTTGGAGCTATTGGAATGCTTGCTGGCTTTACATGTTTAACTCTCATCCCACTTGCACAGGCTACTGCAATTAGCTTCTCAAAACCAATATTTATAACAATCGGGGCCACTATTTTTTTAGGTGAAATTATCAAAGCCCGAAGAATTGCTGCAATTATTCTTGGCGTTATTGGAATGCTTATAATTGTCCAGCCTGGGGTTAATAGCTTTTCATTTGGAATAATGCTTGCAATTATTGCAGCTTTAGCACATTCACTTAACGCCATAATCGTTAAAAAACTTACCCTCACTGATACTCCTCAAGCAATTATTACCTGGATGGTAATAATACTTATTCCAATTACTTTTATTCCAGCTGTTGCAGTTTGGCAGTGGCCAAGTTTTGAAACCTGGCTATACCTATGGGGAATTGCAATTTTAGGTACACTAGCGCATTATTCATGGACTAAATCTTGCTCAATGGTTGAAATTACAAGCCTGCAGGCTATTGAATTTATAAAACTGCCAATTATGGCTCTTTTAGGATGGATGATTTTTTCTGAAATTCCTGGTACTTGGACTTGGATTGGAGGCTTTATAATATTTATGTCAACAATATACATAAGTCATCGAGAGGCAAAAGCTACAAACTCACTTAAGCCGAATCATGATGTTCAGGAGCCGAAACTTTAATAATTGATGGCCACGTATATTTTATAGTTAGATTTTAACATCCGGCATTAATCCAACTTTTGTAATGGGTATACTAAGTTGTAATAAAAGATAAATTTTAATATTCGACTATGAGCTCTTACAAAATATTCAAACACCCTGTAGAAGGCTTTGAAGCAGTTAAATCTGGTTTTGCTTGGCTTGCTCCTTTTAATCCTGTTTGGCCTTTGTTTAGAGGTTTATGGATGTTGTTCATTACATATATATTCTTTATTCTTGTTTTAGCTAGTATTGATGCTCAGATATATGGACCTGTTGATATAATAGATCTTTCAAATGCTAATAACTTACAATGGATCTTTTTTATTATTCAAATTGTTATATTTGCCTCTCCTGGCTTCAAAGGCAACGAGTGGACTTCAAATAATTTGCAAAAAAATGGATATGTTTTTGATTGTTCAATTGATGCTAAAAATAAAACTGAAGCTCTAATTGTAGCCAATAAATCAATAATCTCGAAAAAAATTATATGAAGTCAATGACTTGTAAGTAACTTGGTGGCTACTGTGAAAAGAAATTTTCAGCCAACACGTTTGACGAAGTTACACAACTAAGCCAAGCTCATGGGAAAGAAATGTTTCAAATTAATGATCAAAGTCACATTAATGCAATGACTGAAATGAGCAAACTAATGCAAAATACAGACGCTATGAATCAGTTGTTTGATGCTAAAAAACTAGAGTTTACCAAACTAGAAGATGATTAACTTTCGCTCAAAAAAATCCCACTGAATAAGCTTACGCTCATTTGTGGGAAATTTTGAAATAGTAGGGTTTTTTAAAAAATGCTTGTTATAGCACTCCATATTCCGCCTACTATTGTACCTACTCCACTAACTGCAGCTTCTGGAACAGCCATGATAGTGTCCATACAACCACTGACTAACAATGCCATAATAGCAATAAATAAGATTCTTAACTTCATTTTCAGAACTCCCAAATTAATTGAAATTTTATTATAAAGTACTTTAAATTGAATATTTAGTCAAATTCAACATTTTTTTTCTAAATTTAGAAATAAATTCTACTAATCTAAGACAGGGTATATTGTTGTGTAAGCCAATAAAAAAAGAATCTTATGAAACAATATACTAAGAAAATTATAGGAATAGTTTTTCTGCTCCTCTCAATCAATGTTTATGCTTTAAGCCTATCCGATGATGCAATTGAGCGCGGGATAAGTGAAACTTGTGCCTCATACTTAAATCAGGTTGAAAAATCTTATAACTTAAGTGGCTTAAATATTACATTTGCACACCCTGAGAATCCAGCTTTACTTCCATCACTTCACATATCTTCTCAAAAATATAATAATGGGTCCTCGACCTTTTCAGCAACTTTAACTCCCGATGAAGAGTATTGCTATATTTCGACAGTTTTAGTTACGTCTGTAATCAATCAAACTTGTAGTGAAATATCTCTGCTTAAACTTGAGACAAATCCAAATTTGTTAGTCTCCAGCTATGCTGATGGAGACTTCACTATTATCACTCCTGATGATAATACCTATCAAATAATTCTGACCACTCAAGGTGAAGTTGGCTGCGCTATGACGGAAACTCGCATGCTATGGCCTGGTAGATAATTTTCTCTACATTAAATTTAGTTTAAAAATTCTAGTTACAAAACTAAATCTTTAAATCTCTTAATAATCTTAAGCTATTCTTTCTATAATATAACCCTTAAAACCTAATTAATTGAGGAACGCATAATGCAAAGAATATTTCTCTTTCTGTTAACGAATATTGCCATCATGGTAATCCTAAGTATTACCCTTAGAATACTTGGTGTAGAAAGCCTTCTAGCCCAAAATGGAAGTGATCTTAATTTAAATGCTTTAGTTATTTTTTCTGGAATTTTTGGATTTGGGGGCGCCTTTATTTCATTAGCAATTTCGAAGTGGATGGCCAAAAGAATGACTGGCGCACAAGTTATTGAAAACCCTTCTAATAATGTTGAAAAATGGCTTCTAAATATAGTTGAAAAGCAGTCTAAGATTGTTGGAATCAAAATGCCAGAAGTTGCTATTTTTCCTTCTCCTCAAATGAATGCATTTGCCACTGGAGCAAGTAAAAATAAAGCATTAGTCGCAGTTTCCCAAGGGCTTCTTGACAGTATGACTCAAGGTGAAATTGAGGCTGTTGTTGGTCATGAAATGAGTCATGTTGCTAATGGAGATATGGTTACACTGACACTCATTCAAGGCGTGGTTAATACTTTCGTTATTTTCTTTTCAAGAGTCATTGGTCATGTTGTAGACAGGGTTATTCTTAAAAACCAAAGAGGTCATGGAATCGGTTATTTTGTTACAACAATTTTTGCGCAGATAATTTTATCTATTTTAGCAAGTGTAATCGTAATGTATTTTTCCAGAAAAAGAGAATATGTTGCTGACACGGGAGGTGCTGATCTTGCAGGCCATCAAAATATGATAAATGCCTTAAAACGTCTTGGTCAAAAAGAGCCTGAAGCACTTCCTGAGCAGCTAGCTGCCTTTGGTATTGGTGAAAAACCTAAAACTGGATGGCGTGAGCTTTGGTCTTCTCACCCTCCTTTAAAAGACAGAATAAAAGCATTAGAAAAAAGAGCTAAAAACTCTTAAAAAGGTTTAAATGTCAATATCTATAAAAAAACCCGAACAAATTACTAAAATGCGTGTTGCTGGGAAACTTGCGTCCAGTGTATTAGAAATGATTGGTGAATATGTAAAGGTTGGTATAACTACGGAAGAACTTGACAAAATTTGTCATAGCTTTATAGTTAATGATCTAGATTGCATACCAGCACCACTTAACTATAATGGCTTTCCTAAGTCTATTTGCACATCTGTAAATAGCGTTGTTTGCCACGGTATACCAGGCGATAAAAAACTAAAAAAAGGCGACATAATCAACATTGATATTACAGTCATTAGGGATGGTTTTCATGGCGACACATCTAAAATGTTTATTGTTGGTAAGCCTAGCGTAAAGGCAACAAAAATTTGCCAAGTAGCTCAAGAATGTATGATGCTTGGAATCAAACAAGTTAAGCCTGGAATTCATTTAGGTGAAATTGGAAAGGTCATTGGATCTTATGCTCACAGTAAAAATTGCTCTGTTGTTAGGGATTACTGTGGCCATGGTATTGGAGAAGTATTTCACGAGCTTCCTCAAGTCATCCACTACAATGATGGAAAAATTGATCGAAGCCCAATATTAGAGCCTGGAATGACTTTTACTATTGAACCTATGATTAACCTAGGTAGTTATGAAGTTATTACTTCAAGACTTGACGGCTGGACAGTGACAACCAAAGATCGCTCTCTTTCCGCTCAATGGGAGCATACAATTTTAGTCACTGAAAATGGGTATGAGATTTTAACGCTTCGAGAAGAAGAAGAAAATTCATAACTTAACTAGATTAAGACTCCGAGGCTCAAACTGCTAATTAAGCTTGTGTTAAAATATCCTTTTTTTTAGACTTACTTATTGGGCCTGTGAAGCGCTTAACAAATTATCTGATATCCGGACTTTTATTTTGGATACCCCTAGCATTAACTGTTTTAGTTATCAAATTCTTTTTAGAGGTTGTTAATAATCTCGTCCCTGCAAGATTCTTACCAGAAGCCCTCCTTAACTTAGATACCTCTATTCCAGGTTCAGGCTTTGTTTTTGTTATTCTAATTCTCCTTATAACTGGAGCTTTCGTCACAAATATTTTAGGTCGAAAACTTCTAGATTTGTGGGAAAGGGCTCTTAACAAAATTCCAGGCTTTAGGAATATTTATAACGCTCTTAAAAAAATATCTTCAACAGTTTTAAACACATCAAGTGAAAGCTTTAGAAAAGCATATTTAATCCAATACCCCAGCAAGGGTATTTGGGTAGTTGCATTTCAATCTGGAGACTACAAAGGAGAGATTGAGGTAATTATTGGAGAAGATGTTATCAATCTATTTGTTCCAACAACTCCTAATCCAACCTCAGGATTTTTTGTGATAATTCCAAAAAAAGACGCAATCGAATTAAAAATGTCCGTTGAAGAGGCTTTTAAACTAGTTATATCTGCTGGCGTAGTGACGCCAGAAACTTTCAAAATAAAGGAAACTAAATGAGAACAAATTTCTGCGGTGAACTGAATAAAACCGATCTTAATGAAGAGGTTATTCTCTGCGGCTGGGTCAATAGAAGGCGTGATCATGGTGGTGTTATTTTTTTAGACTTAAGAGATAAGAAGGGACTTGCACAAATAGTAATCAATCCTGAAACTGCTGATACTTTTAAGTTAGCCGAAACAATTCGTAATGAATTTGTAATTAAAGTTACTGGAAAAGTTCTCGCTAGAGATGGCGAAATGATTAATAAAAAAATTCCAACTGGTGAAATTGAAGTACTTGCAGATAAAATTGAAATTTTAAATGCATCTAAGCCAATCCCATTTCAGCTTGACTCGATGGAAACCTCTGAAGAAATCAGACTTAAATATCGCTATCTAGACCTTAGAAGAGACGAAATGCAACAAAGATTGCGACTAAGATCTAAGGTCACTCATTTCATGAGAGATTTTATGGATAAGAATGATTTCCTAGACATTGAAACTCCTTTTCTAACAAAAGCAACTCCAGAAGGCGCTAGGGATTACCTTGTACCTTCAAGAACTCATGAAGGTAGTTTTTTTGCATTACCACAGTCTCCACAGCTCTTTAAGCAACTGCTAATGATGTCTGGCTTTGAAAGATACTATCAAATAGTTAAATGCTTCAGAGATGAAGATTTAAGAGCCGACCGTCAACCAGAATTTACTCAGCTGGATGTTGAAACTTCTTTTATGAATGAAGATGAAATAACATCACTAATGGAAGAAATGGTAAGAGGCCTATTTAAAGAAGTTGGAAGTATTAATTTACCTAAAAAATTTCCAAAAATTACATATGATGATGCTATTAATCTTTATGGTGTTGATAGGCCTGACTTAAGAATTCCTCTAAAAATAGTTGATGTTAATGAAATCATGAAAGATGTTGAATTTAAAGTCTTTTCTGGTCCAGCTAATAGCAATAAAGGAAGAGTTGCAGCGCTTAAAGTTCCAGGAGGAGCTACAATTAGTCGTAAACAAATTGAAGACTATACAAAATTTGTCAGCATTTATGGCGCAAAAGGATTAGCTTACATAAAGATAAATGATGATGGCCCATCCTCACCAATTATTAAATTTCTTGGTGATGATGTAACTCGCCAAGTTATTAACTTAACAGAGGCAAAAAAAGGTGACATCATCTTCTTTGGTGCAGATAAATCTAAAATTGTAAATGAAGCTCTTGGAAACCTCAGAGAAAAGCTAGGAAAGGATTTAAATCTTTTTGATAAAGAGTGGGCTCCAATCTGGGTGATTGACTTTCCAATGTTTGATGTATCAGATGATGGATCACTCAATGCAATTCATCATCCATTTACTGCCCCAAGTGTTGATACTAAAACACTTTTAGATAATCCTGAGAAGTCACTTTCACGTGCTTATGATTTAGTAATCAATGGCTCTGAAGTAGGTGGTGGCTCAATTCGAATTCATAAAAGTGAGATGCAAAAAACCGTCTTAAAACTTCTTGGAATAGGAGATGAAGAAGCAAAAGAAAAGTTTGGGTTCCTACTCGATGCTCTTGATTATGGTTGCCCTCCTCATGGCGGAATTGCTTTTGGTCTAGATAGATTAGTTATGACTCTTAGTAAGACAGACTCTATAAGAGACGTTATTGCTTTTCCAAAAACTCAAACAGCTGCATGCCTTTTAACTGATGCCCCTTCAAGTGTTTCTAAATCTCAACTTAAAGAATTAAATATTAAAGTTAGCCTGCTAGCTAAGTCGTAAAAATGCAAGATATAGTAATTGACCTACCGATTGAAAATTTAATTAAGGAAGCCTTAAAGGAAAATAATGCAACCCTTATTGCTCATTATTACGTCAGCGCAGACTTACAAATATTAGCTGAAGAATCCGGCGGCATAGTTTCAGATTCTCTAGAAATGGCAAGATTTGGACAAAATAGTGATGCTGAAACAATTATTGTTGCTGGCGTTAAATTTATGGGCGAAACTGCCAAAATTTTATCACCCGAAAAAAGAGTGCTTGTCCTAGATGATCAAGCTACATGCTCTCTTGACTTATCGTGTCCAATTAATGAATTTTCAGAATTTTGTGACCAGAACTCTGATCATGTTGTTGTTGTTTATGCAAACACATCAGCCGAGGTTAAAGCTCGAGCTGACTGGGTTGTTACTTCAGGAAGTGCACTTAAAGTTGTTCAGAAACTTCATAGCGAAGGAAAAAAAGTTCTTTGGGCTCCAGACAAACACCTAGGACACTATGTACAGTCCAAAACTGGAGTAGAAATGCTCATGTGGGATGGAGCATGTATTGTTCATGAAGAATTTAAAGCTGAAGGCCTTAAAAGACTAATGCAGCTTCATCCTGAAGCTGGAGTACTCGTTCACCCTGAATCGCCAAAGGATGTTATCGCACTTGCAGATGTTGTTGGCTCTACAACTCAACTAATTAATGCCGCAGGCTCAAGGCCTGAAAATATGTTTATAGTTGCAACTGACAATGGCATTTTTCATAAAATGAAGGAAATAGCGCCAAATAAAAAATTTATTGAAGCCCCAACTATGGGCGAAGGTGCAGACTGCGAATCATGTGCTCATTGCAATTGGATGGCAATGAATACACTTGAAAAATGCCTTGATACTTTAAGTACAGGTAAAAATGAAATTCGAATAAGTACTCAAATCATAGAAAAAGCACAGCACTCAATTCATCGCTTACTGGAATTTACTAAGTAATTTTTTGGAGAAATTAAACAGATATGGCAGGACATAGTAAATGGCATAACATTCAGCACAGGAAAGGAGCGCAGGATGCCAAGCGTGGAAAAGTATTCACTAAGCTCATTAAAGATATTGTTATTGCGGCAAAAAAGGGTGGTGGTGTTCTTGAAAACAACCCCTCTCTTCGGGCTATAATTGATAAATCTCTGGCTGCGAACATGAAGCGTGACACGATAGAAAACGCTGTCAAGAGAGGCTCTGGCGACTTAGAGGGTGATAATTATGAAGAAATACGTTATGAGGGCTATGGATTAGGAGGAACTGCCATCATGGTAGACTGCCTTACTGATAATAAAAATCGCACTGTCTCAGATGTTAGACATGCTTTTTCAAAGCATGGAGGCAATTTAGGAACAGATGGCTCGGTCGCATATATGTTCACAAAACAAGGCTTTATAAGCTTTGCCTCAGGAGATGAGGATGAAATCATGGAAGTTGCTTTAGAATCTGGAGCTGATGATATTATTGTCAACGATGATGGTTCAATTGACGTAGTAACAAGTCCAGATAGTTTTTTTCCTGTTAAAGACGCTCTCATTGCCAACAAATTAACTCCTGATCACTCTCAAATTACTATGGAGCCAGCAAGTCGTATTGAGCTTAATATGGAGGACGCTGAGAAATTTATTAAACTCATAGACTGGCTTGAAGACCTCGATGACACCCAAGAGGTCTATCATAACGCTGAAATTTCAGACGAATTAATGTCTGAACTATGATTTCATTTCATTCGGGAATTCAAGCGCTTCGAAATTTTAAAGTCAGGGATCTCAATGAAAAAATAAATACCACTTTTCCACATATAAAACTATTATCTTCAGAATATATTCATTTTGTTGAAACAGATAATGAGCTTAGTAATAAAAATCAATTAATTCTTGATAAACTATTAAATTATTCCCCTCAGTTAGACACTTCGAACTCGCTCGAAAAAATAATAATAACTCCTAGGGTTGGAACCATATCACCATGGTCCTCAAAAGCAACTGATATTTGTCAGCTTTGCAGCCTTAATGAAATCAAAAGAATTGAACGAGGGATTATTTATCATTTTAATCAAGAAATTAAATCTGAAGAATTAGAGGCTATTCTAAACTTTGTAATGGATAGGATGACTGAATCGCATCTTAGAAATATTGATGATTCAAGCCTATTATTTGACGAATTAAAGCCAAATTCATACAAAAGTATAGGCATCCTTAAAGATGGAAAATCTGCAATCATTCATGCAAATATTGAGCTTGGTCTTGCGTTAAGTGATGGTGAGATTAATTACTTATACGATAACTTTAATGACTTAAAGAGAAACCCTAGGGACATTGAGCTCATGATGTTTGCTCAAGCTAATTCAGAGCATTGTAGACATAAAATTTTTAATGCAGACTGGACCATCGATTCAGAAAAGCAAGCAATCTCACTATTTGGCATGATTAAGAATACTTATCATAAAAATCCAAAAGGCCTTCTATCGGTCTATAGTGATAATTCAGCTGTTATGAGTGGCTATAAATCAAGTTTTTTAGAGCCTAACTATGAGGGCGTTTACACATCATCAATGGCAGACAAAGCAGTATTAATTAAAGTCGAAACTCACAACCACCCTACTGCAATTGCTCCTGAGCCTGGAGCTGCAACTGGATCAGGAGGAGAAATTAGGGATGAAGGTGCGACGGGAAGAGGATCAAAACCAAAAGTAGGTCTTAGTGGATTTTCAGTTTCAAACTTAAAAATACCGCATTCAATCAATCCTTGGGAAATAGATTACGGCAAACCAAGTCAAATTGCCTCTGCGCTTGAAATTATGATTGATGGACCTCTTGGCGCCGCCTCATTTAATAATGAATTTGGCAGGCCAAATACGTGTGGATATTTTAGGACATATGAACAAAAAACAGCAAATAATGAAATAAGAGGCTATCACAAACCAATTATGCTTGCTGGAGGCCTTGGAAATATAAGAGAAGATCATGTTGAAAAAGGCTCAATTTCTGATGGAGATGTTCTCATAGTTCTTGGTGGTCCCGCTATGTTAATTGGATTAGGCGGCGGCGCTGCATCAAGTGTGGGTAGTGGAGATCAGAGCCAAGAGCTTGACTTTGCTTCTGTTCAAAGAGCAAACCCAGAGATGCAAAGACGCGCCCAAGAAGTTATTAATTCTTGCATTAATTTAGGTACCAATAATCCAATTGTTTCAATACACGATATTGGTGCAGGTGGGCTCTCAAATGGTATCCCTGAACTAGTCAATGACTCTCAAAAAGGTGCTACTCTTCAATTAAGGTCAATACCAAATGACGAAAAAAAAATGTCTCCACTTGAGATATGGTGCAATGAATCTCAAGAAAGATATGTTCTTGCGATTAAAGATGAGAGCGTTGATTTATTTCGTCAAATATGTATCAAAGAAAGGGCGCCTTTTGCTGTCTTAGGAAATGCTACCGATAATCAGCATTTAACTCTTGAAGACTCTCACTTTAAGAATAAACCAATTGACCTTGAAATGTCTTTACTCTTTGGCTCAACACCAAAAACCCACAAAGATGTCTCATCGCTTCCAAATACTGAGAAGGAATTTAATACCGACAACATAAAACTTAATGAAGCTATTGGCCGCATTTTAAAACTTCCTACAGTTGCAAGTAAAAATTTCCTAATAACTATTGCTGATCGCTCAGTTACTGGACTCATTGCCAGAGATCAAATGATTGGACCATGGCAAGTGCCTGTGGCAGATTGTGCTATTTCATTAGCAGACTATTCCAGATATCAAGGTGAAGCCATGTCAATTGGTGAAAAAACACCTTTATCCCTTATTAATGCAGCAGCAGCAGCAAGAATGAGTGTTGGAGAAGCATTAACTAACTTACTCAGTGCCTATATTGAAGACATAAGCCATATTAATCTCTCGGCTAACTGGATGTGTGCAAGTGGATTTCCAGGAGAAGATGCCAAACTTTATGAGGCCGTTAAAGCAATTGGTATGGAGCTTTGTCCTAAACTAGGACTAACAATACCCGTTGGAAAAGACTCAATGTCAATGAAAAGCACATGGAATGAAAATGGAGATGAAAGATCGGTTACAGCACCACTATCTTTAATAATTAGCGCATTCTCAAAAATACCTGATGCAAGACTACAAATCACCCCCTTACTTGATACCAAAATTGATTCAGAGCTTTTTTTAATTGACCTAGGTCTAGGAAATAATAGAATGGGTGGATCTTGTTTGGCGCAAGTTTATAACCAAGTTGGAAGAACTACTCCAGACCTTGATGATCCAATCTTATTTGCCAAGTTCTTTTCATTAATAAATAGGCTCAATAAAGAAAAGTTAATTAGCGCTTATCATGACCGCTCTGATGGGGGTGTTATTACAACTTTATTTGAAATGGCATTTGCAACTCATTGTGGCATGGAAATCCGTGGCTCTAATAATATAAATGAACTCTTTAATGAAGAGTTGGGCTGTATTATTCAAGTCCCAATTATAAATAAATCTAAAGTTCTCAAAGAACTTGAAAACATTGGCCTTAAAGAATTCACTCGGCCTATTGCTAAAGTAAATAATACTGATGAAATTTTAATCTACCAAGAAAATAAATTGGTATTTCATGATAAGAGAAAGAATCTTCACAAAGAGTGGTCATCAACCTCTTTTGAAATTTCTAAGCTCCGAGATAATCCAATATGCTCAGAGTCAGAAAATAAGGAGTTACTAGAAACTTCTGATGGCTTAAAAGTTAAGACGACATATGATATCAATGAATCGATAAGTGCGCCTTATTTAAACACTAGAATAAAGCCAAAAATTGCTATTTTAAGGGAGCAAGGTATCAATGGCCATGTAGAAATGGCTGCAGCTTTTACCCAGGCTGGCTTTGATGCTTATGATGTGCATATGAGCGAAATTCTTTCTGGAAAAACATCATTAAAACAATTCCAAGGTTTAGCAGCATGTGGCGGTTTTTCTTATGGCGATGTTTTAGGCGCAGGCAGAGGCTGGGCAAACTCTATCCTTCTAAATAGTAAGGCAAAAGATGAGTTTTCCGAATATTTTTCAAGAACTGACAGCTTCACTCTTGGTGTTTGTAATGGCTGTCAAATGGTTTCCAATTTAAAAGAAATTATTCCTGGTACACAGAGCTGGCCTTCATTTGAAAAAAATACTTCAGAGCAATTTGAAGCTCGCTTTACAAGCGTTAAAATTGAACAAACTAACTCCATATTTTTTAATGGAATGGAAGGCTCTATTATGCCAATAGCAATTGCTCATGGAGAAGGAAGGGTAAAATTTACCTCTGAGCAAAGTAAGAATAATATTGCTATGCAATACGTCAATTACTCAGGCAATCCAACCCAAAGCTATCCACACAACCCAAATGGATCAGAAGATAGTGTTGCAAGCATGTGTGATGACTCAGGAAGAATTACAATTATGATGCCCCACCCTGAAAGAGTTTTTAGAACGATTCAAAACTCATGGCATCCTAATGATTGGCAAGAAAGGTCACCATGGATGAGGTTATTTGAAAATGCCAGACAGTGGGTTGATTGATAGATATGAAAAATAATTACCTCTATGCTACCCAATCAGATTATTAGAAGCAACAGAAAGACTTTAAGTATTTCTATTAATGAAAGTGCCGAATTAATAGTGCGCGCACCAAATCGAATATCGGATAAAAAAATTCAAGATTTTATTAACGAAAAAGAGAATTGGATTACGAGAAATCAGGCAGTAGTAAAGGCCCGAGCTAAAGACACAGGAAAAGATAAAAATATGCTTCTATATCTTGGAACACTTTTCCCATTAAAAACTGATGATGATGCTAAAAAGATTTCCTTTAATGGTAAGGAATTTGTAGCTGACCTTCAAAACAAGGAAAAAACCAAAAAATCTTTAAAAACTTGGTACAAAAATAAGTTTAAAGAAGTTGCAGTTCCTCGACTATTCTATTTTGCCGAAAAGCATAATTTACAGGTCAATCAAGTGAGAATTAAAGAGCAAAGAACGCTCTGGGGATCTTGCTCTTCCAGAAACAATATTAATCTAAACTTTCTACTCATTATGGCGCCATTAAAAGTAATTGACTATGTAATTATTCATGAATTAGTTCACACCATTCATAAAAACCACTCAGCAAATTTCTGGAATGCAGTTGAAGCAATTATGCCTAACTATAAAGAAGCTAAGTATTGGCTTAAAGAAAATGGTTACAAGTTAAGAGCCTTGTAGTTAATTATTGATTTTTAGCCGTTATACTTTTCTACAGCTTCTTCCATAGCCTCTTTCAATGTATCTTGCTCTGCCATTTCAAGAATAATATCACCACCACCAACTAATTCAGAATTGAAATAGATTTGGGGAAATGTTGGCCAGTCAGCAAAGTCAGGCAGACTTTGAAAAACCTCTTGGTCTTCAAAAATGTTAACAAATGCAAACTCAACACCCGTTGAAGCTAATGTTTGAGATGCGCGAGCTGAGAAACCACACTGAGGAAATTGAGGCGTTCCTTTCATATAGATAACTATCGCTGCACTATCAACTTGTTTTTGAATTTTTTCTAATACGTCCAATTTAATACTCCCAATGTTTTTTACTATTTTAGTATAGTATTTGCAATCTTACAAAGATTTGTAAAAACAATTATTGCTTAATTGCCTGCGAGATTACATACTTTTGCCCTTGTTTAATTTTTTTATAATTACCAAAAACTGACTTAAAGTTATTTTTTATAAAGTCCTTTAGCCCATTAATTGTAACGACAGTAATTACGCCCCCAGGTTTTAGAGCGTCCAAAGCATCATAAAGAATTATTGACAGTTGCTCTCGTCCAACTTTAGCAGGAATATTTGAAACAATTTGATTAAATTTGATATCACTAGGGACTTGTAAAAATGCATCTGAAAGGTACGCTTTTGCATTTACAATATTATTAAGTTTTGCATTGTAATTTGCAAGATCAACCGCAACAAAGTCTTTATCAACCATGTGAACTTCGCCCTTAGAACAGTGTTTTGCCAGCGCTAGGCCGATAGGGCCATAACCACAGCCTAAATCTAAACAAATATCATCAATATCAGCACTAAAGTACTTCATCAAAAGCTTAGTACCATCATCAAGAGCTCGAGGACTAAAAGTACCCCATCGAGTATGCAGTTTTAGATTTGAATCAAATAGCTCTACATCAAGAACTATATCTTTTTTTAATTTATCAATATCTTTGCGCTCAAACATTTGTTAATCCTATTTAGTAATGATAATTATATAGAACTATAAAAAAACGATGCAATCCTCACTCCAGTATCAATTTAATTTTTTTTATTACTTTTTGCAATTACTTTATTAGCATCATCGCCTATATGTGACTCTCCACGACTCTTTGCAAGCTGAACCTGTTTTTCTCTTTCACGATAGCGATTAACTTGTGACAAGTTTTTTGTTCCATAACATCTTGGACAAGAGGTTCCTTTTTCATAATGAGGATGCTCTTTGTCTTCCTCAGTAATTGGAAATCTACAGGCATGACATTGATCATATTTTCCAAGCTCAAGATTATGCTTAACAGCTACTCTATCATCAAAAACAAAACACTCACCTTCCCATAAGCTTTCATTTTCTTTAACCTCTTCAAGATATTTTAAAATTCCACCCTGAAGATGAAAAACATTTTCAAAACCTTTTGATTTTAAGTAAGCAGTAGATTTTTCACAGCGTATACCGCCAGTACAAAACATGGCAATTTTTTTATCTCGATATTTTTCTAAATTGTTTTTAGTATAGACTGGGAACTCTCGAAAAGTCTCAGTATTTGGATTAATAGAGCCCTTAAAACTACCTATTTCAAATTCATAATTATTTCGAGTATCAATTAAAATAACATCAGGATCATTAATAAGCTCATTCCAATCAGCTGGTTTAACATAAGTACCAGAAGAAAATGTAGGATCAATATTTGATACGCCTAAAGTCACTATTTCCTTTTTTAACTTTACCTTAAGTCTTTTAAATGGAGGTTTCTCACTATAAGAAAATTTATACTCCAAGCCAACTAGCCTCTTATCTTTTTGAAGGTAATCAAGGGATTTCATAATGCTATCATTATCACCAGCAATCGTTCCATTGACTCCTTCTTTAGCTAACAAAAAAGTACCTCTAATATTTAGCGAGTCTAAAAATAATTTAAGAGGGCCTTGAATTTCTTCAAAGTCATCTAACCGAGTAAACTTATATAAGGCGCAAATAGTAAGCATATTTCATAAATGAAAAAGTAGTGGATTAATTTTACTAGCCAGTTGTATTTTTTTTTTACTATTTAACCTTTTTAATAAACATAAAAACTCCATTAGGGCTCCACTATTCTTAATACCGACAAGTGTATAATATTTTTCTTTTGCTTAATAAGCATCGGTAAATCAGTTTAACTCAATAATGCTAAATAATATTCATAAGCCAAGTGACATAAAAAAACTAGACATTGAAGAATTAAATGCTCTTGCTGAAGAGATTAAATTATTTTTAATAGACAGCATTGAACTAACTGGAGGTCACCTAAGCTCAAACCTTGGAACTATTGAATTAACTCTGGCAATGCATTATGTATTTGACACCCCTAACGATACTTTTGTTTGGGATGTTGGTCATCAGGCTTACACCCATAAAATCCTAACTGGTAGAAAAGATTTAATGTCTACTCTGCGTCAGAAAGATGGCTTATCTGGCTTTACGAAAAGAAGTGAGAGTGAACATGACGCTTTTGGAGCTGGTCATTCGTCCACCTCAATAAGTGCAGCCCTTGGTATTGCAATTGCAAACAAATTACAACAAAAATCTAACACGTCAATAGCAGTTATTGGAGACGGGGCGTTAAGTGGAGGCATGTCATTTGAAGCTATGAATCATGCGGGTGATACTGATACTAATCTGCTAATCATTCTAAATGACAACGACATGTCGATTTCTCAAAATGTTGGGGCTTTGAGCAAATATCTAACTAGACTTATTTCTGGAAAAATATACTCAACTATGAAGTCAAAATCTCTTGAGTTCTTAGAAAGATTACCACGTGTCCAAAAATTTGCTAAACGCTCAGAGGAACATCTAAAAGGAATGTTTCTTCCAGGAACGTTATTTGAAGAGCTTGGAATAGAGTATTTTGGACCAATTGATGGTCATGATATTCCCGTATTAATTAAAGCTTTACAAAATTTAAAAAATATCGAAAATCCTCGAATTCTTCACATCATTACTAAAAAAGGACATGGGCTAGAGGCTGCTGAGCAAAATCCACTAAAGTTTCATGGAATTTCCCCACCATCAAGCTCAACTAACAACTTTCCAAGCTACAGCAAAGTTTTTGGAGAGTGGTTATGTAATAGCGCTAAGAATGATGAAAGAATAATTGGAATAACCCCGGCAATGGCTGAAGGATCCGGCATGGTTAATTTTGAAAAAAACTTTCCTGATCGCTTCATAGATGTCGCAATTGCAGAGCAACATGCTGTCACGCTTGCTGGAGGCATTGCGACCAAAGGATTAAAGCCAGTTGTTGCAATATATTCAACATTCTTACAGCGTGGTTATGACCAATTTATTCATGATATCGCGTTACAAAATTTAAATGTTATTTTTGCTATTGATCGTGCAGGGCTTGTTGGAGCAGATGGTGCGACTCACGCTGGTATTTTTGACTTAAGCTTTTTGAGATGTATTCCAAATATTGTTATTATGGCGCCAAGCTCTTCAATTGAAATGTACAAGGCTCTTAATTTTTCTCTTAATTTTAATGGGCCGGTTTGCGTAAGGTTTCCAAGAGGAAAGTCAGCCATTGAAGACTTTATAACAGATGCATCAATAGAAATTGGAAAAGGAAATATTGTTAGAACTGGTAAAGATATTGCTATTTTTGCATTTGGCAATATGCTTGAACCTGCCCTTAGAGCATCTGAAAAGATTGATGCAACAGTTATTGATATGCGATTTGTTAAGCCGTTAGATGAAAATTTAATTATTGACACTGCCAATAGTTATAAAAAACTAATCTCAATTGAAGATAATACTGCAAGCGGCGGCGCTGGAAGTGCTATTAATGAATTGCTTCAATCGAAACATATTAAAACCCCACTGCATATCCTTGGCGTCCCAGACTTAGTTACCGAACACGGCTCTCAAGATGAGCTTTATTTACTTTATGGATTGCATGAAGCAAACATCATTAATGTGGCAAAAAATTAATGAAAGCAACATTAAAAAAATATAGTCCAAAACGTGAAAATGTTAACTTAGGCTGGCTTAATAAACACCTAACTAATCCAGAGCTTTGGAAATGGAATAAGAAATCCATTGCTAAAGCTTTTGCTATTGGTCTCTTTATCTCTTTCATTCCAATTCTAGGGCATACCTTACTAGCTGGTATTTTTGCAATTATGTTTTCTGCAAATATTTTGCTTTCAATGCTTGTTGTTTGGATAAATAACCCAATCACAATGCTCCCAATTTATTACTTTACTTATAAATTAGGTGCATCAATTATTGGAGTTGAGATAGACCCTGAATTTGTATTTTCATTTGGCTATTTGATGGATAATTTTTGGACTGCTACAATAGCTTTATGGGTAGGAGGATTAATTACCTCAATCTTTACAGCAATACTAGGGTATTTTTCAGTTATTGTAATTTATAAATACAGAGCACTTAAAAGAATCAAACGTTGGAAATAGGTATGCGCCTTCTTATACTGACCTCTAAAGTATCTACTAGTGATTCATTCTCAATCTTACTGTGAGGTTTACCATCTATATATAATAAATTTGGTGAGCCACCAGTAAGGCCAACACTAACCTCCTTCGCCTCTCCTGGTCCATTAACAACACAACCAATTACAGCAACATCAATAGGCTCGGTTATATCTTCTAGACGAGCTTCAAGTTCATTAACAACTGAGATTACATCAAATTTTTGTCTTGAGCATGATGGGCATGCAATCAAATTAACGCCTTTCTTTCTTAAATGAAGTGACTTTAAAATATCAAAACCAACCTTTATCTCATCCACAGGATCCGATGCAAGCGACACTCTAATAGTATCACCGATACCTTCACTTAAAAGTAAGCCCATACCAATTGAAGATTTAACAGTTCCAGAACGAAATGACCCAGCTTCAGTAATGCCTAGATGAAGTGGATTATCAATTTGAGAAGCTAATTGACGATAAGCAAAAACAGTCATAAAAATCTCAGAAGCCTTTAATGAAACTTTAAAGTTATCAAAGTTTAGCCTATCTAAAATATCAATATGTCTAAATGCAGACTCTACCATCGCCTCTGGAGTTGGTTCAGTATATTTTTTTTGTAAATCTTTTTCAAGGGATCCAGCATTAACACCAATACGAATAGGTATTCCATTATCCTTTGCAGCGGCAACTACCTCTTTTATGCGTTCTTCTTTACCAATATTTCCAGGGTTAATTCTTAAACAGTCCGCACCATATCCAGCAACTTTTAAGGCAATTTTATAATCAAAATGAATATCAGTAATAAGAGGGATATTTACGCGTGTCTTTATTTTTTTAAACGCTTCAGCTGCATCCATAGTTGGAATTGAAACTCTAACAAGATCAGCTCCAGCTTTCTCAAGAGATAAGATTTGTGAAACTGTAGAGTCAACATCACATGTATCAGTATTAGTCATGCTCTGAACAGTAATCGGAGCATCACCCCCAACAGCGACATTGCCGACAAAAATTTTCTTAGAAACCCTTCTTTTAATTTTGTGTACTTGCTTCATAAGTGCTTATTACTTCGTCAAGATTTTCAGTTGCTTCATTAATTTTATCAGGAGAAATTGCATCATCAATATTTTCCACAATTATACTCTCGCTAACATCATCAAGACTTGGCTGACTAATTATGATGGAGTTTGTTTTACTTTCAGTTACTTCTTCTCCCTGAAAATAATACCACATAGCACCAAAAATTAAAAAAAACAAAAAAAGCCAAAGCAGCCTCCCCTTTATAGGTTTTTTCTTTATTGGATAATAATTAATCCCGTCCAGCACTTCTTCTGCTCTTATCTGCCACTTTTCCAGCTAATTGGCCACATGCCGCGTCAACATCTTCACCACGCGTTCTTCTCGTAGTAGTTCGAATCCCTGACCGATAAAGAATATCTTGAAACTTATCAATAGCAGCGTCAGTTGAAGTTGTATATTTAGTTTCAGGGAATGGATTGAAAGGAATTAGGTTAACTTTAGCTGATTCTCCCTGAAACCAAAAATTTATTAGTTTTGAGAGTGCGTGAGCTTGCTCAATAGAGTCGTTAACGCCCTTAAGCATGACATACTCGAACATTACATGTCGCTCTTGAGTTCCAGCATTCAAGTAGTAGTGGCAAGCCTTCATGAGCTCTTTAATAGGGTATTTTTTATTAATTGGGACAAGTATATCTCTTAATTCATCGTTAGGAGCATGCAAGGAGATAGCTAAACTTACTGGCACTGTGTCTGACATTCTCTTTAGTGCAGGAACAATTCCTGATGAAGAAACAGTGACCCTTCTCCTAGAAAGTCCAAATGCCCAATCATCCAAAAGGATATCACACGCATCATAAACAGGAGATTCATTAAGTAATGGCTCACCCATTCCCATAAAAACTACATTAGAAATTCTCCTATCTTTGGCCTTTAAGTGGTTTTGAGCAATTAATACCTGTGCAATAATTTCATGATTTTTAAGATTACGATTAAATCCTTGATAACCAGTTGAGCAAAATGTACAGGCTAATGAGCAACCAACTTGAGAAGATATACAAAGCGTTCCTCTATCTTTCTGAGGTATGTAGACTGTTTCAATATGATTTTCTTCACCTAGCTTTATTACCCACTTGATAACACCATCTTTTGAGTGATTTATGGAGGTAACCTCAGGCAATGCAATAGAAGCAATCGCCTCAAGCTTTTGTCTTAAGTCTTTTGAAAAGTTATGCATATCACCAAAGTCCAAAGCACCTTGGTGATAAATCCATTGCATAATTTGTTTTGTACGAAATGGCTTTTCATTTAAATCAGAAAAAAACTTCTTAAGCTTATCTTGAGTAAGTCCTAACAAGTTTTGTTTTTCTAACATTAGCAAGTCTCTTTTAAAGTTATTTATCTAGTTCTCGGACAAACACCATCATCATCAAAAAAATAAGCAATTTCTATTGCAGCATTTTCTTGAGAGTCTGAACCATGGACAGCATTTTCGTCTAGAGATTCTGCAAAATCTGCTCTAATAGTCCCTGCATCTGCTTCTTTTGGATTAGTCGCGCCCATAATTTCACGATGTTTTGCAACTGCATTCTCACCTTCAAGAACTTGAACCATAACGGGCCCAGATGTCATAAAGCTAACAAGATCTTTATAAAAAGGTCTCTCTTGATGAACAGCATAGAATCCACCTGCCATTGCCTCATCCAAGTGAATCATTTTTGATGCAACAATTTTAAAACCAGCATCTTCAAAACGAGAGTAAATTTGACCAATTACGTTTTTAGCCACAGCATCTGGCTTAATTATTGATAAAGTTTGTTCCATGAACAATCCCCAGTTAATTAAAAAGCCGGTATTTTACCATGCAGTTGTGTATTTCTCATGCTTAGAGATAAAAAAACAAGATGTACCTGTTAATAAAAAAAACTTTTTTATTGGGTTAAAATTTTTTTAATCGATTTTTTTCGACGATAGTAATCTAATACATCAAAAGCCCTAAAATAAGCGCTCGCAATTGGAAGAAACCACGGCTTTCCAAAATAGTAAGGTCTAGTTTGTAAAGGTGTTCTTTCAAAGACAGTAACTTGCTGATCAGGATTTAACATTTTTAAAGCAGCCATATGCCCCAAATAAGGCGCCATTGCAACTCCATTTCCACAGTACCCTAGCGCAGAATAAACCCCTTTATTAATACTAAGATTTGGTAATTGACTGAAACTAAACCCTGTAAACCCAGTCCAACAATGACTAATTTCAACACCCTCTAAAGAAGGAAAAATTTCTGTAAGCATCCTACGTAGAGTTGGTAACGCTTCTTCAGCAGATATAGAATGCATAGCTGCTCGCGTTCCTAGCATTATTCTTGTACCACAAGGAGTTGGCCTATAGTAGCAATAACGCTTACGAGTTTCAACCATACAATGACCACCTGGCAATAGAGACTGAACTTTATCTTTACCAATATCCACTGTTGTTATTACAAAACTTGGTACTGGCAATACGCGCCTTGCTAAATACTTAGAAAGACTTGGCCTTGTGTACCCATTAGTAGCCATAAGAACTTGCTTACAGTGAATTTTTGAATTTGAAGTTAAAACATCAAATCCATTTTGTTTTAATTTTGATAACTGATTAACTTTAATTACAGGCGTGCTGCCAAAAACTTTAGCGCCAGCTTCCAATGCAAGTTTTAATAAACCATAATGAAATTTACGAGGTTGGATTGACCCATGATCTTGATAAAACTGTCCTCCAAAGTATAAATCTGTTTTTATAGACTTAGACATTAAGTCAGGACTAATCATCTTAGAGTTAAAGTCATCAATAGCTTTTAATTTTTTTAAATTATCTGACATACTGACTTGATCTTCAGGCAGCCATGAAGTTCTTAATCTGCCACAAACTTGAAACTCACAATCAATATTGTTTTCTTTAATCAGGTTAGATGTAAATGCTAGTGAGGCATTAGCTTCTTTATGAATTTCTGCTGCAATAGCTTCACCATATTTTTTCTTTGCCTGATCTGTTGAAACCTTATGGCCAGAACCTATCATTCCACCATTCCTAGTACTTGCTCCAAATCCAATCATCTCTGAATCTAGAACAATGACATTTTTTCCAGATTTTGACAATGTTAAAGCTGCGCTTAATCCTGTATAACCAGCGCCAACAATGACAATGTCTGCATTCATTGGAAGTGCATCAGTATTTTCGAATTGTGGTTGGCCATCCCACCAGAATGGCGTAAATTTAGTCATTTCAAAGTATTAATATAAAACCTTGAAAATAGTATATCAAGCAAATGTCTTTTCTACAAATATAAAAAAGGCGCCCTTAGGCGCCTTTTTCAATAACTAATTTAAATACTAGTTACATGCGTCTTTCAATGCCTTGCCAGCTTTAAATGCAGCCACATTTGAAGCTTTAATTTGAATCGTAGCACCTGTTTGTGGGTTACGACCACTGCGAGCAGCACGAGCTCTAACTACAAAGCTACCAAAGCCAGTTAGTTGGACTCCATCACCGCTTGCCATTGCTGAAGTAATAGCACCAGTTGTTGCGTTTAGTGCTCTTGCAGCATCAGCTTTAGATAAGTTAGCACCTGAAGCAATTGCATCAATTAAGTCTGATTTGTTCATTTTAATTCTCTCCAATAAAGTTTGTTAAAAAATAAGATATGGCGTAAGAGGTAACTTTAAACCTGTTTCAGGAGGAAAGAATCAAAAGAAACCATCTGCCTCCAACACTGTATCTAGTGGTTATTGTACTATCAAAATAAAGTTATTTGAAAAAATAATTAAAAAAAATATTTTATTCTAGCGATTCCCTTCTTTAAGTGCTCTTGCTTTATCCAATTTCCAATCTCTTTCTTTAATATCCTGACGCTTATCATGGCCTTTTTTTCCTTTAGCTACGCCAATTTCTAATTTGACTTTACCTCTCGCCCAATAGAGTTTTAAAGGAACAACTGTAGCTCCTTTTTGAGTAATTTTTTCTTTAAGTCTATTAATTTCAAGTCTATTAAGTAGTAATTTCCTAGTTCTTATTGGATCACATTCAACGTGACTAGAAGCAGAATTTAGTGGTGATATATGAGCACCAAAAAGAAAGAGTTCATTATTTTTGTAAATCACATAACTTTCAGTAATCTGAACTTTACTATCTCTAAGGCTTTTAACCTCCCAGCCGAGCAAACTTAAGCCCGCTTCAAGACTTTGTTCGATAAAATAGTCGTGCCTTGCTTTTTTATTTAAAGCAATAGTATTTGAATTATCTTTTTTATTTTTTGCCATGCATCGTATTTCAAAAAGCGCAATTGTTCCATATACACCCCAACAAATGTTTGAGTTAGTTAACAATATTGATGACTACTCTCAATTTTTAAACTGGTGTGATTCTTCTTCTATTTTAAATCAATCTGACGACCAAATCACTGCGTCAGTCAAGATTAATAAAGGCGGCATTAAACAGACGTTTTCAACACTAAATACTTTAACTCCCTACGAGTCTATTTTAATGGAGTTAGTTGATGGTCCATTTGATGAGCTTTCAGGTGAATGGCGATTTGAGCCGCTTGGTGAAAATGCCACAAAAATTCATTTGGATCTTCAATTTAAATTTAAATCAATGCTTATTGACATAGCTTTGTCACCTGTTTTTAAAAATATAGCTAATTCACAATTGGATTCTTTTGTTGCAAGAGCAAAATATATTTATGGCTAAACTTATTGCTTTAAATAAACCATTTGGAGTTATTTGCCAGTTTAGTGGCGATAATAATACATTATCAGACTTCATTGACATACCAAACGTCTATCCAGCAGGTAGGCTTGATAAAGACTCAGAAGGTTTGGTGATTCTTACTGATGATGGCAAGTTACAAAATTTAATATCTAATCCAAAATATAATAAAACTAAAACCTATATTGTTCAGGTTGAAGGAGAGATGTCTGATGCTGCAGCTACTGCTCTTCAGAAAGGCGTAAAACTTAAGGATGGAAATACTAAAGCTGCAATCGTCAAAATTATTAAAGAACCTAGCTGGCTTTGGGCAAGAACACCGCCAATAAGAGTAAGAAAAAATATACCCACTTCGTGGATTGAAATTTCAATAAGTGAAGGAAGAAATCGTCAAATAAGAAGAATGACGGCAAGCATAGGATTTCCGACTCTTAGGCTAATCAGAACAAAAATTGATAAATGGGACTTAGGTGATATAAACTCAGGATCTTATGTCACTCTTTAATCTTGCTTATGAAGCCCTCATTTGTAATAATGTAGAAAAAAAAATTCTACTAATTCATGATTTAAAAAAATATCAAATACCATTTGACATCAGTAAATCTAAAGTTAATATAATTAAAATACTCTTTCCAGGGAGGCCTTTGAGGCCAAATTTAGTTGATTTCAAAGGAGTCCCAAAAAGAGATCGATCAGATTTAGGTATGATAAAAAATATTCATGCCATTTGTCATATCGAATTTAATTCGATAAATTTGGCTCTAGATGCAATCTATAGATTTCAGGAAATGCCACATCAATATTATGCAGACTGGATCCAGGTAGCCAATGAGGAGACAATCCACTTTTCACTTATCAAAGATTACCTTGAGTCCGTTGGATATAGTTATGGTGATTTTGATGCCCATAATGGTTTGTGGCAAATGACAGTTGATACAGATTATGATGTTTTATCGAGAATGGCTTTAGTTCCTAGGGTTCTAGAGGCTAGAGGTTTAGATGTAACCCCAAGAATTAGAAAAAAATTTAAAGATTCAAACCTTCATAAGATGGTTGAAATTTTAGATATTATTTTTAAAGATGAAATTGGACATGTAAAAATTGGAAACTATTGGTATCAACACCTTTGTCAAAAGAGAGATCTTGACCCAATTAAGACATTTGATTTATTAATAAAAAAGCACATTGGAACTAATTTGCGAGGACCATTTAATATTGAAGCAAGGCTTTTATCAAATTTTAGTCAAAATGAATTAGATTATCTCGAGCATCCTGAGTTGCTAGAAACTAACTAATTTCATCCATAGCTTGATTTGCCAAAAGATCCGCCATGTCATTACCCGGGTCATCACTATGCCCTTTAACCCAGTGCCAATTAACAGAAAACTCTTGATTAAGGCCATCTAATTGCTTCCAAAGCTCTACATTTTTAACCGGCTTTTTATTAGCAGTCTTCCAGCCTTTTGCCTTCCAACCTTCAATCCAATCATTTATACCTTGAATAACATACTTCGAATCTGTATATAAATCGACAGTTATGTCACTAGATTTAAGAGCTTGTAGCGCTTTAATTGAGGCGGTAAGCTCCATCTTATTGTTTGTTGTATCCAATTCGGAGCCTTTTAATTTCTTGTCATGATCTTTGTATCTCAGCCATGCGCCCCAACCACCAATTCCAGGATTTCCTCGGCATCCACCATCTGTATAAATTACAATTTTTTCCATGAGCTAGTTATCTACATTAATTTGAAACCAGAACTCTAGCAATGCTAGGTGCCACAATCTCGATCCATTCAAAGCTGTCATATAATCTTTAGGAGAGTTAATCACTTTATTAATATATTGATGATTAAAAACACCTCTATTATGACAAGCACTCGATAAAAGTATATCAGACATAAATTCCAAGAAATCACCCTGAATATACTTTAAAGCAGGCATTGGAAAATAACCTTTTTTTCGATCAATTACTGAGTCTGGGAGCAGCCCTCTTGAAATCTGTTTAAGAGGGTATTTTCCACCATCCCTCATTTTTAATGAAGGCGGAATACTAAGCGCCCATTCAACAAGATCAGTATCCATAAATGGAACCCTAGCCTCCAAGCCCCATGCCATTGTCATATTGTCAACTCTTTTCACTGGATCGTCGACAATCAATCTTGTCATATCTGTGCGAAACACTCTGTCAATAAAGGTGTCAGCTCCTGGCTTTAAAAATTCCTTATTAAGCCAGTTATGAGTATGATTCTCACCTTGATATATTGATGACACTGTTTGCAAATACTCGTCATGAGGTCTGTCCACATAATGCTTTGAAAAGCGCTCCACTTCATCACCTTGCTCATTAGCCATTCTTGGATACCAAAAATAGCCAGCAAAAGCTTCATCAGCACCTTGTCCAGACAAAACGACCTTAGTATGCTTTGAGACCTGTTCAGAGAGTAAATAAAAAGCTACTGCATCTTGACCAACCATTGGCTCAGACATATTCAAAACAGCTTCTGATAATCTTGGAAGCACCTCTTTATTACTTAATTGATACTTTTTATGTTGGGTGTTAAATCTTGAAACAATTTGATCTGAATACTCAAACTCACTCCCAACTTCATCATCAATATCTTCAAAGCCTATAGAAAAAGTACGGATATCTTCATGTCCCGCTTCCTTTAAAAGGGCAACAATAAGCGATGAATCTAGGCCTCCAGAAAGTAAAACACCAATAGGAACATCTGAGGCAGACATTCTTTTCATAACTGCTGTAGTTAATAATTCATGCGTTCTTTCAATATAGTCTTGCTCTGAAATATTTTCCTCAAGCCTTTTAGCACTAGGGTGCCAATATGTCTTTTCTCGTAATTTACCATTAATAGTTAATGTAACAAAAGTACCAGGCTTTAATTTATGAATTCCATTAATAATTGTATTTGGAGCTGGAACCACTCCATGAAGAGATAACTGTTGATGTAAAGCAACAGGATTAATACTTTTATCAAGTTTTTGAGTAAGTAAAGCTTGTGAATTTGATGCAAAAGTAAATGCTTTGGATGTAATATTGAAATAAAGAGGTTTAATGCCCATCCTATCTCTTGCAACAAAAAGTTGCTGAGAAGGTTGATCCCAAATAGCAAATGCAAACATACCATCAAGGTGCTTAACGCAATCTTCTCTCCAAAAATGATAAGCCTTTATTATTACCTCTGAATCGGAGTTTGAAAAAAAGACATAACCCTTGCTGATTAATAGTGCGCGTAGTTCCTTATAGTTGTAAATTGTTCCATTGAAAACTAGAGTTAATTTAAGAAGATCATCTTCCATTGGTTGAGAGCCTAAATTTGACAAATCTATAACACTTAAGCGCTGATGCCCAAAACCAATCTTACCTTCAAGCCACTTTCCATTTGAATCTGGCCCTCTTTTGGCAAGCTTACTCATCATATCATCTAGAGAGTTTGTAGAAACAAACTCTCCGTCAAAACGAAATTGACCACAAATACCACACATAAATTAAACCCTTAAACTATAAAATTAAAATTTCAGAACTGCCGACAAATATAAAAACTTGTTATGTATTTCTATAATTAAGGCTAAGTTAGAAATGTAAAATAGTCATTTTATCAAGTATTACTAACAAATAATGTCTCAAACACTCTACGATAAATTAATGAGAGCTCATATGGTCCATGACCAAGATGGAGCCGCGCTTATTTATATTGATCGTCAGCTAATTCACGAGGTTACTTCACCACAAGCATTTGAAGGTCTTGCTTTAACTGGAAGAAAAATTTGGCGCAATAAGTCTAACTTAGCAGTTCCTGATCATAACGTTCCAACTACAGAAAGATCAAGTGGAGTTAGCAGTATAACTGACCCAATCTCAAGACTTCAGGTTGAAACCCTAGATAAGAATTGTGAAACGTTTGAAATAAATGAAATTCAAATGAATGATATCCGGCAAGGAATTGTTCATGTTATTGGGCCCGAACAAGGCGCAACACTTCCTGGAATGAGTATTGTTTGTGGCGATTCGCATACAACAACTCATGGCGCTCTTGGAGCGTTAGCTTTTGGTATTGGAACTTCTGAAGTTGAGCATGTCCTTGCAACTGGCTGTTTATGGCAGAGCAAAGCTAAAAATATGAAGATTGAAATTAATGGTCCATTAGCAAATGATGTAAGCTCTAAAGACGTTGCATTATATGTAATTGGAAAAATAGGCACAGCAGGTGGAACTGGATTTGCAATTGAATTCTGTGGCTCAACAATTCAAGATATGAGTATTGAAGCCCGCATGACCTTGTGTAATATGTCAATTGAAGCGGGGGCAAAGGTTGGAATTGTCGCAGTTGATGATAAAACCATTAGCTATGTTAAAGGCAGGCCTTTTTCACCGAAAGGAGAGGATTGGGACTCAGCTGTAAAATATTGGAAAACTCTTCATAGTGATGCAGATTCAAATTTTGATGAATCAATATTAATTGATGCAAACCTTATTAAACCTCAAGTAACCTGGGGAACATCTCCAGAAATGGTCGTTGATATTAATGGCTCAACACCTGATCCTAAACTAGAAAAAGATGAGGTTAAGGCTGAAAGTATTAGAAATGCTTTAAAGTATATTCATTTAGAGCCAAACACTTTAATGAGCTCAATTGCAATAGATAAAGTGTTTATCGGCTCTTGTACTAACTCAAGAATTGAAGACTTAAGAATAGCAGCTTCAGTTGCTAAAGGTAAAAAAATTGCGCAAAACATAAAACTTGCACTTGTAGTCCCGGGCTCGGGACTTGTGAAAAAACAAGCTGAAGACGAGGGGCTTGATAAAATTTTCAAAGATGCAGGATTTGAATGGCGGGAGCCAGGATGCTCAATGTGCCTTGCGATGAATGCAGATAAACTAGAAGCAGGAGAGAGATGTGCGAGCACATCAAATAGGAATTTCGAAGGGAGACAAGGACAGGGCTCGTTTACTCATCTAGTAAGCCCAGCAATTGCGGTGGCGAGCGCTATTGCAGGTCATTTTTCAGAGGTAGAGTCATGAAAAAATTCACCTCTTTGAGTTCCATTGCCACGCCTTTAGATCGAGCAAATATTGATACAGATGCAATCATTCCAAAACAGTTCTTAAAATCCATTAAAAAAAGTGGATTTGGACCTAACTTATTTGATGAATGGCGTTATTTAGATCATGGTGAGCCTGGTATGGATAACTCAAAGCGACCAATCAACCCTGATTTTATATTAAATAATCCTAAATACTCAGAAGCTCAGATTTTACTGACCAGAAGAAACTTTGGTTGTGGGTCGTCTAGAGAGCACGCTCCATGGGCATTAGAAGACTTTGGATTTAGAGTAATCATTGCACCTAGCTTTGCTGATATCTTCTATAACAACTGCTTTAAAAATGGCATTCTCCCAGTTGTTTTAAGTAATGAGATTGTGAATGGGCTGTTTGAATATACTGGAAATATAGTTATTGATCTTCATGACCAAAGTGTAACCACAGATGAGCATTCTTTTGGATTTGATGTTGACCCTGAAAGAAAGCGAAGACTCATCAATGGACTTGATGATATTGGTTTAACATTGCAGTACGAGGATCAAATACGTTTATTTGAAACAGAGCACTTTAAGAAGCACCCCTGGTTATGATTGGCCACTTAAAAGGTAAAATTATTAGCAAGAATCCACCCGAAGTACTTCTAGAAGTTGGAGGTATTGGCTATGAGATACTTTGCCCTATGTCCACGTTTTATCAGCTTGATAAAGCCTCAGAAGATACATTACTGTTCACTCATCTAAGTGTTAAAGAAGATGCACACACGTTATTTGGTTTTATCACTAAAGATGAAAAAAGTATTTTTAGGGAGTTAATAAGGGTTAATGGTGTAGGCCCTAAAGTTGCTCTTGCAATTTTGTCACACCTTTCTGTAAATACTCTCATTGAATGTATTTCAAATGAGGATGCAGACCTTTTAGCAAAAACGCCAGGAATTGGTAAGAAAACTGCTCTTAAACTAATTGTAGAACTTCAAGATAGGCTAAGTAAGCTTGAATTAGTTGGAAACCATGGTAGTACGAAAGAATTTAAGAAGAGTGGAAATCCAAATAGCATGCAAGCTATTGAGGCGCTTCAGTCTCTAGGCTTTAAAACAAAGGAGGCCAATAAAATGGTTTCAAAAATTTCTGACCAAAACCTATCGACTGAGCAACTTATTCGCTTAGCACTTCAAAACAAATAATTAGACAGCTACCTTCTTTCTAGAAAACTTTGTTTTAATTCTTCCGAGCATATTAATAAAATCATGGTTCATGAGATACATGCAAGGCAAAAGAACTAAAGTTAAAAGCGTACCAAACATTAATCCATAACCAAGTGCGAGAACCATAGGTTGTAAAAATTCATCTGTACCACCAATTCCGTATGCAAGTGGCAATACACCCGCCATTGTTGTTAAAGTAGTCAGCACTACCGCTCTTAAACGATCCCTTGACCCTTTTGCAATCCATACAATTTTGTCTTCTAACTGAGCGCTTTTTTGTTTAATATAGTTTAAGTGACTTACCATAACCAGAGAGTCGTTAACGATAACTCCCATTAAGCCTAACACCCCTGTTAGAGCAAAAAAACTTAGAGACTCACCATGAAAATAAAACGCCCAAATCACACCAATTAGTGCAAATGGAAAGCTGGCTAAAACAAGAAGAGGTTGAGAGTATGAGTTAAATAGTATAGCAAGAATAAGAAAAATACCAATAATAGCTACAATAAAAGCGTAAAGAAAATCTTGCAACGAATCAATTTGCTCTTGCGCTCCACCACCAGTAATAATGGATACTTGAGGAAAATCAACCGCAAGATTTAATTGCTCTAAAGAATCGCTCAAAGTTTTGGTTTTAGTTGTTACCCTCTCATCAATACTTGCGGATAGTTTAATGGATCTGTCACCATCAAAGTGATTGTAATCAGGCTCCCCTTTAATTTCTCGAAGCGTTGAGAATTGACTCATTGGTATTAATTTACCTTGAGCATTTTTGACAGAAGTACTCTTAATAAAGTTTTCAGTATAATCATTCTCACCTATATAAATTCGCACATCTTCCTCGTTTCCTGCAATAGTAATATCAGTAACATAAGAGCCTGAAAATGCCGTCCTAAGGTGTCTATAAACTGACTGGTAATCAACACCTAAACGCGCCATCTCATCAAAGTCAAGTACGGTCTCGATTCGAGGCTTACCAATCTCATCATTACGATCTATATCATCAACACCTTCAATTAAATTAAGTATTCCTTCGAATTTATTTACCGCTAATTCTCTCTGAGAGTCATTTTCAGAAACAAATGTCACCTCAATATCATCACCTCTTGGAGGGCCAGGTGCTATTAGAGTTATATCAATTTTGTCAGCACCCTCAACATTTACGACTAAAGCTTCAAGTTTATCTGCCATATCTTCAGCAGTTCTTTCTCTGTCACTTGTTGGAATGAGTGTAATTTTAATGTTTGCAACATTTGTAAAATAACTTCCAATCTTACTTGTGAAGGAGTCAATGTCACTTCCTATCTCATTAGCAATTATATTTTCAACCTTAATAACAATATTTTCAGTATAGGCAGCAGAGCTTCCGTTTGGAGCTTCAATATTTGCAAAGATTACTGTTGCGCCTCTTGAAGGAAATAAATTAAATGGAATATTTTTAACTGCAAAAATAGTTGAATAAACGAGTAACGCAATAAATAGTGGAACTATCAAATATCGCCATCTTAAGACATGATGCATCATCCTGTTATAAAGATTCTCAAAAGGGATAAACCAAGTCTTTTGTTTTTCAACCTTTTGAGTTGCAAGGTGAGCAGGAAGCGCAAAAGTAATCTCTAGGAAAGAAATTCCTAAAGCGAATATTACAACAACAGGAAGTACATAGATAAATTTTCCCAGAACTCCTGACATTAAAAAGAATGACGACATCACAAGCATGGTTGATATTATGGTCGTTATTACAGGCATAATAACTCGCTTTAGGCCTGTAACAACATTTTTATAGAGGTCTCCTCCCTTTGCCTTATAGTGATGAATACTTTCAGCAATAACTATACTATCATCCACCACAATTCCCAACACAATGATGAAACCTGAAAGAGATATTAAGTTTATTGTATTGCCTGTTAGCCCCATAAAGGCTACAGTTCCTAACAAAGTTACGGGAATGCTAACAGCAACCCAAAATGCAGTTGTAATGGAAAGAAAAGCGCCCAAAACAACGAGAACTAATGCAAGGCCAATATAGCCATTTTTGAGGATTATATCAATCCTATTAGCAACAGCTAGTGAGGAGTCATCCGTAAAAAAAATGTTAATCTCATCTGGATAATACTCTTGCAATTCTGAAACACGCTCTTTAACTCTTTTTGCTGTTCTAATAATATCTGCTTGACTAGTTTTTTTAATTTCAAGGATAAAACCTTTAGTTCCATTTACACGAGTTATAGATGTTTCTTCTTCTTCACCTCTAAAGACTTCAGCAATATCATTAAGCCTTATAACCGGACCATCAAAACTAGATTTAATAACAACATTTTTAATATCATCAACACTTTCAAATTCAGACAAAATGACAATATTTTTCTCTAAGTCTTGTTGATTATTATCTCCTACCGTAAAACGAGCATTTCTAGAAGAAATTGCTGAGATAACTTCATTAATTGACATGTTATATCTATCGAGCATGTCTGGATTAACTTTAATTTGAATTTCACTATCTAGATAACCACTTTTATCTATCGCAGAAACCCCTTTGACTTTCAGAAGAGCTGTTTCTAGATCATCAGTAATTTGTCTTGACTGGTCATAATCTATCTTAGAGCCATCAATATTGATAGTAATTATTGGGAATTCAGACACATTAAAATCAACCACTCGAGGCAAATCTGCAACTTCTTCAGGGAAACTTTTAACCTGATTTACAGCATTTCGAACATCATTTTTTACTGTCTGAACATCCTTAAGGTCTGCCTCTAAAGTAACAATAATAGAAGAAAGCCCTTCACGAGAGGTAGATGATATTTCCTTAATTCCACTAACGCTTGATAATTCTTTTTCAATTACGTTTGTAACCGCTTTTTCAACATCTTCAGGAGATGCACCAGGATAAGCTGTTGTAACACTAAGAATTTCAAAATCAACCGCAGGAAACTGATCTCTTTGCATTCCAATAACCGCAAGTGTTCCTATTGCGATAAAAGCAAGAGAAAAAACTAAGGCGAACTTTTTTTGCCTGACTAAAAAATTTAAAAAAGAATCCATAATCTACTTTTAATATAGCTCAAAACGGATGATTATATAGATGAAGCATGAAGAAACAGTGAAGAGTTTATGAACTCTTAGACCTTTTTCTCAGATTTTCAGTGAGCAATCTTTTACGAATTCTAATGCTATGAGGGGTAACTTCTACTAACTCATCGTCATCGATAAACTCCAGGGCTTGCTCTAAATCTAAAGTAATCTTTGGAGTTAATGCAACCGCCTCATCAGTGCCTGATGCCCTTACATTAGTTAACTGCTTTCCTTTCATGACATTAATTACAAGATCTTTATTCCTTGTATTGATTCCTACGACCATACCTTCATAGATATCTTCGCCATGGCCCACAAAAAACTTACCACTTTTCTGTAAATTAAATATCGCATAAGCAACAGACTTGCCTTGGTTCATTGAAATTAAAGATCCATTCATTCTTTGACCAATCTTTCCATCTTTTTGAGGTCTATAAGAGTCAAATGTTGAGTACATAAGTCCCGTTCCAGTCGTTGCTGTTAAAAACTCAGTTCGAAATCCAATTAAACCTCTAGCTGGAATTATAAAATCAAGCTTTACTCGTCCTTTTCCATCTGGAGTCATATTTGATAGCTCCGCCTTTCTTTCGCCTAATTTTTCCATCACTGAGCCCTGATGAACAGATTCAACATCTACTGTTAAATCTTCAAAAGGCTCACAGGTAACGCCGTCTATTTCTTTAAGAATAACTTGAGGCCTTCCTACTGATAATTCAAAACCTTCTCTTCGCATCGTTTCAATCAAAATTGAAAGATGCAGCTCGCCCCTACCTGAAACCACAAACTCTGAAGAGTCTTTAGTATTTTCAACTCTTAAAGCAACATTATAAATAAGCTCTTTATCAAGTCTTTCTCTTATATTTCTAGATGTTATATATTTTCCGTCTAATCCTGCAAATGGAGAATCATTAACTCTAAATGCCATACTAACCGTAGGCTCATCAACACTTAAATGAGGCAGTGCCTCAACTTTAGTTGGCTCACAAATCGTATCTGAAATTGATATGTTTTCAATGCCAACTACTCCAACAATATCACCTGCATTAGCAGAATTAACATCATGCCTTTCTAGACCATTAAAACCTAATAGCTGAACGATTTTAACGTTGCGCTTAGTTCCATCAGGAGAAACTAAAACATTCTGCATATTTTTCTTAGCAACACCTCTTTCAATTCTTCCAATTCCTATAGCACCTACAAATGAAGAGTAATCCAATGAAGTTATTTGCATTTGAAATGGGCCATCAATATCCACCTTAGGAGCTGGTGCTTTTTCAACAATTAACTCAAACATTGGCGTCATATCACCTTCTCTAGCACTATCGTCTGCAGATGCGTATCCACCAAGCGCTGATGCATATATAACTGGAAAATCTAATTGCTCTTCAGTAGCGCCTAACTGATCAAAAAGCTCAAATACCTGGTCAATTACCCAATCAGGTCTAGAGCTGTCACGATCAATCTTATTAATCACTACAATTGGATTAAGGCCTTGCTCAAAAGCTTTCTTTGTAACAAAGCGAGTTTGAGGCATTGGACCATCACTAGCATCTACTAAAAGCAATACACTGTCGACCATAGAAAGAACCCTTTCAACCTCACCACCAAAGTCAGCGTGACCCGGAGTATCAACAATATTAATTCTATAATCACCCCATTTAATGGCTGTGTTTTTTGAGCTGATTGTAATTCCTCTTTCTTTTTCAAGATCATTAGAATCCATCATTCTGTCAGTCGCCTTAAAACGATCATCAAAAGTTTGCGATTGAGAAAGTAATTTATCTACTAACGTAGTCTTTCCGTGGTCAACGTGAGCGATAATTGCTATATTTCTTAAATTGTTTGCCATTTGATAATGTACTCATAAAAAATCGATGTCGTATTATCCCGTAAAAACTTAACAAAGCCCAAGCTAAATCAAAAATCAATTTAATATTGCTGGATAGCCTTCTCTTATAAAATACATCTAATATTCTATTTATTTTTAAAGCTGTGGCAAAAAAAGGAAGCTCTCGTCGTTGGATGCAAGAACATTTAAGTGATGAATACGTAAAAAAAGCACAAAAAGAAGGCTATCGATGCAGAGCAGTCTATAAGTTGCTTGAAATTATTGAAAAGGGTCAGCTTATTAAAAATGGTGACAAAGTTTTAGATTTAGGCGCTGCTCCTGGTGGGTGGTCACAAGTTGCAGTGAAGTTTGCAGGTAAAACTGGACAGGTTATTGCGAGTGATATTTTGTCAATTGAAGAAATAATCGGAGTTACTTTTCTACAAGGAGACTTTACAGAGCAGTCAGTATATGATGATTTGATATTAATGACTGATGGAAATAAAGTGGATACTGTTTTGTCTGATATGGCACCAAACATGAGTGGCCAACTATCTGTTGATCAACCTAAGTCAATGTATTTAGCTGAATTAGCTTTAGATATGGCTGTTAAAACCTTGTCAAAAAATGGCAGTTTCATTGTGAAAGTCTTCCAGGGTGATGGTTTTGATGGTTATGTTAAAAATGCGAGAAATGTTTTTAAAAAAGTTTCTGTTATCAAACCAAAAGCATCTCGCCCTAGATCTAAAGAAGTTTATTTATTAGCAAGTCAGTTAAAATAAATTCTTATGCAAAATTTTAGTGAAATTCATGCTCTCATGAAGAGCGACCTAGTAATGATGGATAAAATTCTGGTTAATCGACTAGATTCAAATGTCGATCTTATTAGTCAAATGAGCCAGTACATTATCAATTCAGGTGGAAAGCGAATTAGACCACTTCTTCTATTGTTATGCGCTAGAGCAACGAACTATAAAGGTGATTATCATCACTCAATGGCAGTAGTAATTGAACTCATTCATACTGCAACACTTCTTCATGATGATGTTGTAGATGGCTCATCCACCCGTCGAGGTCAAGAAACTGCAAATGAATTATGGGGTAATGCTCCAAGTGTTCTAGTTGGTGACTTTCTATATTCAAGGGCATTTGAAATTATGGTTGAGCCAAACTCGATGCAAATAATGAAAATCCTATCTAAAGCAACTAACCAGATTTCAGAAGGAGAGGTACTTCAATTATTAAATATTAAAAATGCTAGGGTTTCTCAGTCAGAATATTTTGAAGTGATTGAAAGGAAAACAGCATGCCTTTTTAAGGCTGCATGCCAAATAGCTGGAATCTTATCTAAATCCAATAAAAACATAATTGATGCGCTTGGCAACTTTGGAATGCATTTAGGAAATGCTTTTCAAATTATAGATGACACCCTTGATTATGAATCAAATTCTTCAGTTATTGGTAAAGAAGTTGGCGATGATTTATCTGAAGGAAAAGTTACACTACCAATGATTTATGCGCTCGAAAATACGAAAGGAAGTGAAAAAGAAATCCTCTATAATGCCATAACTAATGCTGACTCTACAAACATAGATAATATTGTAAATATTCTTCTTGGTGTTAATGCATTTGAATATAGCCGCAAAGTAGCAAAAAATGAATCAACTCTAGCCCTGGAGTCACTTAAGATTATTCCTAACTCAGAATATCGCTCTGCACTCCAACTATTATGTGAGCTTTCACTAGATAGAAACTCTTAATACACTTAATGCTTACAACAAAACTTAAACAGCAGATACGCTCCTCCTTTGAAGATGCAAAAAAACAATTACCAAATTTCAGTAACCGCTCATCTCAAAATAGAATGATTGCTGAGATTTCAAAAACATTGACAGGTGAGTATGCTGAGTCAAATCCAATCATATGTGTTGAAGCTCCAACTGGAACTGGGAAAACTATGGCATATCTAGTAAGCTGCTTGCCCATTGCAAAAGCATCAAAAAAGAAGCTAGTTATAGCATCTGCAAATGTAGCGCTTCAAGAACAAATTCTAAATAAAGACATTGTTGAGGCAGAGAAATATTCTTCAGTTGACTTTGAATATGCTTTAGCTAAAGGAAGATCAAGATATGTTTGTATTAGAAACTTAATTAACCTGACAGAAGACAATTCAAGCTCCCCTTCTCTTTTAGATGACTCCCTTCTTTGGGATGAAAAGCCAAGTAAAAATGACTTAGATGTTCTAAATGAAATGACTGATAACTATTCTGCTACAAGCTGGAGCGGGGAAATTGACGACCTTGAGAGTCCACCTGAAAACAAATTATGGCAAAAGATTGCCTGTAATCGCTTCACATGCAACTCTAAAAATTGTGAGTTTTATAATGATTGTGCTTTTTTTAAAGCTAGAAAAAAAGCCTCACATGCTGACGTAATTATTGCAAATCATGATCTAGTTTTAGCTGATATTATTAATGGTAACAACGTTCTTCCTGAGGTTGAAGATTGTATTTTTGTTTTTGATGAAGCTCATCATTTATCCCAAAAAGCGCTTTCTCATTTTTCACTAGGTGGAAGTACTGAGTTTATGAAAACATCTATCCGCCAATATCAGAGTGCTATAGATCAAATTATCAAAATTACAAAAACTACAGCACCTCTGAGCTATATTGAAAAAACAGACGAAGCTATAGGTGAGCTAATTGAAATCATCTCAAATCTTGAGTACCAAGATGATATTCATCTATTTGCTATAACTGGTGTACCTAGTGAAATACTTAATCTAACCAAACAAATATTAATCTTCTTTAATTCTGCGTATAAAGATTTTTCGGAGCATAAAGATAATTGGGAGGAGCACTATAAAAATAACAATATTGACCAGGCTATAACTGATAACTTAAATAATATAATTGGTCAAAATAATCAAAATCTATCTTCAATTTTGTCACTTTTAAATACATTTAATCAGAACCAAAATCAAGAACAAGCTCCAACTAGCAATTGGATTAGTCAGTCGAAGCTTGCTAATAAAAAAAATAATTATCAACTAAACACTGCAAAGATTGATGTTTCTAGCTATTTAGATAAACTAATATGGTCTAAAGCAGCAGGAGTTGTTTTTACATCCGCCACATTGTCTGCCCTTGGAAGTTTTGATCGATTAAATCAACAGCTTGGATTAAAGTCACTAGAAAACCAGTATCTTCGATTAGCATCCCCCTTTAGTCATGAGTCAGTTGATTTTATAATTGCTAAAATTAAAGCGAGTCCGACTCAGTCTTTTGATCATACTCAAGAAATTTCATTGGAGTTAAAAAAACGTATTGATACAAAATCAGCTACGCTGGTGCTTTTTGCATCAAATAATCAAATGCAAAATGTAGCCGACTTAATAGAAAAATCATTAGATTGTGATCTATTCATTCAGGGTGAATATAGCAAAAAAAATATCCTTGAAAGACATATTGAAAATAGAAAAAATGGCAAAGGCAGCATAATCTTTGGTCTTGATAGCTTTGCTGAAGGCGTTGACCTTAAAGGTGATAATTTGAACCACGTAATCATTGCTAAGTTAAGGTTTAGTGTCCCGACCTCACCAATTGAAAAAACAACTCAATCATATCTTGAGTCATTAAACAGAAATTCATTTATGGAAATTTCTCTACCTGACGCCTCCTTAAGATTAATACAAGCTTGTGGACGACTTATTCGAACAGAAACTGACACTGGAAAAATTACTATTTTTGATAATAGACTTGTAACAAAGTTTTATGGAAAACACCTTATTAAAGCACTTCCAAATTTTAATATTGTGATTGAAAAAGACTAATTATAAATTTTATATCATTATCAAAAAAGGCGCCTAAGGCGCCTTTTTTTA
>CAJQTG010000031.1 GCA_905618925.1 uncultured Candidatus Thioglobus sp. | reverse complement strand
TATTGGGGCAAATACAACAATTGACAGAGGCTCTATTGATAATACAGAGATTCATAGCGGAGTGAAAATTGATAATCTTGTGCATATAGCTCATAACGTAATTATCGGAATTGATACTGCTATTGCTGCAAAAACTGGTATTGCTGGAACCACTATTATTGGCAAAAGATGTATGATTGGCGGTATGGTTGGTATTGTTGACCACCTGACAATAACTGATGATGTTATAGTTAATGCCACAAGCACAGTCAATAGAAATATAACAAAACCAGGAATTTATACTGGCTTTGTTCCTCTTATGCTTCATTCTGAGTGGAAAAAGGTAGGAGTATGGCTAACAAAACTTGATAAAATTGCTACTCTGCTAAAAATTAAATTAAAAAACATTAAGTAATCCTATGAAAATGAATATTAACGAGGTTAAAAATTTTCTACCTCATCGCTATCCTTTTTTACTTATTGACAGGGTAACTAATCTTGAAGTGGGAAAAAGTCTTACCGCTATAAAAAATGTTACTTTTAATGAGCCACATTTTACTGGTCACTTTCCCGACCAGCCTATTATGCCTGGGGTTCTAATAATTGAGGCTTTGGCACAAGCAACTGGAATATTAGCTTTTAAATCTGAAGTTGGAAAGCCGCAAACTGGTCAAATTTACATGTTAGTAGGTGTTGATAAAGTTCGCTTTAAAAGAATGGTTGAGCCAGGTGATCAACTAGAAATTTATGCTGAAATTATTACTGTCAAACGTGGTATATGGAAATTTAGCTGTAAGGCCTCAGTTGAGGGTAAGCTAGTTACTTCTGCTGAAATTTTATGTACTCAAAAATCTGCTGAATAATAATTATGTCTATTGACCCTTCTGCCATTATTCATGAAAGCGCTAAGATTCATAAAAGTGCAGTAATATCACCTTATGCTGTTATTGGTGCTAACGTTGAAATAGGTGCTGGAACAGTAATAGACTCTCATGCTGTAATTACAGGCCCTACAAAAATTGGTAATAATAATCATATTTATTCTTTTGCTTCTATTGGTGGCGACCCTCAAGATATTACCTATCAAGAAGGCCAGGAAAGCAACCTAGTAATTGGAGATGATAATATGATTAGAGAATTCTGCACAATTAATAGGGGCACTGAAAAGGAAAACTCTTTAACAAGAATCGGCTCGAATAATATGCTCATGTCGTATGTTCATATTGCACACGATTGCCAACTTGGTGACCATATCATTATGTCTAATAATGCTTCACTAGCTGGTCATGTTAGAATTTCAGACTGGGCCATACTTGGCGGCTTTGTTTTAGTTAAACAATTTTGTGGAATTGGAAGGCATACGTACGCTGGAATGGGGAGTCAAATTAATAAAGATGTCCCTGACTATATGGTTGCAGCTGGTATCCATCCTAAAATTAGAAGTATTAATTCCGTTGGAATGAAAAGAAGAGGATTTAGTGCTAGCTCAATTTCATCTATAAAACGGGCCTTTAAGGTTGTTTATCGTGATTCGCAAGGCAGACTCCTAGATCATGCACTAAGTGAGCTTGAAGCATCAGAATCTGACAGTCACGAGGTTATGCAATTTGTAGAATGTATACGAAACTCAAGAGTGGGCATCATGCGCGGTCCAGCTGATGAATAGATAGCCTTTTCTATTATGTCTAAGTCTTTCATAAGGTCCAGCAGCATTGTCGCCGCAATGACCTTCATATCAAGAATATTAGGCCTAGCTCGAGATTTTATAATTGCAAGACTCTTTGGAGCTAACGAACTAACTGACGCATTCTTAGTAGCCTTTAGAATACCTAATTTTTTTAGACGTCTCTTTGCTGAAGGTGCTTTTTCACAAGCCTTTTTGCCAATTTTGGCTGATTCCAAAGCTAATCAATCCGATGAAGAGGTTCAATTAGTAATTAATCATATTGCTACTAAATTACTTAGCATACTTATGATTATTACTCTTATTGCAATAGTAATAGCGCCAATCATAATACTTTTATTTGCATGGGGGTTCTACTTTAAAGCTGACGCAACTCAGTTTCAATTAGCTTCTGATATGCTACGAATTACATTTCCTTACTTGCTTTTAATATCTCTTACTGCGCTTTCTGGATCTATTCTTAATACTTATGATAATTTTATAATTCCAGCATTTACCCCAGTATTACTAAATATTTCATTAATTCTTAGTGCTGTATTTTTATCTAAATACTTATCCACTCCAATTATGGCATTGGCCTGGGGTGTCCTTTTTGGTGGAATTATCCAGCTTGGCTTTCAAATACCATTTTTAAGAAAAATAAAACGACTCCCTAAATTACAGTTTGGGCATCATAAGGCGCTTTCAATACTTAGAAAAAGAATGCTTCCAGCATTGTTTGGGGTATCAGTGTCTCAAATCAATTTACTAGTTGATACAATGATTGCATCAACCCTTATAGCTGGAAGTGTGACATGGTTATATTATTCAGATAGGTTACTGGAGCTTCCTTTGGCTTTAATTGGCATTGCTCTAGCAACTGTTGCTCTGGCTAAACTAAGTAATTATCATGCAAAAAAAGATACTAAAAACTTTATAAATACTATTGATAAGGCTCTTTTATACGCAATTTTATTAGGACTTCCTGCATGCGTTGGATTAGTTCTGCTTGCAGAAGAGCTGATAATTACACTTTTTCAATATGACGCATTTGATGCTTTATCTGCTAAAAAAACATCTTTAAGTCTGCAGGCTTATGGCTCTGGCTTAATGGCATTCATTGCAATAAAAATCTTTGCGCCAATTTTTCTATCAAGAGGGGACACCAAAACCCCAGTAAAAGCTGGTGTTGTTGCAATGGTTACAAATATAGTTCTAAATTTAATATTAGTTCAGTATTTTGATCATGTGGGCTTAGCCGCTGCAACCTCAATCTCAGCGCTAATTAATGCTGCAATTCTATATTTTTTCTTAATAAAGCAATCAATATTTAGGTTTCATATTACTTTTTATAAAATGCTAGTTAAAGTAATATTTGCAGTCACTATAATGTCGCTGTATATTTATTACTTTGATTCAAGTATAGGCCTTTACCTTGAATCCTCTCTAATAGAGAGGGCTATACTTATTTCAAAAACTATTACCATTTCAATAGCTATATATTTTTTAACGCTTTATACACTTGGAGTTAGATTAAAACAATTATGAAAGAAGTTCACTGCATTAAATTAGATAAACAATTAGAAGGGTTAGAAAGAGCGCCCTACCCCGGCGACCTTGGTAAAAAGATATTAGATTCAGTCTCTAAAGAGGCTTGGCAAATGTGGCTTGACCACCAAACCATGCTAATTAATGAAAATAATTTAAACTTATTTGATGAATCATCACAGAGCTACCTAAAAAAACAAATGGAAAATTACTTCTTTTCAGAGCAAGATATTGATCAAATTAAGGGCTACATACCAAAATAATTATATGGAAATTTGATTAAAAATGTCTAGTCTATTTATCGTTGCAGCGCCTTCAGGATGTGGAAAAACATCTCTTGTTGAGTCATTAATTAATGATGCTAAAAATCTACGCGTCTCAATATCTCATACAACACGAAAACCAAGAATCGAAGAGGTTAATGGAACTAACTATCATTTTGTTTCAGTTTCAGAGTTTCAACAAATGGTTAGTGAAGATGCGTTTATTGAACATGCTGAAGTTTTTGAAAACCTTTATGGAACCTCTAAAGAACTAATTAATGATAATCTTAAAAATAATATAGATGTCATCTTGGAAATCGACTGGCAAGGCGCTCGTCAAGTTAAGCAGAACTTACCTAGTGCAATTAGCATATTTATTTTGCCACCTTCAAAAGAGGCCTTAGAACTAAGGCTCAAGAATAGGGCTCAAGATGATGAGCTAATCATCAAAAAAAGAATGCTAGATGCAGAAAATCAAATGGGTCATTATAGTGAATTTGACTACCTAGTAATTAATGACGATTTTAATTCTGCTTTGGCTGATCTAGAATCAATAATATCTTCTTCAAGTAATCTACCTAAGTGTGCTCACCTGTCATTAGAAGAACAGTCAATCAAACACAAAAAACTACTTAAAAAATTGATATAACTGAAAAATTTGGTATAATTTAGCCCTAAATTATCGTTTTAAGAAGATTTATGAGTGATTTTGCATTATCGATAAAAAACACATCTAGGGATCTAGAGGTACAAAAGTACCCTCCAATTCTTACTCCAGAGCAAGAGTATGAGTTGGCTATTGAACTATATGAGAATGGAAGTTTGTCCGCTGCACAAAGGCTTGTTCTAGCTCATATGAGATTCGTCGCCTTTATTGCTCACAGCTATAAAGGGTATGGCCTTGAAAATGCTGATCTGATTCAAGAAGGCACAATTGGGCTAATGAAAGCAGTTAAACGCTTTAACCCACATAAAAAAGTTAGGTTATCTTCTTTTGCTGTTTATTGGATTCGCGCAGAAATACATGAATATATCTTTAAAAACTGGAAAATTGTTAAAGTAGCAACTACCAAAGCACAAAGGAAGCTTTTCTTTAAACTCAGAAAAGCAAAGGCAAATATTTTTCAGTCTCTAACAAGTGAGCAAGCTAAAATAATTGCTGAAGATCTTGGCGTTAAAGAAAAAGATGTTATTGAAATGGAATCTAGACTTCAACTTAACGATGTTGCTTTTGAAGTTAATGATGATGGTGATACTTATACTCCAGAGCACTACATCTCGGACCCTGGTAAAAATCCTGAGCAATTAGTATTAAATGATAAAAACCAAGAAGACCAGCATAATAAGCTTTATCAAGCACTTTCTTCTTTAGATGAAAGAAGTATCGATATTTTGCAAGCAAGGTACTTGAAAGAAGAAAAATCGACCCTACATACTTTAGCAGGCAAGTATGGCGTTTCTGCAGAAAGGGTTCGCCAACTTGAAAACAAAGCTATTAAAAAGCTTAAAGAACGTCTAGAAGGACAAGTAAGCCTTTAACGACAAATTTTGTAGTCCAACACCAGGAGAGAATATGGAAATCCGTCCCTTACATGACCGTGTCATTGTTAGAAGAGTAGAAGAAAAGAAAACAACAGCAAGTGGTTTAATTATCCCTGATTCATCAACTGAAAAGCCATCTAAAGGCGAAGTTGTTGCAGCTGGAAATGGCAGAATTAGTACCCAAGGAGATCTAATTCCTTTGGATGTGAAGGTTGGCGATATAGTAATGTTTGGTCAATATTCAGGTGCGGAAATCACTGTAGCAGAAGAAAAGCTTCTAGTGATGAGCGAAGATGAAATTGTTGCAGTAATTGAAGAATAAAGGAGAAATATAATGTCAGCAAAAGACGTAAAATTCGGCTCAGAAGCTAGAGACTTAATGATGTCAGGGGTTAATACACTTGCAAATGCAGTTAAAGTGACGCTTGGGCCAAAAGGAAGAAATGTAGTTATTGATAAATCATTTGGCGCCCCATCAATCACTAAAGATGGTGTTTCAGTTGCTCAAGAAATTGAACTTGAAGGTAAGTTTGAAAATATGGGTGCTCAAATGGTTAAAGAAGTAGCATCAAAAACAAATGATATTGCTGGTGATGGAACAACTACAGCAACTGTATTAGCTCAGTCTTTAATCTCAGAAGGTGTTAAGTCAGTCGCAGCAGGAATGAACCCTATGGACCTTAAAAGAGGTATTGATAAAGCTACTGAAGTAGTTGTTGCAGCGTTACAAAAAGCATCTCAACCATGTAAAGATAGCGAAGCAATTGCTCAGGTTGCAACTATTTCGGCAAATTCAGATACATCTGTTGGTGAAATTATTGCTGAAGCAATGGAAAAGGTTGGAAAAGAAGGTGTAATTACAGTTGAAGAAGGCTCAACACTTGAAAATGAACTTGATGTTGTTGAAGGAATGCAGTTTGATCGTGGATATCTTTCTCCATATTTCATAAATAATCAAGAGTCTATGACTGCTGATTTAGAACATCCATATATTTTGCTTCATGATTCTAAAATTGCAAACATTCGTGACTTACTACCAGCACTTGAAGCAGTTCAAAAAGCCGGCAAACCTCTTCTAATTATTGCAGAAGATATCGAAGGCGAAGCACTTGCAACTCTTGTTGTTAATAATATGCGTGGTATTGTGAAAGTTGCTGCTGTTAAGGCACCTGGATTTGGTGATCGCCGTAAAGCTATATTAGAAGATATAGCGGTTCTAACTGGTGCTACAGTTATTTCTGAAGAAGTTGGCTTATCTCTTGAAGGTGTTACTGAAGAGCATCTTGGTACTGCAAAACGTATTGAGATTGGTAAAGATAATACAACTTTGATTGATGGATCAGGAGCTAAAAAAGCTATTGTAAGCCGTGTTGGTCAAATTAAAACTCAAATAGAAGCTACTAGCTCTGATTATGACAAAGAAAAGCTTCAAGAGCGCTTAGCTAAACTTTCTGGTGGTGTTGCAGTAATTAAGGTTGGCGCAGCAACAGAAGTTGAAATGAAAGAGAAAAAAGACCGTGTTGACGATGCGCTTCATGCAACTCGTGCTGCAGTTGAAGAAGGCGTTGTTCCAGGTGGAGGTGTTGCTTTTGTTCGTGCTATCTCTTCACTTAACTCACTTAAGGGTGATAACAGTGATCAGGACGTTGGAATCAGCATTTGCAGACGCGCTTTAGAAGAGCCTCTTAGGCAAATCGTTTCTAATGGTGGAGGCGAAGCTTCTGTCGTTTTAAATGAAGTTTTAAAAGGTAAAGGAAACTTTGGCTATAACGCAGCATCTGAAGAATATGGCGACATGCTTAAGATGGGTATCTTAGATCCGACTAAAGTTTCTCGTGCAGCACTTCAGCATGCAGCAAGTATCTCTGGTTTAATGATAACTACTGAAGCAATGATTACTGATAAACCTCAAGATTCTGGACCTGCAATGCCAGATATGGGCGGTATGGGCGGTGGAATGCCAGGCATGATGTAAAACTATTTGTCTTTATAAAAAAAGCCCCATTTTTTGGGGCTTTTTTTTGGTATTATGTCAGCCAATTACAACCAATACATCATATGTCTAATTACGACGCGTCATCAATAGAAGTACTAACTGGCCTGGAGCCAGTCAAAAAACGCCCAGGAATGTATACCGATACTGAAAGTCCAAATCACCTCGTTCAAGAAGTAGTTGATAACAGTGTTGATGAAGCCGTCTCTGGCTATGCAACTCAAATTAATGTGACGCTCCATAAAGATAATTCTATGTCTGTTGAAGACAATGGCAGAGGTATACCTGTAGATATTCATCCAAAAGAAGGAACGCCTGCTGTTGAAGTTATCCTTACAAAGCTTCATGCTGGTGGCAAGTTCTCAAATGATTCTTATCAATTCTCTGGTGGACTTCATGGAGTAGGAATTTCTGTAGTGAATGCCCTATCGAGTTCAATTGAAATTTGGATAAAAAGAGATTCAAAGCAATACTATATGCAATTTGAATCAGGAGCTAAATCAAAAGATTTAGAAGAAATAGGAGAAGTTGGTAAGCGCAATACTGGAACTTTAATAAAGTTTTCACCAGATCCTCAATATTTTGATACTGTAAAGTTTTCAATCAAAAAACTAAGACATAATCTTCGCTCTAAATCAGTTCTTTGTCCCGGACTTGAAGTTAACTTTGTAAACGAAATAGATGAAACAACAGATAAATGGCTCTTTGAAGATGGCATTAAAGACTATCTTCAAGCTTCTTTAGATGGATTAGATTGCATTCCCGCAATACCTTTTATAATTTCTAGTAAGTCTAAAGAAGAGCAACTTGATTGCGCATTAACTTGGACTGAAAATACTATAAACACCACCGCTGAGAGTTTTGTTAATTTAATTCCTACAATTGGCGGAGGAACTCACGTTAATGGGCTTCGATCTGGATTAACTGATGCGTTAAAAGAATTCTGTGAATTTAGAAGCCTTATTCCGAAAAATATCAAATTAACACCTGATGATGTTTGGCAAAATATTGCCTTTGTCTTGTCGATTAAAATTCTTGATCCACAGTTTTCTGGGCAAACAAAAGAAAGACTATCTTCAAGAGAGTGCGCTTCTTTTGTTTCAGGAGTAGTTAAAGATTCATTTAGTTTATGGCTCAATCAGCATACTGATATAGCTGAAAAAATTGCTGAACTTGCTATCCTTAATGCTCAAGTAAGATTAAAAACTGCCAAGAAAGTTATACGAAAAAAAATAGTAAGTGGGCCAGCGCTTCCTGGAAAGCTATCTGATTGCACCAGTGTTAATCTTGACCAAACTGAAGTTTTTTTAGTTGAAGGAGACTCCGCTGGAGGCTCAGCAAAACAGGCTAGAGACAAAGAGTATCAAGCCATATTACCGCTTAGAGGTAAGATTCTTAATACATGGGAAGTTGACTCTTCTCAAGTTCTTGCCTCAAATGAAATTCATGATATAAGTATTGCAATTGGTTTAGAACCTGATAATAGTGATCTTTCAGGTCTTCGGTATGGAAAGGTTTGTATCTTAGCTGATGCCGACTCAGATGGCCTTCATATTGCAACGCTTATTTGCGCCTTATTTGTTAAGCACTTCCCTAAGCTAGTTAAAGAAGGTCATGTTTATGTTGCAATGCCTCCTCTATATAGAATTGATGCAGGAAAGCAAGTTTTCTATGCTTTAGATAACAAAGAGAAGGATGCCTTTGAAGCTAAACTTGCTAAGGAAAATAGTCGCCAAAAAATTCAAGTTCAAAGATTTAAAGGGTTAGGCGAAATGAATCCAAAGCAACTTAGAGAAACAACTATGCAACCTGATACCCGAAGATTAATCCAGTTAACTCTTGACCACCCATTACAAATTACTGAAACTATGGATATGCTGCTTTCTAAAAAAAGAGCCTCAGACCGTAAATCTTGGTTAGAAACTAAAGGTAATCTTGCAAATGTCTAAAGCGATTGTTTTATTATCTGGCGGTCTAGACTCAACAACTGTTCTTGCAATTGCAAAAGCTCATGACTTTGAGTGCTATGCATTAAGCTTTGATTATGGTCAAAAACAACGCTCTGAATTAGAATCTGCAAAAACTATTGCAAATCAATCTAAAGTAGCTGAGCATCGAATTATGAAAATCTCTCTTGCTGATATTGGTGGCTCTGCTTTAACAGATGACAAAATAGATGTTCCAAAGTACTCTGAAACTAATGAAATTCCTGTTACCTATGTTCCAGCTCGAAATACTATTTTCTTATCTTTTGCGCTAGCATGGGCCGAAGTAATTAATTGTCAAAAAATTTATATTGGTGTTAATGCGTTAGATTATTCTGGCTATCCAGACTGCAGGCCTGAATTTATCAAAGCATTTGAAGATATGGCAAACCTTGCAACAAAACAATCTGTTCAAGGTAACAAAATCGAAATTAAAACGCCTTTAATTAGTATGACAAAAGCAGAAATAATCCAAAAAGGATTAAGTCTTGGTATTGACTACTCTCAAACTATTAGTTGCTATCTGGCAAACTCCAATGGAGAGGCTTGTGGAGAGTGTGATGCATGTGTACTTAGAATAAATGGTTTTAATAATGCAAACATCGAGGACCCAACTTTTTATCAATAAATATTTAAAATTTAGCATTATTTGAATGTTTTTTGAAGATAAAATGTAAACTTTTAAACAATTTAAGGATTTAACTCAAATGAGTATTGAAGATAGAGTACGTAAAGTTGTAAGTGAGCAGTTAGATGTTAGTGGTGAAATTGACAATAATGCTTCATTTATCGATGATTTAGGGGCTGATTCATTAGATACTGTGGAACTTGTAATGTCTCTTGAAGAAGAATTTGATTGTGAAATTGCAGATGAAGAAGCAGAAAATATTACTACTATTCAACAAGCAATAGACTACATTAACGCGAACACTTAATAATCTTCAACAAATCTAATAAGGCGTTTACTTTAAAAAGTAATACGCCTTTTTTTATGCAATATATTTATCTCATAAATTAAATAACTTATATAAATTTACTCTGTTAACTTTAAAAGAAAATCCACTATGAATAAAAGAAGAGTTGTAATTACCGGATTAGGCATTGTAAGCCCAGTTGGAAATAATGTTAATGACGCTTGGTCTAATATTATTAATGGTGTTTCTGGTATAGCACCAATAACAAATATTGACACAGAGGCTCAAGCTGTTAAATTTGGTGGTGCAGTTAAAGGTTTTGATGTGTCTAAATATTTAAGCCCTAAAGAGGCTAAAAAAATGGATATATTTATTCACTATGGTATGGCTGCTGGAATACAAGCTTTTGAAGATAGTGGAATTGAAGTAACAGATGAAAATGCAGAAAGAATTGGAGTTGCTATTGGCGCTGGTATTGGCGGACTAACTACAATTGAAAAAACAGCAGATCTTTTTAGAGAAAAAGGACCTAAGAGAATTTCTCCATTTTTTGTGCCCTCCTCCATTATCAACATGGTCTCTGGAAACATGTCTATAAAATTTGGTCTGAAAGGCCCAAATTTTGCAATTGTTACAGCGTGTACAACGGGTACTCATAATATTGGTGACGCCTCAAGGATAATTGAATACGGCGATGCTGACGTTATGATTGCTGGTGGAACTGAAATGTCAACAACTAATTGTGGACTCGGTGGTTTTGCTGCAGCTCGCGCACTTTCCACTAGAAACGATGATCCAAAAACCGCCTCAAGGCCTTGGGACGTTGATAGAGATGGGTTTGTTCTTGGGGACGGTGCTGGCGTTATTGTTCTTGAAGAATATGAGCATGCTAAAAAACGTGGAGCGCATATTTACGGCGAACTTACAGGGTATGGTATGAGTAGTGATGCATACCATATGACTCTGCCATCACAAGGCGGTGAAGGAGCTGCAAGATGCATGAGAAATGCTATGAATAATGCTGGAATCAATCCTGAGCAACTAGATTATATTAATGCTCACGGAACGTCTACTCCAGCAGGAGATGCAGCTGAAACAGAAGCTGCTAAATTAGCTTTAGGCGCGCACTCAAAAAATATTGTAATGAGCTCAACAAAATCAATGACTGGACATCTTTTAGGCGCTGCAGGAGGTATTGAGGCGGTTTTTTCTACTCTTGCAATTAGAGATCAAATAGCACCTCCCACAATAAACATATTCAATCAGGACCCACAATGTGATCTTGACTATGCTGCGAATGAGGCAAGAGAAATAAAGATTAATCATGCAATTTCAAACTCTTTTGGATTTGGTGGAACAAATGGCTCACTTGTAATATCTAAAGTCCCTTAAAGAGCCCCCTAGTCCTCTTTTAGTATTATTTCAGCGGTATCATCAAAAAGTAGTGATTTAATGTCTGGAAATAGCTTGTAAATTCTTATTGCTCCATTAGTTACGCTATTTAAAGCCTCCTTCTTAAGAATAATTAACTGCCAACTAGCCTCATTAGATTCATACTTAAAGGCGCCACCAATTACGGCTAAAGCAAGAATTGCACCTAACAAATATTTAATCATCAGTTTTTTCCACTAGTGGGAACAAATAAAACCTATTTTACCCAGTTTTGATCCGTTAAATCGAAATTCCAGATGACTTTAAGAGGCCTTCCATTTTAGGTTTACCGCCTCGAAATTTAATATATTGCTCCATAAAGTCAAGACTGCCTCCAACTTCAAGAATAAATTTTCGAAAATCAGCTGCAGATTTAGACTCAATCCCACCATTATCTTTAACAAATTCGTAAGCATCTGCAGCTAACACTTCAGCCCATTTATAGCTAAAATACCCAGCAGCATAACCGCCACTAAAAATATGGGAAAAAGAATTAAGGAATCTATTCTCATCAATAGCAGGAACTAAAGCGGTCTTCTCTCTCACGCTATCTAGCACTTTATAAGTATCTAGATTCGAAATATGAGTATTTATATCCCATAACGAAAATTCGCATTGCCTAAGCATCTGCATTCCTGATTGAAAGTTTTTAGAGTCAATCACTTTATTAAATAATTCATCAGGTAATTTTTCACCTGTTTCCCAGTGGCCTGAAATTAAATCAATAACACCCCTTTCATAACAAAAATTTTCCATATATTGGCTAGGAAGCTCTACACCATCCCATGGGACGCCGCTAATTCCAGCTGCACAAGGAAAAGTAACTTTAGTTAATAAATGATGGAGTGCATGACCAAATTCATGAAATATAGTTACAATCTCATCAAAATCAAACAAAGCTGGCTTGCCATCTTTAGGTGAGTTTAAATTACAAACAACAAATGCAACTGGCAGAGAGTCTTTATATAGGCCTTGAAAGTCTGACATCCAAGCCCCACCTCGTTTATTTTCTCTAGCATAAACGTCAAAATATATTTTTCCTATTGGTCCATTTTCATCCTCCAACATTATTACTCTAACGTCAGGGTGATAGCAATCCTCCTCTACTTCAGTCAGCTTTACACTATAAAGATTTTGAATCGTTTCAAAAAGTCCACTTAAAACACTGCTTTCTGGAAAATATGGTTTTAAATCAGCACTCTTGAAGTTAAATATTTTTTGCTTTAATTTTTCTGAGTAGAACATTAAATCCCAAGGCATTAAAGAATGTCCAGAAAAATCTTCCAAATCTTTTAATTCAGTCGTTGCTTGAAGATAAGATAGATCTACTAACTTTTCTAGAAAGTCTATGACAGATTCAGGCGAGTCAACCATTTTTGATTGAACTGAGTATTCTGCATAATTTGATAAACCAAGTAGAGTAGACATCTCAGAGCGTAATTTTAAAATTTCACCCATAACTTGACGATTATCAAATTTAACTGGAGTAATACCAACATCTGACGCTCTTGAAATATAGGCTCTATAAACTTCCTCTCTTAAGCCCCTATTCTCAGCATAGGTCATAAGATCAATGTAGACAGGTATTTGAAGACTTACAACATACTCACTTCCTTCTCTAACCTTAGAAAGCTCAGCCTCACCATACCCATTCAAATCATCAATAGAAACTGACTTTTTCCAAGAGTTAGTTGCCTGCAGAACGTTTTTAGAGAATTGATTACTGAGAACACTTAACCGCTCTTGAATTTCCTTAAATCTTTTAGAATCAGCTCCCTTAAGGGCAACACCTGAAAGCTCAAAACCTTTAATTGAGTCTTTTACAATGTGTTTCTGTTGCTCATTAAGGCTTGTATTTTTAACTCTTTTAAATGCCTCATACAGGTCTTCATTAGCGCCAAGATCGCTGTAGTAGTTAGAAATTATTGGTAAAGTTTTTTCATAGTCCTTATTAAACTCTTCAGAGAACATAACCGCATTAAGATGAGAGTTGACACTCATCTGCTTACCAATAAGATGTTCATTATTATCAAGTACTCCAACAACGCTCTCCCAATCATTGCCTTTACTTGCAAGAGCTGATTGCCTAGTACCATCTTCTGCAACACGAGTAATATTAAGAACAATATCCTTTGGCTTAAAGTCTGGCGTATGACTACTATTCATAATATGTATTAGTTTAAAAAAGTTAATGAATTTTAATATACTTAGATCACTTTAGAGGACTCGCTGAAAATTAAAACCCTATAAGGCTGAATTGCTAAAAACTAAATATCTTTTCGGCCTTTAATTATTACTTCATAGCCTTTTTCTTCTGGCTCATCATCAATTATTTCAGCTGGAAAACCATCGCCCAATACTTCAACATTAGCCCTTTCCTCTAGCCTCTTAATAATATTTGGAGAAAGCTCACGAGGCCCATATCTCTTCTCACCATCTTTAAAAATCTCAACAATTAGAGGAGCTATTTCTAAATCTAATCCTTTTCTCTGAGCAAGCTCATTAAAAATTCCAACATCCTTAGAAACCAAATCCATTGTAAAACTTATGTCCCTACTGCCATTGAGAATAACCTGAGATTCAGTTTCATGAACAAATGAAGTTCCAGAAGATGCTTTAATCGCCTCATAAGTTACGTTCATATCCATTCCAAGCTTTTTCATTGTTGTTAATGCTTCGGCTATTGAAGCAAGATTAACTGTAGCTAAGTAATTAGTCATAACCTTAAGAGTTGAGGCTGTTCCTAAATTACCAGTATGTAGCACTCTCCTACCCATAGTAGTTAGTATTGGCAAAGCTTTTTCAAAAGCCTCTCTTGTGCATCCAGCAAAAATTGAGATATTACCTGTATCAGCCCTATGACAACCGCCTGAAACAGGACAATCAATTGGTAATGCACGAATCTCTTCAACTAAAGCGCCAATTCTTCGAATCTCAGCCTCATCTGTAGTGCTCATCTCAAGCCAAATTTTTCCTTTACTTAAACCTGACAAGACCCCGTCAGAAGACTCCATAACTTCAGAGCAGGCTTTTGGTGATGGCAAGCATGTAATAACCACATCACACCTCTCTGCCATTTCTCTCGGGGAGTTAACTCGCTTTGCACCTCGCTCAATAAAATCATCTACAAAAGAAGTATTGAGATCATGAACTGTTAGATCAAACCCATTTCTTAAAATACTTCCTGCAAGCTTGCCGCCTGCGTTCCCTAAGCCAATAAAACCTACTTTCATTTAGACCTCCAAAAAATACAAATTTTTAATCATCATCAACATAATAAGGTTTTGTATCCATCGAAAGATGAAGCTTCTTTCCTTTATAAGGTGAATTTGCCTCAATTACTTTGAGGTTAAGGTCTATCCCTAAACCTGGCTTAGCTGAAGGAATAATATTTCCCTTACTCCAGGCAATAGGCTCCATTAATACATCTGAATGAAAACCACCCCATGTCCCAATACTTTCGATAATTAGGAAGTTTGGTGTTGCAGTAGCGAGCTGTATACTAGCTGCAGCACCTACTGGGCCATTATAGATATGCGGGGCAATTTGAGCGTAAAAAACTTCAGCAAGGCTCGCAATTTTCTTAGCCTCTAAAATACCACCAACTCGCCCTAAATTCATTTGAATTATTGACGCGGAGTTATTTTTTAAAATATCAAAAAATTCATACTTTGTCGTTAACCGCTCTCCAGTTGCAACTGGAATACTTGTTTTACTTGCAACCTCTGCCATTGCGCTTGACTGACCTGGAGGGACAGGCTCTTCAAACCACAAAGGATCAAACTTTTCAAGCCTCTTAGCAAGCCGCACAGCTGAAGCTGGAGTTAATTGCCCATGGGTTCCAATAAGAAGGTCGCAGTTATCTCCAACAGCCTCTCTTACTTTTTGGCAATAATTTTCACAGTGTTTTAAGCGCTTCAGTGATATTTGATGTCCAGAATATATTGAATATGGGCCAGCTGGATCAAACTTAACTGCACTAAAACCTTGCTCCATAAAATTTATAGCAGACTCAGCCCCTAATTCTGGATCATCATAATTAAGTACTCCATTTTTATCATTTGGGTATAAATAAGTATACGACCTGAGCTTGTGATGAATCTTGCCCCCTATAAGGTCGTATATTGGCTTATTTGCAGCTTTTCCAATAATATCCCAACAAGACATCTCTAACCCACTTAATATTCCCATCATCGTCAAATCTGGCCTTTGGGTAAAGCCACTTGAAAAACACTCTCTGAAAAAACGCTCAATATGATGTGGATCATGGCTTTTTAAGTATCGCTCAAATACATCTTTAGTTGCCTTAACAACAACTTCAGGATGAAAGGAGGCAGAATATATTTCTCCAACTCCAACGATGCCGCATTTAGTTTCAATAGAGAGAAAAATCCAATACTTTCCTCCAATATGTGGCTTTGGAGTTCCAACTACATAAGTATTTAATTTAACGACTTCCATACAATATTTTAGTTATTTATATTGATGTAATTTTTATACGGGTTTATAAAAATAAGCAAGTTATTTAGTTTACGATACCCTATTAGGGCGTCCTGAACGTTGAGTTTTTTGCCAATTTGAATCAATCCATACATCTGCTTCAGAAGCCTTGAGTGGCTTGTTTCCTAGAACTATATCCACCATTTTTTCAGCCAACATAATTGTAGGTCCATTAAGATTTCCATTTGGAATTGTTGGAAATATAGAAGAATCAATTACCCTTAACTTACCAATACCGTTTACTTTTCCTTGGTTATCAACAACAGTCATTGGGTCACTTAAATCGCCCATTTTGCAAGAACAAGATGGATGGTAAGCGCTTTCAACATTTGCCCTAACCCAAGAATCTATTTGATTGTCACTACTTACCTCTAGCCCTGGACTTGCTTCACCCGCATTATATTCATCCAGTGCTGGCTGGCTTAGAACCTCTCGAGTCAAACGAATGCAATCGCGCCAGTCTTGTCTATCCTGCTCGCTCTCTAAGTAGTTAAACTGGATTGTTGGCTTAGCTTTTGGGTCTGAGCTATTAATTTTAATGCTGCCCCGACTGCTAACTTTATTAACACCTGCATGAACCTGATACCCATGCCCCTTCATCGCTGCTTTACCATCATATCGCATTGCAGCTGGAAGAAAATGATACTGAATATTGGGCCACTCAATGCCTGCACGAGAACGAATAAAACCACAAGACTCAAAATGATTTGTTGCACCCAATCCAGTCTTA
>CAJQTG010000030.1 GCA_905618925.1 uncultured Candidatus Thioglobus sp. | reverse complement strand
TCAATAACACGAGCTCCATTTTTAAAGTTTAGATATACCCCATCTGCAGTATCAACTAGGTAAGTAGGCACCTTATTTGGTATCTTAGCATAAGGATGCCAAATATGATTATCATCAATACTCATTAAAGGTAGTCTCGTAACTGCGTCATAGAATCGATTACAAGATCGGGGTTTTCATCTAATATGTTATTACCATGATTGTAGCCATACGACATACAAATTATATCAAATCCAGCTGCTCTAGAAGCCTTGACATCACTTACAGAGTCTCCCAACATAAGGCATTCTTTTGGATCTACATTAAAAAAACTAGCACCATGAAGAAGCGGCAAAGGGTCTGGTTTTTTCTTTTCCAGAGTATCACCAGAAATGACTATTTTGAAGTAGTCATAGATATTTAATGATTTTAGTAATGGGTGAGTAAACTGCTCTGCTTTATTAGTCACGCAGCCTAAAAAGTAGTTCTTAGATTGTAAATAATCTAATCCCTCCTTGACCCCATCATATAAATTTGACCTTACTGCTGAATTTTCAGCATACAGGTCTAAAAAAATTGGATACGCCGTGTCGAATACTTCTCGACTTGGCTTGAGATTCAAATCCCCAGTCAAAGCTCGCTCTACTAATCTTGGAACGCCATTTCCAACCCAATGCCTAACGCTTGACTCTCCTCTTGTCGGCATACCAAGCTGAGTCATCGTCTCATCAACACAGTAGGCAAGGTCAGGGACACTATCTACTAGAGTTCCATCAACATCGATCAATATTAATTTTGGCTGAAATTTTTTCATTAATGTTCTTTATTTATTGCAAGTTTGGTAGAATTGAGTTAAGCATTTATAACTAATATATTTTATATGGAAAACAAAACAGTCATTGGATTTATTGGAGCCGGAAATATGGCGTATGCAATGATTAAAGGTCTCCTTAGTAATGGCTTTGATGCTAAAAATATAAATGTAAGTGACTCTAATGATGAGCTTCTTATTAAGCGTCAATCTGAACTTAATGTCACAACATACTCTGACAATGGCTCTTTACTAGACAATAGTGATATTGTTGTTTTTGCAGTGAAGCCTCAAGTACTCTCGATGGTTTGCCTTCAATTAAAAAATAAAGTTAAGCCAAACCACCTTTTTGTCTCTATCGTAGCTGGAATTAGAGGTAATGATATTAATCGCTGGTTGGGTGGTAATTTTGCCCTCGTAAGAACAATGCCTAATACACCTGCACTTTTTCAAAGTGGCGTTACAGGACTTTTTGCAAATGAGTTAGTTAGCAACCAACAAAAAGAATTAGTAACCTCGATCTTGTCTTCTGTAGGCGAATGTTTTTGGGTAGATGAAGAGAAACTAATAGACGCAATTACTGCCATATCTGGGAGTGGTCCTGCGTATTTTTTTCTATTAATGCAATCAATTACGCAAGCAGCCATTGCTCTTGGTTTAGATGAAAAAACCGCAAACTCTTTGAGCATTCAAACCAGTTTAGGTGCGAGCTTAATGGCAACTAAAAGTGGTAAAGATTCAAAAACACTTAGGTCAGAAGTTACTTCTCCTAACGGAACTACCCAAGCAGCTATTGAAAGCTTTCAAGATCAAAACTTCGAAGGAATAGTTGCAGCAGCTACAAGAGCCGCTTATGACCGAGCCAGGGAGCTTAGTAATGACCTTGGTGATATTGATTAAACAAGGAAATCTTAAAAAAATATTATCAGCTGCCCCATAAAAGCTGCATATTAGCGATAGCAACTAGTGATGCAGTTTCGGTCCTTAAAACGCGTTTACCTAATAAGAGAGACTTAAATCCAGCGTCCGTTGAATCAACAACTTCTTGATCAGTTAATCCTCCTTCTGGCCCAATGAGAATTGTTACACTTGAATACTCAGGCATTTGAGTAAGGCTTAAATTTGCGTGATGATGCAAGACAAAGCCATTATGATTTTGATCGCCAAGCAAATCACTGAGTAAAGTAGGTGGGTAGATATTAACAATTACGGCTCGTCCTGATTGCTCACATGCGTGGTTTGCTATCTTTTGCCAATGCTCTATTTTTTTTTGAGCTCGATCACCTTTTAATCTAACTACGCACCGCTCTAGCTGCATTGGAATAATACTTGATACACCTAATTCTACGGCTTTTTGGATTAAAAAATCCATTTTTTCGCCTTTAGCAATTCCCTGTGCTAGTGTTAAATTTAGCTTGGACTCAGAATCATTTTTTAACTTTGAAACAATACTAAGGCTGGTTATTTTTTCTAACCTTTGAACTGTTGCGTTGTAATCAAAACCATCACCATTAAATATAGTGATATTTTTACCATCTGGGAAACGCAAAACTTTGTTAAGATGATGGCTATTATCTTTACTTAATTCAATACTATTGCCCACAGATAGTGCAGTATTTTGATAAAGTCGTATCTTTTTCATGGTATCTTTCTTGGGTTATTTATCAATGAATTAAAACATACAACAAAATGATACATAAAAAAAGAAGAGAAGAGTTGTTAAGCAAACTAGGAGATGATGCAGTAGTAATTGTATCTACAAATAGTGAACAAAAAAGAAACAGTGATGTCAACTACCCCTTTCGACCAGACAGTGGTTTTTGGTATCTTACTGGCTTTATAGAGCCTGATGCGATTGCAGTTTTCTCTAAAAATAATTACAGTATTTTTTTAAGACCCAAAGATAAAACTCAAGAAATATGGAATGGGGCGAGACTTGGAATTGATCTCGCGCCTGAAATTTTATTAGTGGACAATGCTTATGATATTGATACTTTTACTGACGAAATTAAGATACTAATAAACAAAGAATCATCTTTATATTTTGATAAGCCAACTTCTGATGGCTGGAAAAATAGAGCAAGCACTAATATCCTTAATAAAACTATTACTTCAATTTTTGAAAGTAGCATTCACCCTTTAAACCCATATTTGTCAGAAATGAGACTTATTAAAGATGCTACTGAAATTAAAAATATGCAGACCGCAGCAAATCTTGCTTCAAAAGCACATATGAAGGCTATGGTAAGAACTCAGCCTGGACTTTATGAGTACAACATTGCCGCTGAATTTGACTCCATATTTAAAAATGAAAACTCAGAGCACTCCTACCCTCCAATTGTTGCAGGGGGAGAAAATGCGTGCATACTTCATTACAACGAAAACAATAAATTATTAAATGATGGCGACCTTCTTCTCATAGACGCTGGCTGTGAAATACTTGGTTACGCATCTGATATTACAAGAACCTTTCCAGTTAATGGAAAGTTTAGTAATGCCCAAAAAGAAATATATGAAATTGTCTTAAATGCCCAGATACAGGCTATCGCCTCTATTATGCCAGGTGGGGATGTAAATAAGCCACATGAAATTGCGTGCGAAATTATTACAAGAGGACTTATGAAGCTGGGGATAATGAATGATATCAGCAATTTAAGAGAATTCTATATGCACGGAACAGGCCACTGGTTAGGGTTAGATGTTCACGATGTTGGCGCTAAAGAAATTGACAATTCTTTTCGAAAATTTGAAGTGGGTATGGTAACAACAGTGGAGCCTGGAATCTACATCCGTAAAGATGATAAAATTGATCCAAAATATTGGAATATTGGAATCAGGATTGAAGACGATGTTCTAGTTACTATAGATGGAAATCATATCTTGTCTGAAGCAGCCATTAAAAATGTAGATGATATTGAACATCTAATGAGCCAAAGCTAACCATGAATATAAATCAAGCAATCAAAGCTGTTATTTCAAAAAAAAATCTAAATGAAAGTGAAATGCTTGATGTAATGAATAGCATTATGACTGGCCAAACAACAGATGCACAGATTGGTGCTTTTTTAGTTGGTCTATCTATGAAAGGTGAAACAATTGAAGAGATTACTGCCAGCGCAAAGGTAATGCGCTCACTAGCAACTTCGGTTGAATTAAGAAGTACTGAGTATCTTGTTGATACTTGTGGAACTGGTGGAGATGGCCTGGGTTTATTCAATATATCAACTGCATCTGCCTTTGTAGTTGCTGCTGCAGGTGGCAAGGTTGCAAAGCATGGTAATCGATCTATTTCATCAAAATCTGGAAGCGCAGACGTTCTAGAAGCAGCGGGAATAAATCTTAACTTAAGTCCCGAAGTCATCAGTAAATGCATTGAAAAAATAGGTGTTGGATTTATGTTCGCGCCAGCGCATCATAGCGCAATGAAACACGCAATTGGCCCACGAAAAGAACTAGCAGTTAGAACTATATTTAATGTTTTAGGCCCCCTAACTAACCCAGCTAAGGCTCCTAATCAGATTATTGGAGTTTACGATAAAAGTCTAGTTGAGCCAATCGCTAACGTCCTAAAAAGCCTTAAATCTAGACATGTTATGGTGGTTCATTCTGCAGATGGACTTGATGAATTTTCTGTAGCCGATAAAACCTTTGTAGCCGAATTACATAATGATGAAGTCTCAACCTACACTGTTCATCCAGATGACTTTGGATTAAAGTTAGGCAATCTTAACGACATTAAAGCAGAAAATGCTGATGAGTCACTTTCTCTAATTTATGAAGCCTTTTCTGGGCAAAATGGTACTGCAAAAAATATCATTGCTCTCAATGCTGGAGCCGCTATCTATGTAAGTGGTCTCGTAGACTCGCTAAACTCAGGAATTGAAAAAGCGAACCAAATATTATCAGATGGAAGCGCAAAAGAAAAACTTGAAGAATACATTTTCGCTAGCAATAATTAAATTAAATATGAATAAAAAAACTAATCTTATCTGGATAGACCTTGAAATGACAGGATTAATGCCTGAAAGTGATGTCATTATTGAGATAGCCACAGTAGTGACTGATGCAAATCTAAATGTAATAGAAGAAGGACCCTCGTTAGCTATTCATCAAAACAGAAATCTACTTGATGGAATGGATGAATGGAATACAAGCCAACACAATCGATCTGGACTTGTAAAAAGAGTACTAGAAAGTAAAATTTCTTCTGCTGAGGCAGAATCCAAGACCCTAGATTTCCTTATTAAATATGTCGACCAAGGGGCATCACCAATGTGTGGCAACTCGATTTGTCAGGATAGAAGGTTCTTATACAACTATATGCCAAAGCTAGAAAAGTTTTTTCACTATCGCCATATCGACGTTTCCACATTAAAAGAACTAGCTGTTCGATGGAAGCCAAGCATTATTTCTTCCTCATATAAAAAATCTAGGCATCTAGCTTTATCGGATGTTTATGACTCTATTGATGAATTAAAGCACTACAGAGAGCACTTTATTAAAGCTTAAATTGACTTACTTATCCCCCGCTAAAATTAATTTATTTTTACACGTAACCTCAAAAAGAGCTGATGGTTATCATAACCTTCAAACCATTTTTCAGCTTTTAGATTACTGTGATGAGATAAATATTGATTATAGAAATGATGGGGTAATTAACCGAATTAATGGCAATGATAGCATTCCGTATGATCAAGATTTAATGATATGCAGCGCTGCTAAACTTAAAAAAATGACTGAATCAAAAGGTGGAGCAGATATTGGTATAGTTAAAAAAATACCAATGGGCGGCGGTCTTGGAGGAGGCAGTTCAAATGCAGCAACTGTTTTAATTGCTCTAAATAAACTCTGGAAACTCAATTTATCCAAAGAAGACTTGATGGATATTGGCCTAAATCTTGGTGCAGATATACCTATGTTTATTGATGGCCATAGCTCGTGGGGCGAAGGAATAGGTGAAATACTTTCTCCAATGCTACTTCCAAAATACTTTTATTTAGTTGTCTCAATTAATAAACATATATCAACTCTTGAAGTTTTCGCCCATAAGGCATTGACAATATCTCCAGTTCAAAGGAAAATGTCAGACTTTTCATTTGTCTCAAATCCACACAACGACTGTTTGGGAGCTGCAATTGACTTAGAAAGTGAGATAGGTGATGCTTTAATTCATTTAAACTCAACTGAAAGTCACATTGATAAGGCTAGAATGACAGGAAGTGGGTCATGTGTTTTTGTAGCATTTGAAAAAGAAGAAGATGCAATAATTGCAAAGAAAGAATTACCAGTAAAATGGCTTGGTTTTATCGCAAAAGCGATTGATAAATCACCATTATGTAATTGGGATGTCGCCAAGTGGTAAGGCAACGGGTTTTGATCCCGTCATTCGCAGGTTCGATCCCTGCCATCCCAGCCATATTTTTATGAGTTAAATTGTAGGAATTTAAGATTATGAGTAAAAATGTTTATCAATTTAACTTTAGTCAACTTGATGGTGAAGAAGTCTCATTAAGTAAGTTCGAAGGCAAGGCGATTCTAGTTGTCAATACTGCAAGCTTCTGCGGGTTAACCTATCATTATACTGGACTCGAAAAACTCTACCAAGAGCACAAGGAAAAAGGGCTGGTAATAATTGGCTTTCCTTGCAATCAGTTTGGTAAACAAGAACCTGGAACTTCAGAAGAAATTAACGACTTTTGTAACTTAAATTATGACATTACATTTCCTATGTCAACAAAAGTTGATGTCAATGGTAAAAATGCACACCCCCTATTCAAATATTTAAAAAGTGAGCTAAAGGGAACATTAACTGATAGCGTCAAATGGAATTTCACTAAATTTCTAATTGATCGTGATGGTGTCCCTTTTAAGCGTTTTAGTTCAACTATTGAGCCTGAAGACATTTCATCGTCAATAGATGAAGTACTATAAATCTTGATTCTATTACAAAACTATTGTGCTTAGCTACGTAATTTGTTTGTATAATTGCAACCTACATCAATAAAAGCCTAATTGGATGTCTCTAGAAAGAATAAAGATCTTTAGCGGAAACGCAAACCCTGATCTCTCATCCGAAATTATTACAAATCTTAATATCAGCCAAAGTAAGGCCTTTGTAGGTCAATTTAGTGATGGCGAAGCTCAAGTTGAAATTCTTGATAATGTCCGTGGATGTGATGTGTTTGTTATCCAGCCAACCTGTGGCCCTTCATCAGCTGAAACTTTAATGGAGTTATTAATAATGGTTGACGCCCTAAGGCGCTCTTCTGCCGGAAAAATCACAGCTGTCGTTCCATATCTTGGTTACTCTAGACAAGATAGGCGCTCTAGATTAACTCGCGTTCCAATAACTGCAAAACTTGTCGCTCAATTAATTGAAACATCGGGTGTTGACCGCATATTGACAATGGACTTGCATGCTGATCAGATCCAAGGTTTCTTTAATATTCCAATTGATAATATATACGCGCAGCCTATTCTTGTTCAAGATGTTTTGGATCATAACTATCAAGATGTAGTTGTGGTATCTCCAGATGTTGGTGGAGTAGCAAGAGCAAGAGCAGCAGCGAAAAGAATTAATGACGCAGACCTTGCAATTATTGACAAGAGACGACCAGCACCAAACTTAGTTAAAGTCATGAATGTAATTGGTGATGTAGAAGGACGCACCTGTATTATGATTGACGACATGGTTGATACCGCCGGAACACTCTGCCAAGCTGCTGAAATATTAAAGGAGAAGGGCGCAAAGAAAGTTGTTGCGTACGCAACTCATGCAGTTCTTTCTGGTGGCGCTATAGAAAATATATCAAACTCTATGCTGGACGAACTGGTAATTACAAACACTATTCCATTAATGGATAAAGCAAAAAAATGCAGCAAAATTAGGCAATTGTCAATTGCCACGACTCTTGCAGACGTTATTCGTAGAATTAGTGATGAACAATCCATCAGTACAATTTTTGCAGATTCAAACTAATCCTGCCCCTCTATAGCGCTGAATTAATGGTAGAAACAATCTACTCTTTTAGGTATAATTTCCTCTCTGTTTTGAAAAAATCAAATTATGAAAACAACTACTGAAGCTCACAAAAAATCCCTTAATAGTCTTATAACAATTGGAAAAGAGCAAGGTTACCTAACTTACTCAGAAATTAATGACCTCTTGCCAGAGGACTTATTAACACCCGAACAAGTTGAGCCAATTGTAACAATCTTAGAAGAAATGGATATATTGGTCGCAGATGAAGCGCCTGATGCTGACGAGTTAGTAATGAAGTCGGGTGGAAAAGCAGAATCTAGCTCTGCAGAAGTTGCAGTAGCTGCTCTAGCTGCTCTTGATTCAGAATTTGGAAGAACTACTGACCCTGTTAGAATGTACATGCGAGAAATGGGAGTAGTTGAACTTTTAGAGCAAAAAGATGAAGTTCGTATTGCAAAAGAAATTGAAGCAGGTGTTTATCAAATATTACAAGCAATTTCACTTTACCCTGAAATCTCTGACTATTTCTTCAAGGCCTACACAAGATTGGAAGAGGGTAAATGTAAGATGACTGATGTTGTTATTGGTTACCAAGGTGATGCTGAAGAATTTGAAGCAAAACAAGTGCTTATTAAAGAAAAGCAGGCCCTACTTGATGAAAAACAAGCCCAGCTTGATGCAATGGAAACTGATGAGCTTTCAGAAGAACTTGATGAGGATGAGGATGAAGATTTTGATGAGTTAGAATATACAGGCCCTGATGAGGGAATGGTATATGAGCGCTTTGATAAAATACAAAAATCACATAAGAGCTACGTTAAGTCTTTTGAGAAGAATGGTTATCTTGATGATAAGACTGTTAAAGCTAGACAAAAATTTTCTAGCTGTATTTCTGAACTAAGACTTGCGCCAAAACTTGTTAGCACAATGATGGAGCTTGTTTCAAGTCGAGTAAATAAGGTGAAAAAAGAAGAAAAGCATATTCGTCAAGTCTGTCTTGATGCTGGTATGAGCTCAGAGCTTTTTTATGCATCATTTCCAGGAAATGAAACGAATTTTGATTGGCTCAAATCTATTGATCTTGATAAAGCGACTCTTAAAGCATTAGAAATAACTGAAAAAGAAATTTATTATTCACAAAAAAGTCTTTTAGAGCATGAAGCAGCAATGAAGTTAACAGTTGCAGAGCTTAAAGAAATAAATCAAAGACTTCGAAAAGGCGACAGAAAAGCCAAAGTTGCCAAAAGTCAAATGATTGAAGCTAATTTAAGACTTGTAATTTCAATTGCCAAAAAATACGCAAATCGTGGCCTACAATTCCTAGATCTTATCCAAGAAGGTAATGTGGGGTTAATGAAGGCAGTAGACAAATTTGAATATCGTAGAGGTTATAAATTTTCAACCTACGCTACTTGGTGGATTCGTCAAGCAATTACTAGATCAATTGCTGATCAAGCGCGCACTATTCGTATTCCAGTTCACATGATTGAAACTATCAATAAACTAAACCGAGTAAGACGCCAACTTCTTCAAAGGTTTGGAAGGGAAGCTAATCCAGAAGAGCTTTCAGTTGAAATGGAATTACCAGAATATAAAATTAATAAAATACTTAAAATTGCTAAAGAGCCTTTATCAATGGAAAACCCAGTTGGTGATGATGAAGACTCTACGATTGGTGATTTTATCGAAGATACAAACCTATCTTCACCTGTCGAAGTCACAACTCGAGAAAGTCTTAAAGAAACTACTGGTGATCTTTTAGCTAATTTATCACCTCGAGAAGCTAAAGTTTTAAAAATGCGATTTGGAATTGACATGAGCACAGACCATACACTTGAAGAAGTGGGCAGACAGTTTGATGTTACTCGTGAAAGGATTCGCCAAATTGAAGCCAAGGCGCTTAGAAAGCTTAGGCACCCTTCTCGAGCGCATAAACTCCAAAGCTTTTTAGAATAGCTCTTCTACGGGCCTATAGCTCAGTTGGTTAGAGCACTCGACTCATAATCGATTGGTCCTTGGTTCAAGTCCAAGTAGGCCCACCATACATATAAAAACCTAGTTTAATACTAGGTTTTTTATTGTGCAAATTAAAACTTATCATCATCAAGATATACTGGCTCAATAACTGATTCATTAATAAAGCCATTATCATTTTTAATACTATAAGCCTTTGCATTTGGTAAAGATGATACATAGTGCTCAAGCTTTCCATCTATAAAGTGCGCAGCAACGCCATCATCACAAGCAATTCCTGGCATCATGGTGCCATTTAGAATAGCTTTATGATATTCAGGTCTCCTTTGAATTTCAGTATCAAAATGTGGGCAGTTACTACCTGGAAGAAAGCCTAAACAATCTAATGGGAGCAATTTACCAGTCTTTGAATCAGTTAAGCCTTGTTCAAACCAACAAATAGATCCCGCACTAAGTCCAGCCATTATTGCACCATTACACCATGCCTCATTTAAAAACTTATCAAGGCCCCACTCTTTCCAAAGAACCAAAAGGTTTCTTGTATTGCCACCACCAACGTAAAAAATATCTTTTTCTAAAACAAAATCTCTCAAGTCACCTTCTGGAGGACTAAATAAAGATAAGTGGCTTGTTTCACAATTAAGCTTTTTATATGAAGAATAAAAACGTTTTTTATAACTCTCATCATCTCCACTTGCCGTAGGTATAAAACAAACTTTAGGATTTTTTTTGTCAGTCAAAGACAATAAGTACTTATCCAATTTAAGATTCTCTGGCTTAGAAGTAAATCCTCCACCGCCCATAGTTAATATCTGTTTTTTCATATTCTTATTTTTATCTTATTAATAAAAATAAATTTTACTTAAGATATCTTCTGAGTAAAAAATAATTGTAACTGTCAATGATATAATTAGTCTTATGCCAGCCGAAATTCTTTCAGAACTAATAACTCTTACTGTCGAGGTAGGAGAAATTATTATGTCTCATCGCAAAAATTCAAGAGCCTTCAGCATGAAGAGTGATAATACTCCTGTAACTCAGGCTGATAAAGAATCAAATGAGTTAATCATAAATACTTTAAAAAAACTAACCCCTAACACGCCAATACTATCTGAAGAATCATCTAACATTCCTTTTTCTGTTCGAAAATATTGGGGTGAGTACTGGTTAATTGATCCTTTAGATGGAACTCGTGATTTTATAGATGGCTCACCAGACTTTTGCATTAGTATTGCCCTGATTCGTAATAATTACCCAGATTTTGGTTTAATTTATTCACCATTTCACAAAGTCCATTACTATCGTCTGCCAAGTCAATCATCAATGAAGATGATTGGTAATATGAGTCATAAGATTTCTACAAAAAAACCTAGAAGGTGGGAAAAAATCGTAGTGGGAAGATACTCAAATAACAATAAACCTCTTAAAAATCATCTTAATTCTAAAACAAATTTTGAAACTTTTAAACTGGGAAGTGCACTTAAATTTTGTTTAATAGCAGAGGGGATTTATGATTGCTACCCAAAATTTGGTCACTGCTCAGAATGGGATACTGCAGCTGGGGTATATATTCTTGAAGGTGCTGGAGGAACAGTTCTCGATCTAAATAATAAGCCCTTAACTTATAATTTTAGGGAAGATAACTTAAGTCCAGCCTTTAGAGCAGCAGGGTATCAAAAAAATCTCAAAGATAAATCAACCGCAGCAACATCTTTTGTAACTGAGCCAATTGAAATATAATCAACTCCAGTTTCTGCATAACTAACAATATTTGCTTCGTTCACTCCACCTGAAGCCTCAATTGGATATATGCCTTGCGCAATTTTGACAGCCTCACTGAGATCTATAAGACTAAAGTTATCACAAAGGACTCTTGTTATCCCTTTTATTTTTAGAGCAGAATGAAGCTGCTCCATAGTCTCTACTTCAACAACAATTGACTTATCAGGATATTTTTTAAGTGCTTTATTTATAGATTTATCAAGGGAGCCAATCGATAAAATGTGATTTTCTTTTAGCATAATACAGTCATAAAGTCCCATCCTATGGTTCACACCACCACCGCACTTAACAGCATATTTTTGTGCTTTTCTTAAACCTGGTATTGTTTTTCTTGTATCAAGCAATTGCGCTTTTGTTTCACCTATAAGGTTAACAAGATAATTCGTTTTAGTTGAAGTACCACTTAGAATTTGAAGAAAATTAAGTGCCGTTCTTTCTGCAGTAATGATTGCTCTAGATTTTCCTTTAATATTGCAAATAATCTCGCCAGGCTGAACTTCATCACCATCCTTAAAATTCCATTTTATTTGTACACTTTGATCAAGAGATAAAAAGCATAAGTCAAAATATTCTGTCCCACATATAATCGCACGGTCTCTACAAATTATTTCAGCATTTATTATTACGTTGTCAAGAAGGCTTGAAGATAGGTCTCCAGAACCTATATCTTCTGAAAGAGCTAACTCAACTATTTTTATTAACTGTCTATCCATGCAAAAACTCAATGATTGCTTCAGCAGATTTAACGCTTGCTTTTTGATTTAAAAGGCCATGAATTTTTTCCAACTCTTTAATTAATTTTGTATTATCTGATTCAATCAATTTCATAGCATGTTCAAAAATATTTTCACTACTTACATCATTTTGAATTAATTCAGGGACAATGTCTCCGCCTAATATTTTATTTGGAAGTGAAATATTTTTAGTGTTTAGTAGCCTCTTAACAATCTGATAACTCACTTTTGAAAGTTTATAAACAACAACCATTGGAACAGCGAGTAATGCCACTTCAAGGGTTGCAGTTCCTGAGGCAACAATAACTAGATCAGAATTTCTAATCTTTTCATGTGCATCGCCAAAACTTAGAACAATATCCATCCCTTCAATTTGATCTTTAACCCAGCTCTTTAAATTTTCATTTGCAAGTGACAAGCTAAATTTAATCTCGGGGTCTTTTTGATGCATCAATTTAACAGCTGACATCAGTTCAGGCAATAAAGTTTTAATTTCAGCTTCTCTTGAACCTGGCATTAATAAAACTCGCTTATTTGGCGTATGCTTTTTTCGAGGCTTTAATTTTTCAGCCAATGGGTGGCCAACAAAAACAGCATTTTGGTTATGAGTGTGGTAAAAATCTACCTCAAATGGGAAAAGACATAGCATTAAATCGGTCGATTTTTTAATTTTTTTTATCCGATTTTCTCGCCATGCCCAAACTGAAGGGCTAACAAAATGAACCGTTTTAACTCCATTTTTTCTAAGCCTTCTCTCAATCTTAAAATTAAAATCAGGGGAGTCAACTCCAATAAAAATATCGGGCCTATTGGATGAATAATATTGGATGATTGATCGTCTAAGCTTCAAAATAGATGGTAGTTTCTTTAAAACTTCACTAATACCCATCACGTTGACTTGGTCAGTATGCCATAGTCTTTTGCATCCAGCTTCAATCATCTTATCGCCTGCTAAACCTTCTATTTCAAAATCAGGCCGGGATAACTTTAATGCGCTCACTAGAGATGATGCGACAAGGTCGCCAGAAGTTTCTGCAGCACTGATGGCAATTTTCATTTTATCTAAGCAATAACAGGATTTATTTTAAAGCTTTTCCATCCTTATGATCTTGGTAGAATAATATCAGGATTATCTTCAAAAGGCCTATAAATAACAATCACTCCACCAATCACTTGAATTAGCTCAGCCTTAGAAATCTCTATAATTTTATTAATAGTCTTTAGTTTTTCTTCACGATCACTAATTCTTAGCTTAATTTTAATCAACTCATGCTTTAGCATTGTTGATTCCATTTCAGCAAGAACTGACTCACTCAATCCGTGTTGGCCAATCATTATAAAGGGCTTTAAGTCATGCGCCATAGAGCGCAAATATTTTTTCTGGTTGTTAGTTAGTTTCATCTTATAATATCATCTCATTTTTAAAAAGCGATTCAGTAGTTTCTCTCTTACGTACTAATTGATGCACAGAGCCATCGACCATTACTTCAGCTACTCTTGGTCTAGAGTTATAGTTAGAACTTAAAACAAATCCATATGCCCCAGCGGTCATCAGTGCAATATAGTCCCCCTGTTCAAGGGTAAGACTCCTATTCTTTGCCAAAAAATCTGCAGTTTCACAGACAGGTCCAACTATGTCCCATGAATCCTTTATACCTTTTGAATTATCTTCAATTGTGACTGCCTGATGATAAGAGCCATAAAGAGCAGGTCGAAGCAAATCATTCATTGCGCCGTCGACAATAGCAAAAGACTTCAATTCATTCTGTTTTAGATATTCAACTTTAGTGACAAATATTCCTGCATTCCCTACAATCGAACGGCCAGGCTCTACCATAATCTTCAAATCACCAACTTTTTGAATTACTGAGCTTATGTAGTCATTAATACTAATAGTTGTTTCTTTGTCATACGTCACTCCCACTCCACCACCAATATCTATATGATTTAAATAAATTTTCTCATTTCCAAGCTTTGATATTAGCTCCAGTGCCTTATCTAGTGCCTCTAAGAAAGGTGAAATATCTGTAATTTGCGATCCTATATGATAATCTAAACCAAAGACTTTAAGATAATCTGAAAGGTTTACTTTTTTATACAAAGATAGAGCTAACTCAACTCCAACTCCAAACTTATTTTCAGTTAAGCCTGTCGAGATATATGGGTGAGTCTTTGCATCTACATTCGGATTCACGCGAATTGATATTGGTGCATTCATTTTTAGTGAAGCAGCAACAGACTCAATTCGGTCTAATTCTGCTTCAGATTCAACATTGAAACAGTAAATTCCATATTCAAGAGCCTTTTGAATCGAATGTTCTGTCTTAGCAACCCCAGAAAATACACATTTTTTTGGATCACCACCTGCAGCAATTACTCTTTCGAGCTCACCAATTGATACTATGTCAAATCCTGAGCCTAAGTTTGCAAGAACATTTAATACTGCCAAATTTGAGTTGGCCTTTACAGCATAACAAATTAAATGAGGATGCGTACCAAAGGATTTTTCAAACTGTTGCCAGTTAAACTCTATTTGACTTTTAGAATAAATGTAAAGGGGCGATCCATACGCGCCCATTAAGTCTGAAACAGATACAGACTCGGCGTGTAATAATTTGTTTTGAAAATAAAATGAATTCAATTAATTATATGTCTAGTAAGTGCTAGAGGTTGACTCTCCAGAATCAATCTGGCTGCCTTCATTAGGAATTAAATCACCCATTCTGCCACATGCGGACAAAGTGAATACAAACGTTATTAGTACAATAAATTTAAATAGATTTTTCATGGGACCTCAGATGCTTTTGTTCAATAGTACTATTTTACACAAAGGCTTTAAGCTGTTGTATAAACAAATCCCTGGGCATTTTGAATGCTCCCAAACTTTCTAAATGTTTATTCTCAATTTGGCAATCAATTAATTTATATTGGCTCTGCTGAAGCAAATAAGCAAAAGCAACCTTTGATGCATTACTCACTAGTGTAAACATAGATTCACCAAAAAAAACACCTCCCAAAGCAACGCCATAAAGCCCACCAACAAGCTCTCCATTTTCGTAAACCTCGTAAGAGTGGGCATACCCAGCGTCATGTAGTCTACAATAAGCTTCAATCATCTCATCATTTATCCATGTACCAGATTGCCCTTGTCGTGCTATTTTTTGACATTGAACAATGACGCTTTTAAAGGAGGTATCAATAAAAACATCAAATTTAGAGGATTGAATGACCTTCTTCAAACTCTTTGAAAGATGAAATTTACTAGGTGTAATAACCATTCTTGGGTCAGGCGAATACCAAAGTATAGGTTCGTCCTCACCATACCATGGAAAGATTCCTAATGAATAAGCTTTCAGTAATCTTTCAACAGATAAATTACCACCAATTGCAATAAGGCCGTTAGGCTCTGTTAGCGCAAGACTTAGTTTTGGAAACTCAGTGTTGTTTTCATCAAGCCAAAAAGAAGGTGGTATTTCAGTCACCCTTTATCGACTTCGAATAATCTCTCTTGCCATATACAAAGCAAGTATGCTTCGGGCTTCGGTTAAATCTTCATTATAGGTAAGCATTTCTAGTTCAGATAGCTTATGAGGAACAATCTCTAGAGGTTCTGGCTCATCTCCTTCAGCCGATTCCTCATAAAGGTCTTCAGCAAGAACAATATGAGTTTCATTTGATTGATAGCCTGGAGCAAGAGTAATAGTTTTTAGAAAAGTAAGCTTACGAGCGCCATAACCAATCTCTTCTTTTAACTCCCTTCCAGCAGCCTCAATAGGAGTTTCGCCCTTATCAATCTTCCCTTTTGTTAGGCCCAACTCATATCGCTCAGTCCCACCAGAAAATTCATAAATCATTAGAACGGTATCATCATCAAGCATGGGAATTACCAAAACAGCTCCATTTCCTCTAGACATCAACCTTTCATAAATTCGAGTTGCGCCATTTGAAAATTCAACGTCCATAGACTCAAGATTAAAAATTCGACTCTGAGCAACTGTATGAATATTTGTTAATTTAGGCTTTTTTCGCATCGTAATATTATGCCATTGGTTAGGCGCTGTTTTTTAGTAACAAAGAAAAAATTAAGTAACTATTTATTCAATTGATCAAATAACATTAAAGCTGAAGTATCACTATAAGTATGACCTTTATCCATTAAGTTAACATATCGATCATAAACTTCCTTGGTAAATCCTAGGTTTGAATTATTAGAGCTCGATTGATCAATACAATAACCCAAATCTTTTACCATCCACTTAATAGCAAATCCAAAATCAAACTCTCTTTGATGCATTGTTTCCGCTCGATTTACCATTTGCCAAGAGTGTGCAGCCCCTCCAGAGATCGCCGATAGCAAACTATTCATATCAAGATTTTCAGCTTCTGCAAATAATAAACCTTCAGATAATCCTTGCAACAAACCCGCAATACAAATCTGATTTACCATTTTAGCAAGCTGCCCTTTTCCAGATTCTCCCATATAAGTAACATTTTTTGAATAGGTATTGATCAACTCTTCTGACTCTTCAAGGACCCCCTTACTTCCACCTGCCATAACACTAAGAATTCCATTAATTGCGCCTGCCTCTCCACCACTAACAGGAGCATCTATAAATGACACGCCTTTCGCAGCTAATGACTCATTTAAATGCTTGGCTAATTTAAAAGAGGTTGTCGTATGGTCAATAAAGATTGATCCTTTTTTAAGATGTGTAATCATCCCTTGTTCAGCAAACACAATTTCCATCATATCTTCATCTCTTCCAGTGCATGTAACAACAAAATCAGCATCCATTACTGCCTCTTTAATTGAGCTGGAAACCTCACCCTCATACTCCTTACTCCATTCAGCAGACTTTTGTGGAGAGCGGTTAAATACTCTTAAGTTAAATAGATTTGACTTAGATAGATGACCTGCCATAGGATAACCCATAGTTCCAAGTCCAATAAATGCTACATTTTTTTTTATACTCATTAGATTCCTTAATTACTGGTTAATGTTATAAATCAGATTATACGATACTGCGTTTTAAACATATAATCAGATATAGTAAATATTTATCCTTAAATAAAATTCTTTTAATATAAATTACCCCACTTCTTATGAAAAACCCAGATTATTGGCAAGATTCACTCAACTATTTAACTAGAGCTGATAAAAACCTTGGAAGAATTATTAGCCAGTTCAAAAATTACTCTATCTCATCTCGAGGTGAAGCTTACGAAACCTTGGTTCGCTCAATAGTTGGTCAACAAATATCTATTCAGGCAGCTTCGAGTGTTTGGAATAAAATAGTTGCTCTAGTTAAAACTATTGAACCTAATAAAGTTCTATTGACAAGTAGAGAAAATTTAAAATTATGTGGCTTGTCGAAGCAAAAAATACAATATATTTATAACATTTCTGAACATTTTATTGCTAACAATATTATTAATAATTCATATTGGGAAGGGCGAAATTATCTTAGTATCTATAAAGAGCTCATCACCATTAAAGGTATTGGCCCATGGACTGCAGAAATGTTTGGCATGTTCCACTTACTAGAAAAAGATATTTTTCCACTGAAAGATGTTGGGGTTATAAGAGCCATGAACCAACTTTATAACGATGGCAAAAAACTCGATATAGATAAAATTATAGAAATTTCAGATACATGGCGTCCCTACAGGTCAGTTGCCTGTTGGTTTTTATGGAGATCTATTGATAGTGAAGAGGTACTCTATTGAGATTCTAAAGCCATAACAATTAAATCACCCATCTCCTCAGTTCCAACAACTTTATCCCCAACTGCAGAAATATCCTTTGTTCTGTAGCCTTTATCCAATACTGCGCTAACAGCCAAATTAATTTTATCGGCAAGCTCCACATGATTAAGAGAATACCTAAGCATCATTGAAACAGATAATATAGTTGCTAGTGGATTAGCAATGTCTTTACCAGCGATATCCGGCGCTGAACCATGGATAGGCTCATACATGCCAAAATTATTCTTATCTAGAGAAGCAGATGGAAGCATGCCAATTGACCCCGTAAGCATTGCAGCACAATCGGACAAAACATCTCCAAAAAGATTACTTGTAACAATAACATCAAATTGCTTGGGATCCCTTACAAGCTGCATTGCTGCATTATCGACATACATATGGGAAAGAGTTACGTCTGGATAGCTTGATGAAACCTCTTCCATGACCTCTCTCCAAAGTTCACAAACCTCAAGAACATTCGCTTTATCAACAGAGCAAACTCGCTTTCCTCTTTTTTGAGCAATTTGAAAAGCAGAGTGTCCAATACGCGCTATTTCAGATTCATAGTAGGTCGCTGAGTTAATTCCAAAGCGCTCTCCATCTCTAATTTCTACTCCCCTTGGCTTACCAAAATAAATACCACCAACCAGCTCACGAACAATCATTAGGTCCAAGCCTGATACAATTTCAGTTTTAAGACTCGATGCACTTGCTAACTGTGGATAGAGAATTGCAGGTCGTAAATTAGAAAATAAATCGAGCTCTGATCGAATACCTAATAGTCCACGTTCTGGCCTTAAATCTCTTTCTAGTGGCTCCCATTTTGGCCCTCCAACTGCTCCTAATAGTATTGAGTCACAACTCTTAGCTGCCTTGATAGTTTCTTCAGGAAGAGGAGATCCAGTTTCATCATATGCGATTCCACCTATCAGCCCATTAACAAGAGTCATCCCCATTTCATGGTTGGAATTTAATGAATTGATTACTTTTACCGCTTGATCTACAATTTCTGTACCTATTCCGTCACCCGGTAGAATTAATATTTTTGACATATTTGATTAGAAGTAAAACTTTAATTAATATATTTTACGCTGACTCAATTGTATTGAATCTAAATTTCAACCATATCAAAATCTCCCTTACCAGAGCCACAAACTGGGCAAACCCAATCATCATGTATATCTTCCCATCTAGTGCCAGGATTAATCCCTTCATCAGGAACTCCTTTAGTTTCATCATAAATCCAGCCACACATATTACATTTATATTTTTTCATAATAATTTTTGAAGTGTTGTAAAGATTGCTAGAAAAGCCTTAGGTAATATAAAATTAAAAAATAATTATACATTTTGTTAGTTATTAATTGATAATCATAGTTAGAACAAATATGACTGGTATTAGTATTAATTAAGATAATCCAGTATAAAATATCTCAATGCTCAAAATTTATAATACGCTTACTAATCAAAAAGAGGGCTTTCGTCCAATAGATCCAAACAATATTGGAATTTATGTTTGTGGAATGACTGTTTATGATTTTTGTCATATGGGGCATGCTAGAGTATTAGTTATGTTTGATGTTATTACGCGCCACATGAGACGCAACTATCCAAAGGTTCAGTACATAAGAAATATTACGGATATTGATGATAAAATTATTAGGCGTGCAATAGAAAATAATGAAGATATTTACTCTCTGACAAATCGATTTATCGATGCTATGCATGAGGATGAAAAGGCTCTAGGAGTTCTTAGTCCTGACATTGAACCCCGAGCTACTGACTCAATAGATCAAATGATAGATATGATTGAATCACTTTCAAAGAAGGGCCTTGCCTATCAAGGCAAAAATGGTGATGTTTTTTATTCTGTTAGAAAATTTAAAGATTATGGCAAGCTTTCTGGAAAAAATTTAGATGATCTAGTGGCTGGTGCTCGAGTAGATATTGAGAGTAATAAGAAAGACCCTCTTGATTTTGTTCTCTGGAAAAAAGCGAAGCCTAGTGAACCTAAATGGTCATCGCCATGGGGAGAAGGAAGACCAGGTTGGCATATAGAATGCTCAGCAATGTCTACTCACTTTATATCGAATCATTTTGATATTCATGGAGGCGGTATGGACTTAACATTTCCTCATCATGAAAATGAAATAGCACAATCAGAGGGTGCAAATAATTGTAAATTTGTCAATACTTGGATGCACGTTGGCTTCGTTAACATTAATGACGAAAAAATGAGTAAATCACTTAAAAATTTCTTTACTATCCGTGGTGTTTTAGATAAATATGATGGAGAGACTCTGCGATATTTTCTTATAAGCAGTCACTATCGCTCTCCACTAAATTTTAGCGAAACTAATATTGAAAGTGCAAAATCTGCATTAAAAAGACTCTACACTGCAACAAAAGGCTTTGCTTCTAGTAAAGAAATAGATATCCAAGTAGGTAAGCATTTTGATTATGAAGACAGATTTAATGCCGCATTAAATGATGACTTTAATACTCCTATAGCATTAAGTATATTATTTGAAATTGCTAAGCAAGTAAATATTGAGCGCTCAAAGAGTGCTGAGCTAGCTGCATCTTTAGCTCAATTACTAAAAAAATTAGGCAACTACCTAGGTATCCTTGAATATGATGCTGATGAGTACCTTCAACAAGGTTCAGAATTATCAGAGGCTGAAGTTTCAATAAAAATAAATCAGAGGGAAGAGGCTAGAGCCTCAAAAAACTTTGCAATGTCTGATCAGATTCGTGATGAACTTTTAACACTTGGAATTATTCTTGAAGATAGTATAGATGGCACATCCTGGCGAAGAAAATAAACTAAATTCTTACGTTGATTGGAATCAAATTGACACCATTTTGCTTGATCTCGATGGGACGCTCCTAGATTTAAACTTCGATCTACATTTTTGGCTGAAATACCTCCCAAAAGTTTACTCTGAAAAGCACAATATCAGCTTCGAGGATTCAAAAAATATAATAATTTCTATGCTTGACTCTCAAGAGGGCAAGCTAACTTGGTATTGTCTAGATTATTGGGAAGATAAACTGGATTTTGATATCATGAAATTAAAAGGTGATATTGCACACTTAATTCAAGTTCATAATCATGTTCTAAATTTCCTTAAAATAGCAGGAGCGAAAGAAAAGCGTATTTACTTAGTAACTAATGCTCATCGAAAAGGCATTGCACTAAAAATGCAAATGTCAAAACTGGAAAACTACTTTGATGA
>CAJQTG010000029.1 GCA_905618925.1 uncultured Candidatus Thioglobus sp. | reverse complement strand
TTATGATTGGTTTTTAAACGCAGCTATTCCAGGATATTTAGCATCATCACCAAGCTCTTCTTCAATTCTGAGGAGTCGGTTATATTTAGCTAATCTGTCAGATCTAGACAAAGACCCTGTTTTAATTTGACCACAATTTGTTGCAACTGAAAGGTCTGCAATTGTAGTGTCTTCTGTTTCGCCACTTCTATGGGACATAACACATGTATAACCGGCATCTAGAGCCATTTTCATTGCATCAAATGTTTCAGTTAGAGTTCCAATTTGGTTAACCTTTATGAGGATAGAGTTTGCTATATTATTTTTAATACCTTTTGCAAGGATCTTACTATTTGTTACAAATAAATCATCACCAACAAGTTGAACAGAATTGGATAATTTTTGAGTAAGCATTTCCCAGCCTTCCCAGTCATTTTCGTCCATACCATCTTCGATTGAAATAATCGGGTACTTTTCAACCCATGATGCAAGGTAATCCGTAAATTCAGAGTTAGTAAGTTTTAAACCCTCTGAGGTTAAATTATAAGTCCCATTCTTATAGAATTCTGAGCTTGCTGCATCGATACCAATAAATATATCTTTTCCAGAGGTATAGCCTGCATTATTAATAGCTTCAATAATAACTTCTAATGCTTCTTCATTTGATTTCAGATCTGGAGCAAAACCCCCCTCATCTCCAACTGCAGTATTTAATCCTTTTTGTTCAAGTACTGCTTTTAAATGATGAAAAACTTCAGTACCATATCGCAATGCCTCTTTAAAACTAGGAGCACCTGCAGGAATTATCATAAACTCTTGAATATCAACACTATTATTAGCGTGCTCACCACCATTAATAATATTCATCATTGGAACAGGCATTTGGTAAGTTTCTGAAAAATTAAATGAACGAAATAGTGATTGGTTTTTATTTTGTGCATTTGCATGAGCGCAGGCTAACGAAACAGCTAATATTGAGTTTGCACCTAACCTAGATTTTGTATCAGTACCATCCATATCAATCATTTTATGATCAATGGCTTTTTGATTTGATACATCCATTCCTGTAAGTGACTCGCTAATCTCAGTATTAATAAAATTAACAGCTTTTAAGACACCTTTTCCAAGGTAGCGACTTTTATCACCATCTCTAAGCTCTAAAGCTTCTCTTTGTCCCGTAGAAGCACCTGACGGAACTATAGCCCTTCCAAGAATACCGTTTGTTAAAATAACATCAGCTTCAACAGTAGGATTGCCTCTTGAGTCTAATACTTCACGTGCAATAATTTTTTTAATCATCATTTAAGGATTATTAAGTTAGAGAAAAAAGAAATTTTATACTTGAGCAATTAACACATTGTGACAAATTGTTTCAAGTTTACTCAAAGAATGACTTCATTTTACCAAAAAATGAATTTGACTCTGGGTGATGCTTTGCTTCGCACGAGTCTGAAAAATCTTTTAATAATTTTTTCTGTTTAGAGTTTAAGTTTACAGGTGTTTCAATTTTCACCTGGCATAGCAAATCACCAGATCCATTATGTCTCATAGCAGGCATGCCCTTACCGCGCAGTCTAAATAATTTCGAAGATTGCGTTCCTGCAGGGACTTTAATTTTGAGTTTCCCTTGTAATGTTGGGACTTCAATTGATCCACCAAGCGCAGATGTTGCAAAGTCAATAGGGACTTCACAATATAAATCATTACCATCACGCTCAAAAATTGAATGCTCTTTGATATGTATTTGAACATAAAGATCACCATGCGGTCCACCACGTAATCCAGCTTCACCTTCACCGCTTAATCTAATTCGATTTCCAGTATCTACACCTGCAGGAATTTTAACTGAAAGAGTTTTTTGACTTCTTACAACGCCCTGTCCACGACATGTGCCACATGGAGATTCAATTTTTTCACCCGAACCATTGCACTGGTTACAAGGCCTTTGGACAGCAAAAAAACCTTGCTGCATGGTAGTTTGTCCTGTACCACGACAATTTCCACAAGTTTTTACTGAGGTGCCAGGTTTGGCACCACTTCCAGAGCATGGCTCACAGGTGTCATTTTTAGGAACTCGAATTTTTACTGTATCACTTTCCGCTGCTTGCTTTAAATCTATTTCTAGGTCATAACGAAGATCAGAGCCTCTATTATCTGGCTTTGATTTACCTCCTCCAAAAATATCACCAAAAATATCACCAAAACCACCACTAGATCCACCAAATGGATTTCCACCACCAAAGCCATTCCCACCTTGTTCAACTCCTGCATGACCAAATTGATCATAAGCTGATCTTTTTTGAGGATCTGAGATTACATCATATGCTTTACGAACTTCTTTAAATTTTTTCTCAGAGTTTTCTTTATCATCAGCATTTCTATCTGGATGATATTTCATTGCAAGGCGCTTGTAGGCTTTTTTAATTTTGGCCTCGTCTGAGCCTTTATCAACGCCTAAAATTTCGTAATAATCTCTTTCTGCCATGTGTCCCTTATATTATTAAACCTCCCATGCACAAGACAAGGGAGGTTTTATTTTTATTTTCGCTTGTTATATTACTTACTTTTCTTCATTAACCTCTTCAAAGTCAGCATCTACAACATCATCATTTCCTTCAGAGTTATCAGCTTCACCGCCTTCTGTAGTAGCTTTTTCTTGAGCCTTTTGAGCTAAAACTTGCGCTTTTTCACTTAGATTTTGAACCTGAGCATCGATGGCTTCTTTATCATCACCTTTGATGCTTTCTTCAAGATCGCTAAGCGCTGTTTCGATTGCATTTTTCTCATCATCAGAAATTTCATCTTTTAGTTCTTCTAGAGATTGCTTAGTTGAATGAACAAGAGAATCAGCCATATTTCTCGATGTTACAAGCTCATGGAATTTCTTATCTTCTTCAGCGTGCGCTTCAGCATCTTTAATCATTTTATCAACCTCTTCATCAGAAAGGCCACTTGAAGATTTGATTGTTATAGACTGCTCTTTACCAGTATTTTTATCTTTGGCAGATACGTTCAAGATACCATCAGAGTCAAGATCTAGAGAAACTTCAATCTGAGGCTGACCTTTAGGTGCATTTGGAATGCCTTCAAGATTAAACTGACCGAGTGATTTATTTGCATTAGCAACCTCTCTTTCACCCTGAAGAACATGAACCGTTACAGCAGATTGGTTATCTGCAGCAGTTGAAAAGACTTGTGATTGATTGGTTGGAATTGTTGTATTCTTTTCAATCAACTTAGTCATTACACCGCCCATAGTCTCAATACCTAATGACAGAGGAGTAACGTCAAGAAGTAGGACATCTTTAACATCTCCACCCAAAACACCAGCTTGAATGGCCGCGCCCATAGCAACAGCTTCGTCAGGATTTAAATCTTTCTTAGGCTCTTTTCCAAAAAAATCTTTAACCATTTCTTGAACTTTAGGCATTCTAGTTTGCCCACCAACAAGGATAACTTCATCTACGTCACCACTTGATAAGCCCGCATCTTTAAGTGCTATTTTGCAAGGATCAATTGATCTTTTTAACAAGTCAGCAACTAGAGATTCAAGTTTTGACCTTGTCATTTTGATGTTAAGGTGTTTTGGGCCAGAGGCATCTGCAGTAATGTATGGCAAACTAACTTCAGTTTGCTCTGATGAAGATAGCTCAATCTTTGCTTTCTCAGCAGCCTCTTTTAGTCTTTGAAGTGCCATTGCGTCTTTAGAAAGGTCTAAACCTTGCTCTTTTTTAAATTCTTCTACTAAGTAGCTGATTATTCTATGATCAAAATCTTCACCACCTAGAAATGTGTCACCATTCGTTGAAAGGACTTCAAAGTGTTTTTCACCATCAATATCTTCCATCTCAATGATAGAAACATCAAATGTTCCGCCACCTAAATCATAAACTGCGACTTTTTTATCACCAGTAGATTTATCAACACCATATGCCAATGCAGCTGCTGTAGGTTCATTAATAATTCTTTTTACAGTTAGTCCTGCAATTTTTCCAGCATCTTTTGTTGCTTGGCGCTGAGAATCATTAAAGTAGGCTGGGACAGTAATTACTGCTTCAGTAACTTCTGCTCCAAGGTAATCTTCAGCTGTTTGTTTCATTTTTTGAATTACGCGAGCTGATATTTCAGGGGCCGCCATTTTTTTACCCTTGACTTCAACCCAAGCATCACCATTTTTAGCTTTAATGATTTTATAAGGAACAAGGTCAATATCTTTTTGAACTGCTTCTTCATTAAAGCGACGACCAATTAATCTTTTGATAGCATATAGCGTATTTTCAGGATTTGTAACCGCTTGTCTTTTAGCAGGCTGACCCACTAAGATCTCATCTGAGTCTTTAGGGTAAGCAATAATAGAAGGTGTGGTGCGATTTCCTTCTGAGTTTTCAATTATCTTAGCGACGCCACCATCCATCACAGAGACACATGAGTTAGTTGTTCCTAAATCAATTCCAATTATTTTTGACATTCCATATACTCCTTGTATTTTTATATAAACCCTATTTAGGGATTTAAAATATTATTTCAAGGCATTAATGAAATTATTTTTGAACTGTATCTAGGAGTATTGTTTTGACTTGAGCTGGAACAAATGGGCTAATATCACCACCAAGAGATAAAATTTCACGAACCAAAGAGGACGAAATATTAGCGAACTCTTCTGAGGGAGTCATAAACAAAGTTTCAATTTCTGAATTAAGGCGCTTATTCATACCGCTAAGTTGAAACTCATATTCAAAATCTGATACAGCCCTAAGGCCCCTAATAATTATTTGGGCATCGTGATCTCTTGCAAAGTCAACTAGAAGCGAATTAAAGCTTAATACTCTAGTATTACTTAAAGATTTTATCGAGCTTTCAACTGCTCCAATCCTCTGTTCAATTGATAAAAAACTAGATTTATTAGCATTTTGAGTAATCGCAATAATTACTTCATCAAAAATATTGGATGCACGCTTTATTAGATCAACGTGCCCATTAGTTATTGGATCAAAAGAGCCAGGATATATTGCAATTTTTTTCATATTGCCTCCAAGCTTAT
>CAJQTG010000028.1 GCA_905618925.1 uncultured Candidatus Thioglobus sp. | reverse complement strand
AAATATTTTTATCTATCTAACCCCATACTTTGAATGCCAAACCAATCAACTAGTAATGACGTTAATGTAATCATTTTAGCTGCAGGTCAAGGCACAAGAATGAATTCTAGTATATCCAAAGTGCTTCATGAAGTTGGCAATAAGACTTTAATTCAGCATGTCATTGATGCTGCGACTCCTTTAGCAAGTTCGATTAACGTAATCATTGGTCATAATTCAGAATCAGTAAAGAAATCAGTATCAAACAATCTAATTACATGGGTTTTACAAAAAAATCAACTTGGAACCGGTCATGCAGTACTGCAGGCACTCCCAAATATTCAAGAAAACTCAATGTGCCTGATTCTATACAGTGATGTTCCTCTAATTCAAACTCACACATTATTGAAGTTGCTTGAAAAAGCAAATAAAACTGGCTTTTCTCTTTTAACAGTAATTCAAGATAACCCTTCAGGGTATGGGCGAATCATAAGAGATTCTTCAAAATCTATCCAATCAATTATTGAACACAAAGATGCAAATACTGAAGAACTTGAAATTGATGAAATCAATACTGGCATTATGGCCATTACTGGAGCCTTATTAACAAAATACTTAAACCAGCTTGAGCCAAATAATTTACAAGGTGAAATATATCTTACTGATATTGTTGGAAAAGCAGTCAAAGATAATGTTAATATTGCTTCATTTATATGTGAGCATTCAGCGGAAGTAATGGGTATAAATGATAAAAATAACCTGGCTGAGGCTGAAAGAGCTTACCAGTTAAAAATTGCAGACGAGCTAATGACTAATGGCCTCGCCATTAAAGATCCTAATCGTTTTGATTGTCGAGGTAATTTAATTTTTGGAAATGACTGTATTATCGATGTAAATGTTATTTTTGAAGGTGAGGTTAAGCTGGGTAAAAATGTTCTAATTTCTCCGAACTGTATTATAAAAAACTCTAAAATCGGTGATAATGCTCATATCATGCCAAATTCAATTATTGAAGATTCAGTTATTGGAAGTCATACTAGTATTGGGCCTTTTGCCCGAATTCGTCCTGAAACCCAAATAGGTAGTCATGCAAAGATTGGTAATTTTGTTGAAGTAAAAAAATCAATAATTGATGACAACTCAAAGGTATCCCATTTAAGTTATATTGGAGATAGTCAAATTGGTAAGACTGTCAATATTGGTGCTGGAGTAATAACATGTAATTATGATGGTGTAAATAAAAGTCAGACAACTATTGGGGATGGAGCATTTATTGGCTCAAATAGTCAACTAATCGCACCAGTCTCGATTGGAAAAAATGCAACCATTGGAGCAGGATCAACTATCACTCAAGATGCTCCCGATGAAAAACTTACGTTGAGTCGTAATAAACAATCAACAATAAGCAAATGGAAGCGGCCTCAGAAGAAATAAATTTTCTACGTTATAGGACAATAACTAAATGTTGAATCTTCCCAAGAATGTCTGGATACTAACTGCCTGTCTAGCTCTCTTTATGTCGCTTAGCGTTTTTATGGTATTTGTGGCGGGCATTATTGGAAGCGCCCTTGCACCCTTAAAAAGTTTATCCACCCTACCAGTAGCAACTATTGTAGTAGGAACTGCAGTCACTGTTATTCCAGCTATTCGGTTGATGTCAATTTTTGGTCGAAAAAAAGTTTTTTTGAGCTCATGCATCTACACAATATTACTAATCGGTCTGTGTATTTTCTCAATCATCAACAAATCATTTTATTTATTTTGTTTTGCATCTTTCTGTTTAGGTGGAAGCGTTGCTGTTATGCAGCAATTTAGGTTTGCAGCAATTGAAAGCGTGGAGCCTCAGCTAAGACCAAAAGCAACAGCAGTTGTTCTTCTAGGCGGGCTAATTTCTGCTTTTCTTGGAACTGAAATTGCAACTTTAGGTAAAAATTACTTCAACACAGAATTTGTTGGCTCTTTCATGATTCTTTCCCTTCTATTTATTATTGCATTTATATTAATGTGTTTCTTTAAACCAGCTGAGAAATTTAAGCAGCAAATCGATAATTCTAAAAGATCATTGATTGAAATTACCAAGCAAGGCTCTTTTATAGTTGCAGTTAGCGCAGCAACAACAGGCTTTGTTGTTATGAGTTTTATAATGACTGCAACCCCTGTGAGCATGCACATAATGGATGGCTTTTCACTTCATCATACAAAGTCAGTCCTTCAAGCTCATGTCATTGCAATGTTTCTTCCATCTCTATTTACGGCTTATATTGTCAAATATCTAGGGCTTACTCGAATGATGCTCCTTGGAGTGATATTTTTCTTTATCTCTGTCATCATCGCATATAGTAGTCATGCTCTTAGTAGTTATTGGTGGTCTTTAGTTCTCCTTGGTCTTGGTTGGAATTTCCTCTTTATAGGAGGTACTAACCTACTCCCAAGGTCATACAATAAAAACGAAAATGAAAAGTTTAAAATTCAATCAATCAATGATTTTTTAGTTTTTGGGTTCCAGGCTATTGCAGCCCTTTCAGCAGGATGGTTTGTTTTTAATTTTAGCTGGGAAGTAGTTCTTATATCAGTTATTCCATTATTATTATTTCAATTATTTGTTCTGTTATGGTGGCTAAAAAATAATAATTAATACTTATTGATTATTTTTGTAATAAAATTCTTTAAAACTCTATTGGATCTTATGATATTAAAAGTCACGCCACTAACCCCTTCAATTGGAGCAATAATCTCAGAAGTTTCACTTAATAAGGATTTAAATAGTGACACTATTGAGCAAATATACAGCGCACTTATTAAGCATCAAGTTGTTTTTTTTAGAGACCAAAATATCTCCCCAGAATCACATTTGAAATTAGCAGAGAGTCTTGGTGAAATTGATCCAGGTCACCCTGTCTACCCACATGTTGAGGGGCATCAAAGTATTGTATTACTTAAAAATGATGCAAACAATAGACCAGATACAAATGACTGGCATAAAGATCTTACTTTTAAACCGAGCCCTCCCTTTGCAAGTATATTACATGGTGTTAAGGTTCCTAAAGTTGGTGGTGATACGCTTTGGGCTAGTATGAGTGCAGCATATGATAAGCTTCCAAATGGATGGAAAGAACACCTTGAAGAACTTGAAGCAATTCACGATATGGGTACATTTAGAAATGACTTTTACAAAGAAGGTGGTATCGATTCGGTTAATAATGCTTTAAAGAAAGTTGGCTCAGCAGTTCATAAAGTTATTGGAACTCACCCCATTTCAGGCCTCAAATATTTAAATGTAAATCAATCCTTTACTCGGAATATTGTCAATGAAAGCCAAGGGCCAAGTGATCATATACTGCAATTCTTATTTCAGCATATTTCAAAACCTGAATTCCAAGTTAGATTTCACTGGGAAGATAATTCTGTCGCTATTTGGGATAATCGAATTACTCAACATTATGCAGTTTTTGACTACTTACCTGAATTCAGACATATGCAGCGAGTTACAGTTGTAAATGATAAAAGGGATAAGTCTTAAATACTACCCAAGAAAGCTAAAGCCTTGCTCAAGGTCGTCAATTAACTCAATTGAGTCTTCAAGCCCTATACTTAGTCGTACTAAATGTTTTCCATCATGGACCCATCCTCCATCTCGCTTATAAGGCCTAGCAGTTAGGAGACTTTTATAGCCACCCCAACTAAAGCCAAGGGCAAATGTGTTAAGTGAATTTGCGAATAATGCAATTTTTTCTGCTGAATATGACTTTTTGAATGTGAAAGCAAACAATCCTGATGCGCCGCTAAAATCTCTCTTCCATAAATCATGCTGAGGGTGTGACTCAAGACCCGGATGTATTACAGTTTCAACAATATCACTCCTCTCAAGCCATCTTGCAACTTCAAAGGCTGTTTTTTGGTGCGCCTCTAGACGAACCTTTAGTGACCTTAACCCCCTCAAAGCTTGATAACAATCCTGTGGGTTTGCATAGTTTTCTACAGTATCAAAATATTTAGAAAACTCATTTGCATATTTTTGATTTACTGTTGCGCAGCCTAACAAGATATCAGAATGGCCACAAATATACTTAGTGACAGATTGAATTGTGATGTCGATACCAAGGTCCAAAGGCTTTAAAAAAAGAGGTGTAGCCCAAGAATTATCTAAAATTGATAATACATTTGCTTTTTTTGCTTCTTTAACAATTGCAGAAATATCTTGTATTTCAAATGTATTGGAGCCAGGTGATTCTAAAAAAATTAATTTCGTTTTATCATTAATATAGTGACTAATTTCAGCTCCTATATTCGATTCTATATGCGTTATCCTAACATTATATTTTTCAAGAATGTTATGGCAAAAACTTGCAGTAGGACTATAAACATTATCACATAATAAGACTTCATCTCCACTTTTAGTAAATGCCATTAGGGTATTTGTAATTGCACTAATGCCAGAAGGAAATACATAAGAAGCGTGGCCATTTTCAAGCTTACACATCGCTTCTTCAAAAGCCTTCTGAGTAGATAGCCCATGGGTTCCATAGTCAACTCCAGGATAATTATTATCCATTGCTAACTGCATATCTTCAAAATGATTAAATAGAACCGTTGAGCCGCTCTGGACATCAGGATTAATAGTTCTTATTTTTCTATCCCCATATTTTTGGGTGTAATCAATCCATCCAACAACATCATTTTTCTTAGTCATATATTTATAGGTTTAACAAATTGGAAATCATCATAAGTACAATTACAACATTTGTCCAGCAATTTTTAAATACAAGAAAAATTAAATCAATATCAACTGACTTACAGCTGGGCAGTATAGGGCAACCTTGGAAGGGAGCTTAAAAAAATCTTCAAGAACCTCTTGATATGTTTTAATTTGTTTTTGATGAGACAGTTTTTGACGTTCAATAAATGAGCTCATAGATTCGCCCTCATTAAGTGATGCTGTCTTAAAATCTACAATCCATAGAGTGGCGTCTTCAACAAATAATCTATCAATTATTACTGTTCTGGTTGAATTACTATACTCAGCTTCGACTTCGGTAGAGTTTCGATATTTAAATAGCCATTCAAAATCTTTATCACGCCTTGTATTAAGAAGCAAAAGTGAGGCAGTTTTAGAGTATGACTGAATTAGTTTCGGGGGCAATCCAAACTCTTTAAATCTTGCCTCAAGGCTTTCAATTGATGGTTCAAATAAATTATGCTCTAGAAAGTAATGAACTATTGAGCCTAATGCACTCTGATAAATTAAATCAATATTGCTGGGCATATTTTTAGATTGCATAGCATCATTAATGCCTCTATTAGTCAAAGCTGAGAGTGTTTTATTACGCTGAAATATTGGTAAGGAAGTCTCTACTGGAACGGTTGAATCTTGAATCGGAATGTCATCAATAGATTTTTGAAAATAATTACTTAAAAATGATAGTAGTGAGCCACTAACAGCCTTACCAGTTTTTGAAATGCCGCCTAACAAATGAATCTTATGTTTTGCTCGACTCATTGCTACATAGAGCACCCTCATTAATTCAAAGTGTGTCTGTTGTTTTTGTAAATACTGTAAATAAAGATATGTTTTACTCTCATAGTCTTCATAAGAAGACTTTATAGGTGCTAGCAAAATATTCTTATTTGAGAACTCTTGAATTTGCATTAAAGGAAGTGTGTCACTTTTTCCTTTTTTACCAAGGCCAGGAATAATTACAGTGTCAAACTCCAGGCCTTTGGCCTGATGAATTGTCATTAACTTAACAGAGGCTTGCTGGGAGGGGGCATATAAATCTTTAACCATTAACTCAATTGTCTTGATATCTAAACTTTGGTTTAGTTCACAATGATTTAGTAATGAGAGAAATTGAGATCTAATACTTTTCTCTTGCTCATTTAATTCAATCTCACTACATAACTGACTTAAGGAATAAGAAAAACGCTCTACAAAAGAGAACTTACCTTCACTATAAATAGCCTCTTCAGTCGCTAGAAATAAATGCCTAGAACGGACAGCACCATCCTCACTCAAATCTTGGGCTATACCATCATCAATTAACTGACTGAAAATTGTCTTATCTGTTGACTCACCAAAAGCTAACAAATCTTCTAACTTTAAGCCGCACCATGGAGCTCTGAGAAGAGAAAGCCAAGCAAGGCGATCAGCCAAGCTAAGTAATGCTCTAGTTAGACTTAGAAGGTCTCTTGTAAAAAGGTTAGACCTTAATGGCTCCGTTTTTAAGGCCTCAAAATTGATACTGCTATCCTGCAGTAACAATGTAATAGCCTTTAAATGTGATCTAGACCTTACAAGGACTGCAGTCTCATGATTTGGATTATTTGAGTTTGAGTTTTTAATAATTTTAACTACCATTTCAGCTTCTTCAAAATCTTGATCTGCGCTAAATGGATAAAAAGTAACCGCATCATCTTGCTCAACTTGTGAAGCAGAATTAGATTCAGAATAATGGATGGCACCCAGCTGTAAATTATCTTGATTTGGAAATATTTGAGAAAAAATCTTATTATTTTTCTCAACAATACTTTTATTTGACCTAAAGTTAGAGTTTAATGTTAATGAATTAATTTTGAGGCTTCCTATACCACTTTTCATTATCTCAAGAAATATTCCAACTTGAGATTCACGAAATTTATAAATTGATTGCATCGGATCACCTACAAAAAAGATTGACTTTCCATCTCCTTTTTGCCAACCATCAACAAGCTTCTCTATTAAGCTTAATTGTGAATATGAAGTGTCTTGAAACTCATCAATTAATAGATGCTTAATCTGATAGTCTAATAATAGGGCAATATCACTTACCTCTTCACGGCTATCAAGTGCATTAATAGCCTGCATACCAACTTCTGAAAAATCTTGCAAACCTTTTTCTTTAAAGATCATCTTCAATTCTGCAACACTTAACTTTAAAACTTGGGCAATATCATTAATCTCTTTACTCGTTGATTCTGGAAAATATGCACTCGGTAAGTTGGCTAAATTATTAAGTATTTTTTTGAATTCAACTTCAGAGTCTAAGCCCACTAATATTTCTTTAA
>CAJQTG010000027.1 GCA_905618925.1 uncultured Candidatus Thioglobus sp. | reverse complement strand
GATGTCTTGGAGTCAGCTTCGTGAAATGGCGCCTTTAATAGATGTATATAACCACAGCACTAAGCACCTTCATTTAGTTAGTCAAGATACTTTGACACTAGAAAATGAAATTTCTTATGCACAAGAGAGGATTGAAAAGGAGCTAGGTATTAATGACAAATTTTTTGCTTACCCTTATGGTGAGTATGATAATAAGACTTACTCATATTTAGGCTCATTTGGATATACTGCATTTGGACAACAATCTGGAGTTGTAAGTCAGGCTAGTGATTTTTTAAATATTCCTAGATTCTCTATGTCAGGGCCATATGCAAAAATGGATAGCTTTTCACTTAAGGTTCAAACTGTGGATATGCCACTTAAAAGTTATAGCCCTAAGTCTTTAATTATTTCAAATAATTATAAGCCTACATTAGATTTAGTTTTTTCAAGGCCACTAACAAACTATGAAAAAAATAACTTTTTCTGTTTTGTTTCTGGACAAGATTTAGCAGAACTTCATTGGAATGGCCTTCAAACCGTAAGTATTCAATCAAAAGCTCCACTTTTGATAGGAAGGAGTAGATATAACTGCACTATGCCTTATAAAGAGAAAGGCCAATATTACTGGTATTCTAAACTCTGGTTAAGGCTGTAGTTTTTAAATTAACTCTGCTTGAAGCGAGTTTCCTATTCCATCAGTAATTTTAACTGATACGATTTGCCCAATTAATTGTTTATTACCAATGAAGTGAGCTGTTCTCATGTTTTCAGTTCTACCTGATAATGTTGCTCCTTTTTTTGAGCTGCCTTCTACAAGGACTTTTTGTATACTTCCAATCATTGATTTAGAGATTTCTTCGGTATTTTCATTAAGTTTATCTTGAATGACAACTAATCTTTGTTTTTTAGTTTTAGCACTTACATCATCGTCAAAGCTTGCAGCAATTGTCCCAGGTCTTTTTGAGTAAATAAAACTAAATGATTTATCAAAGCCAATCTCTTCAATTAAATTAACTGTGTCATTAAAGTCCTTTTCAGTTTCTCCAGGAAAGCCAATAATAAAATCTGAAGATATAGAAATACCAGGCCTAATTTTCTTTAAATTTCGAATCTTGGATTTATATTCAATAGCAGTATGTCCACGTTTCATAAGTCCTAAAACTCTATCAGAGCCGCTCTGAACAGGAAGATGAAGATGCGATACTAATTCGGGGACTTCAGCGTAAGCCTGAATGAGTCTATCACTAAATTCTACTGGATGAGAAGTAGTATAGCGAATTCGCTCGATACCTGAAACTTGGGCAACAATTGCTATTAAAAGAGCTAAATCAGCTACTTCGCCATCATCCATTAATCCCCTAAAGGAGTTTACATTTTGACCAAGCAGGTTAACTTCTTTAACGCCTTGATTGGCTAGAATTTCCACTTCTCGCATTACATCATTAAATGGCCTAGAGATTTCCTCTCCTCTTGTATAAGGAACGACACAAAAAGTGCAGTATTTACTGCAACCCTCCATTATAGAAACAAATGCTGTTGCACCATCACTATGAGGCTCAGGCAAGTGGTCAAATTTTTCAATTTCAGGGAAAGAGATATCAATACTTATTTGATTTTCATTCAATGCTTCATTTAGCATATTTGGAAGCCTATGAAGTGTTTGTGGACCAAAAATCATATCAACGTAAGGCGCTCTTTTAAGAATAAGGTCGCCTTCTTGAGATGCGACACATCCACCAACACCAATTACTAAGTTTGGCTTCTTTTCTTTTAATTTCCTCCAGCGACCTAATTGGTGAAATAACTTTTCTTCAGCCTTCTCGCGAATTGAGCAAGTATTAACCAATAGAACATCTGCCTCAGTAATATCTTCAGTTAATTCGAGGCCGTGAGACTCTTTAAGGACATCACCCATTTTATTTGAGTCATATTCGTTCATTTGACACCCAAAAGTGCGAACATATAATTTAGAGATGCTCATTTAAGTCTTTTGAATATGCAAAGTTTGAGTTGGGTAGGCAATTTCAGCGCCATGATCAGAAATTACTTGGGCTATATCTAGCAAAAGCTTTCCCTTAAACGTCTTAAATTCAGTTGCATCTGTTGATGAGCTGAATGCCCAAATTACAAAGTCAAGTGATGACGCATTGAATAAGTCAAAATATACTCGACACGGCTCCTTATGATCGATATTTTTGCTTTTAGCTAATAACTCTTGAACTTTTTCAATGATACTTTCCATTTGCGCAATATCATCATAACGGATACCAATAACCTCATAAATCTGACGGTTAGTCATTCGAGAAGGAGTTTCAATAGGTATGGTTGCAAAGATACCGTTTGGAACATAGACAGGGTTCTTATTAAAAGTGCGAATACGAGTCATTCTCCAGCCAATTTTCTCAACCACACCTTCTATACTTTTATCTGTGGTTCGAATCCAATCTCCAGTAGAAAAAGGTTTATCCATTTGAATCATTAGACCACCAAAAATATTAGCTAGCATATCTTTAGCAGCAAAACCGACGACAATACCACCTACTCCACCCAAAGTTAATATAGAAGAGACGGCGTATCCATAGAATTGTGCAACACCAAGAATAATAGCAAAAACAAAAAGAATTTTGATTAGTCGAGTGAACAACCTAACAGAATCTTTATCTACGCTACCTTCTTTCTCCAGCATATAAGTTTCAGTATTAGATATTAGTCTTAGGATTCCCCATGTCAAAATAAAGACTGGCGCAATAACTATGTAACTTACCATTTGGCTAAGAGGTGGAATTTCTGATGTAAGTTCTAGTAATGAAAAGTAAAGCCATCCATACCAAATTAGTAATTTAAGTGGCGCTGAAATAGCGCTAATTAGATGGTCATCTATTTGTGTTTTAGTGCTACTAGAGTGTTTTTTTATTTGCTTAAGGATTATACCTAGTGCAATGTGTGCAATAACTGCAAGGACTAATAGCGCGCCTGACATCTGGACTGGACTTATATTTTGGATAAAATCGTTCATTAGAGATATTTTAAAGGATTAATAGGTTCTTCGTATTTTTTCATTTCGAAATAAAATGGTTTTTCACTGGTAAGAGCTATTAGTCCGCCTTTTTGTATAATATCACCCTCACTTACTAGAAGCTCTTGATTTTGATTGTAAATACTATAGAAGCCATAAGCATGTTTGATAATAATCATTTTTCCATAACTTGTCATTTTATCACCGCTATATACTACTTCACCTTTTCTTATTGCTCTTACTTCTTGACCTGCAGAATTATTGTAAGTTAATCCAAAATGACTATCTTTCTCTGAATAGCCTTTAAGTATTGACGAGTCAATAGGCAAAGACCAATTATTATTAATATTTGAATTACTGGTTTTCACTTTAGTTGTTTGTTGAAAATCCTCTACTTTGTTAAATGATTTTTCAACAACAGTTACTTGGCCAGCATCATTAGTAAAGCAGCCTGAAAGAAAAATAAGCAAAAAGAGAGTAAAAAATTTAGTATTCATACCACACAAATAAAATAATAATAATAATAAGCAAGTAGCCTAGCCAATCTATGTACTTATTTAACCATTGATCAGCCATTTTTCCTAATTTTCTTACTAGAAATGAAACTAAAAAATATCTAGCACCTCTTGCAATTAAAGAAAATGCCACAAAAGGAATAAGTGACATGGACATCATTCCAGCTGAAATAGTAAATAACTTGTATGGTATTGGACTAAAACCAGCGATAAGAATGATTACAATACCATAAGTATTAAAATAAATTTGCACACTCTCTAGCTTTGATTCATATCCTAAGTTAGCAAGTAAAGGTCCAATTTGTTCCATAGCAAAGACGCCAATATAATAGCCAGCTACACCACCAAGAACAGAAGCTAGAGTACAAATAGTTGCAAAATAGTATGCCTTTGATCTATTTTTTAGAGACATAGAGGCCAACAATAAGTCCTGTATTGGTAATGGAAGAATTGAGGATTCTAAAAAGCTAATTAGAGATAACCATAAGATTGCAAATCGACTGGTGGACCATTCTAAAATTTTGCTATATACGAAGTGAAAGGGTCTCATTGGCTTATGAGGGCTTATTTTTTTAACATTGGGAAGCCAAGTCTTTCTCTAGAATCAAGATAAGCCTGAGCTACTTTTTGACTCATTGATCTTACTCTACGAATAAATCTCGCTCTATCTGTGACACTAATCGCCCGTCTTGCATCAAGAAGGTTAAAAAGATGTGAAGCTTTCATAGTTTGCTCATAAGCAGGAAAAGGGAGGCTCTCTTCAATTAGTTTTAAGTTCATTGCTTCAGCTTCATCAAACTGCCTAAAAAGAACGTCAATATCTGCCAGTTCAAAGTTGTATTTAGATTGCTCAACTTCATTTTGATGGAAAACATCCCCATAAGTTAAACCTTCTGTCCAAACGAGGTCGTAAACACTATCTTCACCTTGAAGGTACATTGCTAACCTTTCTAGACCATAGGTTAATTCCCCAGAAACAGGTTTACATGGTAGGCCGCCAACTTGCTGGAAATACGTAAATTGACTCACTTCCATTCCGTTAAGCCAAACCTCCCAACCAAGGCCCCATGCGCCTAGTGTTGGTGACTCCCAATTATCCTCAACGAATCTAACATCATGCATCTTTAAGTCAATACCAATAAAAGATAACGAGTCAAGATATAAGTCTTGAATGTCACTTGGAGATGGCTTTAATAAAACCTGAAATTGATAATAGTGCTGAAGGCGATTTGGGTTTTCTCCATATCGACCATCACTTGGTCTTCTTGAAGGCTGAACATATGCTGCTTTCCATGGCTCAGGTCCTATTGATCTCAGAAAGGTTGCTGGATGAAAGGTTCCAGCACCAACCTCCATATCAAAAGGTTGAGTAATAGCACATCCTTTTTCAGCCCAATAATTTTGTAATTTGAGGATTAAATTTTGAAATGATTTAGTTGTATCGAGTTCTGAGGCTGACATTAATTTGAACTAAAAATAACAATAACAAAAATTTTACCTCACCAACAACTTTTGAGGGTTAGCATTTATATTTTTGTATTAAATGCTATTAAAAAAAATGCGGGAAGATATCCCGCATTTATTGTTTAACTAAGGGAAAGCTTAATATTTATAAGTCTCTGACTTAAACGGACCTTCTTTAGGAATATTAATGTACTTTGCTTGAGTATCAGTCAAAATGGTCATTACGCCTCCAAAACCTCCAACCATCCCAGCAGCTACTTCTTCATCAAGTTTCTTTGGAAGAATCTCGACTGTGATATTTGCAGCTTTTTGATCGTTAGGAAGATTAGCAAATTTTTTCTCAAAAAGATGCATTTGAGCTAGAACTTGGTTTGCAAAAGAGCCATCCATAATTCTAGAAGGGTGACCAGTTGCATTTCCTAGATTAACTAATCGACCTTCAGACAACAAAATTAAGTAATCATTTTTATTTTCAGAGCGATAAATACGGTGGACTTGTGGTTTTACTTCATCCCATTTCCAATTATCACGCATATATAAAGTATCAATTTCATTATCAAAATGACCAATGTTACAAACTACAGAGCCTGCTTTTAGACTTCTTAGCATCGCTGAGTCGCAAACATTTGTATTCCCAGTTGTAGTTACAATTAGGTCTGTAGTTCTTAGTAATTCTTTATTAATGCAATCCATTGAGCCTGTGTTAATTCCATCAATATAAGGTGAAACAACCTCAAAGCCATCCATACAAGCCTGAAACGCACAAATAGGATCAACTTCGGTAATCTTTACAATCATTCCCTCTTGACGAAGTGACATAGCAGAGCCTTTTCCAACATCACCGTAGCCTATTAGAAGCGCCTTCTTTCCTGACATTAGCATATCTGTACCACGCTTTATAGCGTCATTTAATGAGTGACGACATCCATATTTGTTATCATTTTTTGCTTTAGTAACGGCATCATTAACATTGATCGCTGGAACTTTAAGTTCACCACTTTCAATCATCTCTAAAAGACGGTGGACACCAGTTGTAGTTTCTTCACTAATACCATGGATTTTATCAAGAATTTCAGGATATTTTTCATGAACCATGCCTGTTAAATCTCCACCATCATCTAGAATCATGTTGGCATCCCATGGCTTACCATTATGAAGGATAGTTTGCTCAATACACCATAAAAATTCTTCTTCAGTTTCACCTTTCCAGGCAAAAACTGGAATATTTTTTGCAGCCATAGCAGATGCAGCATGATCTTGCGTTGAAAAAATATTGCAAGATGACCAACGAATTTCAGCGCCAAGATCAATTAGTGTTTCCATAAGGACAGCAGTTTGAATTGTCATATGAATGCAGCCCATAATTCTTGCTCCATTCAAAGGCTGTTCTTTACTATACTTTGATCGAAGAGCCATTAAAGCAGGCATTTCAGCTTCTGCTAGCTCAATCTCTTTACGACCAAATTCTGCTAAATTGATATCAGCAACTTTGTAGTCAAGGTTAAGATCAGCAACTTTAAAGCCAGTATTATCTATTGTTGATTCGCTCATTTTATTTCCCGTTAAATTGAAAAAAAATGAGCGTCGTTTTGGTTACCAAGCCTGATTGAGAAGTATCTCAATGCAACGCTCCTTGGTAAGTTTGATATTATACAAAAAAACGATTAAAAAAGAAACTATTTTAGCAAATCTGCTCTATTAGTTTTTTCCCAGCTAATTGAGTCTTCAGTTCTGCCAAAATGACCATAGCTGGCAGTTTGTTGATATATAGGTCGCTTTAAATCTAACATTGCGATTAAGCCTTTAGGCCTGAGATCAAAGTGCTCTCTAATCAATGTTACAATTTCATTATGGGGTATTTTTCCAGTTCCAGAAGTATCAACACTAATACTGGTTGGCTCTGCAACGCCAATAGCGTAAGAAACTTGAATTTCACATCTTTCAGCAAGGCCAGCTGCTACGATATTTTTTGCAACATATCGAGTTGCGTAAGCTGCACTTCTATCAACTTTTGATGGATCTTTTCCAGAAAAAGCGCCCCCTCCATGTCTAGCCATGCCACCGTAAGTATCTACAATAATTTTTCTTCCAGTAAGTCCAGCATCTCCAACAGGGCCACCAATGACGAAGTTACCAGTTGGATTAATATGGTATTGAGTATCATTTGTCAGCCATTTTTCGGGCAAGATTGGCTTAATAATTTCTTCAAGTATCGTTTCTCTAAGCTCTTCTAATGAAATATCGCCATCATGCTGCGTGGAAAGAACCACCGCATCAATTCCTACAATTTGATTGCCTTCATAAATGCAAGAAACTTGTGATTTTGCATCAGGGCGAAGCCAAGGAATGGCTCCATTTAGCATTAGGTCTGCTTGTTGTTTAACAAGTTGATGAGAGAGCATAATAGGTGCTGGCATTAATTCGTCTGTAGAATTTTCAGCGTAACCAAACATGAGTCCTTGATCACCAGCACCTTGCTCGTGATTTTCACTTTCTGTAACACCCATAGAAATGTCTTGTGACTGCCTGCCTAAGAGGTTAGTTATTGAACAAGTGTTGCCATTAAAGCCATATTCTTCTTTGTCATATCCTATACCAAGAATAGTTTTTCGAACTACTTCCTCATAGTCAATTTGAGCATTAGTAGTTATTTCTCCTGCTAAGACTACTTGATTATCTTTAACTAAAGTTTCAACGGCAACTCTTGAGTTAATGTCTTGTTTAAGCGCAGCATCGAGAATAGCATCAGAAATTTGATCACAGACTTTATCTGGGTGACCAGCAGAAACAGATTCGGAGGTGAATATCATAGTGAAACCCTTCTTTAAAAAAAATTAAAACTATAAAGTTGGGTTTTTTGGAGAACACCAGCTTTAGCTTGATTTAGTCACCTAGGTGACAACGCTAGCAATCGGTACAAATCAGCGTATGGTTATTATAATCTTTTATGATTAAATGTAAAGTTTATTCCATACTGATTTTTAAAGCCACTGCACTTACAAATGGAGCAGATATGAGGCTAAAAATAAGAATAGAGCCTAAAAAATAGAGCTGCCCATTAATTGGAAGGTTGAATTGTGATTGAGAAACTGCGCTTGTTGCAAAAATTAAAATAGGTATATATAGAGGAAGTATTAATAAAGATAATAACATTCCAGAGTTTTTTATACTAACTACCAATGAAGCACCTATAGATCCTATTAGACTCAAACAAGGAGTGGCTAAACACAGTGTTAACATTAAAATATAAATGCTTTTAGAGTCTAAAAATAGGGCTATACCAAGTAAGGGTGAAAGTAATATTATTGGAAGGCCGCTAAGGATCCAATGCGCAGTGGTCTTAGCAAGAAGCACTAAGGGAAGGGCATGATGAGAAATAACTATCTGCTCTAGAACGCCATTGTTGTAGTCGTAGTGAAATAATGAGTTAAGTGATAAAAGCACTGAAAGCATTGTAATAACCCAAATAATACCAGGCGCTATATTCATTAATGTCTCAGCATCTGGGCTTATAGCAATTGGAAATAAAGAAATAGAAATAACAAAAAACATTAGGGGATTAAGAAAGCTAGATGGATTTCTAAAGGCCATTTTTAAATCTCTTGTTAAGGTTGTTAAAAAGATATTCAAAGAGAAATCTCCTTAAGGTTTTTAATATTACAATCTTGATGAGTTGTCAAGATACAGAGTCCACCCCTTGTACAATGGTTTTCAATTTGATTTTCAATTATCTTGACTCCATTTGAATCTAATGCAGTGAAAGGTTCATCAAGAAGCCAAACTTTAGATTGGCTAATAAAAAGAAGTGATAATGCTATCCTCCTTTTTTGCCCTGCAGAAAGATTTCCAGAAAGCTCATGTTCATAATTTTTTAAACCAACCTCTTTTAAAGCATTATGAAAATTTGGAGCTATAATTTCTGTACTTAGATTTGTTAAATATTCTAGATTTTCGATGCAGCTAAGCTCTGAGCTTAAAGCCGCATAATGCCCAAGATATAGAGTTTCTAGTTGATATTTTTCACTATTTAATATAGTTTGGTTGAATACTATGGAGCCTTGTTCTGGAGTATTAAGCCCAGCGATTATCTTTAGCAGTGAGGTTTTTCCTGATCCGTTTTGACCAGAGATTCTAAGAACTTCACCAGAATTTAATTCAAAAGATAGGTTTTCAAAGAGAAGGTTATAGCCTCTTTGGCAGCTTAAGTTATTGACCGATAGCTTTGACATACCATTATTTTAGTTGATAAGCCGAATAAAGGCGATACATTCGAAGTAGCTTGCGCCTTAATTTAAAGGGACATTTTTTTATTAATTAGAGTTTAGTAGTTCCTTTAAGCCACTCTTGTCAATTTCAGTTAAAAGATTACCTGAAAATATAAGCCTTAAGCGGTATCTAATTTCTATCTCACCATCAATTGTTGAGTGATTAATGTAATCCCATTGATATTGATGAAAAGGGTCAATAATACTTGGTGAGCCAATCAAGTTCATTACAGACTCTTTTGACATTCCTAATTGAAGCTGATTAACTTCTTTAATATCTAAAATTATTCCCTGCATAATTGTTGGTTTATATGCATCAATTGAGGGCATCTTAGGCTTAGCCCAGTTTGGTAATGCTAGCTTAGGCATTTTTGGTAAATCAGGCATAGAAAACTTTGGCAGTTTAGGGAGATCAGGCGCCTTAGGAAGAGAATTTGTACAACCAGTCAATATAAGACAGGCAAGTAGAATAAAAGTTAATCTCTTCATCATTAGTTAAAACATATAAAATATAAATTAGATTTTACCTTAAGGATTTTTAAATGGATGCAGAAGATTTAAAAAGTGCTGGTCTTAAAGTTACTCTTCCAAGACTAAAGATTTTAGAGGTTTTGGAGAAATCACCAAATCACCATTTGAGTGCTGAGGATATCTATAGGGTCCTCATTGAACAAAATGAAGAGGTTGGTGTTGCAACAATTTACCGCGTTTTATCTCAATTTGAAGAGTCAGGAATTGTTCAAAAATTAAATTTTGAAAATAACCAGGCTGTCTATGAGTTATGTGGGTTAGAACATCACGACCATCTAGTATGTGTAAAGTGCAATAAGATTATCGAATTTCAAGATGATGTTATTGAACAACATCAGCTTCAAATTGCAAAAAAACATGGCTTTGAATTAACTGATCATTCACTTTATCTTTATGGTTTATGTAAGGATTGTTATTAAGTTTTTTTAGGACTTTATAAATTATGGATGATTTTATTTATAGGGCTCTAATTGCTTCAATTGGTGTATCAATAATTGCTGGATCTCTAGGTTGTTTTGTTATCTGGAAGCGTCTTTCTTATTTTTCTGACTCTATTTCACATAGTGCACTTTTAGGTGTTGCTCTAGGGCTTGTAACTGGGCTGGGTATTAATGTTGGCTTGGTTATTGTTGGTGGATTGTTTGCAACTCTGATTGTTTTCTTACAGCAAAAAGATTTCTGGTCTAGTGATGCGGTGTTAGGTATCTTCTCACATATTTCGCTCTCCCTAGGTATAGTCGTTTTAGGTTTTATTGGAGATCAAAATACAGATTATTTTTCTTATCTTTTTGGAGATATATTATCCATAACCCCTAAAGATATCTATTGGATATTTTCTGTTATGGCTGTTGTTGTTTTTCTTTTATTTATTAATTGGAAAAAACTGTTATTACTTACAATTAATGAAGAATTAGCCAAAGCTGAAGGCGTTAATAAAACTTTTTATGAGCTGCTTTTTATGTTTTTAATTGCGCTGGCCGTATCTGTTTCGGTCCAAATTGTAGGTGTATTGTTAATTACTTCTCTGCTAATTATTCCGCCTGCAATAGCTCGAATTTTTTCAAACTCGCCTATATCAATGATCTTTAGCTCAATGTTAATATCAATTGTTTCTGTTTTATTAGGGCTTTACTCATCAATCGCATTTGATCTAGCCACTGGTCCAGCAATAGTTATTACCTTAGGTTTTTTCTTTTTTATTGCTCAGTTTCTTCCGAGTAGAAGCAGTTAAAGGGATTCGTTAAGCGCGGTCAATTGGTTAGTTTGCTGCTCAATTACTAGTGGGTCTATAATTGCCTCTAGGTCTCCCTCCATGACTTCATTTAATTTGTAGAGCGTTAAGTTTATTCTATGATCAGTAACCCTTCCTTGAGGGTAATTATAGGTTCTGATTCTTTGAGAGCGGTCACCACTACCAACTAGTTCTTTTCTTTGAGAGGCTTGTTCCTTTTGTTGTTCTTGTTGTTGAGCATCCAAAATTCTTGATGCTAGAACTGATAAAGCTTGAGCCTTATTTTTATGTTGAGACCGGCCATCTTGGCATTCTACAACTGTTCCAGTAGGAATATGAGTTACGCGAACGGCAGAGTCAGTTTTATTGACATGCTGGCCTCCAGCTCCAGAAGCCCTAAAGGTATCAACTCTTACATCACTCATATTGATATTAACTTCTTCAATGCTAGAAACTTCTGGCATTACCGCTACGGTGCAAGCAGATGTATGAACTCTGCCTTGAGACTCGGTTTCAGGAACCCTTTGAACGCGATGAGCGCCAGATTCAAATTTAAGTTTTGAATAGACGTTTGTGCCACTTATTCGAGCAATAATTTCTTTAAACCCGCCATGCTCTCCTAAATTAGAGCTTAAAATTTCAAGCTGCCATTTGGATTTTTCTACATATCGAGTATACATTCTATAAAGATCGCCTGAAAAAATACTAGCCTCATCTCCACCTGTTCCTGCTCGAATTTCAATAATAATATTACGAGAGTCGTTCGGATCTTTTGGAAGAAGTGATTTCTTAAGATCTAATTCTAGTTGCCCCAAAATCTTTCGACCTGAAGCAATCTCCTCTTCAGCCATTTCTTTAATATCTTGATCATCTTCTTTGAGAAGAGCTTCTGCAGCATCAATATCACCAATGACCGATAAATATTCAATGTACTTGTCATTTATTGGACTTAATTGAGAGTGTTCTATTGACAGCTCTCTAAATTTATTTTGATCAGTGGCAATAGATTGATCTGAGAGCATCGCATTGATTTCTTCAAGGCGCATGGATAATTGCTCTAATTTAGTAAGAATTGATTGATTCATTAGTTGTCGATCTTAGAAGGTTTGGTTTTATCTTTTTCGACTGTTTCATGAGAATCAGTTTTAAGGCTATTAGGATTTTTTAAATTCTCTAAAGTTTTATGTAGTAATTTATTAGTAAGTTTATCTGCTAATTCCTCTACTACTAGGTCAGGATTTGACCCTGATTTAAGTTTTCTTAAGGCAATTTGTAAGAGCTCATCCTTAAGCAAATTTGCTTGCCTTCTATGATTTTTTATTATCTCTTCATTGGGAATATTGTTTGCCCACTCAATAAAATCAACACTTTTCTCATTAATTATCTTCTTAGCAATAACTTTTTCTTTTAGTCTTTCTTCTAAATTGCTATTAGCAATTTGCTGTAAATCATCCACACTATAAAGAAATACATCTTCTAATTGATTCGCCTCTGGTTCAATATCTCTAGGAATAGCTAAATCAATAAGCAGCATTGGCTTATGCTTTCTTTGATGAAGAACTGTTTCAATCAAACCTTTTCCAATAATTGGAATGGGCGCTGCTGTTGAAGAAATAACTATGTCCGCCCTATGAAGATTTTCAGACAGACTCTTTAATGAAATTGCCTCTGCATTATGCTTAATTGCAATTGGCTGCGCATTTTCTATAGTTCTATTCGCAAAGATCATACTCTTTACACCTCTTTTACTAAGATGCTGAGCACTTAGCTCAATCATCTCTCCCGCGCCAATAAGTAAAACAGTTTGACTTGATAGATTTGTAAATATTTTTTCACTTAGCTTGACAGCGCAATAAGCAACTGAGACTGGTGAGGAGCCTATATTAGTATCTGTACGAACTTTTTTTGCAGTTTTAAAGACATGTTGAAATAGTTTTTCTAAAATTTTATCTAAAGCATTTTCATGTTTTGAGATCTGATAAGCATCTTTTAGTTGTCCAAAAATTTGAGGCTCGCCTAGAACTAAAGATTCTAGACCACAAGCAACATTACATATGTGCTGGACGGCTTCATTTTCTTCATAATAAGAAACATACTCAAGTAATGAGTGATGATCAATGCCATGACTAGATGCTAAAAATTTTATTAAAACATCACAAATATTATGTGAATCATGGGAGACATAAATTTCTGACCTGTTGCAGGTAGAAAAGATAACGCAGCCTTTAATTTCTTTAAGTGAGAGAAGAGCAGAAATAGTGGGTGCAAGCTCACCTTGAGCAAATGCTACTTTTTCCCTAATTGCTACCGGGGCTATCTGATGGTTTACACTAAGTATTGCAATATTCGACATTTAAAAAAACGAAAATAATTTAATCCATTAATTATACATTGTCTATTCAATTTCATCAAAAGATAAAGCTGTTTAAGATAAAGCGATAGTTTTATATAATTAATAAATCTAACTATCTATTGGTCTAAAATAAAGACCATAAATTTAAAATAAAATTATTAAAGATGATTGAAGAGGACAGTCTAGTTGGTGGAGAAAGTCAAAATAATGAGGATCTAAAAGTTACCTCAGTTAGGCCAAATTCATTTGCAGATTATATTGGCCAAGAAGACGTAAAATCACAGATGACTTTATTTATTCAGGCAGCAAAGTCACGTTCAGATGTTCTTGATCATTGCTTGATTTATGGGCCTCCAGGATTAGGCAAGACAACTCTTGCCAATGTCATTGCCAACCAAATGGGTACAGGAATAAAACAAACTTCTGGCCCTGTTCTGGAGCGCTCTGGAGATTTAGCCGCAATACTCACAAAACTTGAGCCATTTGATATTCTTTTTATAGATGAAATTCACAGGCTTAACCCAGTTGTTGAGGAAATTCTTTATCCTGCACTAGAGGATTTTAAACTTGATATTTTAGTAGGAGAGGGGGTTGCTGCTCACTCTGTTCAGCTTGAATTGCCCCCATTCACTTTAATTGGAGCAACTACTAGAGCTGGAATGCTTACTTCACCTCTAAGAGATAGGTTTGGAATAGTGCATCGTTTGACTTTTTATAATATTAAAGAGCTGCAAGAGATAGTAGAAAGGTCAGCTTCTATTTTAAATATTGAAATAGAAGAGCAAGGCTCAGCAGAAATTGCAAAGCGTTCAAGAGGAACACCTAGAATAGCTAACCGTCTTTTAAGAAGAGTTCGTGATTTTGCAGATGTAAAAACAAATGGGATAATAAATATACAAATTGCAAAAGAAGCCCTTGAAACGTTAAAAGTTGATGAGGCAGGGCTTGAGCAGCTTGATCGAGATTACCTTAGCTTAATTATTACTAAGTTTTCAGCGGGGCCTGTAGGGCTTGATACTTTAGCTACCGCGCTTGGTGAAGAGCGGTCAACTTTAGAGGATATGATTGAGCCTTACCTTCTTCAACAGGGTTTTATAATGAGGACGCCGCGTGGAAGAATTGCGACAGACCTTGCTTTTTCTCATTTAGGAGAGGTTCGTCTTAGTCATACTCAAGACTTGTATGGTAAATGAGTAGTTTAACTTTAAGAGTCTATTATGAAGATACAGATGCTGGTGGTGTCGTTTATTATGCTAATTATTTAAAGTATATTGAAAGGGGCAGGACTGAGCATCTTCGTGGGCTTGGTTTTGAGCTAGCTACTATTGCTAAAGAGATTGGGCTTGTCTTTGTTGTTAAGGCTGTGAAGGCAGATTATTTATTACCTGCTTTCCTGGATGACACTATTGAGGTTCAAACTAGTATTGAATTAGTTAAGCATGCGAGCTTAATTTTTGCTCAGAAAATAACGAATAAAGAAAAAAATACGGTATTATTTAACGCTGAAGTAAAGGTAGTTTCTGTATTAAAAAATAATTTAAAACCTTGCGCTTTTCCGCAAGAAATCTTGGAGAAACTAAATGGAAGAAAATAGCTTATCAATTGTCGGTCTAATATTTAGCGCTGGACTCGTTGTTCAGTTAGTTATGATTATTTTGGTCTTGATGTCAATTTACTCTTGGACTGTAATTATGTCTAAGAAAAAGATTTTGATGGATGCATCCAAAGATATTGAAAACTTTCACCAAGAATTTGAAAGAGAAAGCGATCTATCTGTTTTATATAAAAATTTACCTCCTTTAGCGTCTGATTGGACTGCAATGGAAGATATTTTAGGTTCTGGTTACAAAGAGTTTACTTATAGCAAGTCCACGTCTAGTCAATTACGCATTATGAACTCTGAAAGAGCTTACAGATCAATGAACACCTCCGCGAGTAATGAAATTGATCGACTTGATTCTAGCCTTTCAATTCTTGCAATGATTGCATCATCAAGTCCTTATATTGGTCTTTTTGGAACAGTTTGGGGAATCATGCATTCATTTATTGGCCTTGCATCAGTTAAGCAGGCAACAATTGCAGTGGTTGCCCCTGGTATTGCGGAAGCTCTTATTGCTACTGCTTTTGGACTTTTTGCGGCAATACCGGCAACTATCGCCTACAACAGATTAGTTTCGCATGTTGAAGAAATTGGTAATAAATACACCGCATTTGTGGAAGAGATTTTTGTAATCCTACAGAGACAAAAATGATAGAACTACCTAGGCGCTCAAGGCCTGATATCCATGCAGATATCAATATCGTTCCATATATTGATGTAATGCTGGTTCTTTTGGTTATTTTTATGATGACCACTCCAATTATCCAACAAGGTATGGAGGTTGATTTGCCACAAGGCCCAGCAACCGCTCTTGATTTTTCTGATGGAAGGCAACCAATCGTAATTACTGTTGATAGGAATAATAAATACTACCTTAACTCAATATTTGATGAGGGTACTAAAGAGGTAGACGAGACTCAATCTGTTGAGCTTAATTTTATTGTAAACGAATTATATGCAAAACAAAAGGTTTACCCAGACATAGCTATAATTTTGGAAGGCGATAGAAATGCTGATTATGGGACTCTTTTTAGGCTGATGTCAGTGTTGAAATCAAATGGGATAGATAAGGTTAGTTTTTCCTCTAAAAACCCAAATTAATTTTGATGATGAAATTTATTGAAAAGATTATGCAGTTTTTTAGGAGTTTGTTTTCTAAAAAAGTAGATGAGTCTATTACAGAAAAGGATAATTCAAAACCAAATGAAAGTGAAGAAAAGGTTTTGAAAGATTCAAAATTTAAAGCCATAGTTCTTAAGGCATGGCACTTATTATATAAATTTATAAAAAAATTCATCATTTTTATTCTCGAATCTGTCATCTCAATGATGCAGCCGATGATTAAGATTTCAAAAAAACATCCAATTGCATTTTGGGCTGCAGTAATATTACATCTATCGATTTTATTTGCCTTGCTGTATACAAATATAGATCGTTGGGATGCTCCTCAAAAAAATTCAGCAACAGCAAATATTGCACCAATTGAAACTGTAATGCTCGACTATGAAATTGTTGATGCTGCAGTAGTGCGAATCAAACAAGAAGAAAAGCAAAAACAAAAAAAACTTGAAAATGAAGAAAAGCAAAAGGAACAAAAACTTAAAAACGAAGAAAAACGATCAGAAACTGCAAAACAAGATCAAAAAATAGCGGAACAAGAAGCGTTAAAAGCAAAAGCTAAAAAAATCATGGCAGAAGTTCAGCGTAAAGCAGAAGAAGTTAAGACTAAAGAGGCGGAAATTTTAGCGAGTAAAGCTAATGAAATAATTGCAGATGCTGAAACAAAGACAAAAATTGAAGAGGCCAAGGCTAATGAAATAATTGCAGATGCTGAAAAAAAGACAAAAATTGAAGAGGCCAAGGCAAAAAAAGCTGAAGTGAAGCGTATAGCAGAAGAGGTGAAGACTAAAGAGGCTGAAATTCTTGTTGAAGCAGCAGCTAAAAAGATTGAGATTGCTGAAGAAATACGAAAACAAGAGGAAGTTAAAACAAAACTTGCAGAAATAAAACGGAAAGTGGAGGAGGCTAAAACTCAAGAAGCAGAAATTTTAGCAAAAGAAGCAACTGCAATTGTAAAAGAGGCTGAAGCAAAGACTAAAGCTGAAGAACTTAAAACAAAAGAGGCTGAAGCAAAGACTAAAGCTGAAGAAATCAAAGCTAAAGAAGCAGTTAAAGAAGCTGTATTATTAGCTCAAGAGGCAGCTAAGGATGCTGAAATACTTGCAAAAGAAGTTGACAAACAAGTTAAGGAGGCAGAAGCAAAACGTATAGCTGAAGAGCTAAAATTAAAAGAAGCTGAGGCAAAACGTATTGCAGTAGAAATTGAAATTAAAAAAGCTAAAGTTAAGCAAAGTGCACTTGAGGCTGAAACTAAAGAAGCGGAGTTACTCGTTGAAGAAGCCTTTAAGCAATTAGAAGAAGATAAGCAGAAAAAGGATTTAGTTGAGCTAGAGCTAGCTGAGCTGAAATCAGAGCAAGAAAGAATTCAATACAACCGTATGCTTGCTCAAGCTATTCAAGATGAGCAGGATACAACAAGGTCTATAATCATCGAAGACCAGTTAAATAGAATGAAATCATCCTATGTAATTCAAATAGCATCAAAGGTTAAAACTCTTTGGCGATATCAAGCAGCTGAAGAGGATTGGAGCGCTGAAGTTTATGTTGTTCAAGATAAAGAAGGAAATGTTAAAGCTGTAGACGTTAGAAAAGTTAATGTTGGTGATAGTTCTCTAGGTAAATCTTTTATGGATTCAATTGAGCGTGCAGTTTATAAATCATCACCACTTCCAGCGGCGCCTGATGAGGCCGTCTTTGAGAAAGAGCTTTATTTTATATTTAGTGTAAATTAATCTAAACATTACCTATGAAAACACATGACTTTTTATTGGAATTGGGAACTGAGGAATTACCTCCAAAGCTTTTATCAAAGCTTTCAGAGTCTCTTAAGAACAATATTGTTGAAGAACTTAAAAAGATTAATATTTCTTTAACTAGTGTTGTAGCTTTTGCCACCCCAAGGCGCTTAGCAGTATCTATTACAGAACTCCAAAGTAAACAAAAAGACCAACTTATTGAAAAAAAAGGGCCTTCAACAGAATCTCCAGAAATGGCGATCAAAGGCTTTGCTAAATCTTGTGGAGTTGATTTAAGTCAACTCGAAAAAAAGCAATTAGGTGGCAAAGAGTACTACTTTTATTCAAAAGAAGAGGCTGGTCAAAATATTAGTAGTCTCTTACCAAAAATCATAGAAAGCTCGATTAAAAATATTCCAATTACAAGATCAATGAAATGGGGTAGCTCAGATTACTCTTTTGTCAGACCTGTTCACTGGCTAGTTGTATTGCTTGATAAAGAGATCGTTCCAGCAGAAATAATGGGCCTTGAAAGTGGAAGAGTCACCAAAGGTTTAAGATTTCAAAAAGATCATATTATTGAGCTTTCTCACGCGAATGAATACGAGTCAGTGATGTCAAAAAGCGCTCAAATCATCGTTAATTTTAAGAAGCGTAAAGAGATTATCCGTGAGCAAATTTTATCTGTAGCAAAGGAAAATAGTGCTGAAGTAGTTGTAGATGAATCTTTGCTGGATGAGGTTTGTGCGCTAGTTGAGTACCCTAGAGCTTTTGCTGGAAAGTTTGACGAGAAATTTTTGTCTGTTCCTCACGAAGCTCTAATATCTGCAATGAAATCACATCAAAAATACTTTCATTTAGTAGATAGTAAAGGAGATTTATTGCCATTATTTATTTCTGTTGCAAACATTGAATCGAGTAATTTAAGGGTTATTATTGAAGGCAATGAAAGAGTTATTCATCCTAGACTAGCGGACTCTGAGTTTTTTTGGAATCAAGATAAGGTTGTTAGGCTTGATCAGAGAATAGATGACCTTAATAAGGTTTTATTTATGAAGTCTCTTGGCTCTATGGCTCAAAAAGCAAAACGAATAGAGCAGCTAAGTTCTTATATTGCTGAATTGGTTGGTTTTGATCCTAAAGAGTCTTCTCGAGCAGGCCTTTTATGTAAGTCTGATCTTTTGAGTGAAATGGTTGGTGAATTTGCTGATTTACAAGGGATTATGGGTGGTTATTATGCTCTTAATGATGGAGAATCAAAGGCTGTTTCAATAGCTATTAGGGAGCACTATCAACCTAGATTTTCAGGCGATACATTACCTTCAACAAATGAAGGTCTCGTAGTTGCAATTGCGGATAAGCTGGATACTATTTCTGGTATCTATGGAATTGGACAGGCCCCAACAGGGTCTAAAGATCCCTATGCACTTAGAAGGCTTGCTCTTGGATTGCTTCGTATACTGCTTGAGGCCAAAATAGAATTAAACCTTAAGTCATTAATTAAAGTCTCTCTAGATTTGCACCTAGAGGGAGTTGATAGAGGCGCCTGTGATTTAATCTATAAATTTATGATGGAGCGACTAAAAGCCTACTATAAAGATGCTAATATCGATAGCAACGTTTATGAAGCTGTTTTAGCAGTTAGTCCAGGCTCACCGCTTGATTTTCACTTGAGAGTTGAGGCGCTTAATGAGTTTATTAAGAGTGCTGATTCCAAGAGTTTGATTGAGTCCAATAAAAGAATTGCTAATATTCTTAAAGATTCAACTGAAAATCATAATGATCTTGATTCCGAGATGCTAATAGAAGATTCGGAAAAAAATCTTTATAAAGCTACAGAATTACTATCTAAACAGTTATTAGATAAAAAAGATTACAAGACAACTATGCGCTCGTTGCTTGACTTAAAAGAGGTGATCGATACATTCTTTGATAATGTGATGGTTAACACTGAAGATTTAAAAGTTCGTGAGGCTAGACTTGCACTCATTACTCGAGTTAGAGCCTTATTTTTATCTGTTGCTGATATTTCTCACCTCTCATCATAACTAATGAAAGCCTTGCTTCAAAGGGTTAGCTCATCAAAAGTGGAAGTTGAAGGAAGAGTAGTTGGTCAAATTAATAAAGGTCTATTAGTATTTATTGGTATTGAGAAAAAAGATGACACGATATCTTCAGATAAGATGGTAAAAAAAATACTCTCATATCGAGTTTTTTCGGATTCGGATGACAAGATGAATTTAAGTGTTGGTGATATAAATGGGGATCTTTTAATCATATCTCAATTTACTCTTGCTGCAGACACTAAGAATGGAACAAGGGCAGGTTTTTCAAAAGCAATGCTGCCAACAGAAGCAGAAAATCTTTACAATTATTTTCTTGAAAAAACTAAATCTATGTCCACAATTACTGAAAGTGGTATTTTTGGAGCAGACATGAAGGTCTCACTTGTTAATGATGGACCAGTAACGTTTCTTTTAGAAACTTAAATAACTTATGCTTTCATCTACTTTCAACATATTTCCCAATATTTATTATGAGTAGTAATATCAAAATTTATGGTATTAAGAACTGTGATACCGTCAAAAAAGCTCTTAAGTATTTATCTACTAATGATATAGCTTATGAATTTATAGACTTTAGGGTCAATCCAATTTCAAAGAATGAATTTCAAAATATGATTGAAAAAGTTGAATTAGAGGTTCTTATTAATAAGCGCTCAACGACCTATCGATTATTAACTGATAGTGAGAAAAATAATGTTAATTTCGAGCTAATTTTGAAATACCCTACTTTAATCAAAAGGCCAGTAATGGTTAAAGACAGCAAAATATTGGTGGGGTTTAGCGAGCAGAAATATTTAGATTTTTTACGCTAGATTTACTTTTTATCTTTAAGTTCTTTTCTAACTTCATCCATATCAATTGATTTTGCCTTTTCTAATATGTCTTCTAAATCCTTCCCAGACATAGACCCTGGCTGTGAAAAAATCCCGATACCATCTCTAAAAATCATCAAGGTTGGAATTGATCTAATTTGAAACTGAGCACCAAGCTCTTGCTCATCTTCAGTGTTTACTTTAGCAAAAGTTACCCCATCAACTTTCTCAGAGATTTCCTTAAAGGTTGGAGCAAACTGAATACATGGCCCACACCAAGGAGCCCAGAAATCAATAATAACAATTTTATTATTGTTAATAGTCTTATCTAGATTTGCTTGTGATAGTTCAATTACTGACATAAATCTTCCTTTCTAAAAAATTTAAAAAGCATTATAACTTTTTTACTAAAATACTGGTTAGTTTTTACATAGCTGATAAAATATCCTAATGAAAATACTTGGTATAGATCCTGGCTCTAGAATTACTGGTTTTGGCTTAATAGAGGCAAATAAACTAAAGTTTACATATCTTAGTAGTGGTTGTATCAGAACTCAAGGTGATTTAAATGAGCGAATTATTACAATATATGAAGGCGTTAAAGAAGTTATTGCCAAGCATGAAATTGATATAGTAGTTATTGAGAGAGTTTTTATGAGGCCTGACCGGCCAAATCCCGATGCTGCAATTAAACTGGGACATGCTCGAGGCGCTATTATTTCTGCCACTGGAGGCCAAGGCATTCCAATTGTAGATTACACAGCCAATCAAATTAAAAAGGCAGTTGTTGGAAGAGGTCACGCATCGAAAGAGCAGGTTTCTTTTATGGTTCAGCAGCTCTTAAAATTAAATAAGGCGCCGCAAGAAGACGCTGGAGACGCTCTAGCGGGGGCAATCTGTCATGCTTACCATGCGCTTTAAAAATTAACTAAAGTAAACCTTTACTTCACCAAATCCTGGAAGTTTTTTTATAATTTCGCTGAGATCAAAATTTATTTTACTAATTTCATTATTATCTAAATAATCAACCGAAAGATAAAAGTCCACTAGTATTTCACCTTCAAGATAGTGCAGCTGAGTTCTTTCAATTTCATAAGCACAGTTCTCAAGCTTTAGTGATTGACTAATTATATTTAATGCTTGTGCTCTCTCAGGAAGATTTTTATAGGGGGCGTCTTCTTTCTCTTCATCATTTTCAGGGTCTATGTGAACAGTTACGTCATCAAGTTCTTCTATGCATTCTTTTGCAACCCTCTCGACGCTCACACTTATTATATGACCCTCGCTAACAGATAAAAATGGATTGACTTGCACATGTACATCAGCAGATTTTTTGTGGCCAACCTTTCTTGTTCTTAGAGTATGAACACTATTTACCCCTTTAATTTCAGCAAGTGCTTTATGGAGGTTTTTTATGTCTTCTGGGTCAATTGAAGTATCTACTAATTCTTTTGTTGCTTCAAATCCAAGTTGCCAGCCAATATAAATAATCATTAACCCAACAATAATTGCAGCAACGCTATCTAGGAAAAAGTATCCATTGGCAGCGCCTACAATTCCAATAACAACAACTATTGAGGAAAATGCATCAGTTCTATGATGCCAAGCATTCGCTTTAAGTAGGTCAGATTTAATGTTGTTGGCAACTTTAACGGTATACCAATATAAAGCCTCCTTACTAAGAATTGATAATGCAGCAGCTGCAATTAGCCAGTTTTCATGCTTTAAGGCAGTAGCATTTCCTAAACGACCAACTCCATCAAAGATAATAATAGTGCCAACTATTGCTAAAAAGATACTTAATCCTAAAGTTGCAACCGTTTCAAATCTTTCATGTCCATATGGATGATCGGCGTCTGGAGCCTCTCCTGAGAGTTTTGCAGCATACCAAGTGACCCAGTCTGTGAGAAGGTCTGAGAAAGAGTGAATGCCATCTGCAATTAAAGCGCCTGATTGGCCAATGACTCCTATAGATACTTTTATAACAGAAAGTAAAAAATCAATAATTGCGCCTATAACGGTAGCTTTTTGACTTTCTTTAGTGCGATTTATAGAGTGCATTGCTAACTAAATTCTTTAAGTATTTAAATGTCTATTTTAAGTTAAATGCTTTTATTTTTCATTGAAATCAATTAATTTAAATATATTTTTAAATATAGCTTGCAATTACAAATGATAATGAGTATCATTATCATTTAATAAATAATTAAGAAAAGGCTCGAAATTGATTACTAAAAAAATCAGCTTCCTAATGCAATCTTCTAAGATCGTATGCTGCTAAGTATTGGTAATTATTTCAACTGCTTCAAAATAGTCCTCCGAAACTATAATGAAGCAAATATCAAAGGAGTTTTAACCAAGTGATAAATTGATTACATTCATATTTTTTTTACTTCCTTTAAATGTGTATGTTTGTGATTAATTGGCCCTATGTCTTCCTCCTTGCATAGGGCTTTCTTTAATATTATATAAAAATGAAATGAAATATTGGTATAGATACAAAATTTTTATTCTAAAAAAAACTAATCGTTTAGATTTTATATCAATGAGGAAATTAGGTATTCCAAAAAAAATTATAGGAAAGGTGATTTTAGATGAGGTTAAAAATGACCTTAGGCTACAAGGAAATATCTCTGAATATCGCTACAAATATAACTAAGTTAAATAATAATTATTAATAAGGAAAAAAACTATGAGCGTTCTAGTTACAAAGCAAGCACCAGACTTTATATCAACTGCAGTTCTTGCAGACGGTCAAATTGTAGAAGATTTTCAACTATCAAATTATAAAGGTAAAAAAATCGTATTATTCTTCTACCCTTTAGATTTTACTTTTGTATGCCCAACAGAGATACTAGCACATCATCATAGAGTGGCTGATTTCGATAAACTTGAAACTCAGTTAATTGGTGTTTCTATTGATTCAAGACATACACATAATGCTTGGCGTAATACTGATATAAATGATGGCGGTATTGGGCTTATTGACTTTCCGTTAGTTTCTGATATGAATCATAGAATTATGGAAAAGTATGGAATTGTCCACCCGGAGAGTACTGCTTTGAGAGCATCTTTCTTAATTGATGAGAATTTTGTTGTTCGTCATCAAGTAGTTAATGATCACCCTTTAGGTAGAAATGTAGATGAAATGTTAAGAATGGTTGATGCACTTGATTTCCATACTGAGCATGGTGAAGTATGTCCTGCAGGCTGGAATAAAGGAGATGAAGGAATGAAAGCATCAGCTGAAGGAGTTGAAGAATATTTATCAAAAAATTCTGCTAACCTTTAATTGTAAATACATAATATATTGGA
>CAJQTG010000026.1 GCA_905618925.1 uncultured Candidatus Thioglobus sp. | reverse complement strand
AAATTTTTACTAATGTTAATGGCAACTATTTTTGTCTTTACTGGCTCGAATACATTTGCTGCAGAAAAAGTTATAAAGTGGAAGCTTGCAATGACATGGCCTGATGGTTTACCACCTTTTGCATGGACTGTTGATCGTTTTGCAAAAAATGTAGAAAAAATGAGTGGTGGGCGTATGACAATTCGTATAGATGATAAAAATAAGCATAAAGCGGCTCTTGGCATTCTAGATATGGTCGAAGCTGGCCAATATGAGATGGGTCATTCAGCATCTTATTACTGGAAAGGTAAAGATATTAATACTATGCCATTTACAACTATGCCTTTCGGTATGACAACAGCTGAGCAAGATGCTTGGTACTATTATGGCGGTGGTGAGGCTCTTGCAAAAGAAGTATTTGATAAGCATGGTGTTATTCAGCATCAAGGCGGAAGTACAGGTAACCAAATGGGTGGCTGGTTTAGTAAGGAAATCAACTCTGTTGATGACCTTAAAGGCTTGAAGATGCGAATCCCTGGCTTTGCTGGAGAAGTTATGGCTGAACTTGGTGTTGCTGTAACCAACATACCGGCAGGAGAGTTATATACTGCACTAGAGCGTGGAACTATTGATGCGCTTGAGTGGGTTGGCCCAGGCATGGATATCAACATGGGCTTTCATAAGATTGCACCATATTACTATACAGGTTGGCATGAGCCTGCAACGGACTTGCAGTTCTTAATCAACCAAGATGCATGGAATGAACTTCCAGCTGATCTTCAGGCTATTGTTGAAGTAGCTATTGTTGACTCTAAGGCACGTATGTATTGGGAAAACTATGCCATGAGTGCAGAAGCTTGGTCTAAGATGGGAACCGATTACCCTAACATTAAAGTTAAGTCGTTCCCGCCAGAAGTAATTGCTGAGATGAAGGCTACTAATACCAGACTCATAGCTGAAACTTCTGCTAAAGACCCAATGTTCAAAAAGATCATGGACTCTCAAGCTGCCTTTATGGCAAAGGCTCGAGAGTGGACAAAGATTTCAGATTACTTGTATTTAAAAGATAATCTCGATTAATTTGGATCTTAGGTGTTTTATAATGCCCGCTATGAAAGCGGGCATTTTTTTTTATTTTTTAAGGTTATTTCTATGCGATGGATTGAATTATTTTGTGATAAATTTGCTAAATACTTAGGACTGATTATTTCATTTTTACTGATTTTAATGATGATCAATGTTGCCTTTGATACCCTAAACCGCTATATATTGAATTCCAACTCAGTTGCTTTACAGGAGATGGAGTGGCATTTGTTTTCTATCATTATTTTATTGGGACTCTCTTATTCATTAAATGAAGAAGGTCATGTTCGAGTTGATATTTTATATTCAGGTTTTAGTGAAAAAAAGAAAGCGATTGTTAATATGGTTGGTGTTGTTCTTTTTATTCTTCCACTAAGTTTATTAGTAGCTTTCGGCTCGCTTGGATTTGTTGAAAAGTCATTTATATTTATGGAGCAGAGCGGAGACCCGGGAGGGCTGCCTTTTCGCTTTATCATTAAAGGGTTGATTCCAACATCATTTATTATACTAATCATTATGTCAATTGGTTATTTTGCACGCAACTATAACCTCTTAAAACGACTCAATTCACGCCCTGACTTATGATAGGTTTAATAATGTTTTTTACTGGGCTAGCGATGCTATTTATTGGCTTTCCAGTTGCGTTTACTTTTGGCGCCGTTGCAGTGTTCTTTGGCCTTGCTGCCGGCATCATTGAAGCTTTCGCTGATGGAGAGCTATTAGTTGATGGGATAGATAATGGCTTAATGATGTTTGCGATGATGCCTCATCGCATATGGAGCATCATGAATAACACTATTTTGATGGCAATTCCTTTATTTATAATGATGGGCTTGATTCTGCAAAAAACTAAGCTAGCAGAACGCTTACTCGAATCAATGGGCTTTTTGTTTGGTGAAATTAGAGGTGGATTAGCAATCAGTACTGTGCTAGTTGGGTCTTTATTGGCAGCCTCTACAGGTGTTGTTGGGGCAAGTGTTGTAGCAATGGGAGTAATCTCCTTACCAGTAATGCTTAAATATAACTATTCAAAGCATTTAGCTACTGGAACAATATGCGCAGCTGGAACTTTGGGTCAAATTATTCCACCTTCTATTGTTCTTATAATATTAGGAGATGTCTTTAATGTCCCTGTTGGAGACCTCTTTAAAGCTGCACTATTGCCTGGATTGGTTTTGGTTGGAGCTTATGTCATTTATATTTTAATTATTTGTTATATCAAGCCTGATTTAGCCCCTGCAATTAAGCTTGAAGATAAAAAAGGAGAAAGTAAAAAGAAGCAAATCGTATCAGCATTATTTTCAATTATTCCACCCTTATCACTAATTATTATTGTTTTAGGGTCTATTTTTGCAGGCATTGCAACTCCAACTGAATCATCTGCAATTGGCTGTGTTGGAGCAATACTACTAGCAATAATATATAGAAATTTTTCATTTTCTATGTTAATTGAAGCTGCTAAAGAGACAGTAAAAATAACGGCAATGGTTTTTGGTATTTTGATCGGTGCAACCGCATTCTCTATGGTCTTTACCTATACCGGTGGTGACTTACTGATAGAACAGTTTATGCTCAGTTTGCCAGGAGATAAATGGGGCTTTGTTATAATTTCAATGCTCGTTATTTTGGTCTTAGGATTTTTTATTGATTTTGTAGAAATTTCTTATATTATTGTTCCAATATTGGTGCCAATTTCAGAAGTTGTTGGAGTTAATCCAATCTGGTTTGCAATTCTAATAGCTATGAACCTACAAACTTCATTTTTAACTCCGCCATTTGGCTTTAGTTTGTTTTATTTAAAGGGGGTGGCCCCAAGTAGTATAAAAACTACAGATATATATACAGGAGTAATTCCTTTTATATTAATACAGGTTCTTGTCTTAGCTTCTATTGTTTTTTATCCAGAATGGTACGGCACCTTTAAATACTAAATATCAAATAATTTTTTTTTAAAAAATGATACTGAAATACTAGTTATCAATTGAAACATTAGATGTTTTTTTACGTAAATGGTATATTGGACTGTCTATGAAAACTGTAATAATCACTAAAACTGGTGGACCTGAAGTTTTAAAACTTAAAGATTCAAATCTAGGAAGGCCTGGACAAGATGAGGTGTTAATTGAACATGCAGCTATTGGTTTAAATTTTATTGATGTCTATCACCGTTCAGGTCTTTATCCTGTCGAACTTCCATCTGGAATTGGTTTAGAGGCATCAGGGATTATTAAAGAGGTTGGAAGTAATATTAATGACTTTAAAGTTGGCGATAGAATCGCTTATTTTGGTCAACCACTTGGTGCTTATGCATCCCATAGAATTTTTCCTGCAAAAGATCTTGTTATAGTTCCTGAAAATATTGATTTAGAAGTCGCAGCTACTCTAATGATAAAGGGATTAACTTCATTTTACTTACTCCATAAAACTTACCCTGTTTCTTCAGGTGAAACTATCTTGTTTCATGCTGCTGCCGGAGGTGTTGGACAAATATTTTGTCAGTGGGCAAAAAGCCTAGGGTGCAAAGTAATCGGAACAGTAGGCTCAGATGAAAAAATTGACTTAGCTAAAAAAAATGGTTGTGATTATGTCATTAACTATTCAAAAGAAAGCTTTTCAGAAAAAGTTTTAGAATTAACCAATGGCATTGGTGTCCCTGTTGTTTATGATGGTGTTGGAAAAAACACTTTAGAAGGTTCTTTAGAGTGTTTAAAAATTAGAGGCATGATGGTTTCATTTGGAAATGCCTCGGGTGCACTACCTGATATTAATGTTCAAAAGTTGATTCAACCAAAGGGCTTATATCTTACAAGGCCTTCGGGAGCTCAATATTACAGATCAAGAAAAGATTTAGATGAAGGGGCTCAATTATTATTTGAAAAAATTGGTAATGGAGAAATAAAAATAGAAATATTTAAAAAGTATAAATTAGATGAAGTGGTCCAGGCTCACACTGATCTTGAGAGTAGAAAAATTATTGGACCTGCTGTAATTATTCCAAATTAATCTAAAAATTATTACTTATTAGCCTCAAGAAACTTACGTCTGTATTTTATTAAAATTGCTTCCGTATAGCCATTAGGTTGACTCATTCCTTCAAAAGCCAAAGCTATTGATGCTTTGTACGCAAAACTGTCATAATTTGGCGCAAGTGGAAGGTAGCTTGGATCATACTTATTTTGATCATCAACGATAACAGCCATTTCTTTAAATGCTTTATTTACTTCTTCTTTTGAGCACATTCCATGGTGAAGCCAGTTAGCCATATGTTGCGAAGATATTCTAAGGGTTGCGCGGTCTTCCATAAGTCCAACATGATTAATATCTTGAACCTTAGAACAGCCAATTCCTTGGTTAATCCACTTAACAACATAACCTAATATACTTTGTGCATTATTATTTATTTCATTGATAATTTTCTCTTTAGGCATTTGCTCTTCAATCCTTAAAAAAGGAATTACAAGCAAGTCATCTTGGTTTGGGTGTTGCTGGTTTGCTAAAAGCTCTTTTTGCTTACTAAACACATTAAAGCGATGATAATGTGTTACATGTAAAGTCGCTGCGGTTGGAGATGGGACCCATGAGCAGCTTGCGCCAGCCTCTAAATGAACCATTTTATTATCAAGCATTTCACGCATTTGATCTGGCTGAGCCCACATTCCTTTTCCAATTTGAGCTTTTTTAAAGAATCCACAATCAAGACCAGTGCTTACATTGTTTGGTTCATATGCTGAATACCAAGCCTCTTCTTTTATAAGATCTTTACACCGCATTGGGCCTGCCGTCATAGAGGTATGAATTTCATCACCTGTGCGATCTAAAAAGCCAGTATTTATGAAAATAATACGACTTTTTGCTTCATGAATACACGCTTTAAGATTCAGAGTGGTTCTTCTTTCTTCATCCATTACACCTATTTTGAGCGTGTTAGTTTTTAGAGATAAAGCTTTTTCAACAAGCTCGAATAACTGCATTGTAAATTTTACTTCTTCAGGTCCATGCAATTTAGGCTTAACAATATAGAGACTTCCTTTTTTTGAATTCGCTTTAATTTTAATATCATGAAGCGCAATGAGTGAAGTTACCATTGCGTCTAATATTCCCTCAGGAATTGGAGAGTCATCAAGATTACGAACAATTTCTGTCATCATATGAATGCCAACATTACGAACTAGAGTCAAGCTTGTTCCAGCTAAGCTGAATTTGTCTCCATTTATGTCAGTACAAACTTTATCATCATTTAATGAGCGAGTAACAGTTTGACCGCCTTTAGTAAACGTAGTACTGAGTTCACGCTTCATTAAGCCTAAGTAGTTGCGATATGCATGAATTTTTTCCACATTTGAAACTGTAGAGGCTGAGTCTTCAAAATCAACAATAGTTGTTATTGCGGACTCAAGAATGACATCAAAAATACCACTCTTATGTAAACTTCTTTCTTGATCACAAACCACTTCAAGATGAAGGTTATTATTTTTAAGCAATATATGCCCATCTTCAGTTAATCCTATATATTTTTCTGGATTAATTAAGGTCGCTAATTCACCATCATTTAGGTTGAATATTAAAGCGCCTGAGTATTTAACTTGAGAAGTAATTTGCCTGTAAGAAGCTCCTTTGAGGGGCGCAATTTCATCAAGAAAGTCACAGGCAAGTTCAGCAGTTCGATTAACGCGCTGAAGGTTATGTGCAAAAGACGTGCTCATACTGCCTTTGTTTGGAATTACATTAGTACCATACAGGGAGTCGAATAAACTTCCCCAGCGCGCATTCACTGCATTAAGTACAAAGCGCTGATTAGTAATAGGTACAACAAGCTGAGGACCAGCAATTTGAGAAATCTCATCATCTACTTCTTCAACATCAATTGAAAATTTATCAGGCATTGGGGTAATGTATTCAATTCCCTCTAGAAATTTCTTGTAACTCTGAAGATCAATTCTTTTATTTTCACTATGCCATTGATCAATTTTTGATTGCAATAAATCTCTTTTTTCAAGAAGAGCTGTGTTTTTTTCCTGAAGTTCGTTTAAAACTTGAGAGAGGGATTTAAAGAAGTCTTTGGCTGAAATATTCAGTCCATCACAAACCTCTTCTTCAATGAAGCTAAAAAAAGTATTATCTACTCGAATCTTATTAATTATTTGACTATCACTACTCATAAATTTGCCTTTTTTCAGTAACTATCACGCCATCTTCATCGGCGTAAATATATTGATCTGGAGTAAATTTTACATTTGAAAAAGATATATTTAAATTTCTTTTCCCAATTCCTTTTTTAACACTTTTTAGCGGGCAAACACCAAGAGCTCTTATGCCAATTGGCATTAAATTTATAGCTGCTGAATCTCTGATTACTCCGTAGACAATAATTCCTTCCCACTCATTTCTGATTGCATCAGATGCTCTTTTATCGCCTAGCATTGCGCACAACATTGAACCACCTGCATCTATAACTAATACCGATCCTTTACCATTATTGTTTAAAGCCTCTGCAATTAAAGAGTTATCCTCAAAGCACTTAACCGTAACAATATGACCTGAAAATGATTTTTTTAACCCAAAACTTTTATATACCGGCTCTAAGTACTGGACATTTGGATGGAGCTTATCTGAAATATCACATGTCGATAGAGTCATCAGTTTCTCCATATATTTCACTCATACGTTTTTCCGATCCATATGGATAATAATCCATAACTCCGTTATTCTTAATTTTTTCTTGTAGGATATTTTCAAGAAGTTTTTATAACAATCAATATATTTTTACAAAGCCGTGCGTATCACTTAATTATATTGATATGGATGAGCCAGTAATAGACAGTTACTTTGTTGAACATGGACAGCTGAGCGAAGCCTTTACATCTATTCTCAATAGCTACAATTTCAAGTGTAAGTTTGGTAATCTTAGTCAAGATATCGAGAGATTGAAAGAACAGCTTTATAGCCAAATGCCGCGACTAGACTCTGAAGTTTTTGAGATTCAAGTTATTAGCACCCCTTTTATCAGAGGAAAATGTGCCTACATTGTAGGGAAAATTGTCTCTCAGCTACACTCAGATAAGCCACTCCTTATTGCTCTATTAAATGACGAAAAGAAAGGGCTATATGTCGACAGCCTTCTAACTGAAATTGGAGGAATATCCATTGTCTTTAGTTTTTCAAGGTCATACTTTTTTATTACAACAGACTATCCGTCTGCAATTGTTGAATATTTAAAAGAGATCTTGCCAGGAAAAACTAGGGCAGTTTTATATAGCGCTATTGGGCTTCATAAACAAGGCAAAACTTTGCTATATCGACATTTTTTAAAGTACTCAAAAATTACTAGTGAAAAGTTAATAATTGCACCCGGCATAAAGGGCATGGTTATGTCTGTCTTTACTTTTCCAATGTACCCGTATGTATTCAAAATTATCAACGATCAATTTGCACCTCCTAAAATGGGCACAAAAGAGATGGTTAAAGACAGATACTACTTCGTTAAAAACCACGTAAGAATAGGTAGATTAGCTGATACATGGGAGTTTTCAAATGTTGCATTCCCATTAAAAGATATCGATGACAAATTATT
>CAJQTG010000025.1 GCA_905618925.1 uncultured Candidatus Thioglobus sp. | reverse complement strand
CTACTTCGAATGTAAAAGGTAAAAGAAAAATTTACAAAGGTAAGGCTGGACAGCGTGTTAATTGGAAAAAAGCAGTCGTTAAAGTGTCTGAAGGTCAGATGATTGACGCAACTGCCTCATAGAGAATTTATTATGGCATTAGTTATAAAAAGAAAACCAACCTCACCAGGCAGAAGGCATGTTGTCAGTGTAGTTGATAAAGATTTGCACAAAGGTAAACCTTTTGCAGCTTTAACAGAGAGTAAGAATAGAATAAATGGTCGTAATAACCGTGGAAAAATCACTGTTAGGCATAGAGGTGGAGGCCATAAACAAAGATATCGTATTATTGACTTCAAGCGTAATAAAGATGATATTACTGCAACAGTTGAAAGAATTGAATATGATCCAAATAGAAGTGCAAACATTGCCCTAGTTTTATATGCTGATGGTGAAAGACGTTACATTATTGCACCTAAGGGTGTTAATGCTGGAGACCAAGTCGTTTCTGGAAATTCAGTTGCAATACAAAAAGGAAATACCTTGCCTTTGAGTAATATACCGCTTGGTAGTGTCATACACTGTGTTGAGCTTAAGCCACAAAAAGGAGCTCAAATTGCACGAAGCGCTGGTACATCAGTCCAGCTAGTTGCGAAAGAAGGTAACTATGTCACTCTTAGACTTAGATCTGGTGAAGTAAGAAAGGTTTTAGCTGAATGCCGTGCGACTCTTGGTGAAGTTTCAAAGTCAGAGCATAGCTTGAGAAAGTTAGGAAAAGCTGGAGCCACTCGTTGGAGAGGGGTTAGACCAACAGTACGTGGTGTTGTAATGAATCCAGTTGATCACCCACATGGTGGTGGTGAAGGAAAAACTAGTGGTGGTAGACATCCAGTTTCTCCTTGGGGTACTCCTACTAAAGGATACAAAACACGTAGCAATAAACGTACTGATAAGCTTATCGTACGTCGCAGAAATTAAAGGGAAATTATGGCAAGATCACTTAGAAAAGGTCCATTTGTAGATGAGCATTTAATCAAGAAAGTATTGAAGGCTCAAGATAACAATGATAGAAAGCCAATTAAGACTTGGTCTCGTCGTTCAGTTATTGTTCCTGAAATGATTGGGTTAACAATAGCGATACATAATGGTCGTAATCATGTTCCAGTTTCAATAAATGAGAATATGATTGGTCATAAATTAGGTGAGTTTGCCACAACAAGAACATTCAAGAGTCACTCCGGTGACCGTAAATCGTAAGCATAAGGTGACATAATGATAGAAGTTAAAGCAATTCATAAATACGCAAAAATCTCACCTTTTAAAGTTAGATTAATTGCTGATCAAATTCGAAATAAGCCAGTTGAAGAGGCTTTAAGTATTTTGACATTTAGCAATAAAAAAGCTGCGGTACTTGTTAAAAAAGTTCTTAGTTCGGCGATTTCTAATGCTGAGCATAATGATGGATTAGATGTAGATGAACTAAAGGTAAGTAGTATTTTCGTAAACGAAGGTTCTACAATGAAACGTATTCGCCCTAGAGCAAAAGGTAGAGCGAATCGTATTCTTAAACGATCAAGCCACATTAGTGTTGGCGTAAGCGAGTAAAAAATTATGGGTCAAAAAGTAAATCCAATAGGCATAAGATTAGGAATTGTTAAAGATTGGCATTCAAAGTGGTACGCTAGTAGTAAAAATTATTCTGAATATTTGTTGTCTGATATTGCAGTAAGAGACTTCTTATTTAAAGAATTAGCCTCGGCATCTGTAAGTCGTATAAGTATTGAAAGATTGTCAAATACTGCTAAAGTTATTATTCATACAGCTCGACCAGGAATTGTAATTGGTAAAAAAGGTGCTGATATTGAGAAGTTGAAGAACTTGGTTTCAAAAATGATGGGTGTTCCTGTCCATATAAGTATTGAAGAAGTTAAGCAGCCAGAATTAGATGCTCGTTTAGTTGCTGAAAATATAGCGCAACAACTTGAAAAGCGTGTGATGTATAGACGGGCAGTAAAGCGAGTTTTAGGTAATGCTACAAGATTGGGCGCACTAGGAATTAAGATAATGGTAAGTGGTCGACTAAATGGTGCTGAAATAGCACGATCTGAGTGGTATCGCGAAGGACGAGTTCCATTACATACATTTAGAGCTGACGTTGATTATAGTAGTTATAGGGCGAATACTCAGTATGGAGTTATTGGCATTAAAGTATGGATTTTCAAAGGCGAAATTCTAGATCATAATAAAGGCACTATTGAAGAAGTTTCAAAGCGTGGTGCTGGAAAACAAACAGTAAAGAAGTAAAGGGAATTAAGAAATGTTGCAACCTAAACGTACAAAATTTAGAAAAATGATGAAAAACCGCAACCGCGGTTTAGCTACTGGTCACAATGTAAGCTTCGGCGATATTGGGCTCCAAGCAACTGGAAGATGTCGAATGACTGCTAGGCAGATTGAAGCAGCACGTCGTGCAATGACCAGACATGTTAAGCGCCAAGGAAAAATTTGGATTCGTGTATTTCCTGATAAGCCAATTACTAAAAAACCCCTAGAAGTTCGTATGGGTAAAGGTAAAGGTAGTGTTGAATATTGGGTTGCATTAATTAAGCCTGGGCAAATGTTATTTGAAATGCAGGGTGTGGATGAAGTTGTTGCAAGAGAAGCTTTTGAGCTTGCCGCTGCAAAGCTTCCAGTCAAAACAACAGTAATTAAACGGACAATAATGTAATGGATGTTAAAGAATTAAGAGATCAAGACGAGTCTCAGTTAAACGATCAGCTTATAACATTGCTTAAAGAGCACTTTGAAATGCGTATGCAGCAGAGTACTTCTCAGTTAAGTGATTTATCAAAGCTTAGTAAGACAAAGAAAGCAATTGCCCAAATTAAAACAATAATTAATGAGAAAAAGTCATGAGCGAAACTAATTCAGTAGAAAGAATACTAACAGGCAAGGTTGTCAGTAATAGCCGTGATAAAACAATTGCTGTTTTAGTTGAGCGCAAAGTGCGTCATCCAATCTATAAAAAATATATCAAACGTAGCACTAAAGTACATGCACATGATGAGAAGAATGAGTGTGGTCTTGGTGATTTAGTAAGAGTTTCTGAATCAAAGCCTTTTTCGAAAACAAAGAATTGGGCCTTGGTAGAAGTTGTTGAAAAATCTGTAAATATTGATTAACCAGTAGCATTTTAGAGAGAAGAATATGATTCAAATGCAAACAAGATTACATATAGCTGACAATAGTGGTGGTGTTAAAGCTATGTGTATTAAAGTTTTAGGCGGTTCAAAGCGTCGTTATGCCAATATTGGTGATGTTATTAAGGTTAGTATCAAAGAAGCATCTCCTCGAGGTAAAGTTAAAAAAGGTGACGTTTATGATGCAGTAGTTGTTAGAACTGCTCAAGGTGTTCGCCGTAGTGATGGTTCTAGAATTCGCTTTGATAATAATGCGGTAGTGTTGTTAACTCCTAAATTAGAGCCAATTGGTACACGTATTTTTGGACCTGTAACTCGTGAATTAAGAAACGCACAGTTTATGAAAATTGTCTCACTTGCACCAGAGGTTTTGTAATGATGAAAATTAAACAAAAAGATGAAGTGATAGTAATTGCAGGAAAAGATAAGGGCTCAATTGGTGCTGTTACAAAAGTTCTTGGAGCAAAAGTTATTGTTGAAGGTTTAAATATTGCTAAAAAACATGTTCGTGCTAATCCTCAGGAAGGTATTCAGGGTGGTATTGAAGAAAAGGAAATGCCATTAAGCATCTCTAATGTTGCAATTTATAACCCAACTTCAAAAAAAGCAGATCGTATAGGTGTTAGGAAAGACGATAAAGGCGTAAAAGAAAGATTTTACAAATCGAGCGGTGAATCCGTACTTTGATATAATAAATAAATAGGTGACAAGTGTCTAGATTACAAGAACAATACAAAAATGAAATCCTTCCTAAATTAAAGGAAGAATTAGGTGTTACTAATACAATGTCAGTTCCTAAGAT
>CAJQTG010000024.1 GCA_905618925.1 uncultured Candidatus Thioglobus sp. | reverse complement strand
GTGTAGAGGCTTCAGAACTTGTCGAGATATTTCAGTGGCTCAAGCCCGAAGAATCTAGCTCTCCCGATGAAAAACAGATTGAGGCAATTAATGCTGAAGTAGCTGATGTTGCAATGTACTTGCTTCGTTTTTGCAGTATTTTGGAGATTGACTTAGAGAAGGCGATTGAAGATAAGTTAGTAAAAAATGCAGAGAAATATCCAGTCAATTTATCAAAGGGCAATGCACAGAAATATAATCAAAGGGAAGATTAGTTATATTTCAACCTTGTTACATTCGTATGGCTTACCTGTTGAAGGCTGAAGATTAATATAATCATCAGATAGGACAACAATCTCTTCAGATCTTTTATCATTAAGAGTAAATTGATCTTCCATATTAAAGTACTCATCAAGCCATGGATGGTTCCTATTAACAACTTTAATAGAATCAATCATGCTTACTAAGCTTTGATCATCAATTTCCCAAAGCCCAGTTCCAAGGGCGCTGTAATTTACTTTAACTATATTTTCTTCGACTGGAAAGTCAACAATTAGTTGACCAAAGCTATTCCAGGTCCCATCTTTCTTATATCTTATAAATTCCAAAGCGGTATAACCAGGCCACGAATCTTTGCAAATCCAGTTACCTAGAATTTCAGTCTCATAATAACGAGGAGACATTGCTGCTGATGCAGAAGTGTTAAAGATTAGAGCTGCAAGAATAGTCAGTAAGTATTTCATAGACAGCAGTTTAGATTAGTATTTGATAAACCTATGTGAATTATTGATGAATTTTAGAAGAATTTGTCATCTTTTTTTATGCTCCTCAGCCATCTTTATAATTTTATTGCTGACAGTTTCTTTGAAAATAAATGGCAAGATTGAGTGAATGATGGCGATAATGAAAAGCCCCAAAAGCGTAAAGCTGTATTTCCACGCCCCCCAGAGATGCTGAAAGTAGTTATATCCAAACTCATTGGGATGCTTAGTAAAAATATTATTCATATAAGTGCTAATGAAGTTTATTTAAGATATTAAGTATAAAGAATTTGAGTAACAAGGTTAAATTTTTGTAATAAAATAAACTTTTTTGAAAAAATTACTATTTATATAAAGGATAAAAGTAATGCCTAAAGTTCTAACGAATCATCAGATTGAACAATATCATGACGAAGGCTTTATATCTCCAGTAAGAGTTATTTCTGAAAAAGATGCCCTATCTATTAAAACGCAACTAGAAGAAGTAGAGGCAGAATACCCTGATGAGATTAATTCAGAGAGCCGCAATAATTTACATCTCTCATTTGCATTTTTAGATGCGCTTGCTCACAACACTACTATAGTGGACGCAATAGAAGATCTTATTGGTCCTGATATTGCCCTTTGGGCATCCGTTATGTTCATTAAAGAGCCCTCCTCTAAGCAGTTTGTTAGTTGGCATCAAGATGCCACTTATATGGGTCTTGATAGCTTTGAATTTCCAACACCATGGATTGCGCTAAGCCCTAGTAACCTAGAGACGGGCTGTATGACTATGATTTCAGGTAGTCATAAATTAGAGATACAAAAGCATGAGGATACATACGCAGAAAATAATATCTTAACTAGAGGTCAAGCTATTAAAAGTGTAGATCAAAGTAAGGCCGTTGATCTAATATTAAGGCCAGGTGAAATGTCGATTCATCACGGTGCGATTATTCATGGCTCTCAGCCAAATAAAAGCAATCAAAGGAGAATAGGATTCTCTCTTCAATCGTATGTTCCACCATCAATAAAACAGGTAGTTGGCAGAAATATGTGGACTCATATTAGAGGTCAAAAAAGGGATGATATAGACGGAATTTTTTTAGATCGACCTAAATATAACATGGATCCAATAACTGTTTCCCAAAGGAAGATTGCAGAAGAAAATATATCAGAGATTCTTTATAAGGGCGCAAAATTAAAGCGTAAATACTAGGTATTTTTTTTAAGCCAGTCTACAATTTTAATCACTCCATTCTTAGTTTGAGTAGGGCTTAATATGTCACCTAAAACCCCATGTTTTGATGGGTCATCTTTGCTTGTGAGGGTTGGGCTATAAACTGAAACATTGTCACCCATTTTTGAAATAATTTTTCGTGTTGCCTTGCTAGATACAATTTTATCTTCATCTGAAAACCAAAATAGCATCGGTAATTTTATTTTGCTGTGTTTGGTTTTTGAGGCTGCAACAACTGAGTCTTTGACTGCAAATAATGCATGAGTTGGGTATTTAGTCGTCCAGCATCTTTCATGTTCAGCATTTTTTGCAACAAAAGAGTGCTCCTTTCCAAACAAAAAAGGTACAAGCCATTTTGCTCCAGGGATTCTAAGTACATGGGCTTTATAAGAAATAGGACCAAAGTTAGGTGAGACATAAATTACAGCTTTAATTTTTAGATGCTGCTCAAGGATTGTATGAATTAATGAGCATCCAGTTGAGGATCCAATCAATATAATACTATCACCCAGTATTCCTCCAATTCTAATAGCTTCCTTTGTATCTTTAATCCAATCTTTTAAAGTTGCATCTGCAAGAGACTGACCATCTTGTCCATGACCTGTGAGTCTTGTAAAAAAAACATTCGCCTTAATCTCATTAGCAACATTTTCAATTACTGGGCTTAGTTCAGCTCGAGTTGCTGAAAAACCATGTATAAAAACCAGGCTTATTTTTGTCTTAATAGATGG
>CAJQTG010000023.1 GCA_905618925.1 uncultured Candidatus Thioglobus sp. | reverse complement strand
GCGTTGCTTTTGGCGCTATTCTTGGAGATGACGGCAGACTAAGAATGCCAAAAGAAGTGGTTGAAAAAGCCATGAACCTTTCACAGCGAAATCTCATTCTTCATGGGCAATCCCCAAAACATGATTTAGATTTAAGTGGCTCAAGAGTTCACTTCTCAACTGCTGGCGCTGCAGTTCTTATTGCCGACCCAGAGAATAATGAATATCGAGAATCTGAAAGTCAGGATTTATACGATATGGCTAGAATTGCCGATCAGTGTGAACATATTCATATGTTTCAACGAACTTGCGTCTTGAGAGACATTGCTAGTCCTCGTGAGATGGATCAAAACTCGGTTTATTGTGTGGCAATGGGAACTGAGAAGCATTTAGGCGCAAGTTTTACAGAAGCACAGCACGTAACTGATGCCCTTGAAATGCTTCATATTATTGCTGGGAGTGAAGAAAAATGGCGTGAGAGACCGTTTTTAAGCATGAGCAATTGTCATGTAGTGCCTCCAATGAAATTTGCAGAAGAGTCTTTAGAATGTGTTCGTGTTGGTGTTGAAGGTGGCATGCCAATATTACTGCTGTCAGCGGGTCAAGCAGGAGCAACTGCTCCTCCCCTCCTTCCAGGTGTTGTATCCCAAGCCTGGGCTGAATGTCTTGGCGGACTGGTATATGTGAACGCTATCAAACCAGGTGCACCGGCAATTCTTGGTACCTGGCCTTTTGTGTCTGACTTAAGAACTGGATCAATGTGTGGAGGCTCTCCAGAACAAGGATTAATTTCAGCAGCTTGCGCGCAGATGGGTAACTTTTTAAATCTACCAACTGGAACGCCTGCAGGAATGACAGATTCTAAGTTCCCAGATTTTCAAGCGGGATCAGAAAGAGCGTCTACCCATGCAGTTACAGCAATTGCTGGTGCCAATATAATTTATGAATCTGCAGGAATGTATGCAAGTCTTTTAGGCACTTGTCCTGAAAGTTTGCTGATGGATAATGATTTATTGGGCGCGTCAATGAGAATGACTAAAGGCTTCAGCGATGATAGTGAGGAGTCTCTTTGTTTTGAAACGATTAAAGATGTTTGTTTAAATGATAAAGCTCACTATCTTGGATCAGATTTAACAATTAGCGTTATGCAGAGTGAGTATATCTTTCCTGATTTAAGTGATAGGGATAGTCCAAATGATTGGGCTGATATGGGCAAACCTGTTCTACTAGAAAAAGCTATCAAACAAAAAAAAGAGATACTATCAGAACATTTTCCTAGTCATATTAGTGATGAAGTTGACCAACAATTACGCGAAAAGTTTAATATCAAATTAAGCAGAAAAGATATTGGCCGTAAGCCTCTTAAAAAATAGATAATTAATATGAAATCACATGCTCAAGTAGTAATAATTGGTGGTGGATCACTAGGTGTTAACCTTATGTATCATCTGACTCAGGAAGGTTGGACTGATGTTGTCCTGGTAGAAAAAGGTGAACTCACAAGTGGCTCTACCTGGCATGCTGCAGGCCTCTGCCCAAACTTTAATGGTAACCACAGTCTATCTAGCATTCATGAGTACACAATAAAACTTTACGATGAAATCCTGCCCGAAAAAACTGGTCTTGACTCCTCATTTCATAAAACTGGATCACTAAGGGTTGGACATGACAAGGTTGAAGAGCAGTGGTTTAAAAATATTTTAAGCAAAGCAAATCATATTGGCTGTGAAATGCACTTCGTTTCTAAGGAGGAAGCTTCAGTCATCAACCCATTGATGAATTTTGATAAAGCAAAAAGCATTTTATATACACCTAATGATGGCCATGTAGACCCTACAACTGTAGTCACTCAATTAGCACAGCTTAGCAAAAAAGCAGGTGCTGAAGTAAGTAATTTTAACCGAGTGATTGATATCAACATCCTTCCAAGTGGAGAATATGAAGTTATTACTGAATTAGGAAAAATTATTGCCCAGCATGTAGTTAATGCAGGTGGATGCTTCTCACCACAGGTTGGCGCTATGGTTGGCTCTTATGTGCCGCTGGTTAACTTACAACACCAGTACTTAATTACTGACAACCATCCAGATATTGCAGCGCTCTCTAAAGAGTTACCTGTAACTCGAGACTCTATTGCCGCTTCCTATATTAGACAGGAAGGAAGTGGATTTTTAATTGGTCCTTACGAAACAAGAGGCTCTAAACCATGGGCACTTGATGGCGTAGATTGGGCATTTGATAGAGAACTCTTTGAAGGTGATCTTGAAAGATTAATGCCATGGCTGGAAAGGTGTATGGACATTGTTCCGCTATTTAAAGAAGTTGGAATTAGTACAGTGATTAATGGACTTATAACTCACACTCCTGATGATAATCCACTTGTAGGGCCTGCTAAAGGATTGAAGAATTTTTGGAATCTTTGTGGCGCAAGTATTGGAATTGCACAGGGTGGCATTGGTAAATATCTAGCGCAGTGGATGGTTCATGGACAAACTGAACTTAATATGGCCTCACTTGATAGTCGTCGGTTTGACAAATGGGCTGATAAAACATACTGCACCACCAGGTCGATTGAATCATATGAGCGGATGTACTCATTTGCCTCTCCAAATGAAAATCGACCACATGGACGACCTATCAGAGTTAGTCCTCTGCACACTTTGTTAAGTCAAAAAGGAGCTATTCATACTGTCAATACTGGTTATGAAAAACCTTCTTGGTTTACGACAGATGAAATCAGAAATGAAACCCTAACATGGTCTCATAGTGAGGCCCATGATGCAGTAGTACAAGAGTGTAATGCCGTTCAAAATGCCTGTGGAATAACTGATATTAGCGGAACTGCAAAATTTAGAATTACCGGCAAGGATGCTTTTAAATTTTTAGATAATTTATCTT
>CAJQTG010000022.1 GCA_905618925.1 uncultured Candidatus Thioglobus sp. | reverse complement strand
GATTCTATGAAGGATATAGAGGTTGAAACTATGCCTGGCGTTATCTTAGGACATAAAAATATTCCTGTTCAATCAGTTGGATGTTATATCCCAGCGGGAAAGTTCCCAATGGTTGCCTCAGCGCATATGTCGGTTGTAACTGCTAGTGTTGCAAAGGTTCCAAGAATTATTGCTTGCACGCCTCCATATAAGGGCACTCCAAACCCTGCAGTTATTGCAGCAATGCATCTTGGCGGTGCTCATGAAATATATGTCATAGGAGGCATTCAGGCTGTTGGAGCCATGGCTCTTGGTACTGAAACAATTGACCCAGTTGATATGCTTGTTGGTCCTGGAAACGCATTCGTTGCTGAAGCTAAAAGGCAATTATTTGGTAAGGTTGGAATTGATTTATTTGCCGGACCAACTGAAACTATGGTGATAGCAGATGATACAGTTGACGCTGAATTGTGTGCAACAGATTTGTTAGGCCAGGCTGAGCATGGATATAACTCGCCAGCTGTTTTGGTAACTAATAACAAAAATTTGGCAGAAGAGACAATCTCGGAGATAGCTAGAATTTTAACTATTCTTCCAACAGCAGAAACTGCTTCCGTTAGTTGGGAGGAGTATGGTGAAATAATTCTTTGTGATAGCTATGATGAGATGTTAGATGTTGCTAATGAGATTGCATCTGAACATGTCCAGGTTATGACTGATCGTGATGATTGGTTTTTAGAAAATATGCATTCTTATGGGGCTCTCTTTTTAGGTCCAAGAACAAACGTTTCTAATGGTGACAAAGTCATTGGAACCAACCATACTTTGCCAACAAAAAAAGCAGGTCGTTATACTGGTGGACTTTGGGTTGGTAAGTACCTTAAAACTCACAGTTATCAAAAAATTACAACAGATGAAGCAGCTGTAAAGATTGGTAGATATTGTTCTCGACTATGCATGCTTGAGTCATTTGTTGGTCATGCAGAGCAAGCCAACATGAGAGTAAGGCGATATGGTGGAGAGGATGTACCTTATGGGAAGGCAGCGCAGTAGTGCATAGAATTAATTATCTTAAGGAGCTAATAAAGCCTCTAAGATTAAGTATGTACAGTTTTAGTGAAGTTGAAGTTCGAAGAAATCTTGACGCCTTATTTCATGAAGAAGTTACTATTCATCTTTCTCATCCTTTTGGGGATATATCAGGCCCAACTAATTTTTATAACCAGGCGCTTAAGCCGCTATTTGAATCAATGCCAGACCTAGAAAGGCGGGATTATATTGTTATCGCTGGAAAAACAGAAAAGGATTTAGAGTGGGTTGGATGCGCTGGCTTTTATAATGGTACATTCTTGAAGCCTTTTTTAGATATACCACCAACAGGCCATATAGCGCACATGCGATTTCATGAGTTTTATTGCTTTCAGGGTGACAAAATAATAGAAGTTCAGGCTTTATGGGATATTCCAGAACTAATGATGCAATCAGACTCTTGGCCAATGGCGCCATCACTTGGAAGAGAATGGTGTGTTCCAGGTCCAGCAACGATGGATGGTATTTCAGATAAGCCTTATGATTCAGAAAAAAGCAACTCTTCAATGGAGCATGTTTTAGGAATGGCTGATGCTATGAAAAAGCACCCGTCCCAGGGTGGCCCTGAGATTATGGAAATGGATTACTATTGGCATTCAAAAATGAATTGGTATGGGCCATCTTCTATAGGAAGTGGAAGAGGGGTTGAAGGTTTTAGAAACTGGCATCAAATCCCATTTTTGAATGCTATGCCAGATAGGGGAAAGAACACAACCTATAGTAAGAGAGATGGATGGGGAGACAAAGTAGGCTACCACTTTTTTGGAGATGGAGATTATGTAGCCGTAACTGGCTGGCCTAATATGAAACAAACTCTTAGCCATGATGGTTGGATGGGTATGGCTCCTACTAACAAAGAAGTTTTTCTTCGCTCACTTGATTTCTGGAGACTGGAAGAAGGAAAAATAAGGGAGAACTGGGTCATGCTTGATATTCTTGATATTTATGATCAAATGGGTATCGATGTACTTGGTAGATTAAGAGAATTTAACAAAGCAAGAAATATGAAAGGATATTGAGTGTGAAACTTCCAACCACACCATCGTTTAGACTAGATAACAAAACTGCTTTAATTACAGGGGCTTCATCTGGCATTGGTCTAGGTTGTGCAGTAGCTTTAGCTGAAGCAGGTGCACATGTAGTTGTTTCAGCTCGAAGTATTGATAAACTTAATGCAGTTGTTGATACAATTAAAGCTAAAGGATTAAGCGCTGATGCAATGGTGATGGATGTAGCTGATACAAATTTAGTTCAAGAAATTATTGATAGTAAAGGCCCATTTGACATTTTAGTTAATAGTGCTGGTTTGGGAAGACACTCACCCTCTAAAGATACTTCAATAGAAGATTTTGATGCGGTAATGAATGTTAATCTTCGAGGCGCTTACTTTGTTACTCAGGCAGTAGCAAATGGATTAATAAAAGCAAAAAAAACTGGCTCATTAATCAATATTTCTTCTCAGATGGGACATGTTGGTGGAATTGATAGAGCAGTTTATTCAGCATCAAAGCATGCAGTTGAAGGATTTACAAAGGCTATGGCCATTGAGTGGGGCCCTCATCAAATTAGGGTTAATACAATCTGTCCAACATTTATAAGAACCCCTCTTACGCAATCTACTTTTGATAATCCTGATCGCAAAGAGTGGATTGAAAGCAAAATAAAAATTGGCCGAATTGGGGAAGTGGAAGATATTATGGGTGCGGTTGTATTTTTGGCCTCTGATGCCTCATCAATGGTTACTGGATCTGCCCTTATGGTTGATGGAGGCTGGACTGCTGACTAATGTTAAATAAAAAAGTCACGTCATTAGAAGTAGCAAAATTAGCTGGTGTTAGTCAGTCTGCAGTATCTCGCGTATTTACACCTGGAGCCTCAGCCTCTTCCAAGACTAATGAGCTAGTTCGAAAAGCTGCTTTGGATCTTGGTTATAGAACTAATGTATTAGCTCGATCACTAATTACCGGAAAGACAAAAATTATAGGTCTTGTTGTTGCCTACTTAGACAATTACTTTTATCCTGAGGCATTAGAACTTTTATCGGGGGCGCTTCAAAAAAATGGTTATCACGTATTGATCTTTATGGCGACTAACACCTCAGGAAATATTGATAACGTAGTGGAAGAAATTCTAGACTATCAAGTGGATGGAATAATTGCAGCATCTGTCGGTATGTCTACTAATTTAGCATCAAGATGTTCTGATGCCGGCGTTCCCGTTGTTTTATTTAATCGTACCCAAGATGATAAAAGGCTATCAGCAGTTACCTCTGATAATGAGCTTGGGGGGCAAAAGATTGCTCAATTTCTTTGTGCCAACGGCCATAAACGCATCGGCTACATAGCAGGATGGGAGGGCGCATCTACTCAAAGGGATAGAGAGAAAGGCTTTACAGATGAGCTTAAAAAAAATGGACAAAATATTTTTGCTCGAGAAGTTGGTAACTTTAACCTAGACGAAGCACGTCAAGCAGCGCGAAAAATGTTTACAGCAAAAGAAATACCCGATGCAGTTTTTGTTGTTAATGATCATATGGCATTTGCAGTAATGGACGTAATGCGCTATGAGTTAGGATTAAAAATACCTGAAGATGTGTCAGTTGTTGGTTATGACGATGTCCCGATTGCCAAATGGCTGGCGTATAGTCTAACAACTGTCAGGCAGCGTGCAAATCGTATGGTGGACGAAACAGTTTCGATATTAATTGACAGTATTGAAAATAACTCAACTAAGCCAAGACGTATAAAAATTGATGGCCCTCTTATAATAAGGGGCTCAGCAAAAATTTTAGATAATTATGGAGTTTAATTTATGAAAGGTTTTGATTCAAACTATGCTAATTTTCCAGATTGGATAAATGGTATTACTCATGAAATTTGGGAGGATAGAGGAATTGATAAGCTGCTTTATCTTTATTCGGATGATATTATATTAAGAGCACCCCACTCCCTGATAATTGGTAATAAGCCAGTTATTGAAGCTACCAAAGCAACCTTGTCTGAGTTCCCAGACCGTCAACTCTTAGGTGAGGATGTAATCTGGTCTGGTACTCCTGAAACAGGAATGTTGTCATCCCATAGAATTATATCAACGGCATCGCATATGGGAGATGGACAGTTTGGTAAAGCAACGGGTACAAAAATAGTTTTTAGAACAATAGCGGATTGCCATGCTATTAATAATCAAGTTAATGATGAGTGGCTAATCCGTGATGTAGGTGCTATGGCCAGACAGCTGGGTATTCATCCAAAAGACTTTGCTAGAAAACAGATAGAGTCAGAGGGGGGTGCGGACAAATGCCATCACCCTTTCACAGATTCTATGGACCTACCAGGACCATATTTAGGAAAGGGCAACACTAATGAGTGGGGCGAAAAGTATGTTGATATATTAAAACGGATTATGGATTCCGATCAATCAGTTATTAACTCTGAGTACGACCGTGGTTGTGATTTGGAATATCCTGGGGGCGTATCAGGTCATTCCTACTCTGATGCAGATGAGTTTTGGATGAGCCTTCGCTCCTCAATGCCAAGTGCAAAGTTTACTATCGAGCATCAAATTGGAAGGGAGGATCAGTATATGTCTCCCCGCGCAGCTATTCGATGGTCTTTAAAAGGTAAGCATGATGGCTGGGGTGTTTTTGGTGAGCCAACAGGTGCAGATTTATATGTGATGGGTGTTTCTCATGCAGAATTTGGCCCATGGGGTTTAAGAAGAGAGTACACATTATTTGATGAGACTTCGATGTGGAAGCAAATAATTCTTAAGACTGGTTAATAATGACTCTAGAAGAAATGGAAAAGTGTATTGTTCGATATGCTGATTTAAAGCCTTGTAAAACTGCCTTTATTGATGCTCATACGCCGGGATCAAACCAGAAAGATAACTTTACAATTATTGGCTCTGGGGTATCAGAAAGTCCTGATCAACATGTACATATCAAGCAATCACCAGGCTTTAATATTGGCGCTGCTGGGCAGCCTCCGGGATGTATAAATTCATTACACTCGCACACAACTGCTGAAGTATTTTATGTATTCAAGGGTCGATGGCGTTTTTTCTGGGGACGCTATGGTGATTCTGGAGAGATAGTAGCAGAAGAAGGTGATATGGTTAATATTCCTACAGGTATGTTTCGCGCATTTGAAAATGTTGGGAACGATTATGGAATGTTGATGGCAATACTTGGAGGTGATGATGCAGGTGGAGGCGTTACATGGGCTCCTGAGGTTATTAATGATGCCAAAGACTACGGCCTTATTTTGGGCGATAATGGATTGCTATACGACACTAAAAAAGGGGAGATTTTGCCAAAAAATGTTAACCCGATGCCCTTGTTGACTGAAACTAATCTTAAGAGTTTTTCTGAAATTACAACTGAAGAGTTTATTAATAATTTCTTTGTTAGCTCATCAGAGTTAAATCAAAAATCACAGAATTTACCGTTAAAGGTTATTGGAGGCGATGGGATCTTAAAGGATCGACCTGGTTTTGAAATTGATTATATTACAGCTGATACTTTTGTTGGTGAGCAGTACTCTTCTGGTCAACATGAGGTTAATATGATAATGAGCGGTGAATGGTCTCTAGAGTGGGATGAAAATGTTACAACTCTTTCTCCTGGAGACACATGTTTGATAAACCCTGAAATGCTGCACAAAATTGTTCCTAAGGATTTGGGAAGTGCTAGTCTTTTCCGAGTTACAAAGACTGATGATCAAGCTGGTCCAACATGGAAAAGGTAGTTTTTAAGGATATGATAATGAATCACAAAGCAATTCTTTTTGGATCGATTGGAACGCTTGTTGAAACTTCTGATCTTCAACGTCGTGCATTCAATCAGGCATTTTCTGAGGCTGAACTTGATTGGAATTGGAATTCTGAAGAGTACCAGCATCTACTAACAAAGTCTGGAGGTTGTGAGAGGGTTGAAAACTATGCGATTCAACGCGGCGTTGATATAGATGCGAAACAGCTTCATCGGCAAAAAACTATAATCTTTGATGCTTTGATGGCTACAGAAGCTATTTTACTCCGCCCTGGCGCAGCTAACCTTATCAGTCATGCACTGGATAATGCCTTACTGCTAGCATTTGTAACAAGTACTTCACAAACCAATATTGATGCCGTCTTTTTTGCATTAGGGGATCAGATAAAGCGGAGTGATTTTAACTTCATTGGCAATGATACAATAGTCTCCAATCCGAAGCCAAGTCCAGATATATACCTAAAGGCTCTAGCTGAGATGCATCTAGACGCACAAGATTGTATTGCCATAGAGGATACAGAAGTCAGTATGCAGTCTGCTTTAGCAGCATCAATTCGGTGTATTGGTTTCCCAGGAGCAAATACACAAGGTAATGATTTTAGTGGTGCTGCGTTTGTAACGGATCATTTGTCTGTTGATGATTTAACAGAGCTATAGGGGAGTCCTTTTTTAGATATTATCTAGGAGTAATGAATGAGTAGAATATTAACTAGCCACGTAGGCTCACTTCCAAGAACTCAAGAAGTTGTTGACTATATTTTTGCAAGAGAAAATAATCAAAAATATAATGAGAAGAGTTTTGATGAGTGCATGGAAGAGAATGTTTTAAAGACTGTTGAGAAGCAAAAAAGTGCTGGTATAGACATTGTTAGTGATGGAGAAACATCAAAAATATCATACGCAACTTATGTTAAAGACAGATATACAGGTTTTTCAGGTGACAGTGCTCGAAATGCGCCAGAAGACTTAAAGATGTTTCCAGGCTTTCTTAAAAGACTATCCGATGATGGTGGAACTCCTCAATACTCAAGGCCAATGTGTACAAGTGAAGTTAAGTCAAAAGGTCAAGGAGAGCTTCAAAAGGATATATCTAATTTGAAATCTGCAATGGCTAAAAATGGCATTGATAGAGGTTTTATGAATGCAGCTTCGCCTGGTGTTATTTCACTATTTTTACAAAATGACTACTACCCTACAAGAGATGCTTACCTATCCGCCTTGGCGGATGCTATGAGGGATGAGTATGAAACTATTGTAGGATCAGGCTTAGACTTGCAGTTAGATTGTCCTGATCTAGCACTTTCTAGGCATATGCTATTTAGTGACTTGTCTGACTCAGAGTTTATAAAGATTATTGAGTCACATGTTGAAGCCTTAAATCATGCGCTTAAGAATATCCCAGAAGAGAAGGTCAGAATTCATATTTGTTGGGGGAATTATGAAGGTCCCCACTGCTGTGATATAGATATGAATAAGGTTTTTGGAACTCTTATGAAGGCAAAAGCTCGATATACTTTATTTGAAACTTCAAACCCACGCCATGCTCATGAATGGACAGTTTTTAGAGATCGTAAAAGCGAAATACCAGATACGAAAATTCTTGTGCCTGGAGTTGTTGATACAACCACTAACTTCATTGAGCATCCTGAGCTAGTTGCAGAGCGCATCGAAAAATTTGTTAATATAGTAGGGAGTGAAAGAGTAATTGCAGGATCAGACTGTGGTTTTGGAACATTTGCAGGATTTGGAGCGGTCGATCCAGAAATTGCTTTTGCTAAATTAAAATCTTTATCTGAGGGCGCTATGCTTGCTAGTAATAGACTATGACACCCCTTATAATGATTCCTGGAATGATGTGTGATGAGCGCATTTTTGCGCCACAAATAGAGGGGCTTCTCTCTGAGGTGTCAGTCCATATCGCAGATATTTCTAAACATGACAATATTAGTGATTTGGCAGCTGATGTTTTAAGTCATGCACCACCAAAATTTTGCCTTGCTGGCCATTCAATGGGCGGTATTGTTGCTATGGAAATTTGTTCACAGGCGCCAGAAAGAGTTGAAAAATTGATATTAATTGATACCAATCCTAAATCTGAATTAGAGGAAGTGAAAGCCAAGCGTGAGCCTCAAATTAGTGATGCTTTATCAGGAAAATTAATAAATGTAATTCGTGATGAGATGAAACCTAAATATTTAGCGGATAGTGATAATCCAGATATTATTTTAAATATCTGCATGCAGATGGCTCTTTCTTTAGGCCCTAAAGTTTTTGTTAGCCAATCAAGAGCTCTCCAAGGAAGAATTGATCAAGAGAAAACACTTAATTCACTTGATATACCAGTGTTAATAATGTGTGGCCTGGAAGATAAATTATGCCCTCTAGAGAAGCATGAAATGATGCATAATATAATTAGCAATTCAACTTTAGAGGTAATTGAAAATGCCGGTCATTTGCCAACATTAGAACAACCAGAAAAAACTACGGAGATATTAAAAACATGGCTTATGAACTAGATCAAGAACTACTTGCCCTTCTCCAATCAGTAGACACACCTACTGTATGTAACGCAATTGAAGTAGCACAAGGCAAGCGAGGCTTTTCAGAATTTACTCGTGGAACGATGATTTGCTCAGCACCAAAGGGTGGGGCAATGGTTGGTTTTGCTAAAACTGCAAAGATTGCTGCGCTGAGCCCGCCAAAAGAGGATCAAGATGTAATTAAAGGGCGGAGGATGAATTATTACCAATATATGTCAGAAGTTACTGGCCCTAGTGTTGCAGTCATAGAGGATGTTGATTATCCAAATTGTATTGGAGCTTATTGGGGCGAAGTCAATACGAAGGTCCACAAAGGGTTTGGCCTTTCTGGGGCGCTGACTAACGGAGTTATGAGAGATCTTGGTGATCTTGCGGAGGATTTTCCAGTCGTTGCAGGCTCTATCGGTCCAAGTCATGGGTTTGTTCATGTACGAGAAATTGATACAAAAATTAGTGTTCTTGGTATGAGTGTTTCGCCAAATGATTTAATTCATGCCGACCTTCATGGTGCAGTTGTAATCCCTAAAGAGGTTATTAACGGTTTAAAGGACGCTATCCATAAGTTATTTGCTTCAGAGCAGTTGATACTTGGCCCTGCTGAAAAGAAAGGTTTCAATTTTGATACCTTTAAAAGTGCATGGCAAGACTTTGAAAAATCAAGGACTTAAATATGTAAGGTTTTATTATTGAATACCACTCTAATAAAGTACTTTAAGGATTAATACTCTGTGTTATAATATTTTGCAATCGTATGCAAAACAATAAAGCATTGTTTTTTATGATGAACTATTATTATATTTTTAATCAAGAATAAATAAAGGAGAGTTATATGTTTTTAAGAAAAATAGCTACAGCTGTAGCAATTACAACACTAAGTACAGGCGCATGGGCCGCATGTTCTTTTGATAATGATACTGAGCTCAAATCACTTTCAAATTCTTTTGATGCAATGAAAGCAGTCACAGATGCTATGGCAGAATGTGGTAATGTTACTTCAACATTAGACGTTGATTTTAAAGATAAGATGCCTGATGCATTTGCAGCAAACCCATCTCTTTATCAAATTGGTGGTGTATCTCAAGGCACAATGGTCCCTCTTTTAAATGCTGGCACAATCCGTCCGTTGGACGACCTTGTTGCTAAGTATGGAAGTCAACTAAAGCCTAGTCAGTTAATTAAAGTTAATGGAAAAATTATGGCGATTGCTATGCAGGTGAATAACCAGCATCTAATGTATCGTGCAGATATCTTTAAAGATCTTGGTATTGCGGTTCCAACAACGTATGCTGAAATGGTAGCAGCTGCTAAAAAAATGCAAAGCTACAACTTAGTAGATTATCCAATCGGCGGAACTTATAAGGCTGGCTGGAATCTTGGTGAAGAGTTTGTTAATACTTACTTAGGTAATGGTGGTGAGTTCTTTGGTGAAGGAAATACTCCTTCTATCAATAACGCAGCTGGTCTAGCGACTCTAAACACTATGAAAAGTCTAACACCATATATGGATCCTGAATACCTTGTTTCTGACTCAACTTATGTTCAGCAACAATTCCAACAAGGAAAAATTGCAATGGCTAACCTATGGGCTACGCGCGCAGGTGCCATGGACAATGCTGAAGAGTCTCAGGTTGTAGGTAAAGTTGTAATGGCTTCTGCTCCAATGGGTTCAGTCCGAGCGGCCTCTACTAACTGGTGGGACGGTATCGTTTTTGCAACAAACATGACAGATGCTCAAGCAGATGCGGCTTTCAGAGTTGCTATGGAAGGAATTGATACTGAAATGGTACAAGCTAACAATGACGCCGCTGTTTGGTTAATTGATGGCTTTGTTGCCGGTTCTGCAGCAGCAGGCGCTATTGCTACTGCTGATAATGGTGCAGCTCCTTACCCTTCAAGTTCTCCTGGTATGGGCGCAATGCATACAGCATTAGGTAATGGCCTTGCAGCTTTCCTAAACGGAGAGAAAAGTGCTGCAAAGACGCTTGCTGACATTGAAGCTGCTTATACAATTACAGCGACAGAAAGTGGTTTAATTTAATAACTATGTGTCTCCAAGAGGGCCCTCAATTGAGGGCCTTCTTTTTAACCTATTTGTTTTAATCTTGATTATTGATATAATTCCTAAGTATGAATAAAAAGACGTTTTTAGCTTTTATTGGACCATCTGTTTTAATGATGGTTTTATTTATTGCTTTGCCATTAGCAACTGTTTTAAAGCAGAGTTTTTATCAAACCCAGTCAGTATATGAAACTCTAGAAGTTGAAACTTGTAGTCCAACTTTTACTGGACAAGTTTGTATCAAAGAAATTAAAACAATCCCCATAATAGGCGATAACGGTAAAGTAATAACTCAAACTAAATATGTAGGACTCTCGAACTATCAAAATGTTCTTGAGTTTCCTCGAGTAATTGCTGCATTTGCGAATAATAGTTGGCACGAATTTATGTTGATTGATTTCTGGAAAGCATTAAGATTCACACTTTCGTTTACTTTGATAACCTTGCCATTAGTTCTTTTTTTTCGGCCTCTTAATTGCTCTTTGTATAAATAATGTAGCTAAATCTATCAGAGGGCCAGTGATATTTGTATCACTTCTTCCAATGATTATTACTCCAGTGATTGGAGCTTTGGCTATTCGGTGGTTATTTATAGGCGATGGAGTTTTGACTTCATTCCTAGAGTGGTGGTTTGCAAAAGATATTGCTATGTTTGCACAAGCTTGGACGATAGAGTTTATGATGACGTTTTATCGTGTTTGGCATGTTGCACCATTTGCAGCTATTGTTTTTTATGCGGGACTTCAAACTGTAAACCAAGATACTATTGAAAGCGCTATTATCGATGGGGCAAGCCGTTGGCAAAAATTACGTTTTGTAATATTACCTCACCTAATGCCTTTGATAGTTTTTGTAACATTGATTCATCTGATGGATGCCTATCGAGTTTTCGAAGAGGTAATTGGTTTTTCATCACAAGCACATGTTATATCTCTTCAATGGTTAACCTATGATTTTCTAACTGCTGATCTAATGGGAAATCGTTCAATAGGAAGGGCTTCAGCTAGTTCGATGTTGACAATGATTGGAATTACGCTTTTATTAATCCCAGTTCTACGAGGTGTATGGAATGACTATAAGGGTAAGCGATTATGAAGGATATAAATTTAATAAAACAACCTCTTACACTCCGTTTTAGTTCATATTTTTTTCTAATATTTTGGTGTATTGTGGCGGCTTTCCCAATTTTTTGGATCAGTGTTATAAGTGTAAAACTTCCTCTTGATGCGTTTAACTCCAACGCATTAAATGTAATTTTTGGACCAGCAACTTTATCTCAAGGTAAAGGGCTTTCATTTATAGATATAACAGTTGGGCTTGCAATAATTCTTTTTACTGCAAAACTTACAACAGGCTGGTTAGGAAGAAAGGTAAATCAATATTCTCCAAACGGCTATGTAGGTTTTGGGTGGATTATTGGCTCTATGACATTTGGTATCTCATTTATTGTAGTTTTTTTTGCTATTATGCCTTCTATCCTTTCTGTTTTAAATGAATATACTGGTGTATTAGGCAACAACATAATAGGATTTTCTACAGAGCATTACTCAACTGTATGGTTTGAAAGAGACTTTATAAATAATTTCAAAAATTCTCTCTTAGTTACAACTGGTGTTGTCTCTATTTCACTTACTTTTGGTACTTTAGCTGGATATGGACTGGCAAGATCTGGCTCAAATCTAGCATTTTGGATTCTCATTATTGCCCTAGTTTTTCGCGCCCTTCCTCACTCAGTTTTAGTTACTGGCTATCTTCCATTTTTTATAAATTCTGCTGAAATACTTAGACCAATATTTGGTGATGCTGCGCCAACATTTTATGGAATGCCCTGGGCAACAGTTGCTGTTCTGGTTGCCATTAATCAGCCTTTTACAATCTGGATGTTACGTTCATTCTTCCAAAGTATTCCAGCTGAACTTGATGAAGCTGCAAGAGTCGATGGATGTAGTCATTTTCAAGCGTTTAGACGAGTTATTATGCCGGTAATGTGGCCTGGTGTTATTACTACAGGACTTTTTAGCTTTCTTTTGGCCTATAACGATTTCTTAGTAACTTCAATGCTACTAGAGGCTCAAAATACAACTATGGTTCCAGCTATTGCTAGTATGTTTAATATGGAAACCACTACAACTGATCAGGTTGTAGCAGTTGCTGCAGCAGTATCCATAATTGCGCCACTATTCTTTTTGGTTATGTTTTTTCAGAGGCAGATAGTAAGTGGTTTAACTGCTGGAGCTGTTAAGGGGTAGTAGTTGAAAACATATGACTATATTGTTATTGGAGCTGGGTCAGCTGGCTGCGTTATAGCAAATAGACTGAGCGCAAATCCCAAAACCACTGTCTGCTTGATTGAGGGTGGTGGAAGTGATAAGAGTCCATGGGTTCAAATTCCTGCTGGCCTTTCAGTTGCTATGGGACATAAGAAACTTGACTATTCCTACAAGGGAGCACCACAAAAAAAATTAAACAACCGTGTAATTACGGTTAACCGTGGCAGGTGTCTTGGCGGATCAAGTTCAATCAACGGAATGATTTATATTCGCGGAAATAAAAATGATTATGATAATTGGAAGGCTCTCGGTTGTGATGGTTGGTCCTATAATGATGTATTGCCGATATTTAAAAAACTTGAGAAAGATCAAACAGGTGCAGATCCTAAGTATCATTCAACGGCTGGTGAGTGGCCAGTTGTCATGCCACAAGAAGTCAATAAGACGGCTATGCGCTTTATTAAGGCTGGCTCTCATATAGGGCTTCCAAAGAATCCTGACTTTAATGATGAGTCTCAACTGGGTTTGGGAATTTACAAGGTTAATCAGGATAAAGGTACTCGAGTAAACTCCTATAAAGCTTTTATTGCTCCAATTTCTTCAAGAGCAAACCTTACAATAATGACAAATTCCAGAGTTCATTCAATTGAGATTGAAGGCGATAGTGCCCAATCTATTAAGCTACAAGTCAATGGTATAGATAAGCAATTGCTTTGTAATAAAGAGGTTGTTTTATCTGCTGGGGCAATTGAATCACCAAGAATACTTTTATCATCTGGAGTTGGAGATAGAGAAGAGCTTAAAAAAGTAGGCGTAACTTGTAAACATAATGTTCCAGGGGTTGGTGAAAATCTCCAAGACCATTTAGACACAATGGTCACTGTTCGTTCAAAAAAATCAGAATCAATTGGAGTTTCTTGGAGGTCTTTATTGCCAAAAGTCTTGACATCTCCTTTTAACTACTTATTTAGGAGAATGGGCTGGTGGACCAGTAATTTTGTTGAGGCAGGAGGTTTTGCAGATACAAAACTTGGAAGCCTTGAATATCCTGATGTTCAGTTTCACTTTACACCTGTTTACCGAAGTCATCGTGGAAGAAGGTTTGAGTTTGGGCATGGGTATTCTCTATTTACATGTCTATTGAGACCCCATAGTAAAGGGTCAGTTAAAATTAAGAATAATGGTGACAAGCATAAGGTTATTGTTGACCATAATTTCTTGTCTGATTCTAGGGATGAAAAAAGCATTGTCGAGGCAATTAAAAAAGCTAGAGAGGTCTTATTATCCAAAGAGTTTGACGAGGTTCGCGGTGAAGAAGTTGCACCTGGAAAATCTATCCAATCAGATAAGGAGCTATTAGACTACATTCGTAAAACAGCAGTAACAGTATATCATCCTGTAGGAACCTGCAAGATGGGGATCGATGATTTAGCGGTTGTCTCTCCGAGTGACCTAAAGGTAAAAGGAATGAATAACTTAAGAGTGATTGACGCCTCGATTATGCCAAGTATAGTCAGTGGCAATACCTCAGCAGCAACCATGATGATTGCAGAAATGGGCGCAACAATGATATTAAACAAGGAATCAATATGACTCAAAACTTTCAAAAAGAAAAAAACTTAATTCGTAACTATTACAAATCATTAGACTCTGCACAGGGCAATGATATTACAAAAGTTTTAAAAAACTATATTAGTGAAGATTATATTTGGAGAGGCTTCCATCCTTTTAATGAGATTTCAGATGCTAAAGAAGTTTCAGAAATTTTCTGGCAGCCATTTCGTCATGCATTTAAAAATATTCAAAGACGTATGGATATTTTTATTGCAGGAAAAAATCAAATTGACGGATTTGAATCTGTCTGGGTAGTTTCTATGGGCCATCTTATGGGCCTATTTGATAATGAATGGCTTGGAATTGCTCCATCAAGAAAGATGGCTTTATTACGTTACTGCGAATTTAATAAGGTTGAAAATGGAAAGATAACTGAAACTGCAATGTTTTTTGATATTCCCCACGTCATGCTGCAGGTTGGATTAAACCCTTTTCCACCTCAAACAGGTGCCCATCTTGTTCAGCCAGGACCAATGACTCACGAGGGTTTGTTGTTCGAAGAACAAAATATGCAAGAAGGTGAAAAGACACTGGCTTCAATAAACTTCATGATTGAAGATATTAAGGGTTGGAAGCACACAGGAAAAATATCACTAGTTGATGAACTTAGAGCTAGCTGGAATGAAGATATGATTTGGTGGGGCCCTGCTGGTATTGGTGCAAGTTATACAATTGAAAGGTACGCTGAACAGCACTCTGGGCCATTTAGGGCTGGTTTTAAAGATCGTATATCTAATGGTCATCTTTGTAAACTTGCAGAAGGTAATTTTGGTGGCTTTTTTGGATGGCCTAACCTTACTCTTACTCCTACAGGTGGTTTTATGGGAATGCCTGCATCGGAAAAACCAGGAGATATGAGGGTTATAGATATGTATCGCCGCGAAGGCGATAAACTCTCAGAAAACTGGATTTTCATTGATCTTTTGCATTTTTGGAATCAACAAGGCGTTGATATTTTAGATCGAATTAAAAAAACTCCAAGAACATAAAAGACTTCTCAGTGGGCTGAATACAGCTCACTCTTTTTACTAAATATTTTTAACTTGAGTTCAATTCATTTTTGAATTAACATCAATTCTATTATGATTTAAATAGAATTGATTAATGAGACGAGGAAGAACCAAGGTTACTAGAGAAGTTACAAACTTTACACAGGCGCCTTATAGACAAAAAAAGAATCCTTTTCAGCCGATGAACATTTTTTCAGAAGATGAGATTGAGTCAATCCACAAAGCCTCTTTAAAAGTTTTATGTGATACAGGCATAGACATCCAATCTCCAAGAGCAGTAGAGATTTTAAAACAAGGCGGTGCTTCCGTTGATTCTGATCGAAAACGTGTGAGATTTGAACCTGGTTTTATAATGGAAAAAATAGCAACCACTCCAAGTGAATTCACCCTTCATGGGAGATACAAAGAAAGACATGTGCATGTGGGGGGTCAGTCTATTATTAATACAATGGTTTCCAGCGCGCCCAATGTTTCTGATCTAGAAAGAGGTAGAATTCTAGGTAACTTTGAAGATTATACTAACTTATTAAAGCTAGGCGAAATGTTAAATACTGTCCATGCTTTTGGTGGCTACCCCGTCGAGCCCTGTGATGTAGATGTTAGCGTGCGTCATTTACAGGCTGTATCTGCAGCAGTTCGTCTTTCAACTAAGCCTCTATTTGGATATGCGATTGGCAGTGAAAGAATGCTGGATGCAATTGAAATTATTCGTATCGGTAGGGGCATCAATGAAGATACCCTTCTAAAAGAACCTTCAATTACTACAGTGGTGAATGCTAATTCACCACTTGTTTATGACAAAGCTCTTTTAGAAGGCGCTATTGAAATGGCAGAGCATAATCAGCCTGTTATTTATACGCCATTTACTCTGGCTGGGGCAATGGCGCCGATCACTGTTGCGGGCGCTTTAGTTCAGCAAAATGCTGAAGCTCTAGCAGGACTTGCTTTTCATCAATGTGTTAAGCCAGGTGCTCCCGCAATGTATGGCAGCTTTACTTCAAATGTTGATATGAAATCAGGCTCTCCAGCTTTTGGTACGCCAGAATATACTCAAGCTACAATCGCAAGTGGACAACTAGCCAGAAAATATAAAATCCCTCTTAGAGCGTCTAACGCTAATGCCTCTAATGCCCCGGATGAGCAATCAGTATATGAGTCACAAATGTCTCTATGGGCTTGCTTGCTGGGCCAGGTAAATTTTATTCTTCATGGTCATGGCTGGATAGAAGGCGGGCTTTGCGCATCATATGAGAAAGTAATTTTAGACGCTGAGATGAACCAAATGATGGAGGCCTTTCTTCAGCCTGCAATTGTAAACAAAGATACCTTGGGAGTAGAAGCAATAGCAGAGGTTGGGCCTGCAAATCATTTTTTTGCAGCTCAACAAACTTTGGAGCGCTATGAAACTGAGCATTACAACCCAATGCTTTCAGACTGGAGAAATTTTGAATCTTGGAGAGATGCAGGTTCAGAAACTGCAACTCAACGAGCAAACAAAATATGGAAGCAGCTTCTAAAAGAGTATGAAGAGCCAAAGCTAAAGCCAGAAGTGGAAGAAGAGCTTTCAGCTTTTGTCGACAAAAGAGTTTCAGAGGGTGGAGCCGCTCCTTTATAAGAGCTCATTTATTATTCAGGGATTCGATATGAAAGATTCTGCAAGAGTTGTTGTTATTGGAGGCGGCGTAGTTGGCTGCTCGATTCTTTTTCACCTTGCAAAAATGGGGTGGAAAGATGTTGTTCTTCTTGAAAGGGATGAATTAACTTCTGGCTCAAGTTGGCATGCAGCTGGCTCATTTCATACAGTTAGTTCTGACCCTAATGTTTCCAAACTTCAAGACTACACAATTAATTTATACAAAGAAATTGAGGAGACTTCGGGACACTCAATAAGTCTTCACACAACAGGAGGCTTCTACTTAGCTTCAAATCAAAGTTGGCATGATTATCTCAAGCGTGAGCGCTCTAAAGCTAGAACACTAGGGTTAGAGCAAGAATTTGTTTCATTAGATGAAGTCATAGATAAACACCCATTAATTGATCCCAAACATTATGTTGCAGCACTATGGGATCCAACTGAGGGCGATGTTGATCCTTCGGGCGTTGTTTATGCTTATGCCAAATCAGCGCGCGTTCATGGCGCTGAGTTTTATACACATACGCCTGTTATAGAGACCAACCAAAGATCTGACGGTTCTTGGGATGTTGTTACCGAGAAAGGAAATATCCATGCAGAACATATCGTTAATGCTGGTGGACTTTGGGCCCGCGAACTTGGACGTATGTCGGGGATACATTTGCCCATAGTTCCGATGGAGCATCACTATTTAATTACTGAAGAAATTGAGCAGATTGCTAGCTTAGCAGATGGCCAGCGATTACCTAGTTTTATTGATTTTGAAGCAAATCTATATTCACGCCAAGAAAATACTGGCATGCTGCTGGGAACCTATGAGCCTCGATCTACTCCATGGTCATTGGATGGCACACCACAAACTTTTGGCCATGATTTATTGGAACCAAAACTTGATAATATCGCTGATCGTTTGGAGCTGGCATATGAGCGCATTCCTGCGCTAGCAACTACTGGAATTAAAAATATTATTAATGGACCGTTTGTATTCTCTCCAGATGGCAACCCTATGATTGGGCCCGTTCCAGGTATAAAAAATTATTGGACAGCTGTCGGCGTTATGGCTGGTTTTTGCCAGGCTGGAGGCGTTGGAAAGATACTTGCAGAGTGGATGATTGAAGGTGAGCCATCGGTCGATGTTTGGGCAATGGATATTGCACGCTTTGGTAATTTTGCTACTCCAGAATGGGGTGTCATTAAGTCTTCAGAAAATTACGAACGTCGCTTTGTAATGACCTTTCCAAACGAAACGCTGCCTAAGGGTAGGCGCCAAAAAACAACATCAATATATGATCGATTAACTCAAAGGGGAGCGGTATGGCAGGACACTTTTGGGCTTGAAAATGCATTATGGTTTGCTAATTCATCAGAGGATGCATATGAGGATCCAACTTTTCATCGATCAAGGTCGCATGACTATGTTGCAAAAGAAGTGAAAGCTGTAAGGCAAAACCTTGGCGCAACTGAAGTTGCTAATTTCGCGAATCATAAATTTACTGGAAGCGGAGCTCGAGCCTTCTTAAATCGGATACTTGCAGGACACATGCCTGAACCTGGTCGAGTCAATCTTTCGCCTTTGCTTCTAGAGAGTGGAAAATTAAATGGCGACCTTACAATAGCTTGTATCGATAAAGAAACTTTTTATTTGTTTGGATCAAGTGCAGCACAAAATATGCATTTGCGTTGGTTTGAAAAGCATCTTGAGGGTGTTAAGGATGTAGTTTACAAAAATATGACAGATGATTATCACGGTATCGCTATTGCTGGTCCAAATTCGAATCAGCTCTTGTCTAGATTAACTCGAGATGATGTTAGCCTCGATGCTTTTAAGTTCCGTGACATTAGAGATACGTTTATAGGCGGAGTTCCAGCACTTTGCGTAAGAATTTCCTTCACGGGCGAACTTGGTTATGAAATATATGTGGCTCCTCAATACCAGTTAAAGTTATTTGAGGTGATTCAGGAAGCGAGTAAAGACCTTGACCTCACTTGGTTTGGAGGAAGAGCCTTAATGTCAATGAGACTAGAAAAAAGTTGGGGTGCGTGGACAATGGATTTTAGGCCTGACTTTAATGTGATAGAGTCTGGCCTAGGTTTCTTTGTCGATTGGGATAAAGATTTTATAGGTAAAAAAGCTGCATTAGAGGACAAAAAAAACGGCCCAAGAAAAAAACTTTGTGTCATAGAGATTGATACTGAAACAGACGTTAGTGGTGATGAGGCTGTGATGCATAATAAAGAGTATGTCTCTTACATTACCTCTGGTGGTTATGGGCACTCAGTAGAAAAATCTCTTGCTATGACCTACCTTCCAGTTGAGATAATTGATTCTAGTGCTGTGCTTGAAGTAGAAATATTGGGCGTATTTTGTAAAGCGAGTATAGTAATGAAGCCACTCTATGATCCGAGTGGATCGAAAATGCGATAGAAAATAAAAAAGCATATTATGAGTTTTACAACCAACAAAAGACATCATGCAAAAATTGGCTCCCCTCTAGATGGGGCTGAAGATATCTATAGCCTTAACAAGCATACGCTTGGCCCAGGAGAGCTAGCTGAATCGGAATGGTTATCCGCAGGCTTAGCAAGTCCAGATATGACAAAGATTAGGGAGTACCGCTTAAAAAGAGTCCGTGAAAAACTAGAAGAGTTTGATTGTGCTGGGTTACTGCTCTATGATCCGGTTAATATTCGCTACGCTACAGACACTACTAATATGTCTATATGGACATCACACAATGCCGCGCGTTATGCACTAGTCATGGCAGATGGCCCTGTCATTATGTTTGAATTTGATGCCCATGAGTTTCTCTCAAATCACAATCCACTAATAACCGAAGTAAGACATGCTGTGACATATTTATACTTTACAGCTGGGGACAAGAGCAAAGAAAGGGCGAAAATATGGGCATCTGAAATTGTTGATATAGTTACAGAATATGGCAAAGGGAACAAAAGATTAGCGATCGATCATTGTGCTCCCGAGGGGATTCACGAACTTCAATCACTTGGCTTAGAGCTTTCAAATGGCGAAGAGATTATGGAGCTTGCAAGACTTATTAAGTCGGATGATGAGTTGGTTGCAATGAGGCGCTCTATTTTTGCTTGTGAAAGATCCATTGAGCTAATGAGACATTACTTTAAGCCTGGAGTCTCGGAGCAAGAGCTATGGAGTCGTTTTCAAATGGAAGCAGTTTCTAGAGGTGCTGAATGGATTGAAACTAGGCTTCTAGCATCTGGCCCAAGAGCAAATCCGTGGTATCAAGAGTGCTCATCACGACCAATGAAAAGTGGCGAATTGATGGGTTTTGATACCGACTTAGTTGGATCATATGGGTACTGTACAGATATGTCAAGAACTTGGTTGTGCGGCGATGAAAAGCCGAGTTCAGAGCAAAAAGATATCTATACGAAGGCCTATGATCAGATCCAAATTAACATGCAGAGTTTGAAGCCAGGACTCACCTTTCAAGAGTTAACGCTTAACGCTAAAGAGTATCCAAGAAATGAGTTTCGTCATTACTCAGTGTTATATCATGGTGTTGGAATGTGTGATGAGTTCCCAGCAATTCCTTTTAGCTGGGAGTTAAATGAAAATAGTTTTGATGGAGTTTTAAGGCCTAAAATGGTGTTGTGTGTTGAGAGCTATATTGGTCGACGCGATGGCGGACCAGGTGTTAAGCTCGAAGAGCAGGTGCTTATTACAGAAAATAGCTATGAATTATTAACAAGCTATCCATTCGAATCTGATTTGTTACTTTAAATTTTATAAATAATTATTTTTTACAGTTACAGACTAGATGAATATAAAAAAAAAGAAAATCTCTGAGATAAGCGGACAAAAAGTCTTTCTAGTAAGCATTACGAATGACAATAACTTTAGTATTTCATTTTCAAACTTTGGTGGCTACATTCATCAAGTACTGATTCCTTACCAAAATAATCCTGAAGAATTTGAAGATGTTATCTTGGGTTATGAAGAGCCCATTGAGTGTGTAAATGATAAAAGCTTCTTTAATGTCATTACAGGAAGAGTATGTAATCGTATTAAGGATGCTGAGTTTGTTCTCAATAATAAAAAATATACTTTAAATAATAATAATGGTCTCAATCATCTTCATGGGGGCAGTGTTGGTTTTAATAAAAAGATATGGAGTCTTGATTCAATTCAAGAGGATGGGGATGAGGTGACCGTATCAATGTCATATCACTCTCCTCATTTAGAGGAAAACTATCCAGGAAATCTAGCATGCATAACACAATATAAATTCAACAATAGTAATGAGTTTTCAATTTGCTATTCAGCTACTACTGATGAAGACACAATAATCAACATTACCAATCATAATTATTGGAATTTTCATGGCCACAAAGAATATTACGGAAAAATTTTAAATCATAGTGTTCAGATTTATGGTGAAGAAGTTTGTGAGGTAGAAAATGACCTGATTCCAAATGGAAGTTTTTTAAATGTAAAAAATACAAAGTACGATTTTATTAATAGCAATGATATTTCTCAAAATCTTTTAACTGAAGGAGGGATTGATATTAATTACGTTGTTAATAATGAAAGAGTTATGAAACCTGTTGGAAGAACTTGGAGTAATTTAACAAGAATGGGTGTTGAGTATTCAAGTGACCAGCCAGGGCTTCAGTTTTATACTGGCGGCAACATGCATCCTGAATATAAGGGTAAGTATAGTAGGGTATATGGAAAGAATTATGGACTTTGTATGGAGACGCAGCTTTTTCCTGATGCAATAAACCAAGCCAACTTTGAAAGCCCAATTTTAAAAGCTGGCGATCAGTACACTTCAAATACTATAATAAAACTTTCAAATAACTTTTAATTGATATGAGCATAATTCCTAAAACTATGATGGCCGTGGTGACTACAGGTAATGGTGGTTATGATAAGCTCGAGTACCGTGAAGTTCCTATTCCCGCTGCTGGAAAAGGAGAGGTACTGCTTAAGGTTCTTGCTGCAGGTATAAATAACACAGAAATTAATACTCGTCTGGGTTGGTATTCCTCGAGTGTAACCACAGACACAAATTCGATAGTTGAAAGTCAAGAGGTTAACGCCGAACAGAAGATGGACGGAGGTTGGAATGAGGCAACGCCATTTCCCTTAATACAGGGAACCGACTGCTGTGGTAGGGTTGTGCAGTTAGGTCAAGGAGTTGCAAAAGATCTCATGGGTCGGCGCGCCTTGATAAGGGCCTGTATGCGCCCAAACGGGCATGATGTTATGGACAATATCTGGATGGCTTCTGATTTTAATGGGGCATTTGCCGAGTTTGTAAAAGTGCCTGCGAGCGAAGTTTTTCCAGTCGAATGTGACTGGTCAGATGAAGAGCTCGCGACGATCCCATGCGCCTATGGTACGTCCGAAAATATGTTGCATCGAGCGAAAGTTGGACCTAAAGACTTTGTTCTTGTGACGGGCGCCTCTGGGGGTGTTGGGTCTGCAACTGTTCAACTTGTAAAGCGTCGGGGTGCTAAGGTTGCCGCAATTACAAGTAAAGAAAAGATGGAGCAACTTCGAAACCTTGGGGCGGACATTGTTCTAGAGCGTGGGGTAGGCCTAGTAGAGATTCTTGGTAAGAATAGTGTCGATGTTGTTATTGATAATGTTGCTGGGCCTGGATTTCCGCAAATGCTTAAAGCCCTCAAGCCTGGTGGCCGCTATGTCTCATCAGGTGCTATCGCAGGTCCTATAGTTAGTTTGGATATGAGAGATGTTTACCTAAAAGATATCACTCTGATCGGATGCACCGCATGGGATAAGCCTGTGTTCCCAGATTTGGTTTTATATATTGAGAGAAATGAAATTCGTCCTCTTCTCGCAAAGGTTTTTCCACTTGAGCAGATTGCAAAAGCTCAGCAAGAATTTTTAGAGAAAACACATGTAGGAAAGTTAGTTCTTATCCCATAATAAAAAAATTAAAACAATTAAAGTTATTTTTCTTTTCCTGCCATAAGTTCTTTCCAGCGCATGTAGCTATTAACACTTGCCCACATGAGGGCTTTTGGCATCAGTTTTTTTGGCGCTTCTTCATCAACAAAATTGGGCACAAGACTACTAATTGTTCCACTAATTTTTTCAGCAGTGATGACGCCTATTGCTGTCCCTTTTGCTGTTCCAAGACCATTTTGACAGCACGCAGAGTAGACCCCCTCTTCAACTTCACCTTGAGCAAAAACACTATTAAGGCTAAGACATAACCTACCTCCCCAACAATATTCCATGGATACTTTATCAAGCATAGGAAATCTAGCATTAAAGGATGATGAGTGACTTTCTCCTGCGGAGCGCATAAACGTATCTGAAGCTTCCATGCTTGGGTTATACGACCAGCGATTTCGAATGAGAACACGGTCTCCACCAATACCTGATATCCGTCTCACAGAAGATCCCATTGCATCAGCTGAGGTAAGACTCCATTCTCTTGTTCCTCCTAATTTATTAGATTCCTCTGAGGTTAATTTTCTTGTCATGGATGAGTAAGTAAAAATAGTCATCAGTCTGTTTTCAAAGTATCCAAAGCGTTCAACCAATCCATTGACTGCCAATATAATTTTTGAACTTGATATTGATCCCAGTTTGGTTTTAGCCTTCCATATTTTCTGACCATCATGCATGCCTTCATCAACTAGGTCGATCACTGGAGAGTTTTCATAGATTGTTACATTAGAGTTTTTAGAAACTCCATCCGCCAAAGATTGAATGTAAAGTGCGGGCTGAAGCATGGCTGTGCCAGGAGTCCAAAGCCCATTAATATAGTAGTCTATTCCAGTTAAATCTTTCATTTCTTGAGAGTCAAGTATCTTATAACTCTCGCTTGTTTTATCCAGATGTTTTGCATATTCAGTGTTGAAATTCATACCCTTTTTGGTTGCTGCTGCGTTGGTTTTACCAACATGCTGAATCGCCTCTTCTGGCATTTGATACTCCTCAGACGCACTCTTTGCAAACTCAATGGCTGAGCGATTAATAAGCGTTTGCTCTAGGTCTTTTTCGAGGGTACCTAGGTAGTCATCGGACGCAAGATTGTGAGGTAGGTCGATCATGAAACCGGAGTTTCGACCTGCTGGCCCTTCCGCAACTTCACAGGCCTCTAGTAATGCAATTTTTGCATCCTTATCTATTTGATTTAAGCGTCGAGCTGCAGCAAGCCCTGCAAAACCTCCACCAATGATTAGATAGTCTGCGTTGATATTATCAACAAGGCTATGGTTAACCTTTCTTTTAGGAAGTATCTCTTTCCAGCCTGTTTCCCCAGGATTTTTTGGTAGCTTGATTTTGCTCATTCCTATTCTTTTAATCTACCGACTCTTCTGGGGCTCGATCGGAGAGATCAATCCAAATTGTCTTTAATTCTGTGTACTGATCATGAGCATGAATGGAGTTATCTCTTCCACCAAATCCTGATTGTTTATATCCTCCAAATGGAGTGCTCATATCGCCTTCACCGTAACAATTAACAGTCACTGTTCCAGCCTTAATTGCCCTAGCAGCTCTGATTGCTTTTTTGCCATTAGCAGTAAAGACACTCGCCGTAAGCCCATATTCAGTATTATTTGCAACAGCAATTGCTTCATCAAGTGTTTTAACAGTTATTACAGAAAGTATTGGTCCAAAAATTTCTTCTTGAGCTAATTTTGAATTAGGATCAACATGATCAAAAATAGTTGGAAGAACGTAGTTAGGTTTTTCAGTTTTTCCACCAGTAATCATGTTGTCATTTTTTAGATAGCTGGTTACTTTTTTGAAGTGTTCAGAATCTACTAATGAGCCAAGATAATTTGATGGATCTAGAGGGTCTCCAGTTTTCCAGTCTCTAAGGTGAGCAAGCATTTTTTCTAATAAGGCATCTTTGATGTTTTCTTGCACTATGAGTCGGGAGGCTGCAGAGCAATTCTCACCCATATTCCAAAATGCAGCATTGATAATATGTTCTGCAACTAAGTCTAAATCTTCAGCATCGTCTAGAACAATTGCTGGATTTTTACCACCGCACTCAAGAACAATTTTCTTTAAATTTGAGTCAGCTGAATAGCGCAGAAAGCGACGCCCGGTCTCAGTCGAACCCGTAAATGAAACCATATCAACGTCAGGATGAAGACCGATTGGTTCGCCTACATCAGGACCCATCCCAGGTATGATATTTAATACGCCTCTTGGGATACCCGCATCTATCGCTAATTCAGCCAATCGT
>CAJQTG010000021.1 GCA_905618925.1 uncultured Candidatus Thioglobus sp. | reverse complement strand
CAGCGCAATCTATCAATCGGATGAATTATTCCCATATTGGCACAGCAAACAGATGTGTTTCTGCTGATGTTAACGTTCAAGTGGTTAATATAGCTCTACCACAGGGACGAATAGCCTATATCGGTGGTGGGAACGACCGCACGGATTTTTGGTTGCGAAAGCTTGGGATAGATGTTGAAAGCCTAACAAGTGAGATGGTGCAGAATGCTGAATTGTCCAAATATGACTCAATCCTTATTGGAGTTTTTGCGTTTAAAACTTGCCCTACTCTTAACTCCCGTTTGAAAGACTTGCATGACTGGGTCTTGGCGGGAGGAAACCTCGTTACACTTTATCATAGACCTTGGGATAATTGGGACCCAGAAGCGACTGCGCTTGCCTATCTAAAGATAGGTAAACCATCCTTACGGTGGCGTGTGACAGACGAGACTGCTGATGTATTACATCTGGAACCTAACAATCAGCTGTTAAACACTCCCAATAAAATAACCAAGAGCGACTGGGATAACTGGGATAAAGAGCGCGGACTCTATTTTGCGGAAAGATGGGACGAGACTTATACGCCAATTCTAGAGATTTCCGATAAAAATGAAAGCCCGCTTCATGGTGCATTACTCACTGGCAAATTCGGCAAAGGACGCCATACGCATACGAGTTTAATATTGCATCATCAATTGGAAAAACTGGTGCCAGGTGGCTTCAGAATATTGGCGAACCTTCTTCACAAGCCTGTTTGAAATCATTTTGATCATAAAGCATTAGAGAGTATAGAAGTAGAAGTAGTTTTTTCATACTAAAATTATAATTCAATTTGAACCTAGTTAAAGTCCAAATCCTCTCTGATGTGTGAGGGAGGTTTATGAATTAAAAAACTTTATTATTAATTATCTAACTATTTCAATAAATTTTTATCAAGCTCCTTTAAGTATTTTAAAAATACACGAAGCTTTTCAGGCATCCATTCTCGACTTGCATAGACTGCATAAACTGTTAATGGCTCAATTTGCCAATCTGTAAAAATCTCTACAAGCTCTTTACTCTTTATCGCATCATTCGCACTATGTTTTGGAAGGATACAAACTCCAAGACCTGCAATAGATGCATCCTTAACAGCCTCTAAATCATTTGATTTAAAGTCTTTACTTTTAGTAATAACTTTATGCAAAACATCGCCCTTACTCATAGTAACCTGTGGGCCTCCTGGTACTGTAAATTCAACAATCTTAGAATTGTTAAGTTTATCAATACTATCAATTTTTCCATGTTTTTTTATATAGGAAGGCGCGCAGTAAATACCAATATTTCCAGTCAGGACTTTTTGTGCAATTAAAGACGAATCTTCTAATGGCCCTATTCCTATGCGAATAGCTATATCAATATTTTCTTGGACCAAGTCAGCAGTTCGGTATTCAATAATCATTTCAACTTCAACTTTTGGATTTGCATCCATAAAAGGTTTTATAGCTGACTCAATAATTACTTTAGAAAAGTTATTTGATGCAGAAATGCGTAATAGCCCTACCGCCTCATCTCCAAGTGAAGAAGAAAATCTCTCCGCTTCCTCTGCTATCTCAACTGCTTGCCTGCAGTATTCATAATACTTTGCTCCTGCCTCAGTAAGGTTAACTGAGCGCGTACTTCTATTTAATAGTCTTACACCAAGATCAGCCTCTAATTGAGAAAGCTTTGTGCTGATAGTTGATTTATCCATACCTAGAAGTTGCGCAGCTTTAGTGAAGCTTTTATGCTCCACTATTCTTGCAAAAATTAATAATTTATTTAAATCCATAGCCTATTTTATTGTTTACATACAAAAACACTGTTTTAATATTTTACTATATTGTTTATTTATTAGAAACAATAAATAATAATAAAATAAAGAATTAACGCGATTAGATGCTATTCATGCGCGCAGGCATCTTCTTTAGTTAGTCCGCCAGAACTGATAATCATAATCTGGTTTTTATAACATTAAAGGGAAGAACAATGGAAAACGTTAGAAATGAAAATGGTACATGTGGATGTGGTAGATCACCAACTGGAGATTGTATTGGGTGGCATGGGTTAACGCCTGCAGAGTATGAGGCTAAAACCGATGCGGAAAAAGAGGCGACATTTGGAGACTCAGAATAAGTAAATATAGCGTAGCCCTCTTTTGAGGGCTATCTTTAACAAATTAGGGGATATATGAACAAAATTAATAAATATTTAATTCCACTTGTAAAAATTCTTTTATCGCTAGCCTTTTTAAGTGCTGGCGCTTTTAAAATTATAGGCGATGCGCAAATGGTTGGTATGTATGAGATGATTGGATGGGGTCAATGGTTCAGGTATGTAACAGGTTTAATCGAAGTTACTGGAGTTGTATTGATATGGCTACCAAATAAACAAGTTTTTGGAGCGGCACTTCTTGTATGCACCATGATAGGAGGTTTCATTACTCACATTGCGTTAAGCATGCCTGGAGCATTTGCACCTGTCGTGCTTGGGGTTTTAGCTGCCTATATTCTATATTTTTATAGAGATCAGTTAGACGCCTCTATAAAGAGTTAATTTAGTTTTTTTTATTAGCCTTCCTTATAGCATAAGGAAGGTTTTATAACTTAAATCTGCAAAAAATACAAAAAAGGATAATTACCATAACAACACTTATTATCAATGCCAGTGTTAGAGACGAAGACTCAGTCTCACGTACTTTGAGCTCGATTCTGGCTGAGAAATTCAAAGCCAAAGGGAATGTATTGATAGAGCGTGATCTTAATCAGAATATGGCGTTTATCAGCGGATCAAGTCTAGCAGCTGTTGGCATGCCAATAGATGAGCGCACCGAAGAACAGGCGAAGAATCAAACTGCTCATCTGGCGGATATACTGATCAAGGAATTGCAGGATGCGGATACAATTATTATTGGCGCGCCTGTCTACAATTTTGGACCACCAGCCTCTCTTAAGGCGTGGGCTGATTTAGTGGCGCGAGCTGGCACAACATTTCGTTATGGCGAAAATGGTCCAGAGGGAATATTAGAGGGTAAGAAGGCTTATATCATTGCGGTATCTGGCGGTACAACAATTGGTGGTGATAGTGATTTTATGTCTGGATGGCTGAAGTTTTTCTTAGGCTTTATCGGGATAAGCGATGTCGAGATAATTATTGCAGATGGTATTTTTGGTCAAGACGGTGAACAAAAAGTTGAAGCGGCAAAACAAACAGTTGCGAATATATGAAAATAAATTGTATGGAGATATTATGAAGAATGTTAAGTTGAAAGTCAGAGATGGTGAGTTTATTCGAACTGATTCTAATTTTAGAAACTGGATTACAGTTGATGGAAGCCCTGGAGAGTCTGGTATAGGAGGTTTTCCTGCTGAAGCTGATAGATATCAACTTTATATTTCACATGCTTGTCCTTGGGCCCATAGAGCACTTATTTTCAGAAAATTAAAGGGCCTAGAGTCACTTATTTCATTGTCCATAGTTCATCCATTGATGCCAGTGGAAAGCTGGGTTTTTGATGAGTATCCTGGTTCTACAGAAGATCATTTATATGGATTTAAATATTTATATGAGTTATATCAAAAAGCTGATATAAATTTTAATCGCCTGGTTACCGTGCCATTATTATGGGATAAGTTAAACCACACAATTGTTAATAATGAATCTTCAGAAATCATTAGAATGATGAACTCTTCTTTTGATGGCATCACAGGTAATAATGAAGATTATTATCCAGTTGCATTACGTGAAGAGATTGATGCAATAAATACAAAAGTTTATAAAAATGTCAATAATGGCGTTTATCAGTGTGGCTTTGCAACGACGCAAAAAGCATATGAAAGAGCAATTACCCCACTTTTTGAAACTTTAGATTGGCTAGAGGGTATTTTAGAGTCAAAACGCTATCTAACCGGTGATGCAATAACTGAAGCCGACTGGAGATTATTTACAACATTAGTAAGATTTGATCCAGTCTATGTGGGGCATTTTAAGTGCAATATTCGTAGAATTATTGATTACCCTTGTCTTTCTAATTATCTAAGAGATCTTTATCAGCAGCCAGGAATTGAGTCGACTGTCAATATGGAGCAAATAAAAAAACACTACCATGGGAGTCATGAATCTATAAACCCATTTGGAATAGTGCCAATAGGCCCCGAAATCGATTTAAACAAACCACATAATCGTCAAGATGTCTAACTATATAATAGGTGGTTTAGTTTATATTTACCTGCAATCAGATTATGCGCTGATATTAATTTAACTTATTGCTAGGCAAAACATGAACGAAACAATTAATCCAAAGGATCATAAACCTCTATATTTTGCTATAGGATTTACTTTAGTATTTGTCTTGTACATATCATTTGTTCTAGTGCCTTTAAGTAGCTGTTTCAGGCTAGATATTGGGACAAATTCACTAGGCCTTGCTATTTACAATATAGAGATGGTTCAAGGTTTTTTTCAGGCAAGGGATCAGGCTCAGCTTCTTTGCTATAGCCAATTCCTTAAATTATGGGACATAATTTTTGCAGTTTTTTCTGCTGCGATGTTTGGCTCTTGGATTGTGTATTTCTTTAAAAGCAAGCGTCTATTATTGTTGGCCCCTACTGTCCTGGGTATGATAGCCGATTGGTCTGAGAATTTCGTTGAATTATTAATGTTAGAAACCTATTTAAATTCAGGCGCAATATCTGAAACATTGGTTTCATTGGGCTCTGGACTCAACATATTTAAATTGACAATGATTAGCCTGACTTATTTGATAATCCTTATTGGAATAATACTTCTAATAAAAACATTTATAACAAGGCCTAAGCGACTTTAAAAAACTAATTTAACCAGCCTATCTAAGAGAATCAAAGTCTTAGAATATCTATAAGTTATTTAACGCTAAACTTAAACACGATTACTTTATCAAACTCTGCTACATCTTGTGGAAGCGGAAGAGGTGATGATTTGAATACCGCTCTTCTGATAGAGGCGCCAAAAGCCTGCGCTTTGCTTTTTGACATTCCAGGATTTTCATTATTGCCTGTATCACATTCTAGAATTTTTACAGACTCTACTGCGCCATTGCTAGCCTGATTAATGAGAACATCACAGCTCCAATTATCTTCTGCATTCTGATAACGCCAAAATAATTTAATATTCTCATCAATACTCTTTATGTAAGGAGATTTTATGATGCTTAACTTAGGTGAGCTTATTTCTACTTCAGCCTCCTCAAAACGCTTCATTCTCTCTCTTTCAAATTCCTCATTTCTTTTTGTTAACGCCTCAATACGTATTTTTTGTTCTTTGGGAGATAGCTTTGACATTTGACATATAAAATTTAATAAAATTTCATAACCAGTATTCGGCTCATAGTATTCCCAAGAACTAACCATATTATTTTCAATGCCTTCGCCCTCTCCCATAGGCAGTGAAAAATTAACTCGTTTATTAACTTTAAATCCCCTTAAATTACAATCACCCTGTGCAGAAGACTTGGCGCTGCCATCAGCCCACGAATCCATATAACGCCAATAAATAAAACCTTCTCGCTCTTCCAATGTTTCAAAGTCGATGTATAAAGAGGAATTATTACCTGGCAGTACACTTGTCCAATCACCATAAGAGTTAAAGGAAAGTGTTAGAGAGAATATTAGTAGAAGTAGTTTATTTTTCATAACTGCTATTCTAGATACCTCACTTAAAGGATAGATGGAGATTAGGAGTTGTTTAGATAAAGATTGCTACTTAAATAAGTTTAGCTAAAGTCTAAACTCTTTTCAGATACTTAACTTAAGCAGTCTTAAAATGTTTTTTTTAGAGATCTAATTTATCTTCAACAAAGTTATTACGAAAAACACCATTTGGGTCATATTTAGAACACACATTACGAAATGTATCAATTTTTGGATAAAGTTTATTCACTTGTTTACTGGTTTGTGGGAACCACTTGCCCCAATGAATACGTGCCTCAAAAAGCTCAAACATGCTATTTGATAAAAAGGTTGCTAATGCAAAAAATTCGTCCCTAGGTTCAAGGTAAGTAATAAAGCTAATTGCGTACCAATCTTCAGATTCACCTGACGCCATGGAAATCAATGTATCATCTGCCAATACCCTACGAAAGCAGATTGGGTAGTGATGTGTAAAACGGCCCTTTATTGAAGATAATGATTCAGTTAGCTGAGCTTTTTTTATCTTCTCGTTTGTAGAGTCAGACAGCTGATGATTGTCATCGTCCGCATATTGCAAAATATCCTTAACAAAACTAGCGGCTTCAATTACATGAGATCTAACGACAAAAGCTTCAAGCTCTAAATGTCTAAATAATTCATGCTTCATAACTAGTGCGCGGTCGCTTCGATCTATCACAACCCAATTTGAAAATACGAGGGAGGGAACAATTGAACGAAAAAAAATACGAACTAATCGTCTACTTTTCAGAATTGATACAAGAGCCTTCATCACTAAATGCATACCAAGATCAATAACAAGAAACCAATATATTCGATAAATTGAAGCAAAACCACGACGCCCAAGATTAGGAGCTACAAGGCGCTCTTGGGCAAAAAATTTCCAAGAGTGTGGCATTAAAAAAAACTGCTGTAAGGGTGCTTTCTTCTCTAGTACTAGTACTTGCTCAATCGTTTCACAAAATGTAGATTTCTCTTGAATAAAATATTGTGGTATGCAAGGTAGCGTTAATTCAACAACAACCCCAAGACATCCAAGAGAACATCGTGCAGCTTGAAGATCCTCTCCTTCACTTATATTTACAATCTGAGTGGAATCGCCACTCTCATCAAAACAAGCTAATTGGACTGACTCGATATAATGTGAGAGACTATGTTTTCCAGAGCCATGAGTACCAGTAGAGGTTGCACCAGCAATAGTTTGCTGATCAATTAAACCAACAGAAGGTATAGTAAGTCCCTTACGGTTGAGCTCTTTCAGTAGTCTTTCAACTTTACATCCAGCGCCAACAATAACACTAGTTTGAAGATTATTTTTTTGAATTTTGACGTAGTCGAAATGACTCATATCGATTAGTACGTCTTTTGTTTCAATCAAAGCACTCCATGAATGTTTTGAAGCAACTACTCTAATTTTTCCACTTTTATGCTCTTCAAGAATATCAATCAATTCATCTTTATTGATTGGAGAGTATATGTGCAAGGGTTTAAAACTTAAATTACGTCCAAAATTTTGAACAATCTTAGCCTGATCCATTCGAGCCCTATAATTCAACTATAAATCTAAACTTATTATAAATCTATAAAGAGTGAAAGTCCAAATTTCATTTTGATGCATAAGACAAGGTTAACTTTGAGCTATAATTAAATTTCTTTAAAAAAGGAGAAGTGTTATGGCGAACTTAGTTAGAAAATCTTTTGATACTCCCGATGATTTAATATCTCCGGACAAAACTCGTGCAGAAGTGCTCGAATTTGGAACAGTAAAAGCTATCAGAGTAACAGCTCAACCAGGTTGGATGTGGTCGGAGTGTATTAAACCTCATGTTGGTGGTGATAGCTGCCAAGCAGGCCATTTAGGTGCTTGTATACAAGGAAGTATGCGTGTTACTCATGATGACGGCACCGAGATGATTGTTAATGCAGGGGACGCGTATTCTATTGCTCCAGGCCATGACGGCGAAGTCATTAGTGACGAGCCTTTTATTGGCTATGAGTTCAATAATCAGGGCAAGTCATTCGCAGTATGGGATAACAATTAGAAGCTATAAAAAAGCTTATAAATAAGGCTCAATCTTTGGGTCTAATCTTATTTTAGAGATTGCTTTTTGAGGGCTGTATCGAAGAAAAAGTGCTATAGCAAGGATAAAAGCAATCCCTTCTGCGATCGAAAGAGCAGCAATAAATCGGAAATCAGATAGTAAGCTATAAAAAAGTATCAAAAGACCAGTTGGAAGAATCAATCCCCGACTCAAAGCTAAAAGTGCAGACTGAAAAGGCAGATGAATAGCAGTTAGATAGCCAGTTATCATCATATTAAAACCAGCAAAAATAAAAATTGGCCAAACATATGTAACAAACTCCAGTGCCAATATCACGGTTTGAGCGCTGTCCTTCTCATTAACGAATAGATAAATCAGGGGTTCACTTGCTGTTACCAATACAGTTATAAAAAATAAACTTAGCAAAGCAACTATAAAGCAAGCAGTTTTGAGAAAAGCTCTAGTGCGCTCAGCATTGCGAGCTCCATAATTTTGAGAAATCATCACCTGACTTGTATCTTCTATGGCAAAGAACATCATAAAACCTGTCATCAACATATAATTTACAACAGTAATCGCCGCAACGCCGTCAACTCCAGCCCGCTGAATCAGCATCCAGTTAAAGATAAATGCAATAATAGCACCGGATACTTCATTAATAAACTCAGAAATTCCGTTGTATGCTGCCTTAAATACTTCCATCCAGTTGTTCTGACGAAAACTAAAACTTAAGGTCCTCTCTGGCATGAAAAAATAAAACATAATAACTAGTAGAGATAGAACTTCTGATATGCCTGTTGCCCACGCAGCTCCAGTTAATCCCCAGTCATAAACTGCAATAAAGAAATAGTCCAGTGCAATATTAACGACCGCACCAACTCCAAGCGCAGCAGCGGCAAGATTAGGTAAGCCATCCAAGCGAATGAAAAAATACAGCGGGATAATAATCAACTGAAAAATTACAAATGGCATAATGATTCGGTAATACTCGCTCATCACTGGAAACAGCTCTTGAGTAGCTCCTAGACCCGCAAATATCTGATCTTCAAATGCAAGTGTGAGCGTTATCAGAACCAGCGCATAGATCACCATAGAAATTATTGACTTACTAAAAATTGCCGATGCAGCTGGCTTATTTCCTTCTCCAAGATACTTACCGGCTCGAACTGAACCGCCAATTGACATCATCATGCTAACGCCAAATAGGAGCGTTATTATTGGAATGATGAGATTAACTGCAGCCAGAGCAGTAATACCCACATAGTTTCCAATAAAAATGCCATCTACCAATGAGGAAGATGTCATCGCAATTAGGCCCAGAATAGACGGAATCAGATACCTAACGAATGTCGGAAAAATCTCACCATTAAGAGCGTCATTATCTTTAATTGAATCAACAGTCATTGGATTTTGAATCTATGTTCTAAATGAACATCATTTTCACACAATGTATTCAAAGTAGTGAGATTTTATAATCTATTTAAAAAATGGCGTAGCGAATATACGCTTTACTGAGGTTAATTAACCCTGCTACAAAAGGATTCATTATGGAAGTGGGAAAGAGTATTGTAAAACTCTACAAAGTTAACAATGATATTTCTCAAACTACTTTTATTCTTTTTTATTAAATAGTCATACTTAACTGATTACTCTCATCCCAATATTCAAGATTAGTAAGCCAAATACTAATATTTTATTCATAAATCTATTCTAGTTTTTAGTGAACCAAAAATATCTAATTAATTGATTAATATTATTAATCTCTATAATTCAAATATAATAAATTTAAATGAATAGGACTAGAATTTTATCTATAGATGGAGGAGGTATTAAAGGCATAGTGCCCGCCGTGGTATTGTTACACCTCGAAAAACTACTTAAACGTCTTTCTAATAATCCAAACTCAAGAATTCATGATTATTTTGATTTATTTTCAGGTGCTAGTACTGGAGCCATAATAATTGCTGGCCTTTTATCTCCTGACAATAATAATCGTCCAAAATATAGCTCTGAAGAAATTCTTGATCTTTATTTGGAAAATGGTCAAATTATTTTCAGCTCCTCTTTATTTCAAGAGATCAAATCTGTCTCTGGAATAGTAAACGTAAAATATGACCCTGAAGGCTTAGAATCTGTTTTTCAAAAGTACTTTGGGAAATCAGAACTTAAAGACCTCTTAAAGCCTTCTCTAATACCTGTTTATGATTTATCAAGAGGCAAAAACTATTTTTTTCGTCAACAAAAAGCACTAATAAGTCCGAGACATAATTTCTATGTAAAAGATTTACTAAGAGGCGCCACATCTGCATTAACATTCTTCCCTCCAGCTCAAATTTCTACTGTTAACAATAAAGAGCATCGTTGTTTTATTGATGGAGGGGTCTTTGCAAACAATCCAGCCCTTTCAGCTTATGCTGAATTTCGCTATCATAACTCAGATCTTCATGCAAAAGACACTATGATGCTTTCACTTGGAACAGGGAGAAAAACTACAAATCTTGATTGTGAAGTAACAGCCAATTGGGGGGCAGCAGAATGGCTTTATCAAGGCTCTTACTTAACATCTAATGCAGTAGCCTCAGCTTCTGACTATCAACTAAATGCAGTATATGATAATAACCCTAGTTATCTTAGGCTGGATAGCTCTTTTGATGATAATCAGAGTAGTAGTATGGACAATACAGATAAAGACTATTTAGACTATCTTATTTCTTTAGGTGAAAGTATAGTTAAAGATAGGCAATTAGAAATTAATGCCTTTGCTGAAGAGTTAATTTCAAATTCAAAATAGTTTAAAACGTTTTAGAGTGAATTAATAAAACTGATTAAAACAATTAAGATGGTAGAGCGGAAGTCCGTGCGACTATGTTAGCTTAACCCTTCTATGAAAGCATTTAATAAAATACAATCATTTGCTGTGAACGATTAAGCACTTCTGACTAACTTTAGAGAGGCTGTATTTCGGAAGGTTACAACTAACAAGATGGCGGAGCGGACGGGGGTCGAACCCGCGACCTCCTGCGTGACAGGCAGGCGTTCTAACCAACTGAACTACCGCTCCAATTTTTGGTGGGCGCTACAAGACTTGAACTTGTGACCCTCGCCTTGTAAGGGCGATGCTCTCCCAACTGAGCTAAGCGCCCCAAAAAAAATGCCCGAATCACTTCAGGAATCGGGCATATTATACTGGCAAAAATCTGTTTAGTTAACAGATTCCTTTAATAATTTTCCTGCTTTAAATGCTGGAGCATTTGAAGCTTTAATTTGAATTGTAGCGCCTGTTTGTGGGTTACGACCACTGCGAGCTGCACGAGCCCTAACTAGGAAACTACCAAAACCTGTAATGGCAACTGAATCACCTTTTGCTAATGCGCCAGTAATAGCGCTAGTTGTTGCTTCTAAAGCGCGAGCTGCGTCTGCTTTAGATAGGCCTGAGTTATCAGCAATGGCTGAAACTAAATCTGATTTATTCATTGTTAAAATTCCTTATATTTTTATAAATTTAATAAAAACCATATATATATTGGCATTCACAAATATTATACATCAGTAAACCCATGTCTCAAGCCATATCTGGCAAAAAATTATAAATAAAGTATTGCATAATATGCAATTTTATTAAAAATACTTTAACTTTTAATAGGATTTAGATGAATCGCAAAATTTTCATCCCAGACATTTTTATTAATTTCACCAATATGCTTATATAGAATCACGCCTTTTTCATTAACTAAAAAAGTTTCAGGTGTTGCATAAACCCCAAGATCCATTCCAATCTTACCACTTGGATCAAATATAATTTCATCATAAGGATTACCCATAATTTCTAAATACTTTGCACCATTTTCCCTAGTGTCTTTGTAGTCAATACCTATCATTTGTAAGTTTGTGTTTTCAGCTATATTCATAATCATTTGATGCTCCTTTCGACAGGTAGTACACCAAGATGCCCAAACATTTACTAAAGTCATATTACTAGCAAGCAGATCTGAAACTTCAATGGTCTCATCTGTGTAAAAATCTTTACCTTGAATACTAGGAAATATTTTTCCTAAGAGCGGAGATGGAAGCTTACTTGGATTTGAACTAAGGCTCAAAAACAGAAAAACTGCAATAATAACAAATACAATTAATGGAATTAGTTTTTTCATTCTTTTATTTCAGTAGATTTTAATGCTGCAGCAACTTCAGGCGGCATATAGTTTTCGTCATGCTTAGCTAATACATCTGTTGCCAAGAATGTATATTTACATTCCTTACCAATACACTTTGAAGTTAATGAACCACTCGTAACAACCCCCTGCCCTTCTCTAAAAAGATCGGGCAGAATACCTGTGTACTTCACTTCAATTGATTTATTGTTATCTGTCACCACAAAGCTTACCATCATGTCCTGCCTTTGAACGCTATCTTTTTCAACCAGCCCACCAACTCTAAAACTTTTTCCAACTGGTGCTTTTCCATTGGCTATATCAGTTGGTGTATAGAAATATAATAGATTTTCATTAAACGCTTTAATGCCTAAATAGCCAGTTGAAAATACTCCAAATAAAAGAAGCGCAACAAGGAGCATACGGTTTTGTCTTCTAGTCATTACTTTCTTGAATACTTATTTTTTAGATTGATTAAGGCTTTTTGATGATTCCTATTTGCACTTAAGAAAAGTGTAATAACTGTTATCGTAGAAATGCCATATGCTAGCCATACATAAAAGGCATACTTGCCATAAGGAAGAAAAGAAAAATACTCTACCATTGTCATATGGATGCTCCAGTAACTTCCTCTTGAACCCAACGCGAATTTTGTTCACGAATTAACACTTCAGTCTTAGCCTTAATAGCTACCAATAGTGCGTACAGGAAGATAGATGCAACAAACATTAACGCGAGAGCAATTTGCATATCAGGATCTTTTAAGCCCCCAGTGCCAACAGAGTAGCCCTGGTGAAGAGTATTCCACCATTTAACTGAATAATGAATAATGGGCAAATTTACCAACCCAACTAACGCCAAGATTGAGCTTGATTTAGCTGCAGTTCTTGGATTATCAAAGGCATTATTGAGAGACATATAAGCCAGATATAAAAAAAGTAAGATAAGCTCTGAGGTTAGTCTTGCATCCCAAACCCACCAGGCTCCCCACATTGGCTTCCCCCAGACTGCTCCCGACACTAATGCAATAATTGTAAAGGCAGCACCAATAGGCGCTGAAACTTTTGCAACCACTTCAGCCATTTTAATTTGCCAGATAAGTCCAATACCACCAGCAATAGCCATGATTGCGTAAACCATCATTGATAAAATTGCACTAGGTACATGAATAAAAATAATTCTGTAGCCATCTCCTTGTTGATAATCCGCAGGAGAAACGATAAGCGCCCAGTATAAACCAATAACTAAAAAACCAATAAATGGCCAAAAAAACCAAGGGGTTAGATTGGAACAGGTTTGGTAAAAAATTTTAGGAGACGACTGCCTTTGAATCCATTTCCACATAAGTAAAAAAAGCTATAAAAAAAAGATTTTATTTTAATGATTTTTGAGCGACGTTGTTTCGTAAATATATTGGTTGAGGGAGTTCGAATGTTGGATTTTGACCCAACTCAATTGCCTTAAGAGATAAATCTACCAATTCACATGCTTCAGGGTAGATAGTAAGGTCAGTTAACTTAACATTAGAGGCTATATGGAGCTTATCATGATGCACTCCCCACCCTGTCCCTACGCCCACAAAATCAACATCTAAGTAATCAACATCTTCAGGGCTGCAAATTTTCATTTTACTAATAACTCCATGATCATAAACTGCCCAGTAAACCTCTTCCATACGCGCATCAAGTGCAATGGCAATTTTCTCTGCTTTAAGTATTTTAGATGCCCTAAATCCTAACAATTCAAGTGTTGAAAAACCAATGGTAGGAATACTGCAAGAAAGCGAAAGCCCCTGCACAACACCAATACACATTCTCACGCCTGTAAAAGCACCTGGGCCTTTTGAATATACAATTAAATCAACTTCTTTTAATTGCTTTCCTGATTCATGAAAAACTTCGTCACAGAGTTTCAGGATGTGTCCAGAACTTTTTTCAATATTAGTCAGCACTCTACTCGTTCTAACTCCAGAAGAATATAAAGTAACAGATGCAACCTCAGTGCAAGTATCTATAGCAAGTATATTCATCAAATTATTCTTTTATAGTTTTTATGCATCGACAAAATCATTTCAACACGTTTTTTAAGGCGATCAGGAAAATTCGCAGGATTGTAATAAGAAGGTCCTTTAAGTAAGGCAACAAGCGTAGCCATTTCCTTTAAATTTAAACTACTTACGTCTTTGTTAAAATAGTGCAAGCTTCCACTAGCTAAGCCATGAATAGCAGTAGATCCTTGTTGGGCTAAATATACCGTATTCATATATCTCTCAAGAATGAATTTTTTGTCATATGACAACTCTAATAAGATTGCCATTAGTGACTCTTTAGTTTTTCTTGTTAATGTTTTGTCTCTTGAGAGTAGTGAGTTTTTTATCAGCTGCTGGGTTATTGTGCTTGCGCCTCTAAGGTCTTTTTCATCAAATAAATACCCGTATAAAACTCTTAATATTTCCTTAAAGTCAACACCGTTATGATTAAAAAATAATTGATCCTCAACCAACAAGAGCATATTAACTAAATCTTTAGGGTAGTCATCAAAAGAATACTGAGCTTGAATTACATCCTCTATTGACTCTATATCTGAAGAAAATTCAGCCTTAACTAAACTATTTAAATATAAAACATACGAAATGAAAATAAAAATACATAATAAAAGTATTCGTTTAATCCATGAACTAGTAATTGATTTCATTTTTTATACTTATAATTTTATTAGCGTCAGTAAAAGGACTATTTTCAAGTAGGCTGGAGCAAGAAGAATGAAGCCAGTTAAAGTTAGAGCTCTTAGCAATTTTTTGAGCATTTTCTGGATTAACACCAGACCCAGGCATAATTTCGATTTTACCCAAAGCTCTGCTGTACATTTCTTTGAGGACTAATAGACCTTCATTAGCCGTGTCAAAGCCTCCAGAGGATAAGATGCAATCAAAGCCTAAATTATGAGCAACGTCAACTGCATCGACTGGGTCAGATATTGTATCAATAGCCCTATGTAAAGTTTTTTTTAATCCAAATGCATGCGTGACAAGCTTCTCTAGAAAAGCTTGGTCAATTCCCCCATTTACTAATGTAGCTCCAAAAACAACACCTTCAAAGCCAAAGGAACGAGCCATATCAATATCATTTTTCATTTGTATTAGATCTTTGGATGAATAATGAAAATTACCATTTTTTGGGCGAACCATCATGCGCACAGAAATTGCAGCATTTGAAGCATGCCTCATTAAATCAGTTTCCGGAGTTAGGCCACCGTGAATAAGCGAACTGCATAGCTCTATCCTATCAGCATTGCCCTTGATACAGGCTTCTAGTCCAGCTAAATTATCAATACAAACTTCAAGTTTAGTTTTCATGTAGTCGATTATAAATAGAGTTAATTTCAACAGCTCACTTCAATGTCTACATAATACGATAACAACATCAAATAATTGATAAATATAGATTAAGTAGTATAAAATACCCCCTTCCTTGCTTGATCAACAGTAGTTGGCAAGCTTTTTTTTAAACCCATAAGGAGATGTTAATGAGACATTATGAAATAACTCTCATTGTCCACCCTGATCAAAGCTCTCAGGTAACGACAATGATTGAAAAATACAAAGAACTAATCACTTCAGATGGTGGCATGGTTCACAGAGACGAAGACTGGGGTCGCAAACACCTCGCCTATCCAATCGATAAAATCTATAAAGCACATTATTTAATGATGAATATTGAGTGTGACAAAGATACTCTCGATAAATTGAACTATAACTTCCGATTCAATGACGCTATACTTAGAAACTTAATAATCTCTAAGAAAGAAGCTGTCACTGATCCATCAATTATGGTTACAGAATCTGATAAAGATCATGGTAAAGACAAAGCCAAAGATCGCGTTGCTGACAAGAAATAGGAGATCGTAATGGCTAAAAAACAAGTAACCAAAAGACGTAAATTTCAAATCCCTATCAACCGCTTTTGTCGTTTTACAAAAGCTGGTGTTAAGGAGATCGATTATAAAGATGTCGAAACTTTGCTCAGAAATATTGACGATAGTGGAAAAATCACTCCATCAAGAATAACTGGCACAACAGCTAGATTTCAAAGGCAGTTAACTACTGCAATTAAACGAGCTAGATTTTTGGCGTTAATTCCATATACTGACAAACACAAAAAATAGGAGACCTCATGAAAGTAATTTTGTTAGAAAAAAATGAAAAATTAGGTAGCCTTGGTGATATTGCAAACGTTAAGTCTGGATATGCTCGAAACTATTTAATTCCTCAAGGAAAAGCTAAGCCTGCAAATAAAGCTAATATGGCTACTTTTGAAATAATACGTGCAGATCTTGAAGCTAAAGAACTTGCAGCCATGTCAGACGCGCAATCAAAAGAAACGGCCATGTCAGATGTTGTTTGCACAATTACAGCGAATGCAGGTGAAGAAGGAAAACTTTATGGCTCTGTTAGTCCAGCTGATATTGCTGAAAATCTTCTTGAACAAGGCTTTGAAGTTGAAAAAAGAGACATTAATATGTCTGAAGCTATAAGAAATATAGGTGAATATGAAGTTACAGTTTCTCTATATGCAGAAGTTATTGTTACAGTTAAAGTAATAGTTATCGCTTCAACTGAAGCAGAATAAGTTAATTCAAATCACATAAGTAAGTTAAAATAAAAAGCCCTTTTTGAGGGCTTTTTATTTTTCTAAACTGCACTAATGGATATTGAAAACCCAAAAATACCGCCAAATTCAATTGATTCTGAGCAATCAGTTCTGGGTGGCCTTTTATTGCATAATGATTCTTGGGATAATGTTGTTAATATAATTAGCTCTGATGATTTCTATCAAACCTCTCATCGTATCATTTATGATGCAATAGTTATCCTTCTTGAGCATGACAAGCCCGCAGACATCCTTACTGTTAAAGAGCAGGTTATTAAAACACATGATGAAGATTCTATTGGAGGGTTTGCTTATCTTGCTCAAATTGCAGAAAACACACCAAGCGTTTCAAATATTGACGCTTATGCAAAACATGTAAGAGAACTTTCAATCTTTAGACAACTAATCAAGATTGGAAGGGAGCTGGCTGATACTGCCTTCCATCCAAAAGATATTGAAGTAAATAATTTACTAGACTTATCTGAAAAAAAAATCTTTGAAATTGCAGAGCAAGTAAGTCGTAATAAGCAAGAAATTACAAATGTAAAAGACATTATTAAAGATGTTGTTAATCGAGTTCATGAAATGCAAGAAAAGAAAGGTTTTAAAGGAACTGAGACTGGTTTTTCTGAATTAGATAAATTAACATCAGGACTTCAAAATGGCGATCTTATTATCATTGCAGGAAGGCCAAGTATGGGTAAAACAGCCCTATCAATGAATATTGTAGAGCATGTAGCAATTCATAATTCGACGCCTGTTGCAGTTTTTAGTCTTGAGATGCCAACAGAACAATTAGTAATAAGGATGATTTCATCATTTGGACGGATAGATTCAAGTAAGTTACGAGATGGTGATATGTCTGAGATTGATTGGAACAGCTTTAATCATGCAGTAAGAGCCTTTGAAGAAAATACAATTTTGATCGATGAAACTCCTTCAATTACCCCAACTGAAATACGCGCAAAATGTAGAAGGCTCAAAAGAAAATATCCTGATCTAGGCCTGATAATGGTGGATTATTTACAATTAATGACTGTACATGGAAAATCAGAAAATAGAGTTCAAGAAATCTCAGAAATTTCACGCTCATTAAAAGCTCTTGCTAAGGAAATTAATGTTCCAGTGATTGCGCTCTCTCAGCTTAATCGAGGCGTAGAGTCTCGCGCTAAAACTGGCAAAGGAAGAATACCTCAAATGGCTGATTTACGTGAATCAGGCTCTATTGAGCAAGATGCTGATATTATTGGATTTATATATCGTGATGAAGTTTATCATGATGATTCCTACACCAATCCAGAGGAAGTAGGAAAAGCTGATTTAAGAATTGCGAAGCATAGAAATGGAGCAACAGGTAATATTAAACTAGCCTTTGTAGGACAATATTCTAAATTTGAAGATTTAGCTTTTGAAGATAGATTTCAGGGTGTAAGTGATGAGCAAATGGATGCATCATATGTTAAAAATATGACAAATTTTGACCAAGGTGACTTCTAAAGCTTCTATAAAAATACATTTGCCAATATAGTTTCCATGAACAACTCCTTTATTCAAATTAGTGACAATCACATAGATGATGAAAAAAATGTGTGGGGTACTGACTCTCAAAAAAATCTTAGCACTATAGTCAAAAGCATTTCTAGTAGAAATTATAATGCACTAATAATTAGTGGTGATTTAGCTCATAATGGAACTGCATCATCTTACTCAATATTCAAAAAAATAATCAGACCAATCAGTTCTAATCTTTCTATTCTTCCTGGAAACCATGACAATAAATTAAATTTATCTTCAGCATTTAGTGAGCATTATTTAACAAAAATAACTATTGCTGATTGGGAAATAATTTCAATAGACTCTGTTCAAGATATCAAAACTAGTGGCTTTATAAGAAAGGATGAGCTTGAATTGCTAACTGAAAAAATTTTATCTTCAACTAAAAAATTTATTGTGCTTTGCCTTCATCACCCACCAATTTCTATGCAAAGTAATTGGGATGATAAAAAATCCTTAGAGAATTCAGATAATTTTTTTAATACTATAGATAAGTTCAGTAAAATTAAGGCTGTTATTTGGGGTCATGCTCACCAAGGCTCTGAGTTTATCAGAAACGATGTAAAGCTCTTTTCATGTCCATCGACTACTCTTCAATTTAACGGTCCAGAAATGATTGGTTTTAACCACTACAATTTGAGTGATGAAGGCGAAATTAATTGTGAAACAGTATGGCTATGACAAACGATCAAATACTAAATAAATTAATTTATAACCAAAAAAAAGTAACTTACTCAAATATATCTGACATTTTTGAGCTTAACTTTAAAAAAATATCAAGACTTATACCTCTTCTACCGTCTATTAAAGATGACTTTGTTGGAATAAAAAAACCATCTAATGACCTGTTTTTACTTTGTCATGATAAGGCCCCTTATACAGGCACATATACATTAACTCACAAGATTAAGTCTCAAGAGGCAATTATTAATCGACCAGATATTTGTTTCAAAATTTATTTTGATGCAAGACTTTTAGAGGTTACCTCAATATGCAAAGAAACAAGAATTAATGAGTCTCACCCTCTAATTAATGACTGCAGTGATTTAGCCTTTCAATTAGAGCTTAACCTCTTCATGCTAAGGTGGCTAGATTATTGTTTGGAAAGGTACAATGGAGCAGAATGGGCAAAAAGCAAATAAAAACTGAAAGCACAAAATTAGTCATTGCAATCTCCTCAAGAGCATTATTTAATCTTGATCACTCACACCAAATTTTTAAAGATGAGGGTATTGAGGCTTACGCCAAACACCAACAAGAAAATGAGCAAGTAGTTCTTGAACCAGGTGTAGGGTTTACTTTGGTCAAAAAATTACTTAAATTAAATAGTAAAAAAACTCCAATTGATGTCATCTTACTTTCAAGGAATAGTGCTGATACTGGCCTAAGAATTTTTAACTCAATTGAGCATTATGGTTTAAATATTTCAAGAGCAGCGTTTACTCGCGGAGAAAGTACCCACCCTTTTGTTGGCGCCTTTGAAGCGGACTTGTTTCTGTCTAGTAACTATAATGATGTTCAAAAAGCTTTAAAGTCCGGCTATGCAGCCGCATCAATTATTGAGTCAAAATCAAACCATAGTCATCCTTCACAACTCAGAATTGCCTTTGACGGGGATGCTGTGATTTTTTCGGATGAATCTGAAAAAATATTTCAAGAGAAAGGTCTTGAAGCGTTTCATGAAAACGAAGTCCTGTCTGAAAAAATTAAACTAAAAGCCGGCCCATTTAAATCTTTTCTGGTCTCTTTACAAAAAATTCAATCAACATTTCCTGAAGAAAATAACCCTATTAGAACTGCATTAGTTACTGCAAGATCGGCCCCAGCACATAAAAGAGTTATTCACACCATGAGAGAATGGGGGATACGCATAGATGAGTCATTTTTTCTTGGTGGGCTTGAAAAAGGCGTCTTTCTAAGAGAGTTTGGAGCAGATATTTTTTTTGATGATCAGCAGCAGCATTGTGATTCAGCATCTCAGTACGTTCCTACTGGTCATGTACCAAGTGGAATCAAAAATTTATAGCATTTTTAATAGAACTTAATTATTGCTTAAACTCTCGATGAGGTTTAATTGGTAAAATACATATTATTATTATTTAAAGCTTACTGATGTCAAATAAAATTCAAGCTATTCGAGGTATGAATGATCTGTTACCAGCAGACTCTGCCCTTTGGAGTTTTTTGGATGAAACTATTAGTAATCTCCTTATCTCTTACGGCTATAAATATTGCCGTACTCCAATTGTTGAAAGTACAGAGACTTTTTCTCGTGCAATTGGAGAAGTGACAGACATTGTAGAAAAAGAGATGTACACATGGGAAGACAATAATGGTAACTCTTTAACTTTAAGGCCTGAAGGCACAGCTAGCGTAGTTAGAATGATGATTGAGCATAATTTGCCGCGCGAAGGAATACAAAAGGTTTTTTATAATGGCCCAATGTTTAGGCATGAAAGGCCTCAAAAGGGAAGATACCGACAATTCCACCAAGTAGGGGCAGAAGTTTTTGGCGCTTCTGATGCCAAAATTGATGCTGAATTAATATCTATTACAGATTCACTCTGGAAATCTCTTGGAATCAATGCAAGATTAGAAATTAATTCACTAGGTTCAAAAGAAAGTCGATCCACTTATAGAAAGATTCTTACAGGCTTTTTTAATGAAAATATAAGCCAACTTGATGAAGATAGTTTGCGTCGATTAAAGACAAATCCTTTAAGAATATTGGATAGTAAAAATAAAGACCTTGAGTTACTAATTTCTAATGCTCCCAAAATGATTGATCATTTAGATGATGAATCTAAAGAGCACTTTACTATTTTAAAAACCTATTTAGATAATTTAGATATTCCTTATGAGGTTAATCCAAAACTTGTAAGGGGCTTAGACTACTATAATCAAACTGTGTTTGAGTGGATTTCAAATGATTTAGGGTCGCAAGGCACTATTTGTGGTGGTGGCAGATATGATGGTTTAGTTGAAAAAATGGGTGGCAATCCTACTCCAGCAATTGGCTTTGCAATGGGCTTAGAGAGAATAGCCCTTCTAATTCAAGACAAAAACAGTCAGCTTGTTAACAAGAGGTGCCAACTCTATTTTGTTGCTCTAGGTGATAAGGCGCAGATTGAGTCAATGAAGCTGTCCAAAAAAATTCTCCAGGTGCTTCCAAATATTACACTTAGTAATGACATAAGCATGGGGAGCTTAAAAAGCCAAATGAAAAAAGCAGATAAATCTAATGCTGACTTTGCTTTAATTCTTGGAGAGGAAGAGTTATCAAACAATCAGTTGAGTATTAAGCCTTTAAAAGGCCAAGGAGTCCAGCAATCGATTGAGCTTGAGGGTATCATTCAGCATCTTCAGGAGATATTATGAAAAATTTTATAGAAATTAGCGACACGGAAGAAGAACAAGTCGACAAAATTAAAAAATGGTGGAATAGTAACGGCAAGCAAATTATTGGTGGAGCAGTTCTTGGTCTTGCAGGAGTATTTGGCTGGAATTCATATGGTGATTATCAAGATAGTCAAGCTTTGAATGCTAGAACTTTATATTTAAGTTATGCTTCAGATTCCACTAATATTGGGGCTTACGATAAGCTTATTAAGGATCACTCTTCAAGCAGTTACGCTGATCAAGCTACGTTCTTAATGGCTAAATATTTATTTGAAGCTGGTAATTATGCTCTTGCACTTGACTCTCTAAAGCCTTTAATAAGTCGTGAAAATGTTGTTATTGCTTCAACTGCTATTTTAAGATCCGCTTCACTTCACTTGCAGCTTGGTGAACATAATGAAGCACTTGCAGTTCTTGATGTTGATGCTGGAGAAGGATTTTCTGGTTTATTTTATAATCTTACTGGTGATATTTATTTAGATCTTAACAACAAAGAAGAGGCTAAAAAATACTATAGCCTTGCAATCGAAAATGTTACTGCAAACTCAAGTCTTACCCAACTAATTCAGATTAAGTTAGACGATCTGAATTAATATAAAATTTCTTAGAAAATTGTGAGCTACCCCATCATCTCATTGGTTGGCAGGCCTAATGTAGGCAAGTCGACACTATTCAATCGTCTTAGCAAGTCTCGTCAGGCGCTTGTTTCTGATTTTGAAGGCTTAACGCGTGATCGTCAATACGTGAATATCGAGCTTGATGATGACATTCATTGCACAATTGTTGATACTGGCGGCATGACACACGAAGAATCAGTTATTGATTCTGGGATACATGCTCAAGTACTCAATGCGCTTAATGAGTCTGATGTAATCTATTTTATTGTCAGTAATAAAGATGGAGTGACTTCTCTTGATCTAGATATTGCTTCTCAGCTCAGAAAACTGCGAAAAAACATTATCTTGGTATGCAATAAGGCTGAAGGATTAAATAAAAGTTCAGCTGCAGAATTTTATGAACTCGGGCTAGGTGATCCTTCCCTTATATCAGCTGAGCATAATCAAGGAATTCCAGACCTCATTGAAAAAACAATTCCTCTTCTTCCCGCTGCAACAGAAGATGTAATCCCAGAGGTTAAGGGGATTGCAGTAGCAGTTTTAGGTAGGCCTAATGTTGGTAAATCAACACTCATAAACCGTATATTAGGTGAAGAAAGGGTTATGGCAGTTGACCTTCCTGGGACAACTCGTGACTCGATCTTTATCCCTTTTGAGCGTGAAGGTCAGCAATACACCTTAATTGATACAGCTGGAATAAGGCGTAAAAGAAGCGTCAGCCACAAAGTCGAAATTTTTAGTATTATTAAGGCTAAAGATGCAATTGAAGATTCACATGTTGTAGTTCTAGTTTTAGATGCTCACGAAGGCGTGACTGAACAAGATGCTACTCTTTTAGGAATGATAGCAGACAAAGGTCGTGCACTTTTAATAGTAATTAATAAGTGGGATGGTTTGGATGATTATCAAAAAAGTGAAGTAAAAAGAAAACTTGATATTAAGCTTTCATTTATAAACTATGCCTCAGTTCATTATATTTCAGCCCTTCATGGATCTGGTGTTGGAAAATTATTTGGACCCATTAAAAGATCTTTTGAGAATGCTGGTGGAAGACACCCAACCTCACAACTTAATAGAATTCTAGAGCAAGCCAATAAAGCCCACTCTCCTCCTCCTGTTGCTGGAAGAAGACTTAGATTAAAATTTGTAAATCAGTCTGATGTTTTTCCGCCAACTTTTACCTTTCATGGCAATCATGTTGATAGTGTCCCAAGTAGCTATGAGCGTTTTTTAAAGAATTTTTTTATTACATCTTTAAAGCTTACAAACACACCTGTAAAAATCCAATATAAGAGTGGTGAAAATCCATTTAAAGATAGAAAGAATATTCTTTCAGCTCGTCAAGTTCAAAAAAAGAAACGCCTAATGAGATTTGTTAAAAAGAAATAAACTTAACCTGTAACAAAATTAAAGCTGTGATTATTATCAGAACCTTTGGACTGAAAATTCAGAAATTGGAAGTGGAGGCTCAGACTTAGTAATAATTGACTCAACAATTTCTGCGGTGACTGGCGCCAAAGTTAGTCCAATATGACCATGTCCAAAGGCATAAATAATATCATTACCTTTACTAGATTCAGAAATAACTGGTTTACTATCTGGAATTGATGGACGAAAACCCAGCCACTCCCTACTAGGCTTTCCTAGGTCTGGAAAAAAACTTAAAGCTCCTTTTTCTAAGTAATTTACTCTATGCCTAGAGATTTCTGGACTTAACCCTCCCAACTCAACAGTTCCAACAACTCTTAATCTTCCAGTCATTGGAGACATATAAAATCCACTCTCTGCGGAGCAACAAGGTCTATTTAATAATGGATCTTTCATATCATATTCAACATGGTATCCACGCTCAGCATCTAAGGGAATATAATCTCCAGCCTGTTTTGCAAATTTCTTGGAATATGCACCAGCTGATATGACAAGATGTTTGGTTATAATTTCTGATTTATCTGCTAAAGTTACTTTAACACCCTCACTAGTCCTCTCAATTCTATTGGCTGCTTTCTTAATAACTTGACACCCTTTTTTAACACTTGCATCTAACAATAGTTTTGTCATTTTTCCAGGGTCGCGCATATAAGCTCCATCTGGGAAATAAGATGCTCCGCCCTCAGAAAAATTCAAATTTGGCTCTAGCTTATTAAGCTCTGATGGATTTAACATTTCGGCATTTAAACCATACTTCTTCCGATTATTAATATCCTTAAAGCCAGATTCATAGGAAGCATCTGTTTTATACAAGTAAATATTGCCATTACTGTTTAGTAAAGATTTGCCATTTATCTGATCTGCCAATTCTTCCCAACGAAGTCGTGAATTTGCCAAAAGATCTGTAATTGCCTGAGCGTTTTTAGCAGCTTGCTTGGGCATGGATTGGTACAAAAATCTAATCAACCAAGGTGCTAATGAGAGAATTTCAAAGCGCTTTACAGAAATAGGGCTATTTTTATTAAACAATAAAGATGGTAGTTTTTTTATAATTTCAGGAGATCCAACAGGAAGAACGGCATATTCAGCTATTGTTCCAGCGTTACCGTAAGAGGTTCCAGTTCCTGGCTCTTCAGGATCTAAAAGAATTACCTCTCTGCCCGTATTAAGCATTTTTAGGGCAATGGATAAGCCTATTACTCCTCCACCCAAAATAACTACATCAGTTTTTATCATTGGACAAGATTTTAATAACGATTAACAATGTTTAAAGTTTAATACAAATAAAACTTAAGAGAGTATTAGATTATGAGCTTGTTTTGCTGCCTTGATAAAACTTTCAAATAAAGGATGACCATCTCTAGGCGTAGAAGTAAATTCTGGATGAAACTGGCACGCGACAAACCAAGGATGGTCTTTAATTTCAACCATTTCAACTAACAAACCATCAGAAGATCTTCCTGAAATTTTAAGGCCAGCCTCTTCAATTTTAGAGATAAGATTATTATTAACTTCGTATCTGTGGCGATGCCTTTCAATTACCTTATCTGAATCATAAATTTTTTGAGAATGGCTACCCTTAACTAGCTCACACTCTTGACCACCAAGCCTCATAGTTCCGCCCAAGTGTGACTCTGAATCACGTTTTTGAGTTTCCCCATTTTCATCTTGCCACTCAGTAATAAGCCCTATAACAGGATAATTTGTGTTTTCATCAAATTCTGTACTATTCGCTCCATCCATTTGCGCCATATTTCTAGCAAACTCAATTACAGCAACTTGAAGGCCTAAGCAAATTCCTAAGAAAGGGATATTATTTTCACGAGCAAATTGGACTGCTTTAATTTTTCCCTCTATACCACGTAATCCAAAGCCACCAGGAACTAATACTGCGCTCATTTTACTTAAGGCGCCAGCACCATTTTTTTCGATTTCTTCAGAGTCAAAGTAATGAATATTTACTTTAGTTTGGGTATGGACTCCAGCATGAATTAGCGCTTCTGAAAGAGATTTATAAGATTCTGTTAAATCCATATATTTTCCAACCATCGCAACATCAACACTATGGTTAGGTCTTTCTAATCTAGAAACAACATTCTTCCATTCTGATAAGTCTGCTGGACCACATTTAAGTCCTAATTTTGATACAACAACATCATCAAGACCCTGCTCATGAAGGTCTTCAGGAACCTTATAAATGGTGTCTTTATCCAAAGACATGAAAACTGAATTTTCAGCAACATTTGTAAATAAGGCAATCTTTTTACGATCTGAATCTTCAAGTGGGTATTCTGATCTACAAATAAGAATATCTGGCTGAATTCCAATCCCTCGAAGCTCTTTTACTGAATGCTGGGTTGGTTTAGTCTTTAGCTCACCTGCAACTTTAATATAAGGAAGAAGCGTTAGATGAATGAATAAAGTATTCTCTCGACCAAGCTCCAAGCTCATCTGCCGAATTGCCTCCAAAAACGGGAGGGATTCTATATCACCAGCCGTTCCACCAATTTCTACAAGGGCTACATCTGCATTCGCAACACCCTCTTTCATTAATTTTTTTATTTCATCAGTAATGTGAGGAATAATTTGAACCGTTGCGCCAAGATAATCCCCTCTTCTTTCGCGCTCTATGACATTTTGATAAACTCTTCCAGCAGTAAAATTATTTTTTTTACCCAGTTGAGTGCGAACAAATCGCTCATAGTGTCCTAAGTCTAGATCAGTTTCAGCACCATCATTGGTAACAAAAACCTCACCATGTTGAAATGGACTCATTGTTCCAGGATCAACATTTATGTAAGGATCTAATTTAAGAAGAGTAACGTTGAGGCCTCGTGTTTCTAGAATTGAAGCCAGGGAAGCGGAGGCTATTCCCTTACCTAAAGAAGAAACAACACCACCAGTTATAAAGATGTATTTTGTCATGTAAAACTAACAAAGTTTGAAATAGTTATGATACACAAAATTAGGTAGAATATGGGCACATCCAAACAAACAAATCACGATGGGTTATAGACAATTCGTAAAGAGACTCTTTCCATATTTAAAAGCTCACATTGGAAAACTTGCCTTTACTTCAATAATGATGGTTTTTGCTACGGTATTGGAAACCTCAATACCTGAGATTACAGGCCAAATAGTTGACACATTATTCTCTTCTAATCGCTCTAGTGACGCTGCGTTTACATATTCAGTAATTTTATTTATTGTTATAGCAATGAGTTCTATATTTGCTTTAATATCAATTAGTGCAAGCTCTTGGATTTCGAACAAAGTAATATTAGACCTTAGAGTTGATATGTTTGCAAAACTTCTTAAACTCCCTAAGACTTACTTTGATAAAAATACAACAGGAGAGACGCTGTCTAAATTGACTTTTGATGTTGAGCAAATCTCTGCTGCAGCATCAACAATTTGGCTAGAATTTATAAAATCTTCATTTACTGTTGTAATATTAACAACTTATCTATTCTACAAAAACTCTTTACTAAGCCTTACTCTTTTAGTGCTCCTTCCACTTGTATATTTTGCAGTAAAACTATCTACCGCTAGAATTAGGAAAGGATCAAGAAAAGTTCAAGAGTCAATGGGCAAAATGACCCATCTTCTCGATGAAAATATTTCAGGCAATGATTTAATCAAAATATACAACGCCCAATCTAGTGAGCAAAACAAATTTTTTAATATTATTAATATGATTCGCCAGCAAAGATTCAAAGTTGACATGGCTAGTGGCCTTAACACTTCGATAGTAAATGCTTTAATTGGTTTAGCTTTAGGCTGTGTTGTATATTTATCATCAACCTACCTTGTGATGAGCGCGGGTGATTTTTTAGCTTACTTTACTGCAATGGGAATGCTGATAAAGCCTGCTAAGACACTTATTAATATTAACAAGCCATTACAACAAGCATTAATAGCAGGCGTTAGTGTTTTTAATTTAATTGATGAAAAATCTGAGTCAAATCATGGTGGTAAAAAAATGGATCAAGCTATTGGAGATATTCATTTTGATAATGTAAGTTTTTCTTATTCAAATAACAATCCTTCATTAAAAAATATCACTCTAAATATTAAACAAGGAGAGACTATTGCCCTTGTTGGCTCTACAGGAAGCGGGAAAACCACTTTAGTTAATCTATTAACACGCTTCTATAATCCAACAGATGGCAAAATTTCTATAGCTAATGAAGATATTAATAGCTTCGATTTAGAATCTTTTAGGTCAAATTTTTCATTTGTAGATCAGAATGTAAGACTATTTAATGATACGATCAGTGGCAATATTGCCTTTGGTCAAAAAGATAAAATGCCAATGGATTCGATTATTAATGCTGCTAATATCTCCAATTCAATTGAGTTCATTGAAAAACTCGATGATAAGTTTAACTCTAATATTGGAGAAGACGGCGTTACCTTGTCAGGAGGTCAGCGCCAAAGACTCTCTATTGCCAGGGCAATTGCAAAAGATAGTCCTATTTTGATTCTTGATGAGGCAACCTCAGCGCTCGATTCAGCAACTGAAAAACTCGTTCAATCAGCAATCACTAAAATGCAGAAAGGCCGAACCACAATCATTATTGCGCATCGATTAAGCACAATTCAAAATGCAGATCGCATAATCGTATTAAAAGAGGGTGAGATTATTGAGCAAGGATCTCATAAAGAATTAATTAAAGCCTCTGGTGAATACGCAAAGCTCAACCAACAGCAATTTTAAAACTTAATTTTGCTTATCTTCTATACGAACTAAAGCATTTGATGAATCCAGGACAGCTCTAACTCTTTCAGATGCAGCTAGTAATGTCTTTTCCTCACCAATATGCCATAGAATCAAGCTAGCAGAATAAACTAAACCATCATAAAACATCCCCGCCTTTCCAGACAGAGCTGATTGTCCTAACTCAGCAACGTAGGCTGCCAACGAATCTCTATTTTTAAGGCCTTCAAATTCCTTTGGAAAACTAATTGCACGTAATTCACGATTAATACCTATTACTTTTGGGTCAATATCAAACCTGTCTTTTTCCTCACCTTTAAAATAAGATACCATCATTCCTTTTTGCCTCAGTGATGGAACTACTCCGCCCTCCACACCGCGTATTAATAGGCTACTTGAAAAGCCTGCTTGATCTGCAAGAGAGGCGTATATTGGTGGGTAAGGTTTATGAACATAGCCCAAAATTGAATGAGTATTAATACCTTTTATAGGGCCAATTAATGATTCAACTGTATTCAGAACAGTTCTTTTAACTAATTTATTTCTAAGTGGGACCAGATCATGAAGTGGCTTACAATATTTACTTTGATCAATATAAGTCCAGCCAATAGATCCATCCTCTATTCTATTTAGAGCATCACCAATTGGCAAATCAACGTTCTGATTTATAGCTTTATAAATATGACGGTGGGTTAATCCAAATTTTGGAGAAACAGAATCTAAGCCATGAATAACAGTTGGAAAACCTAACTCTGCAAGCAAGGGTGGTAAAAAAGAAGAAATGGGGATGGATCGATTAAAGCCGCTATAGGGGTCCCCAATATCTATTAAATTCTCAACTGAAGATTGCCTGGAGTTAATTGAACTCAATAATGCCAATAAAATGCCAATATTTTCATCCGTTGTTTCACGCTTCATTCTCATTGCAATTAAAAAAATTGCACTTTGTACTTCATCGATTTCATTTTTTAAAATCGCCTTCATTGCAAGCTCTGACTCTTCTAAGCTAATACTTTTACTAAGCTCTGGACCAGTCGCTATGCGCTGAATAATAGAATGCATCAATTCAGCCGAATTCATTTATCTGCTTCCTCAATTTGAATGCTTACAAGGCCATCTTTAAGTTTAGCTTGGAAAGTATTAAGCGGATGAATATCATCATCTACGCAGAGGCCAGATACTAAATTAAATTTGTAGCCATGAAGTGCACATTTAATTTCATTACCTTGAACACACCCTAGACTCAGCTTAATGTCTTCATGTGGACAACGATTCTCAAAACAATACAATTGCTTGTTGATAGTAGTAATAACTAAATCAAGATCCTCAATATGGATCTCTTTCATCAGATTAGGTAGCGGAGGGGATTCTAATGTATTAAACCACATTAGCAAAGTAATCTAGAAAAGCGTCCAGATTCTATTACTATCAAGCTCATCTCTGCACTGGGAGAGCTGAGTCTTATAGGTGTTAGATTTACTTTCAACTTTTTTTGCAATATCAAGCAACCAGGCCTTGCTTTCATAGCTTTTCTTATTAAAGCCACCATGGCCCTCATGGTATGCAAGATACTGGCGATATGCATCTGTTTTACTAATCTTAGACCTTAATGAAGACTGGTTAGCATACCAGCCAACAAAATCAATCGCATCAGCAAAATCATCTCTTTTGGCAGTCTTGTTACCAGTTTTAAGTTGATACCATTCCCAAGTCGCTTTTTTAGCCTGGGTATAGCCAAATGAATCTGTTGGTCTTGCACCAGGTATGATTCCAAAAATTTTATTACGTGGTGGCTTCGCTTTTGAAGCAAAGCGAGACTCTTGATGAATGATTGCCATCTGCAAATGCATCGGCACTTTCCATTTTTCCTCACTCAGCTTAGCTGCTCGATACCAGCTCACCTTCTCGTCAAGCAAATTACAGATGTTAGTAACTTCTCTAGCAGGCGTTGAAAGACACCCAGAAACAGAAATTACAACTAACAAACATAGGACAAACAGTTTTTTCATTTAAGCAATAAAAACAAAGTAAGCAATAATCAACTGAAAAACCAATAAAACACCAAACATTGCTTTAATATCATTATCAGTTAAAGGCTCCGACTCTTCGGCAACTTTCTCTAACTTAACATCAATAGCAACTAAACCTTTATCAGAGTTCTCAACTTTAAATTTAACTCTAGTATCACTTCTTAAACGTGATTTATTAAAAACATTTTTCTGGTGAACGAAATACTTTTCATTATCGTCTCCCGTAATAAATCCATAACCTTTTGTACCAAATTGGGCTACTATACCCGTCATTTTTTTAGCCATTACATTCTCACTTTTTGCAGACAATACACTGCTTTTTCAACAAAATCTACTCCTTGAAGTAGGAACATTGGCTCATTTTTAATATCACTAATATTTTGAAGTTCTTGATATTGAAACGAACCACCATAAAGTGAGTCAACCTCAGATTTACTAACTGCAAATGGTGGGTCAACCCGTTGATGTTGAGGATAGTTCAAAGTTAACAATAACACCCTTACATCTTTTAATATTATATCATTTAAATGATTAACATATTTCTGTCTTAACGCCTTATCTAAGGCAATAAGTGAAGCACGATCATAAACAGCTTTGACGTCAACTAAGTGGTTTGCTTTTAAAGTAAAGAAGTCACCACAGAATATTTGAATTCCATCTCCTTCATAAAGCATTAAATCATCCACTTTGGAAACAGAGTATTCTAATTTATTCTCGTTAAAAAACTGCTTAGCAGCAATCTCACTCATCTCTACGCCAACAACTTTGAGGCCTCTTTGTAAAAGATATAGCATATCAACACTCTTACCACAAAGTGGCACAAAAATCTTATCACCATCTACTAAGTTGAGCTTTGAAAAATACTCAATCAAATTCTGGTTAACCTGGTCTGCATGCCAACCAATTTTATTGCTCTCCCATCTACTGTGCCAGTCTGTCATATTTATTCCTTGATATAATAGAGGGTCATATTAGTTAATCATCAAACATTATGACCCATTTTAAAAGTGGCTGGTCAGATTATTTAAATCCTGAAAAAGACAAGCAATATTTTAAAGCTTTAGATTCTTATCTTAAATCAAAAAAGAATTTAAATATCTATCCGCCTAAAGACTCTTGGTTCAAAGCACTGGAATATTCAAGTTTTGAAAAAACCAAAGTAATTATCCTGGGACAAGACCCTTATCATCAAGAGGGTCAAGCAGAAGGCTTAAGCTTCTCAGTCCCAAAAGGCATTGTTATTCCGCCGTCACTTAGAAATATTTTCAAGGAGCTTCAAAGTGATAATGTAGGCTTCTCTAAACCTGAGCATGGAAATTTAGTTTCATGGGCCAATCAAGGCGTTCTTCTTCTTAATAGCGTTCTTACAGTTGAGCAAAATAGCCCTACTTCTCATGCCAACCAAGGATGGGAAAACTTTACAGACAAAGTTATTAAAATTTTAAGTGGCAATAAAAATAATTTAGTATTTATTTTATGGGGCGCTTACGCAAACAAAAAATCTGAATTAATAGATAGCAGTAAGCATCTGATACTTAGCGCTCCACACCCTTCTCCTTTATCAGCTTATAAAGGCTTCTTTGGTTCTAGGCATTTCTCTAAAACGAACAATTACCTTAAATCAACGAATCAAGAGCCTATTGATTGGAGCATTTCCCAATGAAACTAATGATTGATGATGCCGTATGGGGTTATAAAGAAATCTTCTCTAGCTTTGGTGAAATTACCACCCTTCCAGGCAGGCTGATTACCAGAGAGAGTTTATTAGATTGTGAGATACTTATTGTCAGATCAAGAACTAAAGTAGACAAGAAGCTCCTTGATGGAACTAAAGTCAAGTTTGTTGGCTCAACAGTTGTAGGACTTGATCATATTGATGAAAATTATTTGAATGAAAATGGCATTTCATTTGCATCTGCCCAAGGCTGCAATGCCAACGCAGTAGCAGAGTATGTCATTAGCGCTCTTTCAAATCTAGCCAATGACCATAATTTTGATTTATCAACCAAAACGCTTGGAATAATTGGTGTTGGAAATGTTGGATCAAGGTTAGACTTTAAAGCAAAGCAGCTTGGGATAACTACTCTTCTTAATGATCCCATTCGTGAGGCTAGTGAAGGAAAAAATAAGTTTGTTGACCTCGATATAGCGCTAAGTGCTGATATTGTAACTTTTCATACCCCTTTAACATTTTCAGGAACCCACCCTACTCATAATCTTCTTGGAAGTCAAAACTTTAACCTTATTAAAGAAGATACTATTTTAATCAATGCAGCTCGAGGGGGCATAATTGATGAAAACCTTTGGGAGATAGCCAAAACAAAAGAAAACATAATAGACTGTTGGGAGGATGAGCCCAATATTAATCCCAAACTGCAAAGTAACGCATACTGGGCAACACCTCACATTGCAGGGCACTCAATAGATGCAAAATTTATGGGTAGTTTTATGATTTATAAAGAGTTATGTAGCTTTACAAAAGCTCCATTTAATAATGAAATTGAGTCGCTGATTAACCCTGAAATAAGAGCCATTAATGAAAACTCTCTTCATGAAACACTCAACTCAATATACTCATTCTTTGATGACCATGAAGTCCTCAAAGACAGTTCAAAGTTTGAAGATTATAGACGTCATTACCCTGAGCGCTATGAATGGAAGCATTTTCATACAAATTTTATTATTCCTCATAAATTATAGTAAGCTCACCCTCAATTATGTAATATATATTTGACATAAAGTATGTTATACATTACATTAAGTATGTTATAATTTACATATTAAATAACTTATAAATATAGATATGAATATAAAAATTAGAAATACTTTAACCGAAATAATCTCAGCTGCAATAGCAATTATCTGGATGTACTCTAAATTAAATGCAGCCACTAATATGAGTATCGCTTCAATTACTCAAGTGCTTGTTCAAGGCATTGGAGTATCAATACTTGCAGCTATTTTTTTTGCCATAGTTATCGCTATAGTTTCAGCAATCATTACTCAGAGCAAAGAAAAAAATGTCGTAGATGAAAGGGATAATATCATTGAGTTCTATGCTTTGAGGTTAAGTAGTGTCATATTTGGTATCTCCCTTGTGATTATTCTTACTCTATTAGGATGGTTTAACCTACATATAAACTTTGGAATAATTGCTATAACTTTTTCAGTGTTCTTAGCAAGCATCTGTAGTACTTTTTTGAAAATATATCTCTATAAATAGTTATTTACAATGGCTAAGAAAAAAATTCATATCGAGAATACTGTCAGAAAACTCAGATTTAATAATAACGAGATGACGCAACTGGAGCTTGCTGATTTAGTTGGTATATCCAGACAAACAGTCGTTGCAATTGAGAAATACAAGTACACCCCATCTCTAGAGTTAGCTTTCAAAATTGCATTAGCATTCAACAAAGAGATACAAGAAGTTTTTTATATTGGTAAATAATTTTCTAAGAGGATTAAAAATGAAGCAATATCCAGTAAACCTAAAGATTGATTACCCAGAAAAATCTAATAAATCAACGGCTCTTTTTAGATTAGTATTAATCATACCAATTATTCTGATTCTTGCTCTTATTTCTTCCTATGCTGAAGCGTTATCCATTGCAGTAGCTTTGATGATTATATTTAAAGAAAAATACCCAAAATGGTGGTTTGATTGGAATGTCGGTATTACTAAATTTATCTATAGAATTGCTGCCTACGGTCTACTACTGAGAGACGAATATCCTTCAACAGACGATGAACAGGCAATACAAGTTGATTTACCTTATCCAGACGTTAAGAAAGACCTAAATAGATGGAAGCCACTTGTCAAATGGATTCTAGTTATTCCACACTTCATCGTTTTAGTATTTATGTTCATTGCTGTTGTTTTTTGTACTATTTTTGCTTGGTTTGCTATTCTATTCACAGGAAGATATCCTAGAGGCATATTTAATTTTATTGAAGGCTTCTTGCGCTGGTCATTAAGAGTAAATGCTTACGCATTTTTATTAACAACAGATGAGTACCCACCATTTAAACTCGATTAAGCTCAAGTCTTTAAAGCGTGACTTTTAAGTATTTACAACTCAACGAATATTAGGCTTTGTCAGATTGTCCACATGCAAAACTTCATTCACCTGCTCTTCGGTCATAAGCCCCTCTTGAATAATAATTTCTCGAACAGTCATTCCATCTTTTAGAGCTTTTTTGGCAATACGAGCTGATTCTTTATAGCCTAAATGAGGCGTAAAAAATGTTGCTATCCCCGGACTTTGTTCAACATATCTTGCACACACTTCAACATTAGCTGTAATTCCGTCCACACATTTTGTTCTTAGCATAACCATCGCATTAGTTATATAGCGTAATGAGCGTAATATATTTACGGCTAAAACAGGCTCAAAAGCATTGAGCTGCATTTGACCAGCTTCAGCTGCCAGAGTAATTACCAAATCATTTCCAATTACTTGAAAAGCAGTTTGATTAACAGCCTCAGGAATAACAGGATTAACTTTCCCAGGCATAATTGATGATCCAGCTTGCACGGCGGGAAGATTAATTTCGTTAAAACCAGCAATTGGACCTGATGATAACAATCTTAAGTCATTAGATATTTTTGAAAGCTTTATAGCTACTCGCTTTAAAACAGATGAGAATGACACAAAGGCACTGGTATCAGAGGTTGCAGCAATTGGATTTGGAGCCAGCACTAAAGGTAGTCCAGATAATTCTGCCAAAGCCTCTACTGCTATTTTTGGATAATCTAAATGGCTATTAATTCCAGTTCCAATAGCGGTAGCTCCTAAATTAACCTCTAAAAATAATTGTGACATTTCATTAAGCCTTTTAATGTCATCTAACAAAGTATTACCAAAAGCAGTAAATTCCTGACCAAGGCTCATTGGCACAGCATCTTGAAGTTGTGTGCGCCCCATTTTAATGACCCCAGCAAATTCAACGCCTTTGGCATGAAAAGAATCAGAGAGGGCTTTTATTGCCTCCAATAAAGGATCATATTCTTTTAAAAATCCAACCAGCAAGGCAGTAGGATAGGTGTCATTCGTTGACTGTGACATATTTACATGCATAAGCGGGGAGATGGCATCATAATCGCCCTTCTCTTTCCCTATCATTTCTAGTGCAACATTAGCAATGACCTCATTTGCATTCATATTTGTTGAAGTGCCGGCGCCTCCCTGGATTATCTCCACAATAAACTGATCATGAAATTCACCATTAATAATTCTCTCACAAGCGCTGACTATAGGCTCAAAAATTTTATCCTCTAATAGGCCCAATTTATTATTTGCTCGAGCGCAAGCAAGCTTGACCATTGCATAGGCTATAACTATATTTGGATAAACTGAAATCGCAACATCAGCTATAGGAAAATTTTCAACAGCGCGCTTAGTATGGATTCCGTAATAAGCATCAAAAGGTATTTTCATTTCACCTAAAAAATCTGTTTCTATTCTATATTCCATAATTTTCAATATTGAAAAATATTACCTTAATCAGTAGATTGAGCAAATGATACGCTTAAGAGAATCTTATTTTTGACAGCATTAATGCTAAACAAGAGAATACAAATACCGAGCAAGCATTGAAATTGACATAATGACAATTAAAAACCGAATAACAAGTGGGTTAGCCTTTAATAAATAATGGGTTCCAAAAAAAGCGCCTATTAATTGTCCTGCCATCATTACCAGGCCAATTAAAAAGGCTATATGGCCAAAACTAAAGAAAACTATAAATCCGGCAATGTTTGATGCAAAATTTAATGGCTTTGCTAGAATTGTTGCTTGAATAATTTCAAGTTTTTTTAGCATAACCGCTGTCATTACAAAAAAAGATCCTGCGCCAGGTCCAAACATACCATCGTAAAAACCAACTGCTGGAACAGCATATTTATCAAAACTTTTGTTAGATGCCGCGCTCTTAGAGGTTTTATTAGGCTTAGGTGAGATAATAAAATAAATTGAAATAAATACCAGTACTATTGGTATTGCAAAAGATAGTGCCTTGGTGTCTATAAACTGAACTATAACTCCACCTATTACTGAGCCCATAAAAGACACTAACATTAAATATTTTATAGCACTCCAATTCAGCTTTTTTTTGCGAAAAAGCAGTAATGTTGCAATTCCTGTGCCCATGCTGCCTTGAAATTTATTTGTTCCCAGGACATAGATAGGAGGAATACCGCTTAATAGCAATGCAGGTACCGCTAACAAACCGCCTCCTCCAACCAAAGTATCAAGAAAACCAGCAACCATTCCAACGAAAAATAAAAAAGTTAGAATCTCCAAAGAGTAGTTTGCTAAATCCATAATCTTAATTACCCCAAATTATAGGGAACCAGTCTTCTCTTAATCGTTCACCATTTTTCTGGTTAATGCCTGGGAAATTAGGTGAAGTTCGCCCTGGTCTATGTCGATAAACCACGTCATCTCCAAGTAAGCGAAACGAAAGAGTACGGCTTATATCATCAACCTTATTAGCATTTGCACCATGTATTGTCTTGAAGTTAAAAGCAACAACATCGCCTGGTTCAGTTTCCCATTGCTTAATTTTAAAATCATTATTATCAGTATTTGGCATATCCATAAAAGCATCATTATCTTCATAAAAGCTCTCGTTATTCGCCCAGCTTGTTGGTCGAATCTCTTTATTTAAATGATGACTTCCTGCCAATGATCTTAATGATATAGTCTTCTCTCTTGCCTCAAGAGGTAGCCAAAAACTGACCGTTTGATGTCCTGAAACGCAGTAATAAGGCAGATCTTGGTGCCAAGGAGTAGGAGCTCCTGAGAGCGCCTCTTTATAAAAAAAATGATCATGAAAAAATTGCGCTGATTTTGACTCCATTAAGTCTGCAGCAATTGAAGCAAGCGGTGAGTTGAGCACAAATTCTTTGTACTCTGGAATTCGCTGCCAATTACAAAAGTCCTCTAAAAACTTACCTTGAAAATCTGCTCCTTTATGAACCAATGCCCCTTCGCTCGGATTCTTAATATGAAAGTCAGCGCCCTTTGCCAAAGTATCAATCCACTCATTAAAAATACCTCGAAGAACAACGACACCATCATCTTTAAAGTCTTGTATTTCTGATTTAGTAAGAAGCGTTGTCATGAGGATTGATTAGTTAGTATTGATATTTTATGAGTTCATTTTCCTTAAACCTATGATAATCATTAAAACTTGAAATTTAGAAGATAAATATAATAATTAATACACAGCTATAGAGTTGTCATAAACAACTGTATTATTACTCTAAATTTTTTAACTGCTCAGAATAAATGAAATTTTCTAAAGAAGTCTTTACTATTAAAACTATCCCTAAAGTTGCTTGGAGCTCTGAAGACTCATTTAATCTTAAGCCTAAGCCACTAACTTTTATCTTTTTAGTATTTGGATTATTTTTATTTGGCCTTGGAGAAAGTCTTTTAATAACTAGTGGTGCAGGTGTTGGCCCTTACACAGTATTAGCTCAAGGTATATCAAATCTTACAGACTGGTCAATTGGCTTTTCTACTTTTGTTATCAGTATTTTTGTCTTGTTCATGTGGATTCCACTTAAACAAAAACCTGGAATGGGAACAATACTCAATGCCTTTATCATAGCACTAACAATTGAGTTTTCAGTTTACTACTTGCCCTATCCGGAGGCCTATCCAATGCAGGTTTTTCAGGTCATTATTGGTATTCTTGTTATTGGACTTGGGAGTGGCTTTTATTTGATTTCAAACTTAGGTGCTGGGCCAAGGGATGGATTAATGATTGGCTTACAAAGAATAACCAATATGCCGATATATTCAATTCGAACAACGATTGAAATTAGTGTTGTTATTATTGGCTCTCTTTGCCTCCTCAATAACATTGATAAATTATTGGGTGAAGTTGTTGGCCTTGGAACGGTTTTGTTTGCACTTGGAATTGGACCATCAGTTGCACTAGGAATAACTCTTGTAGGAAAATTATCAAAGCAAAACTAGTTTGAGTCATTTTTAACTATTTAATTCCAGTAATAATCTTAATAAAGATAAAATCAAAGAATGGATAAAATTCTCATTCAAACAAATGATTTCGACTTAACCACTGAAGTTAAGCTGGCTAAGGCCAATAATTCTAGTATAGGCGCTGTTGTTACCTTTGTTGGAACAGTGAGAGACCTTCAACCAAAAACACTAAGCTCTATGACTCTTGAGCACTACCCAGGGATGACTGAAAAATCTTTAGAATCAATTGTTAAAAAGGCAAGGGATAAATGGGAAATTGAAAATGTCACTATTATTCACCGCATTGGAACTCTTGATGTCAATGATCAAATAGTCTTGGTTATAACAACTAGTAAACATCGTCAAGAAGCTTTTTATTCATGCAATTTCATTATGGACTTCCTTAAAACTGACGCCCCTTTTTGGAAAAAAGAAGTAACAGAAAATAATGAAGAGTGGGTTGAGGCAAGATCCAAAGATGAAAAACAAAAAAAGCGTTGGAAATCTTAAATTTTAAAGTCTTCTGGATTGTTTAAATTAGTTAACAGCTCTAAATGACTTGAGACATTAACTCTTTCAGTTCGTTGCTGACGATACCAGAGAGCCATTTTACGGCCCCCTTCTGCTAAAAATTCATCGAGACTTTCATTAAGATTTGACTTCATAAGCGCAAAGGTTGCGTGCATTCTTTCGCCGTCATGAGCAACACAAATATCACACTCACTAGACTCCATTCTCGCAATAAGAGAATCGATTAAGGTCACATCAATCATTGGACTGTCACATGGAAGTACTAACAAATAATTAGAAGTGCAGACTTTTAAAGCTTTAGAAATTCCAGCTAGTGGGCCCTGGTATCCCTCTAAATCGTCAACAATTACTTTGCCATATTTAGAATAATCTTCCAAACTTCTATTTGCACTTATAAATATTTGACTTACCCTATCCTTAGCAACACTAGCTGCATAAGAAATTAACGGAAGATTTCGAAACTCAATGAGCCCCTTATCTCTTCCACCCATTCTTGAGCCCATACCCCCAGCTAAGATAACAGCTGAAATCTCATTTTTTGATATTTTATTCACTTAATGCTTGTGCTTTTTTCAAGTTATTTTTAATTAGAAAATTTACTTACAATTGTATAATATACCGTATGAATATTAAATCCATAACACCTAATGAATAGTCAAAGTACTAACTCAAGCTCAGCAATGTTTAATGATTCACTGATGAGTGCAGACGATGCTTTGTCCTTTCTAATTGACTCTGCTAGTGTTACAGCAAAGACAGAAGCCGTTTCTTTGGATGATTCACTCGGTAGAATTTTAGCAAGTGACATACATTCAACAATCAACGTCCCAGGTTTTGATAATAGCGCAATGGATGGTTACACTATTGCACTTAATGATAGCCAGGTAGCACAAGAAAATCTGAGCTTTAAAGTTGTAGATAGAATTGCTGCAGGCTCAACTGGTAAAGACTTAAATAGCAGCAGTGCTGCAAGAATATTTACTGGCGCTCCAATTCCAAAAGGGGCTAATACGGTTGTTATGCAAGAAGAATGTAAGCTCTCTGAGGATAAATCTCAGATCACAGTTGCAAGAGCTATTAATTTAAATGAAAATATTCGGCCAACTGGAAATGACATCCTCAAAGGTAATGTTATTCTTAGCTCAGGTAAACAAATCAAACCCCAAGATATCTCTTTAGCGGCCTCAGTTGGTGTTGGTGAATTGGTCGTTTTTAAAAAAATTAAAGTAGGTGTTTTTTTTACGGGTGATGAGTTAGTTGAGCCTGGAAATCCTTTGTCACCTGGAAAAATTTACAACTCTAATCGCTATGCTCTTGTAGCACTTCTCAAGCAGGTTGGATGTGATGTAGTAAACCTAGGAAATATAGAAGACAAGTTAGATGCAACTTGTGATGCACTAGAAGCCCTTGAGAGTCAGTGTGATTTAATTATGACAACTGGTGGGGTCTCTGTAGGCGAAGAAGATCATGTTAAACCTGCTGTTGAAAAACTTGGTGAATTAAATCTGTGGAAAATTCGAATGAAACCAGGAAAACCCTTGGCTTATGGTAAAGTTAAGCAGACTCCATTTATTGGGCTGCCAGGAAATCCGGTATCAAGCTTTGTAACTTTTTGTATTTTTTCATTGCCATTTATAAAAAAAATGCAAGGAAATAGTAACTATGAATCTAAAATTTTAAAGGTGAAAACTAGCTTTGACTGCAAACGTGCTAAGCCTAGGCGTGAGTATGCGCGCGTTCGTATTGATTATTCAACAGAAACCCCTTTAGCAAATCTCTTCCCAAAGCAGGGTTCAGATGTTATGAGTTCAGTTGTTTGGGCTGATGGAATTATTGAGATACCTGAAAACACAACCTTTGAGGCTGGGACTATACTCAACTACTACTCAATGGATGAATTAACAAGATGAGTAAATTAACCCATATCAACGCTAATGGTGAAGCGCAAATGGTAGATGTTTCTGATAAAAATGATACTGCGCGTGAAGCTAAGGCTTGCGCTCGAGTAGTAATGAAAACTGAAACGCTTGACTTAATTGTCTCTGGCTCACATAAAAAAGGTGATGTCCTTGCTGTTGCTAGGGTTGCTGGGATTCAAGCTGCAAAAAAATGCTCAGACCTCATTCCTCTTTGTCATCCACTAATGCTATCTAAAGTGAGCGTAGAACTTACGCCTAATAATGAAAAGAACTGCATTGATATTATTGCTACAGCAAAACTAACTGGCAAGACTGGTGTTGAAATGGAAGCATTAACTGCTGCAAGTATTGCTGCTCTTACTGTTTATGATATGTGCAAGGCGGTCGATCGTTTCATGCTCATTGATAATGTCCAGCTTTTAGAAAAGAAAGGTGGTAAGTCTGGGCACTGGATATTGCCAAAATGAATAAACTAATTGACCCTTTTAATCGAGAAATTACTTATTTAAGAGTCTCAGTTACAGATCATTGTAATTATAGATGTCATTATTGTAGAGATGAGGACCACCAAACCCATACTAAAAGATCTCAGGTCCTCTCTTTTGAGGAAACTGCAAAAATTGTTCGTTTATTTTCAGAGCTAGGAGTCACGAAGGTACGCCTTACGGGTGGAGAACCCCTCCTTCGAAAAGATATTCTTGACTTAACTAAAATGCTTGGAGAAATTCCTGGCATTACTGATACTCCACTTTCCACTAACGCGCATCTTTTGCCTCCACTAGCTGCCAAATTAAAGGCTAATGGCGTTAATAGAGCAAACATTTCAATTGACTCTCTGATCCCACAGCGCTTTAAAGAAATTACAAGGGACGGTGACTTGGCAACAGTTATAAAAGGAATCGATGCAGCAATATCTGCTGGAATGCACCCTATCAAACTTAATATGGTTGTCATGAAAGGTGTTAATGATGATGAGATTGAGTCCATGATAGATTTTGCTATTGGTCGAGGAATTGATATTCGTTTTATTGAAACTATGCCTATTGGGCTTGCTGGCATTGAGGCTGTTGATAGACATTACAGTGAAAAAGATATTCTTGAAAGAGTCTTTAAAAGGTTTGGAAGTAAACTTGAATCAAAGAAAGCTCAACAAACTGATGGACCGGCAAAAGCACTTCATATTAACGGCACCAACACAAGTGTTGCAACAATATCAGCTGTTTCTAATAATTTTTGTAGTAGCTGTAACCGTGTCAGATTAACAGCTAAAGGTGAATTAATTTTATGCCTTGGTCAAAAAGACTCAGTATCACTTCGTGATGCCCTTAGATCAGGAATGACTGACACAGAAATTAAGCAATTAATCCTTGATGCAATAACAAAAAAACCTGAAAAACATTTCTTTGACTCCGTAATTGATAATATTAGTAGCAGTCAAATGGTGGAGATTGGTGGATGAAAATTATTTACTTTGCCTCTCTAAAGGAAAACTTGAAGACAAGTCATGACTTGATGCACTTTGACGCGCCGGTTTCAATATCTTTAATCAAACAAAAACTTATTGAGAAACATGGGAGTGAACACTTTCCAAATAATATCTTATGCGCTGTCAATCAAGAAATGGCAGCAGCAGATACGATTGTTAAAGAAGATGATGAGGTGGCTTTTTTCCCACCCGTTACTGGAGGTTAGTAAATTACATGACTGATTCTAAAATTAAAATTGGATTCCTTACTATTTCAGATAGAGCAGCGCGAGGAATCTATGAAGATATTAGCGGACCTGCAATGCAGGAATGGATATCAAAAGCAGTAACTAGCCCATACGAGGTAGTTTCAAAAATAATTGAAGATGAGCAGCCTTTAATAGAGAAAACTCTCAAAGAGATGAGTGACAACCTTGGTTGTAATTTAATTCTTACAACAGGTGGAACGGGTCCAACTACTCGAGATGTAACGCCTGAGGCTACTAAAGAAGTTTGTGAAAGGATCTTTGATGGATTTGCAGAGCAAATGAGAATTGTTTCACTTAGGACGGTTCCTACAGCAATTCTTTCACGTCAAATCGCAGGCACTCGAGGTAATACTTTGATTATCAATCTTCCTGGCAAGCCAGTAGCAATTTCCGTATGTCTTGGCGCAGTATTTCTGGCTGTACCAAAATGCCTTGAGCTCCTTGATGAGTCCGTCATAACTATCGATAAAAGTTATGCCTCTCAAGTGTTTGAGTAAATTTATTGCCTCTTAAATAACAAACGAACGATGACTAGCACAAGAGATTCAGCACTTGATTTAATGCGTGGCATTGCAATCATTATGATGATTGCTTTTCACTTTATTTATGATCTTAATTCTTTTGGCTTTTCTCAGATCCCATTATTTACTCATTGGGCTGGAATAGCATGGCGCTGCTTGATTGTATTTCTTTTCTTAAGCGCTGTTGGAATTAGCTTAGTTATTGCTCATAGTAAAGGTATTAATTTTAAAAAATTTCTTAAACGCTTAATGTATTTAGGAATAGCTGCTCTACTCATTTCAGCTGGAACTTACGTAATGTTTCCTGATGGGTGGGTTTATTTTGGGATCCTTCATTTAATTTGGTTTTCCACTATCATAGCAATTTCCTTTGTAAATCTTCCTAAGATCTCCTTGCTGATTGCCGCGTTAATTCTTATTGGTTCGATTTTTGACCAACCTAACCTTAGTTTTATTTCATACCTCCTTGAACCTTATTTACCACTTGGTAGTGTTGATTATTACCCTCTATTCCCATGGCTATCCTTTGTCTTTATTGGAATTTATCTAGGGCATTATCCTTATTATCAGAAAATATTTATATTTCGATTAAATTGGCTTGAGGTAATAGGAAAGCACGCTCTAATTATCTACCTAACACACCAGATAGTGCTGTTTAGTGTTGTTAGTTTGGCATATAACCTATTAAATTAATAGGCTGTCGTCACAACCTCTAGCTAGATTCAGAATTGGTGATTCTTGTAATCGTAATTAATATTTCTGCAGGAGAAAGCAACTATTCAGTATGATTATTACTGTAATTAAAATAGTATATTAAAAGGAAAGACGATTACAAGAAACCAAAACCTAACTGTAATGATTCATTAAATTAGCAATTCTTTTTAAAAAAATTGCATGCTCGCAAGCTTCTTCTGATGAATATACTTCTTCTTGTATATCAACTGGAACACCACGAATTCCTGATACGATTCCAATTTTGTATTTTTCAAACATACGTACACAAACAGTAACATATTTTCCAGCCATAGGCGCTCTTCGTAATTTGTCAAGCACCTTTCTAAGGTCATGACTATGCTCTATAGCAGCCCTTCCATTTGATGGAGCAGTTCCAACAGGGCTGTTTCTGTGCTCTGAAATTAATTTTCTGCGTGATTCTTCATCAAACAAAAGAGGCATTACATAAGTTCTCGTAATATAATCATCTGTCTCAGCATAAGATTCGTTTGCAATTACACCTTTTTCTTTGTTTATCATAATAAATTCCTCATTGATTCATTTTTGTACTTAATGGTTGCGACAAGGCACTGACTCTCCTCGTTCCTCTTTTAGTCGGCCTGCCTCAATTTGGGCATGGCAAATTATTTGGTGGGCACTAGGTGTAGGATTAATTTGGTTCTTAGCTAATAAGTTAAGAATGTCTACTGAACCTGAAAAAGAAATTGAATCAATAAATTAATAGGCTAAGATTTTTTTCTTATTATTTTGAATAGATTTTATAAGTTTTGGTGACACTGCAACAGGCTCTTGATTTGCATAATCTTCATGGTTCTTAGCAACTGACTCTAGATCATATAAGTAATTAACCATCACCCCCCATGAATCATCCAGAGCACTCTGATTAACATTTGCATCTACATGAATTTTATAAAGAGATGCACCATTACCAAGATGGAAATGAGCAACAGGATTGATAGCTTGACCATTTTTACGTTTAACTTGAGTTAAGTAATAATAAGTTAGTCGATTCAATACTAAAGGATTTGGCTTAGTATTTTTACAACATTCGCTGATATCATTAATTACATTTTCAGGCAAATCTTTATCTTCTAATAAGTTAATTTTGTTAGACCATTTCTTCAGCCCAGGAACAGGCGAGAGAGTAACAAAATGCTTGATTTGTTTGAATTCCTTCTCAATTTCAGTGACTACTTGTTTAATCAAAAAACTCCCAAAAGAAACGCTCTTTAGCCCCATCTGGCAATTAGAGATAGAATAAAAAACTGCTGTTGTAGCGCTTAAAGGATCAATTGGTTTAACGGTTGTATCAAGTATTGGCATAATTGAATTTGGCGTATCGTCCATCAATGCAACCTCAATAAAAATAAGAGGCTCATCTGGAAGTGCAGGGTGAAAAAATGCATACAACCTTCTGTCATCTGCAGCCACCCTATTTTGTAAATCCTCCCAATCTGAAATATCATGGACAGCTTCGTACTGCATGATTTTTTCCAACACTCTAGCGCTTGTTGACCAATCAACGCGCTCAAGTCTTAAAAATCCTCTATTAAACCAAGACTTAAATAAATGAACAAAATCAGCATCAAGTGACTTAAGCTCGGGAGAGTCTTTAATACACTCTAACAATGACTCCCTCATCTTTAAAAGCACTGAAGTTCCATTTGGGACTTGATTTAATCTTCTTAGAAGCTCATGACTCTTTGGCTCAATTAATTGATGAAGTTTTCTAAGTTGCCTTTCATCATCAATATTTAATTCAATGAGAGCTTTTTTGAGAATAGGCCGATCGACGCCAAACTGGTCAAGTAACTGTATAAAAAATAACTTTTTTTGCTCTTCTGCAAGAGTATTAAAATCTTCTAAAATTATTTTTGCAAGAGAGAATAAAGTTGCCTCACCATTTTTACTGACTAGCTGATTGCAAAGCTTGATAATACTTTCAGGACTGGATACTTTTTTATTTGACCGCCCCATACGGATACGCTGAATAAGGGAGTTTAAAAAGTTTTGATGCTGAGTCATGTCTACCCAATAATTTTCGTTTAATTTTATACTACTTTTTCTTTCTAGCTAATTAGAAAGAATTGGTTGAAAACAATAAAAATATATACTTAATAACTATTCAATTGAACTAAATCGAAAAACATTAACGGCGATATAGTCATTATATGCAGCGCCTGATTGAAGCCAAGTTTTTGCCTTTAAGGCTGAGATTTTAGGGCTTAAATTATCTTCAAGGTTTAGGTATAAGCCATATTTAAAAGTATAGTCTTCTTCGGTTAAAACCAATAAATCGCCATTTGAACTAATAAGGCTTTTCTCTGGCATACCTCCTTGCTGAGATACAAATGCAGCCTGGCCATACTCATCCATTAGGCTGGATAACTTAGCTTCAAAATACTCCTTACTAATAGGGCTATGTTTGTAATAATTCACGTGAAGATCTTCAGACTCTTCTACCAAATAACTTCTTAAATCTTCAACTGAAGAAAACATCTCATCTTCAATCCAAAAAATTACAAATGCACCATTTGAACTTCCCAGGCCCAATGACTGGTCTTCAACCATCACCAGAGCAGAGCCATCTAGTATCGACTGCAAAAAATCTTTGTCTAAACTTGTTATCTCTTCATTGAAATGACTTAGATTCATAATTTTTTCATCCTAACGTGATTGGAAAAGAAGTGACTTTATAGTTTGATAATTTGTAGCAATATTTCTTAAAGCTTCTTCTCCTAGTTTATTACTAGTAACGCCCTCTTCAATCTCTTTTACTTTTTCAGCATACATTCTTTTAAGTGTATTTGTTGTAGCTAATATTTCGTAAACACTCGGAGAATTCTTTTCATTCCAGTCATCTGGCAAAATAGAAGGATATTTTGGATCAAAATCTATTAAATTATCGTCTTTTTCAGCAACCATCATTTAGTTAATGAGATAAACAATTGAGGAAGTCTCTCAGGTAATTTTTGAATATTATCAATTACCATAAAACGATTTTTACCAAAAATTCTTGAAACATATTCATCAGCGTGAGGATCTAAACTAATACAAAAAGTTATAATTCCATGACTTCGCAATTCTTCAACCGCTTTTTTTGCATCCATACGAAGATGCTGTGGGTCATCAACATCAATATCTGCAGGCTCTCCATCCGTTAAGATCAAAAGAATTTTCTTAGCTGAAGATTGGGTCAATAAATCTATACCAGCATGCCTTATTGCAGTACCCATTCTGGTTGATAAGCCACCTTTTATTCCTGCCAATCGGCCCTTTACTTCATCATTAAAACTATAATGAAATGGCTTAAAGCGATAGTACTGAACATCATGTCTTGAATCCGATGCAAATCCTGAAATAGTTAAATTATCTCCAATCTTGTCAATTGCCCATGAAAGTAATGAAGTTGACTCTTTCATTAGCTCCAAAATTGTTTTATCACTTCCAATAACCATATCATTGGTAGATTCAGATAAGTCCATTAATAAGTTAACAGAGACATCTCTAATATGTTGCACTTTCTTTACATAAATCCTGTCAGATGGGGTTATGCCAGATCTAATATCTGCTAAAGCTGTTACGCATGCATCAAGATCAAGCTCACTTCCTTCTTGCTGTTTCTTTAGTTTTATGAGACCTTGAGGCTGCATTCGGTCAATCGCATTTTTAAGTTGATTGGCAATAGGTTTGTGAGTTTTTAAAATTTTATTAATTAACTCTGGATCCCCTTTTCTCAAACGTCTTTCATACAGAGTTGCCCAGTTTGGCCGATAGAGTTGAAGCTGATAATCCCATTCATTGTAATGAAAAGGCTCACTTACTGGCTCTTTACCCTCAACCTCATTAATACTTACACCATCAAGCTCATCAGGAAAGTATTCTGACTCTAAAGTCCAGATTTCCTGCGCATCATCACCAGCAGTTTCAACATCAAGCTCGTTATACATCTCCATAATATTGACATTTTTACGCACCTGTCTTTGACTAACAGGGACATAATCATTGCCCTCTGACAGCCAATCAAGCTCTTCATACTCCCAAATATATCTATTATCATCTCTATATATAATTGGAGTTGATACAAGAGCGGAAGCGCTTATTTTTACATCTGTTTCAGTTTTAAGTAGCTCGTAATACTTCATACCTAAGTCATAGCTCATTTCTGATGACTCAGGCATTTTGATCATTTTTTTAATAAATAACTTAAGAAAATCACTATTAAATGACTGCTTTGCAGTGTATTTTTGATCTAATGCGGCCCTTGAAAAATCAACCAGATCTACTATAAAAGGATTTAAATCCTTTAAGTCTTCATCATCAGGATGAAGCGCAATCCAAGTTTTTTTCATACCTGGAAATTTTTTTAAAGTATTTAGCTCTACTCTTAAGTCTTCTATTAGAGAAACGCATGCAACTTGTAATGGATTTAAGTCATCCCCTTTAAAAGCAACCCTAGTTTCCATAATATGAGCTGCGGCATGAGCACAAACTGCCCTATAACAGTCAATACCAGGAACAATTCTTCCAGAAGCATGCTTATAGTCATCATAAGCATCTGGAATATGCATAACTCCATATTCAATATAAGGCCTTAGACCTTTCTTAGTTTCGTAGTCACCTGATGTAGGTCGTAGAAAAAAATCACGATTATAAAACGCTCTAAGATAAAACTGCAACTTTCTTTGATTATCAATAAATAGCGTTCCTCGCCTCTCTTGCTCAAGTATTTGCATTGATTCTGCACTACTTAATTCAAAATAGGCGATTTGAGCTTTGAAATCTCGTTTAAATGATTCAGCTCCATAAAGAACCCACCTTCTTAGGCCCCCAAGAGTAAGCTTACTAGTCAACTGATCAATATTATTTAGCATTGGCCTCATGCCTCTAGGGGCTAGAGCTATCATTCGCTCCATTAACCTAAGGTAGCCTTTTAATAAATCAAAGTCACTCATCCGCCTTGCAACGTTTGGAAGGCTTGCAATCATCAGCACCAAAACAGAAGAGGATGTTTGTGAAGACATTTTCATAATTGAAAATACAATCTCACCAATTATGGACTCACCAACCTCCCTAACGACCATAGGCGTCTCTTCCAAGAAAGAGATAACCATGTCCTCACCTTTACCCATTGCATGAAGCGCACCAGCACCATCTAAATAGACTTTAAGTCCATTTGGCGACATTACCTTAGAGGCTTCAACAAAGCTCCCTGCAAGCGCATCATGAAGAATGTCAGAGGAATTTCGAAACTTTTGTTCAAAATCCGAAAGTTGAACCACACTCATTACTAATCCTTAATCAAAAAAAGTGTCAATAGCAGCATTAAGAGTATCGACAATATCTAAGTCATCAGTAATAGGATTAACCATTGCAATTTTACAGGCAGACTTTTCGTTAACCTTGTTAGCAATTAATTGTCCTGCATAGATACATAATCTAGTTGATATTCCCTCATCCAGCCCATGACCAACAAGATTTCTAGCTCTTTGAGCAATTTGGACTAGTTTCAATGCTATTTTTGGATCAACACCAGATTCCTTAGAAATAATATGTGCCTCAGTTTTTTCATCTGGGTATTGAAAGTTAAAACCACAAAATCTTTGCTTAGTTGATTGCTTAAGATCTTTCATTAAATTTTGATAGCCAGGGTTATAAGATATAACCAATTGGAAGTCAGGATGCGCTTCAATCAACTCACCTTTCTTATCGAGCGGTAAAGTACGGCGATAATCTGTCAGGGGATGAATCACAACAGTTGTATCTTGCCTGGCTTCTACGACCTCATCTAGATAGCAAATGCCGCCATAACGAGCAGCCATTGCAAGAGGACCATCTTTCCAAATTGTACCTTCCTTATCAAGAAGAAATCTCCCTACTAAATCACTAGCTGACATATCTTCATTGCAAGCAACTGTAATTAAAGGCTTACCTAATTTATACGCCATATATTCTACAAACCTAGACTTACCACACCCAGTTGGGCCTTTCAACATTACTGGCATACGATTCATATACGCAGCGGTATACATATCTATTTCATCATTTTGAGGTTGGTAAAAGGGTTCTTTTGCAATTTTGTATTGGTCTAATTCATTCATTTTTTATATCCTTTTCAAAAAAAACCCCTGCACTTAGACAGGGGTTTATCCAATCAAGCTTACCTAATTTTACTTGATTATTTAAATCCTTTGCCTCTGTAAATAACCATTGAAGCGCCCTGTGATTGAGCATAATTATCATAACCAATTAGTCGAACATGGTTGTCTGGGTTAGCATCATGGCATTCCTTACATTCAGCAAGAATTGTATCAACATCTGTCTCACCAAATAAAGGAAGTTTCCACATATACCAGTAATTTTCCATAGCATTTTCAACTTCAGTATGCTCTACGCCAGGGTTGTAACCCTGGTCAACAATATACTGTACTTGTTGACGAATTTGCTTATCACTCATTGCAGGTAAATATGAAAATGTTTCAAATTTTCTGCTTGAATTATCGCCAAGGCGTGATGGGTAGTCTTGAACTTTACTCATAATATTTTCCTTATATTAGTTTTTCTTGTAATAAAAGTTGATCGATACATTACTTGTGCACTATATCTAGCTTATCAACTGTATCAAACTCAAATTTAATCTCTTTCCATGTTTCCATTGCAATCTTAAGCTCAGGTGAGTGTTTGGCTGCACTAGTAAGAATCTCTTTAGACTCTTTTTCTAAGTCTTTTCCAGCGTTCCTTGCTTCAACACATGCTTCAACAGCAACTCGATTCGCAGCAGCACCTGCCGCATTACCCCATGGATGACCAAGTGTTCCGCCGCCAAATTGGAGAACTGAGTCGTCACCAAATATATTCACAAGTGCTGGCATATGCCATACATGAATTCCGCCTGAAGCAACAGGGAGCATCCCTGGCATTGAGCCAAAGTCCTGATCAAAGAAAATACCTCTTGAGCGATCTTCTTTAATAAAGCTATCACGCATACAATCAATCCAACCTAAAGTAGACTCACGATCTCCCTCAAGTTTTCCTACTACAGTTCCTGAGTGCATATGATCACCTCCAGAAAGGCGTAAACACTTAGCAAGTACTCTGAAGTGAATACCGTGATTTGGATTTCTGTCTACAACAGCATGCATTGCTCTATGGATATGAAGCAATAAGCCGTTATCACGGCACCAATTTGCAAGCCCTGTATTTGCTGTAAAGCCTGCCGTAAAGAAATCATGCATAATGATTGGAGTTCCTAACTCTTTGGCATACTCAGCTCTTTTATACATCTCTTCAGGCGTAGGAGCTGTTACATTTAAGTAGTGACCTTTCCTTTCACCTGTTTCTCTTTCAGCCCTTTCAATTGCATCCTGAACAAAACCAAAACGGTCTCTCCAGCGCATGAAAGGCTGTGAATTTACATTTTCATCATCTTTTGTAAAGTCTAATCCACCTCGCAGTCCTTCGTAACAAGCACGGCCATAATTTTTAGCTGATAAGCCAAGTTTAGGTTTAATAGTACAGCCTAACATTGGACGGCCATATTTATTCATTTTATCTCTTTCAACCTGGATTCCATTGGGAGGACCGCCACACGTCATAACGTAAGCAATCGGAAAACGAATATCTTCAAGTCTAAGCGCTCTTAATGCTTTAAAGCCGAATACATTTCCTACAAGAGAGGTAAGAACATTAACGATTGAGCCTTCTTCAAATAAATCAATTGGGTATGCAATAAAAGCATAAATTGCATCGTCTGATCCTGGCACGTCTTCAATACGATAGGCGCGTCCTTTATAGTGATCAAGATCTGTTAACAGGTCAGTCCATACCGTAGTCCAAGTTCCTGTTGAAGATTCAGCTGCAACGGCTGCTGCAACCTCTTCTCTTGGAACGCCTGGTTGTGGCGTAATTTTAAAGCATGCAAGAATATCAGTATCTTTTGGCTCATACTCGGGCATCCAATATGTATCGCGGTATTCCTTTACACCTGCATCGTAACCTTTCTTAGCCATAGTCGCACTCCCTGTTTAATATTAATATAAAAATGAAATCATTATAGTATGTGAAATAAATAATGTAAAATAATATTTATTTAAATAATCATCAATTTATATTATGATTAATTATACATTAAAACAACTCTATAGCTATGAATCAGTCATTAGATTAGGCGGATTTACAAGCGCAAGCAAAGAGCTCCATATCACTCAGCCTGCAGTATATATGCAGATACAACAGCTTCAAGAAAGTATTGGAGCAAAATTATTTGATATTAATGGAAAAAAAATTAGCGCTACATTTATTGGAAAAAAGCTTTATGAAACTGCAGTAAAAACTATCAGTACACTTGAAAATTCAAAACTTGAAATAGATGAAATACTCAGCCCAGATTCTGGCCACCTTCAAATAGCAGTTGCAACCACTGCAAATTCATTTATTAGCGCCTTACTCGCAAAGTTTAAAAAAGAGTTTCCTAAAATGACTTTCTACATCGATGTTACAAATAGGCAGTCGCTTCTTAACAACCTAAAAAATAACAATGCTGACCTAGTAATAATGGGAGAGCCTCCAAAAAATATTCCATTAATTTCTCAGGCATTTATGAAAAACCCTTTAATTGCAATCGCTCACCCTGAGAATGAACTGTTAAATAAAAAAAGAGTCACAATTAAAGATTTAGCCAAGGAGACTTTACTTACAAGAGAAGTTGGTTCAGGCACTCGCATAACAATTGAAAAGTTTACAGGTTTAAATTTTAATTCAGATATTCAAATTAACTCGAATGAAGCCATTGTTGAGGCTGTTCAAGCAGGATTAGGGATTGGTTTTGTTTCGATGCATTCTGTGAATCTTCAACTTAAAAATAATATTATTAGGCAGCTAAATGTTGACCCCTTTCCGATTGTCAGACAGTGGCATATAGTTCATCATGCAGACGCAGAGTTGTCTCCAATTGCAAGGAGATTTAAACAGTTTGTAATTGAGAATACAAAGGCTGAAAAATATCTATAAACCTTAACTGCGATATTCCGCATTAATCTTGACATAGTCATATGAAAGATCTGTTGTCCATACGCTCTCACTAGTAGGCGCATCCCCCAAATCAATTCTAATTGTGATATCAGATTTTTGCATTTGGGAGCTTCCACCAGCCTCTGTGTATTTTTTACTTATCTCACCTGAAGAGATAACTTGTAAATCATTTAAGAAAATATCAATATTTTCAATAGAGATTCCATCTACTTTTGACCTTCCTACCGCAGCCAAGATCCTGCCCCAGTTTGCATCACTTGCAAATAATGCAGTTTTAACTAATGGAGAGTGGGCAACTGTATACGCAACTTCTAGACAATCATCGACAAAAGGCAATCCGCCAACTTTTATTTCTACAAATTTAGTTGCGCCCTCTCCATCTTTGATAATCTTTTGTGCTAATGTTTTTGTTATTTCATTCAGTGCATTTTGAAATTGATCTTTACATTGACTGAGCTGAACACTAGATTGATTAGTAGCGCTTAAAGTACAGGCATCATTTGTTGAAGTATCGCCATCAACTGTAATCCGATTGAAAGACTGATTTACTGCAATATTTAAACAGTCATGAAGCTCTTCTTTTGATGCACCAATATCAGTAACTATAAAACTTAACATAGTTGCCATGTCTGGCCGAATCATTCCTGAGCCTTTAGCAACCCCAGAGAGAGCGACATTATTGCCATTTATAACAAGGGAGATTGAGCAAGATTTTTCAACTAAATCAGTAGTTAAAATACCTTTAGATACATCACTCATAGTACTTGACGAAAGACCATCAACTAGCCTTATTGTATTTTCTTCAAATGGCTTTAGCGGCAATAACTGTCCAATTACACCAGTTGAAAATGGCAAAATTTGATCTGAGTCAATATCTAATTTTCTTGCAATAATCTCACACGTCTCTAAACAAGCTTCTAAGCCTTTTTGACCCGTTCCTGCATTAGCATTCCCACTATTGATAAGAAGAGCTTTTATATTTGAATTTAAGTGATTTTTTGCAACAATAACTGGAGCAGCACAAAAAATGTTTTGAGTAAAAACTGCAGCAGTTTGCGTACCTTCAATAAATGAAATTAGTGACAAATCTAAAGCATTATTTTGCTTTATGCCACTTGAGATTGAAGCAAACTTAACACCTCTTACTTCGAGCAAATCACCAATCATATAAATAATATTATGGAAAAAATAATAATTAGTATTTTACCCAATTCATATATCAGCTAATCAATTTTAAAAATTTATAGGGTGAGGCTTTAGTTGTTATCTCTATCAAGCTTATTAAATAAAAGCATGATGACTGCTCCAAGAAATACCATAATCAGGGCTGGTATCGCGGCCCTTTCGTACAAACCTTCAGCGCTCAACTCGTAAACCCGAATTGCTAATGTATCCCAGCCAAATGGTCTTAATAAATAAGTTGCGGGGAGTTCTTTCATTACGTCCACTGAAACTAATAGAGCTCCTGCCAATATTCCAGGAGTCATCATTGGCAAATACACCTCCTTAATTAAACGGAAACGACTAGCACCAAGTAATCTTGCACTTTGCTCAAACATTGGCTTGATTTGCTCACTAGAGGCAATAGTTGAGTTAAAAGCAATCGCCATAAATCTTGACACATATGCAAAAAGTAACAACGCAACAGAGCCAAAAAGTATATGGTTAATTGATGAGCCACCAAAATAAATACTAATTAATGAAATATTTTGAACTCCATAAAGAAGCCCTACTGCCATTACTGATCCTGGCAAAGCATAGCCAAGTGTTGAGAACCTAATTAATATCTGGAGAACTTTGCTATTAGACTTCCTTCTGCTAGGGAGTGCAAGAAGTGTTGCAATAAAAACTGTCAAAACTGTTGCGCTAATTGTCAATATACCTGTAGAAGATAAATAATCAAAGTATCTTGGATTCCACTCTTGAGTAAATTTTTCAAAACTCCAAATTATGATCTGCAGCATTGGCATTGCAAATGAAAGCATAAATACGCCAAACACAAATACAAAAAGCAACCATCCAATTAGGCCATTTGCATGATAAGGTTTTATACTAGAAACATCTGAAGAATAATACTTGGCCTTGCCGCGCGCTTTCTTTTCAAAGTAAATAAGAAGGAATGCAACCAATACTAGTAAAGATGCGAGTTGAGCAGCAACCTCAATTGACCTAAAATCACCCCACGCAGAATAAATTGCTGTGGTGAAAGTTGGGTAATTAAATAATGAAACAACCCCAAAATCTGCCAAAGTCTCCATTAACGTAACAAGCAATCCAGCAGCTATCGCTGGCCTTGCCAGAGGAACAGAAATCTTCCAAAAAACACTAAAAGGAGAGGCGCCTAACATCTTACCTGCCTCAATCATTTGAATCTTCTGTCGCTTGAATGAAGCTCTTGCCATCATATAAACATACGGATAGAAAACCAATACAAATGTTAAGATAATCGCCCAATGACCAGAACGAATATCAAATCCTGAAATTCCGGTAAGCTCTCTAAGCCATACTTGTGCATATCCTGAATAGTCAAAAACCCCAAGATATACAAAAGCTAAGACATATGCGGGTATTGCAAAAGGAAGAAAAAGAGCCCATTCAAGCCACTTTCTTCCTGGGAACTCAACCATTACAACTAAGTAGGCGAGAACAGTTCCAAGGACACTAACTCCAATACCAACCCCTAAAAGTAATATTAAAGTAGAGCTAACTAGCTCAGGAAGAAGATTTTCTGCAAAATGGCCCCATAGCTCAGAGCCCGGCAATAGCCAGGCAGAAAATACAACTATTATTGGGAAGGCAACCGAAAATGCTAGAAAGCCCATTAAGATATTTGAATTATTTTGTCTAATACTCATTGAGCTATTTAAATTGTAATACCTACATAATTATCTATAACCTTCTCTCTGCATTAAGGCGACGGCATCTGCTTGATTTTTTCCAGCAACTGAGAGATTCATTTTATCCTGATTAAAATCGCCCCATTGCGCAATTAAGTTATCAGCTTTTAATTTTTGACTTGCTGGGTACTCTTTATTTAACTCTACATAAATCTTTTGCGCATCGATTGAAGATAAAAATTCTAATAATTTAATTGATCCTTCTTTATTACTAGAATACTTTGTAACTCCAGCTCCTGAAATATTGACATGAGTTCCTGTAGAGCCTTGATTTGCCCAAAATAATTTAAGTGTAACATTTGGTTTTTCAGCTTGAAGACGTCCAAAGTAATAGGTATTCACAATACCAACATCACATTGACCAGCAAGAATAGCCCTCATAACATGGGTATCCTCTGCATTTGGAGTTGCAGCTAAATTATCAACCCAGCCCTTTACAACATCTGTAGTAGCTTCCTGCCCATCATGATGAATTAAAGATGCTACGAGTGATTTGGTATACACTTTTTTACTTGTTCTTAAACAAAGCCTACCTTTCCATTTATTATCCGCTAAGTCTTGATATGTAGATAATTCCGAAGGATTTACTCTCTCAGTACTATAAATAATTGTTCTTGCACGGACTGATAATCCCGTCCATAATCCTTCAGGATCTCTAAGATGAGCAGGAATATTATTAATTAGTACTTCGCTCTCTACTGGCTGGAACAAATTTTGTGAAGCAGCATACCAAAGATTACCAGCATCAACTGTCATAAACATATCCGCCTTAGTTCTCTTTCCCTCTAATTTAATTCGTTCAATTAAAGCACCACCGTTACCAGTTAGGTATTTAACTTCAATGCCAGTGTTACTAGTAAAAGCGTCAAATAGTGGCTTAATTAAATGTTCTTTCCTTGTGCTATAAACCGTAAGACTATCATCAGTTGTTGCTAAGACTGCTGCTGAAAAAGATGTAGATAAAATTGCTATTACTAGTATTGAAAGGATTGATACTTTTTTGTTCACTTTGTACTCCATTAGATTAAGTTAAACGTTATTACTTTAACAATTAAAGATTATTAAGACCCAATAATTAAATTTTTAAGATTGTGAGCTTTTTCAGATTGATCCTTAAGGCCAAACTCAATTTCTTGATTTTTTTCAGAGACTATACAGCTCCGCCCAAGATTATCCCATATTGCTAGGATTGCACCAAAGTTAGAGTCATAATGTTTTGGATTAATTGAGTGATGAATCTGATGCTGTGCAGGTGAGACTAAAATCTTTTCTAGCCAATTCCAGTAGCTAAGGTTCACATGAGAATGCCTCAAATTTGACCCTAATGAATGGAATATAACAACAAACATGCTTGAGCCAAAAATTTCAATTAGTGACACACTTCCTGCGAAGAAGAAGAAACAAACACCAAGGCATAATGAATGAACAATTACAGCTCTGAAACTAAAAAGAACTGCCTCAATTGGATGAGTTCTAAGAACAGTTAATGGTGTTAAGTTAGTTGCGGAGTGATGAGCCTTATGAAATTTCCATAGTAAAGGAATTCGGTGCATAAGACGATGCAATAAGTATCGAGAAAAATCATCAAGAATAAAAAGAACTGAAGTAAATACTAGCATTACTATCCAAACTGGCACTGATGCTGAAGGTCTTGAGAATAATAAATGCATATTTTCAAAGACAAATAAGGTTAGAGCAAGTTGACCAACTAAAATTGGCGCTAGAAGTTTTATAAAAAATTGATTGAATACCATTAGTTTATAGTCACCAATCGCCGACTTAGAAAACCAAACATTGGAATTGAAAAAACCACTGACAATGTTTGCCAGTGGTTTTTTTTGAACCATCCTAATCCATATAACTGCTATGAAAGCAGCGCTTATTAAGTAACCTAAAAATAAACGCTTTTCTGGATTAAGAAAATTTGCAAAAAAATCAGTCATTCTCGGCGCTAGATTTTGCTCCAAGAGATTTCACTAATTCAGCTAAACCTGCAGTTTGATCATGAGATTTTGCAACTACTGCAAACTCATCAACCATTAGGCTTTGAACTTTCAACATGTGCGCCATGTAACCACCCCAAGACTCAGAATTACTCTGGATGTACTCTCCATTTGAATCTACTCCAGTTACTTGAGTGTTTCCTAAAAGAAGTGGACTGTGACCAATCAAGCGGTTTAACCTAACAGATATAGCACCCATGTCTTTTCCACCAACTTGAAGAGCTAGAGCAAAACCTTTTAGCTCACCCCAATGCTTAGAATAGTTGCGCCATGCTTTAGAAACATCTCCATTAGATTCAAGGATTGCCTCAATTTTAACCATGTCTTCATAAGTCTCGCCTGCGTACTTGAATACTGCCTCAGCTATTACCTTTTCCCAGTTAGCCTTAATCACTTGAGCATAAGCTTTAAGTTGATCACGTTGAGAATCACTAAGAGCACTAGCATTAGCTGCTACTAGCATATCTCTTCCGTCCATGTATGCGCCGACAATGTCATGAAGGTAAGTTGTCTTTCCACCTTTATCAAACGAAGATGCATAGTATGCGTGACCAAAAGCCATTTCTTTGTATAAGTCGACTTTACCGTCGTAGTTATAGTCAGCAGCGGTTACATCTTTTTGTTTAGCGATATTATAAACATCTTGAGCTGATAGAGTTAACGTGTGCGATGGAGCACCAAAATAACCAAAAGCTTCATCCCAAACATGCTCTTTACCAGTATAAGCAGCACCATCTTTGTATGGTTTATTATTTGGCTTAGTATCTGCTTCAAGCTTTTCATCAAGATAGTTATCAACCGCTTGGTTATACATCACAGCACCCATTAAAAATTTAGACACTAATTGAGTATAGTCATACGCATGAGATGGATCATAACCACCTTCAACGTCAGCAGCTTTTTCAAACATAAAAGCGACTACTTCAGGTCCAGTCATATTACCAGGCCATCCTGGAATTAAACCTTTATAAGTTTTTCCACTAAGATTTTTACTAGAAAGTTCGCCAATAGTAGATTGCATAATAACAAAATCACCTTTTGTTGCTGGAGCAATAATTACTCTATCTGCACTTCCACCAGAATAATAACTTTGCATTGCAGATACATCACCTTTAGAAATTAATTTCTTAAGTGAACTTTCAAGGACATGTCTTGCCATCTGCCCTTTATATGATGTAGAAGTTGTTGCACTTCCAGAGTAATCTTTAAGTGTAATTGGAAAATCAGCATAGACATTTGACCTAGCAAATGATGCTGATGAAATCAAAATTGCTGACGTAAGAACAACAGTTAGTGGAACCGCTTTGGCGGTAAATCGTTTTATAAACATTGCTTATTCCTTAAATAAAGTTAAAGTTAAAGTATTTCTTATTGCAAATGATAATCACTATCATTTGCATATGATACCTATTTTCATTTGATAAGCAACTTCTTTTTATGAATAACTCCAACTCTATCTGCAAAGGCTTCTGCTTCACTTTCATCATGTGTTACAAGGATTGATGTGACACCAGCATTTTTTAAAATAACTCTAACTTCTTGAACTAATTGATCACGATGAGATTTATCTAAACTAGAAAAAGGCTCATCAAGTAGTAATAGTTTTGGAGATGTCGCAAGAGATCTTGCTAGAGAGACTCTTTGCTGCTCGCCACCTGAAAGTTGGTGAGGGTATTTTTTTTCGATTCCTTGAAGGCTAATCAACTCTAGAAGTGTTTGAACTCTTTCAATTTTTTCGTTTTTAGAAAGATAATCAATTCCAAAACTAATATTTTGAAATACTGTCATATGAGGGAATAGAGCATAATCCTGAAAAACCATTCCAATTTCTCTTAGCTCTGGTTTGACTGAATGATTTCCATTTAAACTTAAACTATTGCCATTTAGAGCAACTTTTCCATTACTCGCGCTCTCAAGTCCTGCAATAAATCGGAGAGCCGAACTTTTTCCACTTCCACTATCACCTAGAAGTGCAAATATATCTCCACTTTGCAGGTCTAAATTAAAGTCATCTAGAACATGATTTTCATCAAAAGATATTGATAAATTACTTACACTGAGCATTGTTTAAATACAAATAGTAATGATTCTCATTATTATATAAGAGTAATTCTCTTTATGTAAGCTTATGAAGCAAAAATTTAAATCTACTGAATTATTGGTAATTCATCTGCAGCTCTTATACTGAGCCACTCAGGTCCGTTTTCAGTAATGACAATATTTTCTTCGTGAACCATTTCTTTACCTGGAAGAAATGCCATTCCTGGCTCTAAAGTTAAAACAACACCTGGCTCAAGAATAGTATTGTCAGTTGAAGTGTTTGATGGCCATTCTGTTAATTGCATGCCCAAGCCATGACCAAGCCTACCAACTGTATTGCCTAAAGCTCCACCTTTTTGAAGAATGTCGTTCATTGCATTAAAAATATCTGAGGTTGTGTTTCCAACCTGAGCCGCATTAAAGCCTGCTTCAGTAGCATTGTAGGCAACTCTATAAGCCTTTTTAGCCTCATCACATATGTGTCCAAATGCATAATTTCTATCAAAGTCACAGAAATAACTATCAAATACTGATCCAGTATCAATAATAAAAAGGTCACCCTCTTCAATAATCTTCTCTGTTGGTCCCATAATAATTGAGCCATAGCCATCTTGCCCAGAGCCTGAAACAATATAAGGTGTGTCGTCTGCTCCGAGAGAAAGAAGGTGCTGCTTGAATCGCTGACAATTTTCACGCTCACTTTCACCGGCCTTAAGAAAATCTTCTAAGTCTATAAAGCCTTGAGAAGTTAACTGGCAAATATGTTTAATTTTTGCAATCTCAGCAGCCGACTTTACAAACCTTACCTTTCTGAGAATTTTATTAGCATCTTTAATCTCAATCCCACTTAAAGAGCTTACTAGATATTCATAATCACCCAATGGCATCCTTAGAGTGCTTTCGAGCGTCTTGGGTACGCCAAGACATTTATGAGTCTTCATTAAGGCTTTGATTGAAGACAAGAGAATACTAACTCCATCATCTTCTGGGTTAGGAGAGGTCCACGTCTTTATATCATCGATCCATGTCTCCCTCATTCCTGACTCGCCTATCGTAGGAATAATTGCCTGAGGTTTGCCATTATTTGGAATCAAAATGTACCAAGGCCTCGTTGGACTTTGAAAAAACTGAGTTTTAAAGCCTGTGTAATACTCAATATCAACCTGAGTAGTCAATAAAATAGCATCCATCTTAGACTCAGACATAAGTTTTTGAATTTTATTAAGCCGGTTTTCGTATTCAGAAACCTCAAAGCCTCTAGTTGGAATAATCATCTCTTTATCTCCTGTCAAATTAAAGACTGCTTAAAACTTCAGATGAAGATCTGCCCACTAATTCTTCATACATCGTTTCATCAGTGTCACCCTCTGTTCCAAAAAATAAAATCTTTGAATTCTCATTAATTGATAGTTTTTCTTTCAATTCACTGTCATTACTTGCTATTAAAAAACCGGCTAGCCCAGTAACAGCAGACTCTCCAGCAACAATTGGCGTGTCTCGATTGGCAAGAAGCTGCATCACTTTAGGAATTGATTCATCAGTTATTGACATAAAGTGAGGAACATAACTCTCAAGGATAGACCATGCCAATACAGATACTTCGCCGCAAGCAAGTCCTGCCATTATGGTATCAAGTTCACCATGAACAGCAGTTGGTTTTCCGTTGACTGCGCTTTGAAATAAACAATCAGCATTTGTTGGCTCTACCAACACGAAAATAGGAGGACATACAAGACTTTCAACTATGAAGGAAACTACGGCAGCTGGGAATCCTCCAACGCCTCCTTGTAAAAAAACATGTGTTGGCATTTCATCCATCTGTTTGAGAGCCTCATCCACCATTACAGTGTATCCCTGCATTACATCTTTTGGAATATCCGTATAGCCTTCATATGAGGTATCGGATACAACGGTATAATCGTTGTTATTGGCAACTTCAGCAGCTAAGCGAACTGAATCATCATAGTTCCCTTTAATTCGATTAACTTGCGCTCCATATTTCGCAATTGCCTCTTCCCTGCCAATGCTAACATTTCGATGTATATAAATTTCACAATTGCAGCCAAACTGAAGAGCTCCCCAAGCAACAGACCTACCATGGTTGCCATCAGTTGCGCAGCAAACAGTGATTTTTGAAGTGTCATGCTTGTAAGTTCCAGCAATTAAATCACGTGAGCTCGCGTTGATACCAATATCCTTTAATTTTTTTATTAAAAGATTTGCCACTGCATATGCCCCGCCAAGGGCCTTAAAGCTTTTGAGAGAAAAACGTAAGTTTTCATCCTTGTATGCAATTGATGAAACTCCCGCATCTTTAGCCATATCAGAAAAAACATGGAGCGGTGTTGGAGCATAATTGTCCCATGTGGTGATTTCTTTCTTTGCTCGCTCAAATGCCTCTAAACTCAATATATGTTGATGCTTATATTCTAAATCTGCTTGAATATTTAAATTCTCAACGTGACGAGTTGAATGAATTAAGTGTTTGTATTGTTTGATCATAATTATAAAAAATATTTTTTAGAAAATCCAAATATAAAACGCTTTAATTCAATGGTTGTTATGAGTAAAGTTAAAGAAAATTTATCTATTCCAATTGATTAATATTATTATATTAGTGTTCAGCAATAATAGTTTATATTTTTGGTGCAGTATCTTGTATCAGCTGCCTTCTTTCAATAGTAATAGAAGCAATGGCAACCATAATTACGCCTAATCCCTGGGTCAGAGTAATTGCATCTGAATATGCCATAAAACCGAAAACTAGCACCAATAGAGGCTCTGTATAACCGATATTGGCCGTTCTTATAGGGCCATATTTACGAACTGACATATGATAAAACATCATTCCCGTAGCAAAAAAAGTGCCCGAAATGAGAGAAAGAATTAGCCCTTCACTTTGCGGCCAATAAAAACCAGTTTCAATTATAAATAAGTATAGAAAGGTAAGCGCTGGAATAAGAGTAGTGTATTTCACGATTTCCCAGTTTTTTAACCCACTCACTCTAGGTGTTACAATTAGTATTAAAGAATAGGTCAATGCTGAAAGTAAGGCTAAAACTATCCCAATTAGCATTGTATAAAAGCCTTCTGAACTTTGAGAGATTGCAGCAATTCCTAGGGTTGCAACTATGAACATTAGTATTGTTATTAAATCGAGCGATCTTCGTTTTAGTAATGAAACTATTAAATAAGTAATTAAGGGGTAAGTAAACAGAACTACACTAGCAAGCCCAACTGACATATACTTTACTGCCTCAACATAAAGCCAGGACTGAACGCCAAATAAAATAGAAAGAATCAGAATCCAAATACCGAGCTTTTGACGCTTAACTTCGCTAAATGAGAATAAACTCTTAGTAACAATTAATGAAGTAAAGAAGGTTGTACCAAAACGTATAAATAAAAATAAAAAAGCGCTTATCTCAAAAGTATAAATTAATGGCAGCATGCTTACATTCAAAGCATAAAAAAAGGAAGATAGAAGTGCAAATCGTATTACAAACATTTTGAATCCAAAACAACAAAAATTTATAAAATTGATTTTATAAGATAAATTTAGAGTTAATTTAGTTCATTTCAATTCAAAACTGGTATTTTTTTCCCAATTTTTAAATACTTTAGGATATCATTGCCGCTTCATTTATTTTAAGGAGAGGAAATGGATTTTGATCAAAATTTAATAGCACCTGCATTAGGTGTCTTAGGCTTAATTATCGTTGTATTTATCTATCAGTGGATAAGTAAGCAAGATGGTGGCAGCGGAAAGGTTAAAAAAATTGGTGAACAAATTCATATTGGTGCAATTGTTTTCATGAAGCGTGAATATCAAATGCTAAGCATGTTTGCTTTAGCCCTATTAGTATTACTTTATATATTCCTCGGCCCTTTAAGCGCCTTATGTTTCTTTGTAGGTGCTGTTACTTCAGCCACTGCTGGTTATATAGGTATGAACACAGCAACTATTGCTAATGTAAGAACAGCTCAAGCGGCTCATGATAGTGGAAGTTCTGCTGCCCTAACTGTTGCATTCTTTGGTGGCTCAGTAATGGGTTTATCAGTTGCGGCTCTTGGTTTATTAGGATTAGGCGGACTTTACTACTTCTTTGGTGCAGAGCATTCAGAAGCACTTCATGGTTTTGCTATGGGCGCTTCAGTTGTTGCACTATTCTCTCGTGTAGGTGGTGGAATCTTTACTAAGAGTGCTGATGTTGGAGCTGACTTAGTTGGCAAATTAGAAGCAGGGATTCCAGAAGATGATCCTCGCAATCCTGCAGTTATTGCTGATAATGTTGGTGATAATGTAGGAGATATAGCTGGTATGGGCTCAGATATCTTTGAATCATATTGTGGCTCAATGATTGCAACAATAGCAATTGCCTCTACTCTTGCTATTGATGGCCTTACTTCACTTGGTGGAAACCGAGCTGAGTTAATGTCTCTTCCTCTAGCGCTTGCATCACTTGGCTTAATTTGCTCAATTCTTGGAATTTTATTTGTTAAATTATCTTCAAATAAATCACCTGAATCTGCTTTGAGAATGGGTACTATCGGTTCAGCTGTATTATTTATTATTACATCTTATTTTCTAATCGATTTTTTAGATGTCTCAAATTCTATTTGGGTAGCTGTCCTTATGGGAAGCTTTGGCGGAATCATTATTGGTCTTGTTACTGAATACTATACTGCTGGAAAGCCAATTAGAGATATTGCAGAGTCTGGAAAAACTGGTGCTGCAACTGTAATGATTAAAGGCTTAGCAATTGGAATGCAATCCGTTGTAATTCCAGTATTAATGATTTGCTTAATTATTTATGTCTCTAATCTTTTTGTTGGCTTGTATGGCGTTGGTATTGCTGCAATAGGAATGCTTGCAACGGTCGGCATGACTATGGCAATTGATGCTTATGGACCAATTGCAGATAATGCAGGTGGTATTGCAGAAATGGCTGGACTTGGAGAGGATACTCGTAAGATAACAGATTCTCTTGATGAGCTTGGTAATACAACTGCAGCTATTGGCAAAGGATTTGCGATCGGCGCTGCCGCTCTTGCTGCTCTTGCGATTATTACTGCTTATACTGAGACGGTTAGTGCTAACTACGCAGCAATGGGAATGAACTTTATACTTGAGTTAAATAGTGCAGACGTTTTAATTGGCTTATTTATTGGTGGCACGATTCCATTCTTAATTGCCTCTCTTACTATGACTGCTGTTGGTGATGCTGCTTTTGAAATGATTGAAGAAGTAAGAAGGCAGTTTAAAGAGATAAAAGGACTTCTAGAAGGTAAAGCAGAGCCAGATACAGCTAAATGCGTTGATATTGCTACAACTGCAGCACTTAAAAAAATGATTCTTCCGGGAGTTATTGCTGTAGCAGCACCGGTTGTCGTAGGATTCCTTATTGGTCCTGAAGCGCTTGGTGGAATGCTTGGTGGCGCTCTTCTTGGTTGTGTTCTGATGGCTCTAATGATGGCTAATGCAGGTGGCGCTTGGGATAATGCTAAGAAGTATGTTGAAAAAGGAAACTTAGGCGGTAAAGGTACTGACGTTCATGCAGCTACTGTTGTCGGTGATACTGTTGGTGACCCATTCAAGGATACCTCTGGTCCAGCGATGAACATTCTTATCAATGTAATGGCGATTGTAAGTTTAGTTATTGCGCCGTTATTGTAAAAAGATACTCTATCAGCCCTGCCCTCCTGGTGGGGCTGATAAACTTATTAATGCCTCCAAAAAGCCCTATGAAAAATGGCAATAATAGTCAAAACCTCAAGCCTGCCAATCAACATTGAAAAACTCAAAATCCACTTAGCTGTTTCGCCCAGCGATCCATAGTTTTGCGCAACTTCTCCAAGGCCTGGTCCAAGATTATTCATAGTTGCTGCTGTTGCAGAATATGCAGTTACTTGATCTAATCCTGTAAACATTAACAACATCATAATAAAAATAAAAGAAATCGCATATAGCGAAAAGAAGCCAAGGACTGAAACTAGGGCCTTTTCATTGATACTAGCCTTATTTAACTTAATACTAACCTGAGCATTAGGGCGTATAAACCTATGTATTTCTTTCATTCCTAATCTAAACATGACAAGTACCCGAACTACTTTAATTCCGCCTCCAGTAGATCCAACACATGCGCCAATAAAACTAACCATTATTAGAAAAACAGGTATTGCTGCAGGCCAGTTACTATGATTTTGTGAGGTAAAACCAGTTGTGGTAGCTATTGAAATAGTTTGAAAGAGGCTGTGCCTTATTGTTTCTGTAGCTGAGCCGTATTCTCCATTTAAAGAAAGGGCAATTACTACAATAGCAGATGCGGAAAACAAGACCATTGCATAAGTTTTAAATTCAGAATCTTTAATGTAGTCAACAAGTGAGCGGTTATTCCATGCAACAAAGTGTAATGAAAAGTTAATGCCCGCTAAAAACATAAAAAACATAGCAATCATTTCTATTGGTATCGAGTTGAAATAACCAATAGAGCTGTCATGCGTTGAAAAACCTCCAATTGCAACCGTAGAAAAACTGTGACTAATCGCATCAAAAATAGACATGCCTGAAAAGAAATAACCAAGTGCACATAAAACAGTCAAAGAAAGGTAAATTTTCCAAAGAGCTATCGCAGTATTTCGCAACTTTGGCGTAAGCCTATCTTTTGCAATACCACTAGACTCTGCATGATAAAGCTCCATTCCACCAACACCCAATAGAGGTAGTACTGCAACAGCAAGAACAATAATTCCCATGCCTCCAAGCCACTGAAGTTGCTGCCTATAAAAAAGAATACTTTTGGGTAAATCATCAAGCTGGCTTAAAACAGTCGCACCAGTTGTTGTTAAGCCAGACATTGACTCAAAAAATGCATTAGAAAATGAAAGAGTACTAATTGATTCAGTAATTAGAAAAGGCAGTGTTCCAAAAAGAGATAAAACAATCCAAAAACTAACTACTATTAAAACGCCTTCTCTAAGTCGAAAACTTTTCTTTATTGCTCTAAATGGCCACCATAATAGAAGGCCTCCCAACACTGTCAGGATAAATGAAAATACAAAAGTTAGATACTCACCTTCTGAGTATATCAAGTCTACTAATATTGGGGGTACCTGAGCAAAACTGAAGACCATTAAAAGAAGGCCTAAAGTTTTTGCAACAATACTTAACTGCATTTAGCCCATTCCTTTTTAGTATTTAATTTGAAGTAACTACTAATCATTCTCTAAAAATAAAGCCTCAACTTCATGAATTTTTCCAACATCCATTAATACCATTAAAACATGGTCTCCCTCTTCTATAATTAGTTTTTTTGAGCCCATTAATAATTCATCATTTCTTACAATAGCTCCAACAACTACATCTTCAGGTAAAGGCAAATCTTTAATTTGAACTCCAACTACCTCAGATGTTTTTTCATTGCCATGAACCACTATCTCTATCGCCTCAGCTTTTCCGTGCTGCAAGGAATGAACCTTCATACAGTCACCCTTTCTTAAATGAGATAAGATTCCACTTACCGTGATTTGGTCAGGAGAAACAATAATATCTACATCTCCACTTTGCTCAGCGAGAGCTGCATAAACGTCCCGCTTGACTAGTGCAATAGTTTTATGAGCACCTAAGCGCTTAGCTAAAATTGATACAATAACATTTACTTCATCTGAGTCCGTTAAAGCTAAAAATAGATCTGTATTTTCAATCCCTTCTTCCTTTAGCAGGTCTTCATCAGAAGCGTTACCTTGAAGCACTAAAGTATTATTAAGCTTCTCACTTAAATACTTAGCTCTATCTTCACTTAGCTCAATAATCCTTATATTGTGAGTGTCTTCAAGAAGCTTTGCAACATTAATACCAATACTTCCTCCTCCAGCAATGAAGATTTTTTGATAAGTATTTTCAGCACGTCTAAATTCTTTTAAAGCTCTAGAAATATGATCTTTTTTAGCTAGGAAGTAGACTTGGTCTCCCTCTCTTATAATGGTATCACTTTTGGCAGGGATAGCTTTTTCATTTCGATAAAGGCTTACTATGCGTATTTTGACATCAGGCATATGTTCATGCAGCTCTTTAACAGGCCTATTAACAATCGGCGTGCCAATGAAAGCGCGCGTTTCAACAAGTTGCACCAGTCCATTTTCAAAGTCAAACACTTGAGAAGCGCCAGGTTGTTCAACAATGCCCTGAATATATTCGGTAATTAAATTCTCAGGTGTAATTAAAAAGTCTATTGGTAAAGCGTCATTAGAGAATATTTCAGGTCTGAGTAAATATTCAGTGGTCCTTATTCGAGCAATCTTTTTCTTTACGTTATATAAGGTATGCGCCATCCTGCAAGCAACCATGTTTCGCTCATCAGAGCGCATTACAGCAATAACCACATCCATGGATTTAATACCAGCTTTTTCTAAAACACTAGGGTATGCTCCATAGCCAATAACAGTTTTTATATCTAAATGCCTCTGTAACGGGGTCAGCATTTCTTCTTTTTGATCAACAATAGTAATATCGTTATCATCATCTGAACAAAGGTACTTTGCAAGAGTTGACCCAACTTGGCCAGCACCTAGAATTAATATTTTCATTTCTTGTCAATCCCTAAATCTTTAAGTTTTCTATATAAGGTTGTTCTTTCTAGGCCCGCAATCTCTGCAACAACCGCAATATTATTATCATTATCTGAAAGATGATGCAGCAAGTATTGACTTTCAAAAATATTTCGGGCCTCTTTAAGCTTAAGAGAGAAGTCAATACCGCTAACTTGCTGAGTTGATTTTTCTGGCTCTTGACGAGTCATAATATTTCTCAATATTGGTAAAAAATCATGCAGGGGCTTTTTTAAAAAATCTACAGCACCAAGCTTCATAGCTCTAACTATATCACTTGGCTCTGCATGACCTGACATCATTACCACAGGGGTTAATAAGCCCTCAGAATACCATTCTGATAAAAGGGATATGCCGTCTTGGCCAGGCATCCAAACATCCATTAATATTAAATCAAAAGTGTTGGCAGCAACTATTGCTTTTGCTTCAATAGCACTCCTAGCTAGCATGGTTGTATAACTTACATCTTCAAGAATATCTTTAATAATTTCAGTATTGTCTTTTTCATCATCGATGATTAGTATTTTGCCAAATGTAGAGTCTTGTTTCATTTCATCTCCCTTAGAGCATCAATTATACTGAATTCAATTGTTATTCTAGCGCCATGAGGTTTCACATTGCTTGCAAATATCTGACCATCATGCTGCTCAATAATATTTTGTACTATTGCAAGCCCAAGCCCACCACTTTTTTCCTTTGTTGTAATATAAGGCTCAAAAACTTTATCAATGATATCTGCAGGAAACCCTCTGCCATCATCAATAATTGTTAATCGAACTAGGCCTTCTTTTTTGCTAATTCTTGATTTAATTTCAATCTTCAACTTATCTTTTTCTTTCTTAGCTTCAATTGCATTTTTAATTAAATTAATTAATACTCTAGAAATAGCGTCTTGATCAAGTTGCAATTTAGGTAGATCTCCACTCAAATCTAAATCAACCCTAATGCCATTATGATTATCATATAGGGCGGCTGACTTGTTGATTAGAGAATTTAGTGACGATGAAGTCTTTTGAATTTCAGGTGTATTTGCATAATTTGCAAAAGCACTAACCATAGAGTCCATAGATGCAACCTGGTCCATAATGGTTTGAGTTGTTTTATTTATAATTGCAGAGTCTTTTTTATCTAGCTTTTCTAAAAATAAATTTCTAAGTCTTTGTGCGGACAATAATATAGGGGTAAGAGGATTCTTAATTTCATGAGCCATACGAACGGCAACTTCCCCCCATGCGGCTTTCTTTTGAGCCCTATTTAAATTGGAAATATCATTGATTATAATTACGTAACCAAGCGTTTTATTTTCTACCTCTAAGATTGCTCCTTGACAATAAATAAGCCGACTCCTATCATTAAGTGTTAACTCAATTTCCTTACTCCACTCCAATGAATCTTGCTCAATTTCTTCTTGAATAAAGGAAAAAAGTGGATTAAGGTTCTCAAAACTTTCAACAACAGCATCATATGACTGTCCAATAAATTTCGTCTCATCTTCAATTTGAAGTATTTTGCCAATAACAGGATTAATAATTTGTATCTTTTTGTCTTGGTTCAGAGCAATAACGCCAAAAGAGTACTTTAGAATAGTTTCTAAATAAAGATTGTGCGTATCAAGACCCTCTCTAGATTGCTTAATCCTCTTGCTCATTTCGTTGAAGTGCCCTATTAAATCATGCATATCTTTATTTTTAGGGTCCTGTTCAATTTCTACGTCATAGTTTCCAGAAGAAATTTCTCTTGTAGCAACTGATAAGTTATGCATTGGCCTCATTAACTGATCAATCATTCGAAAAACAATAAGCAAAGCACTTAAGACTGATAATAAAATTGTTGAAGTAAAATCGATCAAAAAACGAGTTTTAATAATAGAGGAGTTAAGTGTCAACTCTGCATCTTTTGCAGCGGCACGAAAGCGAGTCATCCTCATAACAAGACTTTCAATATTAATATCTGAAGAATAGTGTGCAATTAAAGTAAATTCATCAGTTGACGCCGTATAGCCGTCCAATAAACAGATTGAATCATCTCTTTTACTCTTTGCAGCAAGATTCATTTGAGAGTCATATAGTTTTAGCTCACAAGCCCAAAAGTCAGAAACTAAAAGATTCAGTACTGATTGCATTTGCTCTGTAGGTTTCCTAGGCGCATCAAAATAATTGACAAGCTTTCCTATATTGCGTGTTTTATCCTCATAATACTTAATCGCAACATTATTAGTATTCCTATAGAGTTCATCAACCTCACCACCAACCTTTAAGTTAAATTCATCAAATTGACTTTCAGCAATTTGAAGGTTATCTCTAATTGACCCAAAAGAAAATAAATAAAATGATAACACTGGAAGTAAAACTAAAACTGGAACAATTTTTATAAAAGACCAGGTAAATCTTGACCCAATAACCCCTTGTTCATTATTTAATTTTAACTTTCTCATGGAAAGCACAATATAATAAATTGCAATTAAGCTCATTAGAATATTAAAGCCAACCAAAACTAGGTACCACTTTTCAATTAGCTCAGGATTTAGACCAAGATAAAACATTCCAAAAAATGAAATCAAAAAGATGCCTATCCAAAACAAGGCGCGAGGAGCTTCTTTTATAGAAAAAGCTTGATTCAGCAACATAAATTTTGTTGATAAAATATTAAAGTGTTGGGATTATCTCATAAATGAATTATTACTAGCACGAGTTGTTGATAAAATACAACAATCTATTTGAGACTATTCCTTTGATTACAAGCGAGTCACAACTTAATAAATATCTGCAAAGTATTCAAAACGACTCTCTTCTTGCAATTGATACTGAGTTTAGAAGAATTGACTCATATTTCCCTGAACTTTGCTTAATTCAAATTGCAACTGGTAATTATTTAGAATGCATCGATGTTCTTGCAATAAAAAATTTAGAGCCTCTTTTTGAAAAACTTTACGACAGAAAAACTATTTGGGTTATTCATTCTGCTAGACAAGATATTGAAGCACTTTATTACCTATCTCAAAGGATACCTTATACAATTTTTGATACTCAAATTGCGGCCTCACTGTTAAATTACCCTCTTCAAGTGTCATATCAAGCATTAACAGAAACGTTACAAAATGTTTATCTAGAAAAAAAGCATACACGATTTGACTGGAAAACCAGGCCTCTTCCAGAGGACGTATTACAGTATGCACTTGATGATGTGAAATACCTACTTCCTCATTATGAAATACTTAAAGCTGAGTTAATTAAAAGTGGAAAACTTCAGTGGCTAAGTGAGGAGGTTAGTTTCTTGTTAGAACAAAGTCTTTATGAGCCTAATTTTAAGCAAATTATTAAAAAAACTAGTGGGATTTCAAAAATAGACTCTAAGTCTCAAAAACAGGCAATACACTTAGTAATATGGCGAGAAGATACTGCAAGGAAAGAAAATAAGCCTCGTAAATGGATAATGTCTGATGAGCGCTTAATAGATTACGCTACAGGGAAAAACAAACTTTCTTCAAGCTCTCAAGTGCTTTTTGAAAAATTTCTAAATACTAACCAAACTGAAAAAAAACTTCAAGCCCCTCTAGCAACTCAACAACCATTATCTGCTGATGAGAAGCTAAAAAAAAATCAAGCTCAGGAGTATATTAAAAAAATGTCAATTGAATATGATATTGCTCCTGAACTTATCTGCTCTTCAAAAAATCTTGTTAAATTCATTAGAGGTGATAAAGGTGTCTCTATTAACAGTGGATGGAGATCCAAAATAGTGAAACTAAAATCACCTCTAGAATCTTAACTTACCATTTAATTACTTTAACCTTATCAAAGATAATACTTTTAAAATAACTGCAGGAAATCTTAAAGGAAGGAAATTTAACTTTCCTGATGCTGAAGGGCTTCGCCCTACTCTCGCTAAAACAAGGGAAACCCTTTTTAATTGGCTACAATTTGATATTGCTGATAAGACAATTATTGATCCTTTTGCTGGAAGTGGCTCTCTTAGCCTTGAGGCAATATCTAGAGGTGCCAAAAAAGTCTGCTTAATTGAAAAAAATAGAAAAGTTTTTAAAAATCTTGAATCTAATTTTAAGCTCCTTGATAACTTTCAATACCAACTGAATAATAATGATTCAATTATCTTTCTTGATAAACAAAATAACAATCCTTTCGATTTAGTTTTTTTAGACCCTCCATTTAACCAAAATTTAATTCCATTAACTCTTAA
>CAJQTG010000020.1 GCA_905618925.1 uncultured Candidatus Thioglobus sp. | reverse complement strand
AATTAAGCTTTAGACTAACAATTTCTATGGTTTTGGTTAATAAATAATCATATCAATTTTTTTGTTATAAATCAATGACTTATATTTTTTTAAATTTATGAATTTATTTCTACTTTAGAAGGCAATCTACTACATTATCAATTCGCGGATAACTTTTTAAGTTTTGCCCTTATAGGCTGGGCTTCAGAGGCTAAATTGTAAAATTTTAATCTCTATTGAAGCGCCGAGTAGAATATGTATTTTTGGACTAAATTAAATTAAATAGTGCCTATAAAACTACTAATAATTTTATCTTAACTTATTATAATTTAAGGCTTTAATAAGGCTCTCTAAGGCCCTAATTAAAAAAAAATTTGCGTTTTATTTAATATTGAATTTTATATTTTCCATGGCCAAATTTTTTCTCAATTAAATCTAAAAACTCTCGATTTAATGAAACATCAAATTCTTTAGGAAGAGGGATCTTTCCAGATGAATTAGTCGACTGATATTCAATAATTACTGGACACTTACCTTGATGTTTCTTCAATAAATCACACAGTATAGAATACTCATTCTTATTTTCTTCGGTTAGTTTTATGTTGAGATATTTAGCATATTTTATTTGAACCCTATCCACTGGATCTATCCGATCCACAACAATCTGCCATTGCTCTCTAAAATCTTTATTTACCTTTCCAGAAACTACAACCACTTCATCTAATAATATATGTTCACTATTTTCTGCAAGTTGTTGTGAAAAGACTGCAGCATTAATTCTTTTCTCTCCATCTTCAATAGTCAGGCTTGCCATTTGGCCTCGCCTTGTATTTCTATACACAATGTCAGAAATTAGTGAAAGAACCCTCACTTCACGATTATTTCTAAATACTAGATCTTTTGGTAACGTACAAACTATCGATTTTAAATCTGATTTATACCAATCTGTTGGGTGTCGTTCTAGGTAGTATCCCATTACATTTTTTTCAAACTTCATTACATTTTTAAAAGATAGAAACTTCCCTTTTATATAATTTTTTTCATATTCAATATGGCTATCAACTTCTGCAAAAAGACTGTTTTGGCCTTTTGATAAATCACTTTGTCTCTGCTCTGCTTGCCTCACTGCTCTTGGATACGTCGCAATTAATGTTGCCCTTTTAATATCAAATAAATCAAACGCTCCGCTGTATATTAGAGCTTCAATAGCTCTACGATTTAAGAATTTTTTTTCTATTCGAAAACACAAATCAAAAATATCAAAATAATCTCCATTTTTTTTTCTCTCTAAAACTATCTCTTTGACAAGGGCCTCACCAACACCTTTAATAGCACCTAGTCCATATACTATTGTTTTATTATCAGTAATACTAAACTCATATTCAGATTGGTTAATGTCAGGCGCCATAACTATCACGCCGTTTTTCTTAGATTCTCCAACTGTAAACGCAACTCGGTCGGTATCATCCATACCTCCCGATAGAACTGCTGCCATAAATGGAGCTGGAAAATGTGCCTTAAGCCAAGCTGTTTGATATGAAATATAGGCGTAAGCAACTGAGTGAGATTTGTTAAACCCGTAACCTGAAAACTTATCAATAAGGTCAAAAATTTCATTTGCCTTACCCTCTTCTATATTTTTTTCAGCCGCTCCTTTTACAAATACTTCACGCTGCTCCGCCATTTCTTCAACTTTTTTCTTACCCATCGCGCGTCGTAAAATATCTGCCCCACCTAAAGAGTAACCAGCCATAACTTGAGCAGACTTCATTACTTGCTCTTGATATAAAAATACCCCATTTGTTGGCTTTAAAATTTCCTCTAACATCTCATGTGGATATCTTACTTTTGCGCCATGTTTTACTTGTATGTAATCATCTACCATTCCAGCATCTAGTGGACCTGGTCTATACAGTGCCAGCATAGCAACAATATCTTCAAAAGAGTCAGGTTTAAGTTTTTTTAAATAGCCACGCATACCATCTGATTCAAGCTGAAAGACTCCAGTAGTATCACAGTCTTGAAGCAACTTAAATACTTTGGGATCGTCAAGACTAAGTTTATCAATATCAATCAAACC
>CAJQTG010000019.1 GCA_905618925.1 uncultured Candidatus Thioglobus sp. | reverse complement strand
TGTAGACTATGGCTTCCTTTTTATTGTTGCCAAGCCTTTATCAATATTTCTTCATTGGATTTATAGTTTTGTTGGTGACTGGGCAATATCAATTGTTCTGTTAACTCTATCAATTAAGCTGGCTTTTTATAAGCTCTCTGAAAAGTCGTTCCGCTCAATGGCTGGAATGAAAAAATTAGCCCCAAGACTTCAGAAAATTAAAGAGACCTATGAGGGTGATAAGCACAAAATCGGTAAGAAAACGATGGAGCTTTATAGATCTGAAAAAATAAATCCTGCTGCAGGTTGTCTTCCTATCTTAGTTCAAATTCCAGTTTTTATTTCTGTGTATTGGGTTCTTATAGAAATGGTTGAATTAAGGATGACACCATTCTTGTACTTACCTGACCTTGCGATGAAAGACCCTTATTTCATCCTACCATTAATTATGGGTGCATCTATGTGGTTTCAGCAGAGACTTAACCCACCGCCAGCTGACCCAATACAAGCAAAAATAATGATGATGCTGCCAGTTGTATTTACAGTTTTCTTCCTCTGGTTCCCTTCAGGCTTAGTATTGTACTGGGTAACCAATAACGTACTTTCAATTGCTCAACAAGTGTACATCAATAAAAAAATTAATGGTTAAATAAAACCCATGCACCCAAATGAAAAAGTAAGTGAGATAGCAAAAAAAATTAAACTCTTAATTTTAGATGTGGATGGGGTTCTCACAGATGGTGGAATATATTTTGACGACAACGGTGTTGAACAGAAAAAATTTGATTCTCAAGACGGTCTGGGCATTAAATTACTGCAATTGTCTGGAATTGAAGTTGCTGTAATCACAGCAAGAAGCACAAAATCTGTTGCTCATAGACTTGAAGGACTAGGAGTCAAACACTATTATCATGGCATACTTGATAAAAGTATTGCTTTAGCAGAGCTAACAAAGAAACTTTCAATCGATCCTAGTGAATCGGCTTATGTTGGTGATGACGTCATTGACCTCCCCGTGATGACCAGAGTTGCTCTTCCAGTTGCAGTGGCAAATGCTCAAGAATCTGTAAAAAATCACGCACTTTTAGTTACTGAGAAGAGTGGTGGCAATGGAGCAGTTCGTGAGGTATGTAACTTCTTATTAAAATCACAAGATAAACACGATGATTTAATACAATCTTTTCTAAAATGACCTCTTTTCAATCTCAATGTTACGAGGCTTTAAAAAAAATTCCTGCTGGTAATGTAATTTCATATGGAGGCCTTGCTGAAATGATTGGAAGGCCTAATGCGCATCGAGCAGTTGGGAGTGCAATGAATAAAAACCCATTTGCACCAAATGTGCCCTGTCATCGAGTTGTTAAATCAAACGGTGAATTAGGCGGCTTTGCTGATGATATCAGCGTCAAAATAAAACGCCTTCAAAAAGAAGGCATTCGTGTATCAAACAATAAGATTGTTAATTTTCAGTCTGTACTCTTTAAAGCTAACTAACGCTTCTTTCCCCTCATCTTAGAGATCATTTGAAGCTGCATCATAGATTCAGCTAGTGCTGCTTGAGTAGTTGATATATCTTGTTCTGTTTGAGAGCTAGACATAGCTTCTTCAGCACGCTTTTTTGCTTCAAGGGCTTTTGATTCATCTAAATCATTTGCACGAATAGCTGTATCAGAAAATATTGTAACTGTATCAGGCTGCACTTCAATAATGCCACCAGATACAAAAATAGATTCAACACCATTTTCAGTTTCAACTCTGACTTCACCAGGCTTAAGTGTGCTTATTAAAGGAACATGCATAGGGTATACACCAATCTCGCCCATTGTAGCTGGAGCAAAAACACATTTTGCTTCACCAGAGTATATCTCCTCAGTTGCGCTAACTACATCTACATGTATTACTGCCATTTATGATTTCTCCAATGCCTTTTTCTTAACTTCTTCAATAGATCCAGTCATATAAAAAGCTTGCTCTGGTATAGCATCATGCTCACCATCAAGAATAGCTTTAAACCCTGAAATAGTATCCTTTAGAGATACATACTTACCCGGCGCTCCTGTAAATACTTCTGCAACGAAGAAAGGTTGCGATAAGAATTTTTGAATCTTACGAGCACGTGATACAGTTTGCTTATCTTCCTCAGATAACTCGTCCATTCCAAGAATTGCAATAATATCTTTCAATTCTTTGTAGCGCTGAAGTACACCTTGAACTCCACGAGCCACATCATAATGCTCTTGACCAACAACTAGCGGGTCAAGCTGACGTGAAGTTGAGTCAAGCGGATCAACAGCAGGATAAATACCAAGCTCTGCTACTTGACGCGAAAGAACTACTGTTGCATCTAAGTGAGCAAATGTTGTCGCTGGAGATGGGTCAGTTAAGTCATCTGCAGGAACATATACTGCTTGAATTGAAGTGATAGAACCAGTTTTAGTTGACGTAATTCTCTCTTGAAGCGCGCCCATTTCAGATGCAAGTGTTGGCTGGTAACCAACTGCAGATGGCATACGTCCCAATAGTGCTGATACCTCAGTTCCAGCAAGTGTATAACGGTAAATGTTATCAATGAATAGAAGCACGTCACGGCCTTCATCACGAAAATATTCAGCCATAGTAAGACCAGTTAAGGCAACACGAAGTCTGTTTCCTGGAGGCTCATTCATCTGACCATAAACTAGTGATACTTTATCTAATACGTTTGAGTCCTTCATTTCATGATAGAAATCGTTTCCTTCACGAGTTCGCTCACCAACACCGGCAAATACTGAATACCCTGCGTGCTCAATCGCAATGTTACGAATAAGTTCCATCATGTTCACAGTCTTTCCAACACCTGCACCGCCAAACAATCCAACTTTACCACCTTTAGCAAATGGGCATACTAAGTCAATTACCTTAATGCCTGTTTCAAGCAATTCTGTTGCAGGAGCTAATTCATCGTATGCAGGAGCAGAACGGTGAATTTCCCACTCAGCTTCTGGACCAATTTCACCAGCATTGTCAATTGGCTCACCAAGAACATTCATGATTCGACCGAGAGTCTTTGTGCCAACAGGAACTGTGATTGCCTTGCCAGTATTAGTAACTTCTAATCCACGTTGCAAGCCTTCAGATCCACCCATAGCAATTGTTCTAACAACATTATCTCCAAGTTGCTGCTGAACCTCTAAAGTAAGGTTCGCTTTAGTCACATGGAGTGCGTGATAAATTTTAGGTATTGAGTCAGATGGAAACTCGACATCAATAACCGCACCAATAATTTGTGTAATTTTGCCTATACTCATTTGCTTTTCCTTTTTTTAAATCTTTAAACAGCAGCAGCACCCGCTACAATCTCAGAAATTTCCTGAGTTATAGCCGCCTGCCTTGCCTTGTTATAAATTAATTCTAGCTCATCAATCATATCACCTGCATTTTCTGTAGCACTATGCATAGCGATCATTCTAGAAGACTGCTCGCAAGCAATGTTTTCTACGATTCCTTGATAAACTATTGCCTCGATGTACCTTACTAATAGAGCACTTAGTGCACTCTCTGCATCTGGCTCATATATATAATCCCAGTGGTGATCCTTACTTTCTTCATCAGTAACCTCCATTGGAACAATTTGCTTAACAGTTGGAATTTGAGTCATCGTACCTGCGAACTTGTTATAAGCAATCCTGATTTGATCAATCTCACCTGCATCATAACGATCCAGCATTACTTTAATAGTTCCTAAAAGATCATCAAACTGAGGCTTATCTCCAATATCAGTCAGTACAGAGTTAATTTTAAGCCCTGTATTTTTAAAAAATGAAGTAGCTTTTTTACCAATCGTACAAAGCTCAACTTCAACTTTATCTGATTGCCATGCCGCAATATCCTTTAAAAGGCTTCTAAATAAATTAGTATTTAAACCACCACAAAGACCTCTATCACTTGAGATAACTATAATTCCTACACGCGCATTATCTGATGCAGGAGTCATATATGGATGCTTAAACTCAGAGTTAGCATGAGTCAGATGACCAATAACATTTAGAATTTTTTCAGCATACGGACGTGAAGCAAGCATTCTGTCTTGCGCTTTTTTCATCTTAGAAGCAGCAACCATTTCCATGGCCGACGTAATCTTCTGAGTATTTTTGATACTCGCGATTTGTGTTCTAATTTCCTTGCCTACTGCCATATCTTTCTACCAGGTATTATTAGCTTTAAAGTCATCAATAGCAGCTTGAAGTTTTGCTGATATATCATCATTGTAATCGCCAGATTCATTTATTGAAGCCATCAACTCAGCTTGATTAGCATTCATATAAGCTAGAAGCGCACCTTCAAATGCAACTACTTTATTTGCTTCAACATCATCAAGTGCGCCAGAGTTAGCAGCAAAAAGTGATGTCGCAGTTTCAGCAACATTAAGAGGCGAATATTGTGCTTGCTTCATTAGTTCGGTTACGCGTATTCCTCGATCAATTTGCGCTTTAGTTTCGACATCTAGATCTGATGCAAACTGAGCAAAAGCTGCTAATTCACGATACTGTGCTAAATCAAGACGAATACTACCACCAAGCTTCTTAACAATTTTAGTTTGCGCAGCACCACCAACTCTAGAAACTGAAAGACCTGCATTAATAGCCGGTCGGATACCAGAGTTAAATAGATCTGTCTCTAAGAAAATTTGACCATCTGTAATTGAGATTACATTTGTTGGAACAAATGCTGATACGTCTCCAGCCTGAGTTTCAATAATAGGAAGAGCGGTTAATGAACCTGTCTTACCTTTTACTTCACCATTTGTTACTTTTTCAACATATTCAGCATTAACTCTTGATGCTCTTTCTAATAGACGAGAGTGGAGATAAAATACGTCACCTGGATATGCTTCACGTCCTGGTGGGCGTTTTAAAAGAAGCGATACTTGGCGATATGCCCACGCTTGTTTAGTCAAATCATCATAAACAATTAGAGCATCTTCACCACGATCTCTGAAATATTCACCCATTGCACACCCAGCGTAAGGAGCAATATATTGAAGAGCTGCAGAGTCAGAAGCTGACGCAGCAACAATAATTGTATGCTCTAATGCACCATGCTCTTCTAGCTTACGAACAACAGTAGCTACAGAAGATGCTTTTTGACCAATAGCAACATAAATACATTTAACACCAGTGCCTTTCTGATTAATAATGGCATCAATTGCAACAGCAGTTTTTCCAGTTTGACGATCACCAATAATTAGCTCACGCTGACCACGTCCAATTGGAACCATCGCATCAATTGCCTTAATTCCAGTTTGAATTGGTTGATCAACTGATTGTCTTTCAATAACACCAGGAGCAACTACTTCAATTGGGCGAGTAACAGTTGTTTTTATCTCTCCCTTACCTTCTAAATCTACTCCAAGAGGATTAACAACACGACCAAGAAGCTCATTACCAACTGGAACTTCCATAATTCGATTTGTACACTTAACAGTGTCACCTTCTGAAATATGAAGATAGTCACCTAATACAACCGCACCAACAGAATCCTGCTCTAGGTTAAGCGCCAATCCAAAAGTATTTCCTGGAAATTCTAGCATCTCACCAAACTGAGCATCTGCTAAGCCATGAATACGAACGATTCCATCACTTACACTAATTACAGTGCCTTCTGTACGCGCTTCAGCTGAAAAGTCAAAGCCCTCTATTTCTTTTTTAATTAAATCACTGATTTCAGAAGCGTTTAATTGCATAACTAACCTCTCTTTATAAAATTAATTTACAGACAAAGAGACGCCAAGAGCATCTACTTTTGCCTTAATTGATGTATCGATTACTTTATCACCTTCTTTAATAATAACGCCACCTTTAAGGGTCGCATCAATTTCAATTTCAACTGATACAGTAGTTTTGTGTTTACTTGTTAAATCTTCAACGATTGCTTTTTGCTCAGCTTCACTAAGCTCATATGCACTAATAACTTTGAAGTTCTTACTCTTATTAGCATTAGACACTGCCGATTCAAAGGCATAAGCTATACTGCCAATTGCACTAGAACGGTCATTATTCAAAATAAGATTTATAAAAGCAGACTCTTGTTTACTAAGCTCTTTTGAAGTCATCCTTGCAATTAAAGCAGAAATCAAATCAAATTTTTGATCTTTACTTTTACTTGGAGACGCGATAAAAGTCTTTGTATTTTTATCAGCCATAATCGCAGAAGCTGTAGCTAAAAAGTCACTCCATCCTGAGACAGAATTACTTTGTTCAGCAATTTCAAAAATCGCTTGAGCGTATGGCTTTGCAATTGTTGATAATTCCATCATCCTGGCCTACAGTGATTGAGACAGCTTAGAAAGCATATCTTTATGTGCCTTAGAATCAACTTCTTTCTCTAAAACTGAGTTGACACCCTGCATAACCAAAGTTGAAACTTGATTTTTAAGTTCGTTACGTGCTTTCACAACTTCTTGATCAAGTTCAGACTTAGCGTGTGCTTTAATCTTATCAGCCTCTTCAGAAGCTGTTCCTTTAGCTTTATCAATCATTACGTTAGCTTGTTTATCAGCGTTTGCAATAATTTCAGCAGCTTGAGTTTTAGTGCTCTCTATAAGATCTTCAGCATTTTTTTGCGCTAATGCATGCTCTTCTTTTCCAAGTTCCGCAGCCTTTAATCCATCTTCAATAGCTTTTTTGCGTGCAGCCATTGCCTCAACGAGTGGAGGCCAAACAAACTTCATACAGAACAACACAAACATGGCAAACATAATTGTTTGCCCAATGAGCGTAAGGTTAATGTTCATAGCTTAATACCCTTAATTATTAAAAGAATACAATTTATCCAGCAACCGCAAACAATATATACATTGATATACCAACTGCGATCATAGGTACCGCGTCTACAAGGCCCATAACGATAAACATTTGTGTTCTTAACATTGGAATAAGTTCCGGCTGACGTGCAGCACCTTCAATGAATCTAGCGCCAAGAATACCGATACCTACAGCAGCGCCTAATGCGCCTAAACCCATCAAAATAGATCCTGCTAAAAATAATATACTTTGTTCCATTTTTTACTCCTACTTATAAAAACTGTTTAAAAAAAATTAATGCTCTTTTTGGTGCGCCATATCCATATATACAATTACTAAAGTCATAAAGATAAATGCCTGAAGTAATACAATTAAGATATGAAAAATAGCCCACGGTAAAGACAGGCTCCACTGAATCCAGAATGGCAACAGTGCAATTAGAATGAAGATCATTTCGCCTGCATACATGTTTCCAAATAAACGTAGTGCAAGAGAAACTGGCTTTGCCAGTAAGTTCACCCCTTCTAAAAAGAAGTTAAAAGGCAACATCCATTTACCAAAAGGATGGAGCGTTAGTTCGCCTACAAATCCACCAAGGCCTTTTTCCTTAATACTGTAGTAAAGGATCAATATGAAGATACCAATAGACATTCCAAATGTTGCATTAGGATCAGTCGTTGGAACCACCTTTAGAAAATGAATACCTAGAGCACCAGCTAAAGACGGCAGCCAATCAACAGGAACCAAGTCCATCGTATTCATTAAGATTATCCAAATAAATGTTGTCAAAGCAAGTGGAGCAACCATAGGATTTTTGCCACTGAAAGAGCCACGTACATTTTCATCAATAAAATCAATAATGCTTTCTACAAAATTTTGAAATCCACTTGGAGCGTCAATAGAAGCGCGTTTTGCCGCTCTAGCAAAAAAGAATAAAAATAGTGCGCCTAAAATAAAAGAAAATCCAAGAGTATCAACATGGAAAGCCATGAAACCCATTTCTTTTGCTTCTAAAGCGCTTTCAGCAAATCCCCAATGACCATCTGGAAATTTTCCATAAGTTAGATTTTGTAAATGGTGCTTAATATAAGCGCCAGATGTTAGTTCACCACTTGCCATTATTTTTGCCTTAACCTATCTAATATAAATCCTACCTGACCCACTACTAAGCTCAAACAGAGAGCTGAGGGCTCAAGTTCTAAAAAACCAAGTCCAATTAAAGCTAGTAGGATTAGAGAGAGCATCCTACTGATACTGCTGCTGACTGCCATCCTAAAGCTTTTTTGTGCATCAGCATCAACTAATGCTTTTTGTTTTTTTGTATACCAATTAAATATCCAGGTATTGCTTAAACTTACTAAGGCGCCATAAAAGGCGGCAACTGCAAAACCATCAGCGGTATAAAAAACAACAATTAAAGCTAGGAGAAAGTATTGAATAAGTGAGCTTATTGATTTCACTTTTTCAATATCCACCCTGACTATGCACAAACGCAATATTATACAATTTAATGTTTAATAGTCAAGTCCTACAAGGACAATTTATTTACTGTGGAGTAAAATAAATTTAAGCAACTTATTAAAGCTTATTTTTAAAAAGATTCGGTTGTTTATGAGCTTGAATTAATCATTTCTTCAGCTGCTATTCGAGTTTTATCACTAATTCTAATGCCGCCTAGGATTCTTGCAACTTCATCCGTCCGTTCTTTAGGACTAAGGCTTGCAACTTGCGTAAAAGTGGAGCCATTTTTTTGGGTTTTTACAACCTTCATATGATCTTGTCCCTGTGCCGCAACCTGAGCAAGGTGCGTTACACAAATAATTTGGTATCGACTTGATAATTTTTTTAACATTTGACCCACAATTTCAGCAACTGATCCACTGATACCTACGTCGACTTCATCAAATACAACTGATGGGGTGAGCTCAGTTTTGCTTGTGACAACTGAAAGTGCTAAAGATATTCTTGATAACTCTCCGCCCGAAGCTACTTTACCTAGTGGCCTAAAATCCTGCCCAGCATTAGTTTTTGTAAGAATGATAATTTCCTCCATACCATTAAGCCTAACAGAGCCATCAGAAGAGTTAATGCTAAAAGTAATTTCACTTCCTGGCATTCCAAGTTTTTGCATTAAGCTTGTAACCTCTTTTGAAAGAGATTTGCTAGCAATTACTCTTTCAGCGCTCAATAACTTTGACTTGGCATAATATTCTTTCTCAAATTTACTTTGCGCTAGTAATAACTCATCTATCTTATCGCTCGATGAGCCCAACATATTAAGATTTTCTTGCAAAGCTGATTGAGCCTCAAGTAGTCCTTGGATTTGACAATTGTGCTTACGGCCTAGGTCATGAAGCTCGTTAATTCTAGAACTAAGTTGTACTGAATTATCTTCTTGACTGCTAATTTTACCGAGGTAATCTGTTAAGTCATAAATTCCTTCTTGGACTTGAAGCTGTGCACTTGCCAGCAATGAATGTATTGTGTCTAATCGCGAATCAAGTTCTTTCGAATGATTAACAATACCTTCACTTTCAATTAACACATTGTTAACCCCTGATTCGTTGTCAAGAGAGTCTATTATCTTAGAAATTTTTTCAACAAGTTGGCTTGCATTTGTAGAGACTTTATAGTCATCCTCAATGTTATCAAGCTCATCCTGAGTCATTTCGGCCTGAATAAGTTCATTCAGTTGATGGGTTATTAACTCTTTTTGGGCTGTAAGGAGAGAGTTATTATTTTGTAAGTCTTCAACCTCATTCTTGATGGCTTGATAATTGTTGACAATATTATTTACTTCTTCACACTGCTTTTGAGTCCCAGCATAATCATCAAGGAGCAAGCGATGATGGTTCGCCCGAAGTAACAGCTGATGCTCATTTTGGCCATGCATATCAATCAAAAAACTGCCGATATCTTTTAGCGTTGATAAAGGCACATTAGAACCATTGACATATGAACGAGACTTTCCATCCGAAGCAATAACTCTTCGCAAGATGCACTCGCTCTCATTTTCTAAATCCAGGCCCTCTAAAAAAGCTTGAAGCTCAGTTCCAGAATTCAAACTAAATGTAGCGACAATTTCAGCTTTACTTGCGCCTTTTCTAACTAGTGACGAATCAGAACGACCTCCAGCAACTAAACTTAACGCCTGAATTAAGATTGATTTACCTGCGCCTGTCTCACCAGTCACAACAGTCATGCCAGACTTAAATTCAACACTTAGGTCTTCCACCACAACTAAATTTTTTACATGTAAGTGCTCAAGCATATCTTTAATTTATTAGACTTTTTGGCCCCAATGAAGCTTTGACCTGATAATTTCAAAATAGTCATAACCTTTTGGATGAATTAGATGGACAAAAATTTCATGTTGCTTAACCCTTAGAGCAAAACCCTCTGATGCATGAACTGAGGACTGAGCATCAAAGCTAATTGTTGCTCTATCCTCGCAATCTAAAAGAGTAATCAATACCTCACTTTCACCATCAAGAATGAACGGTCTATGACTCATTGTATGAGGACTGATTGATACTAGGCAAATCGCATTAGTACTCGGGTGCATAATTGGGCCTCCGCTAGAAAGTGCATAAGCAGTAGAGCCAGTAGGTGTGGTAACTATAATTCCATCTGCCCTTTGATTATTCACAAAGCCACCGTCAACATTCAGTTCAAACTCTATCATTCTTGGAGTTTCATTCCTATGAATTACCACCTCATTAAATGCCAAATGTTTTGACAATACTTTATCATTTTGTTCAATTTGACAGCTTAAAAGCGATCTTTTCTCTTTAATAAACTCTCCATTTAAAACCGCAGTAACAACTGGCGTCATCGAGTCAACTGAAACGTCAGCTAGAAAACCAAGGCGTCCTAAATTAACTCCAAGTATAGGAATATTGAAGTCTACATAAGTTCTTGCGGTATTCAATATGGTGCCGTCACCGCCGACAACAATAATTAGATCAGCATTTTTCTCAAAGTCTTTTTGATCCTCCAACAAAATAACGCCAAGATCTTTAAGGAGCACTCCAAGCTCCAGGGCAGTTTTTTGACTGGTAAAATCATTTGGTTTACAGATAACGCCAATAGAATTAAACATAGGCCTTGAAATATACTAAAAAGTAACTACATAACATGTTAAATATACATTAGTTTGGTTAAAAAATGACAAAAAAAACAGAACAAAAAACTCAAGATGATACCTCTAATGAGGTTCAAGAAGATTTACTTGATGATAACAAAAATGAAGATTTAGCGACTCAACTTTTAGAAGCACAGCAGTCTGCAAAAGATAATTGGGATAAGCTTTTACGCTCCCAAGCCGAGATGGAAAACCTTAAGAGACGCACATCAAAAGATCTTGAGAATGCCCATAAATATGCGCTTGATGGCTTTGTGAAAGCCCTACTAGAGGTCAACGACTCTCTTTCAATGGGACTTAAGCTAGCTATGGATGAAAATGCAACTCTAGCAAATACAATTGAAGGACTTGAGCTTACAAATAAAGTTTTTATGTCAACTCTTGAAAAATTTGGAGTTGAGGCCATAAATCCTGTTGATGAAAAATTCAACCCAGAACTTCATCAGGCAGTTACTATGGCTCCAATGCCAGACAAAACACCAAACACTGTTTTAGAGGTTATCCAAGTTGGATTTACTTTAAATGGACGATTAGTCCGCCCAGCACTGGTGATAGTCGTACAATAACTGACTCCTTTACAACCCCTATTCCAACAACACGATTTTCGTCTATGTAAGTAAATTCTTAGTTAAACACTATACTTTTTAAATTTTATCTTAGTAGAATATCTAATTAAAAAATGACACATAAAGTGATTACCTGTTTTTTTTGTTTTGAACAGTTTGAAGTTTCATTAGAAATCGGTACATCTTTTACTGGTAATGACAGTGAGATTTATGATTGTGAGATATGTTGCAATCCAAATAAACTCGATTATGAAGTTTATGATGGTGAAATAAACATCAATAATGTTGGTGATGGAAATGAATGACTTCTCTAAAGCCCTTACTTCAACAACATGATTTTCGTCTTTGTAGGTATGTGTAAGTAAATCAGATATCAAAGGAATTAATTTAAATGGCAACAAAAATAAATATTAAGCACACTCAAAGTGGAATGGTGAAGACTGGTTTTTATGGTTATAGTTGGACATACCTCGTCTTTGGTTGGTTTGTTCCATTATTTAGAGGTGAGTTAGGTGTTGGGGCGCTTCATCTTCTTTTTACGATAGTAACTGGCGGTATTTGGCAACTTATTGTAAGTTTCCTATACAACAAACAATACATGACAAGAATGCTAACAAATGGCTGGGTTCTTGATGGGTCCGACTCAGACAAAGTTCTTGCTGGAACTGCACTAGGCATATCAATACATAATAACAACTAAAAATCGTAATAGAATTAAGTGCATAATTTAAGAATTCTAATAGAGCCCTATAAGGGTGATTTATCAGGTGTTGCGGATTATCTTGATGAAATGAACTTTCAACTACTAACGCAAATAGCGCCTTATAAAAACAATAACATTTGGACAGCGTTATCACTTCATGGATTTGGCTCTTACGCATCAGATATATTTAAACCAGGTTTTGTAAATACAAAGGTAGAAGTTGACACTCAGTTGCAGTGGACTTCGCTATTCAATGAACCTATTATGAAGCCAATACGTGAGATGATCTCTAAGCTACCTTGTAATTTTGAGAGAATTCGATTTACGAAATTAGTTGCAGGCAAGACTCTTAAAAAGCATACAGACAACATAGATGATGATATTAAAAATAAAAAGATTGCCAGGCTTCACATTCCTATTAGAACCAATGATGACGTTATATTTACTTTTTATGAAAATGAAAATGATTCAAAAGGTGAGTTATTTAATCTGAAAACAGGCCATTACTACTACCTTGACGTTACTAAACCTCATTCCATCAGCAATAATAGTAATATTGATAGATACCACCTAGTTATAGATTGTTTCATAAATGATGAGTTAAAAACACTATTTAATGACATTTTTTGATATAAATACAGTAATTTTCATCAAAAAAAGCTATTTTTAGATATTTTTTAAGTTAAAACGGTGTTTTTATACATAAAAATAGCTAAAAATAGCTTTTTTTAAACATTTTTTAGATAATAAGTCATTTTTATTTAGATAATAAGCTATATTATTAAAAAAATTGCATATATTTGTACCTTGACATGCAACATTTAATACTCTATATTTCTTATTACTCAAGTCGGCAGGCAGTGAGAGAAAAAGGTGTGTGCCCTGAAAGTATATTTTACAAACATTTATTAATGGACTGACTTGTGAAAGACCTTGAAGTAAGCAATTATTCAGATACGCCCTCTTTTTTTGATAAAGATGGTACAGCGTACAAAACTTTTGGAGACGCTCCAGCTACATTGATTTTTATTCATGGTGTTGGAATGTGTGGAGAAATATGGCAGCCTCAAGTTGAACATTTTTCAAAAGATTATTGCGTAATAACTTATGACTTTTTAGGTCATGGACAAAGCTTGCTCAAAAAGGATAAACTCAGCCTAGAAGACTATGTAAACCAACTCAACAATCTTGTTAATGAGATAGGGGTCTCAAGCTTTTCATTAATTGGGCACTCAATGGGAGCGCTGATTGCAGTTGCATTTGCATTAAGGCATCCTAAAAAAGTTGACACACTCATTCCCATAAATATTGTCTTTAAAAGAACTAAAAAAGCACAAGATAGTGTAATTATGAGGGCTAAAGATGTCTTTCAATCTCAACAAATACCTAATATTAGCCAAACACTTGAAAGGTGGTTTAAAAATAAAACTAGCCCTTATGATTTACTAAAGATTGACAATGTTCGAAGCTGGCTTAAAAATACCTCGCCGAAAGCTTACGCAGAAGCTTACTATTTGTTTGCAACATCTGATCGAGTTTTTGTAAATAATCTTTCAAACTTACAACCACCTGTTTTATACTTAACCGGGAGTGAAGACCCTAATTCTACTTCGCTAATGTCTGAACAAATGGTTCAAGAAACTCCAAACAGCTCTAGCAAGTCCATTGAAGGTGAGGCGCATATGATGGCGTATATATCGGCAAAAAAGGTTAATCCAATAATAGAAAATTTTCTTAATAACACTAAAAATACTACTACATGAAAACAGAAGAAACACGGGGCCTAAGACAAGCACTTGGCTCTTTTCCAACAGGGGTAACTGTAGTTACAGCTCAAGATAAAGATGGAAGCCCGATAGGATTTACCGCAAACTCTTTCACATCAGTGTCGTTAGACCCTCCATTAATATTGATATGCATTGACAAGGAATCTTTCAACATAGAATCGTTTTCTAAGGGTGGGAATTTTGCAGTTAGTGTTCTCTCTGAAAGTCAGCAAAATATCTCAACTACTTTTGCAAGCCCTGAAGCAGATCGCTTTAAAGATATTTCTTGGGAGTCAAAAGCTACAGGAAGCCCTATCATATCGAACTCAGTCGCCTGGTTTGATTGTGATACGGATAATATCATAGAAGGTGGTGACCACCTTATTCTTATTGGAAAAGTAAGAGAGTTTGGATACAATCCACAAACCCCGTTGGTTTATTTACGAGGAAATTATGTCAATCTTGGACTTGAACAAAAAATGCTCCTCGCGATGGAAAATAAAAACACAAAAATACTTGTTGGGGTATTAATTGAATGGAGAAAAAAAATATTTCTCCTTACGGATCAAACGAGTGGGCTACTTTACTTCCCGACTGCTACAAGACTTGGCGCAACTTCTGACGAAGAAAGCCTTCTTGGAAAGCTCCATAAGCAAAAAATTCACATAAATGAACATTACCTATTTTCAGTTTTTGAAAATAATGATGATAAAACTAGTCTTATATATTACCGCACAAAAGTCGAAGATGGCTCATCTATAACTACTGGGAAGTTTTATGAATTTGACTCGATACCGTTTGAACTTCTAGTTGATGAAGCAAGTAGAATAATGCTTAAACGCTATATTGCTGAAAGAGATTTAAATGCTTTTGGAGTATTTGTAGGCAAGGAAAGTGAAGGCAACATAGAGGCTATAAGTAAAACTAATCAAAATGTATAGGAGCTGTTAATATGAATTTTTCTTTATTTGCTCAAATGGAAAGGATAGACGAAGAGCAATCACAAAAACGCTTATATGAAGAGTATGTCGAGCTATGTCAAATAGCTGACAATTCAGGTTTTAAAACAATATGGACAGGTGAACATCACGGCATGAACTTCACTATTGCTCCAAACCCATTTATTAATCTAGCTGATTTAGCCAACAAAACAAAGAATGTTAGGCTTGGAACTGGAACAATTATTGCACCTTTTTGGCATCCAATCAAGCTTGCTGAAGAAGCGGCAATGACCGACATTATTTCAGGTGGTAGACTTGAAATTGGTATAGCTCGAGGCGCCTACTCTTTTGAATATGACCGCCTTGCAGATGGCATAGATGCATTTTCAGCTGGAAGCGCTATGAGAGAAATTGTCCCAGCAATTAAAGGTTTGTGGAGAGGTGACTTCACTGGTGAAGGTGAGCATTGGTCATTTCCAAAAACTACTAGCTCACCAAAACCTCTACAATCTCCTAACCCGCCAATTTGGATTGCTGCTAGAGATCAACATTCTCATGACTTTGCCGTTCAAGAGGGTTGCAATGTTCAAGTCACTCCATTATGGCTTGGGGATGAAGAGGTTATCTCTTTGATGGAAAAATTCAATAATTCTTGTGAAAAATATAAAGACATAAAGCGGCCAAAAATAATGGTTTTACGTCACACATTCGTAGCTGAGAGTGAAGAAGAAGTTATTCAAGGCTCTAAAGATATATCTAGATTCTATTGTTATTTTGGTGCATGGTTTAAAAATGAAAGGCCTATTAAGCAAGGACTTATTGAGAAACTTACGGACGAAGAAATGTCTAAGATTGAAATGTACTCACCTGAAAAAATGCTCCAAAATAGCATTATAGGAACTCCTGATGAAGTTATTGAGCGTATCAAGTTTTGCGAAAATCTTGGTTTTGACGAATATAGTTACTGGATTGATAGCAGCATGAGCTTTGAAAAGAAAAAGAAATCTTTAGAACTTTTTATTGAAAAAGTGATGCCTGCATTTACATAAAGAGGAAGAAACATGGAACACTTTAAACACTATATTAATGGTAAGTTTAGTTCTGGATCAGAACGCTTTGAGACTATTAATCCTGCAAATGGCATGCCATGGGCAACCTTTCCATCTGCAACAGAAGATGAGTCTAACTTAGCGATAGAGTCTGCTCATAAAGCACTCTATGATAGCCCCTGGTCAAGCCTTACCGCCACCCAAAGGGGGAAATTAATTCATAGGCTGGGTGATTTAATCTCTGAGTATGCTAGCGAATTAGGTGATCTCGAGACTAGGGATAGTGGAAAATTAGCGGTTGAAACTCGTGCTCAATCCAACTATGTTTCTGACTATTACTATTACTATGCGGGCCTAGCAGACAAAATACAAGGAGAGGTTCTTCCTATTGATAAGCCTGATATGCGTGTTTTTACAACCCGTGAACCTATTGGGGTTGTTGTTGCCATTGTTCCTTGGAATGCTCAACTTTTCCTTTCAGCAACCAAAATAGCTCCTGCTTTAGCTGCTGGAAATACACTAGTAGTAAAAGCCTCTGAGCAAGCCCCAGCAGCATTATTTAAATTTGCTGAGTTGGTTGAAAAAAGTGGCTTTCCTCCTGGAGTTATAAATATCATAACTGGCTTTGCAGAGCCATGTGGGCGAGTATTAACTACGCACCCAAAAGTTGCAAGAATTGCTTTTACTGGTGGCACTGAAGTTGCTAGACATATTGTTAGGAATAGTGCTGAAAATTTTGCTCATGTAAGTCTTGAGCTTGGTGGCAAATCACCCATGCTAATTTTCGAAGATTGCAATATTGATGGGGCAGTAAATGGCATTATTGCAGGAAACTTTGGAGCTTCTGGGCAAAGCTGTGTTGCCGGCTCACGTGTTTTTATTGAAAGATCAATACACTCTCAAGTAGTTGACAAGATTAAAGAGCGTGCAAAAAATATTATAGTTGGCGATCCATTAGATAGTGATACACAGGTTGGACCACTTGCAACAAAACATCAGGTTGAAAGGGCGCTAAACGTGGTTAAGCAGTCTATTAAGCAAGGAGCCAGCCTTATTTTTGGAGGCGACCAACCAAGCCATAAAAAAGAAGGCTGGTACTTTGAGCCCACTCTACTTGACTGCCCTAATCAGGAATTTGATTGTGTTAAAACAGAACTATTTGCCCCCGTAATAAGCGTCATCGCATTTGATACTGAAGAAGAGGCGATAGAGATGGCAAATGACTCTGCTTATGGTCTTGGCGCAGGAGTCTTTACAGAAAATTTAGCAAGAGCCCATCGCGTTAGTGAAAAAATACAGTCTGGGATTGTTTGGATTAATACTTATCGAGCAATATCACCTATTGCTCCTTTTGGTGGCGTGAAACAAAGTGGTGGGAGTAGAGAGGCTGGAATAGATGCTATTCATGAATACACTCGCACCAAAACAACATGGATTAATACGTCCTCCAAACCAATGAGTAACCCTTTTATAATGAGATAAATAATCTTAATCTTTAAAAATTAATGGAGTAAACAATGGACAAAGAATTATTCGAATTAGGCTTATCAAAGAGAAAAGCAACCCTAGGTAGTGACTATGTAGAAAAAAACTTAGAGGCAGCAGATGATTTTAATGAAGACTTTCAAAAACAAATGACTGAGTGGTGCTGGGGCTTTGGATGGGGTGATGACACCATTAATGAAAAAACTAGATCTATGATGAATCTAACAATGATTGCCGCCCTTGGAAAAATGGATGAATGGGAAATCCACCTCAAAGGAGCTTTAACAAATGGAGTAAGTAAAGATGAGATTAAATCAATACTCCATGTTATTGCAATCTATTGTGGAGTTCCTCAAGGTGTTGAGTGTTTTAAAATTGCAAGAAAAGTTTTAGAGGATGCTGGTGAGCTTTAAATAAAATTCTTAGTGCACTAATTCAGAGTCTTTATTTTTTGATGAGGTTATTGCAACGCCAAAGGAAATTAAAACAACTCCAACTATTGATATTAAGCCGATTATTTCACCAAATAAATACCAAGCCTGAATCGCAACTAATGGGGCAACCAGGTAGAAGTAACTACCTACCTTAGCGGACGCGCCCTGCTTAATCATTGACATGAGTAAAAGAATAGCGCCAACTGAAAGCCCTAGAACCTGCCAAGCTAAAGTAAAAATAAATGGTTTTGTCCAATTTACCTCACCAGTTTCAAAACAAGCAATCATTAAAATACTAAACAATAAAGCACTAAAGTACTGAATCCAAGTTCCACTAATTAAATCCATATCGCTACAGAAGCGCTTCTGATATACCGCACCAATGGAAATTCCAAATAATGATGCGATGACTGCTATAACAGCCCAAAAAGAAAATCCACTAAATGCAAATTCATCTGTAAAGTCAAATCGTTCAAATAACACCAAGTACAAACCCAAAAGGGCAATTATTAAGCCTATCCACTGCTTTATAGAAACGCGTTCTTTAAGAATTATCCCAGCAATAATAGCCATGCTTAGAGGTTGAAGACCAATAACCATGGCACTTAATCCTGCTGGCATTCCCCATTTAATTGCTTGGAATACACCGCCAAGATAAACTCCATGAATCAATAAACCTGAAACCATTAAGTGTAAAAATGCTTTTCTTGAGTGCGGCCAACTACTGTCTTTTAATTTAATAATTACAAATAAGACTGCTAGTGTGAATATAAATCGATACATAAGCAGTGTGAATGGCTCAGCATATGGCAATCCATATTTCGCAGCCAAGAATCCTGTGCTCCATATCCAAACAAATAGCCAGGGCGTTAATTGAGGACTTAAAGTGATTTTTCTCATAAAAACCTTTATTTTAATCAAACGTGCATAAGCTCAAATATATTAAGCAGCACATGTTAATTATGAATTTATTTTATACAATATTACTTATTGAGATTAGATAAACGTAACTCGAGATAAACCATGATTAGACTATAATTGATGTTCTAAATTTATTGGCAGTTTTATGAAGTATTTCTTTTCAATTATTCTTTTTTTATCGCTAAATGTGTTTTCGCCGACTTGGGCTGAAACTCTAGTAGTCGATAATGAATCTAATCTAAGTGAAAGCAATCAGTCATCAATTTTATTGCAGAGTGAAAACAATCTAGGTTTTGAAAAACGCCCAGTAAAAGTTAACGAGGCTTTTAAGTTAAGCGCTGTTTCAATTGATGAAAATACAATTACTGTGAGATGGGTTGTTAAGGAGAACTACTACCTCTATAAAGATAAAATTTCTTTTTCAGCCGAAGGAGCAACAATTGAAAATGCTCTATTTCCAACAGCACAGTTAAAAGTTGATGAGTTTTTTGGTGAGGTCAGTATTTATAACTCATCAGTGGAAGTTATTCTTTCACTTACTGATATTGTTAGCAACACAGTTATATTAACAGTAGAACACCAAGGTTGTTGGGAAGGTGGAGTTTGTTATCCCCCTCAGAGCGATACAATTCAAGTTGATTTTAAAGGTACTCAAGCATTCTCTTCTCAAGAGAGCAGTCAAATAACAAGCTCAGAAAAAAATGCTAATGAAAAGTTTCAACAAGGTGGCTTGACTTTATTAATTGCAGCATTTTTAGCTGGTTTAGCACTTTCTTGGACACCTTGCGTATACCCAATGGTACCAATACTTTCTGGAATTATTATTGGGCAAAAGAAGGCTCCAAGTACTCCAAGGGCTATCTTGATGTCAGTTGTATTTGTGTTTTCAATGTCTCTCGCTTATGCCTTGATTGGAGCGACAGCAGGCTATTTTGGAGCTGGCATAAATATTCAGGCGATAATGCAAACTCCTTGGGTCTTGATTATTTTCAGTTTAATTTTTCTATTCCTTGCATTTTCAATGTTTGGATACTATGACATTCAACTACCTTCTAAATTACAAGTCAAGATTACAAACCTAAGCAATAGGCAAACAAGTGGAGATTTCATCGGTGTAAGCATCATGGGCTTCCTTTCTGCTCTAATTGTTGGCCCATGTGTAACGCCCTTCCTGGCAACTGCTTTAAGCTATGTTATTGCTGGAGGAAGTGCTGCTAAAGGAGCCGCTAGTCTTTTTGCAATGGGATTAGGAATGGGCATCCCTTTAATAATAATTTGTGGCTGGGGTGTCAACGCACTGCCAAAAGCCGGACCATGGATGGAAAATGTCAAGAAAATTTTTGGCCTTTCAATGATTGCTGTTTCTCTTTATTTACTAGATCGAATTCTTAATCCACTTTTATCTCTAATTCTATGGTCCCTGCTATTTACTATAGCTCCAATTATGCTTGGTGTTTTTAACAAAATTACTAAATCCATTAGTTTCTGGAGCCTGCTATTCAAAGCAATGTGTTTGATTTTCTTAGCTTATGGCGTCTTGCTATGGCTAATGGTGGCGAAAGGTGGTGGCGATATTCAACAACCTCTTGACTCAATCATTTATGGGGATAGTATAGATTCATCAAATAGTGTTGATTTTCAAGTGATTAAAGATGAAGATGAATTTAATAAATTATTAGCTAAAACTGAAAATAATAATAATCTACTAGTCATCAAGTTTTATGCCGAATGGTGTATTTCTTGCAACAAGCTTGAGAGAGTCGTTTTCTCAAACAGGCAAGTCAATGATGCTTTGGCTGATTCTCTTAAATTTACATTAGACGTAACTGACAATAATCGCTTCAATCAGTCAATGCTTGCAAGATTCTCGCTTGTTGGGCCGCCCGCCATATTGTTTATTAAAAATGGCAATGAACTTCGAGATCAAAGGATTATTGGTGAAGTTAGCGCTAAAGGGTTTGTTAACCACATAAATAATCTACAATAAATATTTATTAATTTCCTCTAAATGCTTCGAATTGTAGCTATATTTGGTTAAATAGGTGGTAAAATTCTTCTTAGTTATTTATAGTTAAAATTTAGTCTTAGAGGCTTATTTATTATATTTTTAGGCCAAAACATGAACTTGCAATCGTTACTTGCTTTAATGGCTGTAATTTGAATCTGTATTTAGATTCAAAAAACTAGTTGCAAAGAATAATAAAGAGGATTACAAATGGATATTCGAAAAGTTAAAAAGCTAATGGAGCTTCTGGAGGAATCTGGAATGTCAGAGATTGAAATTAAAGAAGGAGAAGAGTCAGTAAAAATTTCTAGATATGGAAATTCTCCTGCACTAAGCCACTCTTTTGTTCAGCAGCAAGCGCCTGCCTCTATGCCTCCAGTGGCAGCAGTCCCAATAATTGCAGATGAACCTGCTACTATTGGCCAGTCTTTAACATCTCCTATGGTAGGAACTTACTATTCAGCTCCTTCTCCAACTGCAAAGCCTTTTGTAACAGTTGGTCAGCAGGTAAAACAGGGTGATACTATTGGCATTGTTGAGGCTATGAAAATAATGAATCAAATTGAAGCTGAACAGTCAGGTACAGTCCTTCAAATTCTTGTTAAAGACGGTGAAGCAGTAGAATTTGGACAATCGCTAATCATAGTCGAATGAGTTCAATAAAAAAAGTTTTAATTGCTAACCGTGGTGAAATTGCGCTTCGAATTCTCAGGGCCTGTAAAGAACTTGGAATTCAAACTGTTGCAGTATATTCAACAGCAGATAAAGACTTAAAACACGTTCGATTAGCAGATGAAGCAGTTTGTATTGGGCCACATCCATCTATCAAAAGTTACCTTAATATTCCTGCTATTATTAGTGCTGCCGAGGTAACTCATTCTGATGCAATTCATCCAGGATATGGATTTCTTTCTGAAAATGCTGACTTTGCTGAACAAGTTGAGCAAAGCGGTTTTATCTTTATTGGTCCACACGCAGAAAATATAAGGGTTATGGGCGACAAGGTGGCTGCCATTGAAGCAATGCAAAGCTCAGGTGTGCCTTGTGTTCCAGGTTCAAATGGAGCATTAGATGACAATGAACAAAGAAGTATCAAAATTGCGAGAGAAATTGGCCTACCAATAATTATTAAAGCATCTGGTGGTGGAGGTGGTCGTGGAATGCGAGTTGTTGACTCTGAAGATGATTTAGCTGACTCAATAAGACTTACTCAATCTGAAGCGTTAAGTTTTTTTGGTAACGGTGAAGTTTATATGGAAAAATTCTTAACCACTCCGCGTCATATTGAGATTCAAATTCTAGCTGATCAGCATGGAAATGCAATACATCTTGGTGAAAGAGACTGTTCAATGCAGAGGCGCCACCAAAAAGTTGTAGAGGAGGCTCCTGCACCGGGAATCTCTCCAGAATCAAGAAATAAAATTGGTAATATTTGCGCTGAAGCGTGTAAAAAAATTAACTACCGTGGGGCTGGAACGTTTGAATTTCTTTTCGATAATGACGAGTTTTACTTTATTGAAATGAACACTAGAGTTCAAGTTGAGCATCCAGTAACTGAAATGGTCACTGGCGTTGATATTGTCCGTGAACAAATCTTAATTGCGGGTGGTGATAAATTATCAATAACTCAAGATCAAGTTGAAATTAAAGGACATGCTGTTGAATGCAGAATTAATGCTGAAGATCCTGTAACTTTTATGCCCTCACCTGGAAAAATTACCCAGTACCATGCTGCTGGTGGCCTTGGAGTTAGAATAGACTCTCATATTTATAATGGCTATAATGTACCGCCATACTACGACTCTATGATTGGAAAAGTGATTACTTTTGGCGACAACCGAAATAACGCAATTATTAAGATGCAAAATGCTCTTGATGAAATGGTTATTGATGGAATAAAAACAAATATTCCACTCCAAAGAAAAATTATGACTGATGAGGTATTTAGAAAAGGTGGTATGAATATTCACTACCTAGAAAAGATGCTTGGAGGCGAAGAATAATGAAAATTAAAGTTGGCATAATTGGTGGTTCAGGATATACCGGTATAGAACTATTACGTATCATTCATCAACATCCACTTGCCGAAGTTACATCGATTACCTCAAGAGCTCTACAAGGTAAAAAAATATCAGACGTTTTCCCTAATATGCATGGTCTGTCAGAGTTAGTATATTCGCTGCCGGATGAAAAAGCCTTGTTTGAATGTGATATCGTTTTCTTTGCAACGCCTCATGGGGTTGCCATGAATAATGCTGAGTCTTTTATTGAAAAAGGCATCAAAGTGGTTGATCTGGGCGCTGACTTCAGGATTAATGACGCAGACTTATGGTCTGATTGGTACAAAATGGAGCACTCACAGTCTTCACTCCTTAAGGAGGCGGTATATGGTCAGCCTGAAATTAGAAGGGATGCTATAAGAAATGCGCGACTAGTTGCAAATCCCGGGTGTTATCCAACAGCAGTTCTTTTAGCCTTGAAACCTCTTCTTGAGAATGACTTAATTGATACCTCAAGCATAATTGCAGACTGCAAATCTGGAGCCAGTGGAGCAGGAAGAATTGCAAACCAAGCAACTCTTCTTTGTGAGATAACTGAAAGCTTTAAACCTTATGCAGTAAGTGGTCATAGACACTTTCCTGAAATAAAGCAAGAGCTAGAGCTTATGGCTGGAAAGCCAGTTGGGTTAACTTTTGTCCCCCACTTGCTTCCTATGATTCGAGGGATAGAGGCCACTATTTATGTTGATCTTGTTGATCCAACTGTTGATATTAGACCTTATTTCGAAAATGCCTACAAAAATGAAGAATTTGTTAAAATACTCCCTGAAGGTACTTATCCTGAAACGCGTTCAGTTAAATCATCGAACTATTGCCAGATTTCAATTCAGTATATTGAACACAGTAATAAACTAGTAATTATGTCAGTTATTGACAACTTAGTTAAGGGTGCCGCGGGCCAAGCAATCCAAAATATGAATTTAATGTTTGGACTTGGAGAGCAGGAAGGTCTTACACAGATTGGTTTACTGCCTTAAAAGCAGTCTATATATAATAATTTGGAGATAACCTATGGTTACCGCTGAAATTCAAGATGAAGCTGATATAGTTTTTAGCGATAGCGCTGCAAGCAGAGTTGCGCAACTCATCAAAGAAGAAAAAAACCCAGCTTTAAGGCTTCGAGTCTATATTACTGGTGGTGGATGCTCAGGCTTCTCCTATGGCTTTGCTTTTGATGAAAATCTCAAAGAGGGCGATAGTGGAGTTAATAAGCAGGGCGTTGAACTAGTTATCGACCCAATGAGTTATCAATATCTAATGGGCTCAACAGTAGACTATCTTGAGGATCTCCAAGGTGCAAGATTTATTGTAAGCAACCCTAATGCTAAAACCACTTGTGGCTGTGGATCTTCTTTTTCAATTTAATAAAACTAATAATAATATGAAAGAATACATACCAGGCTTAGCTGACGTTCCAGCAACAGAGTCCTCAATATCTTCTATTGATGGTGAAAAGGGAATTCTTGCATATCGAGGATACTCGATTCATGACCTTGTCAAACACTCAACATTTGAAGAAACTGCTCTTTTATTAATACATGGAGAACTTCCTACAGCTACTGAATTAAGCGACTTTCAAAGCTTACTTCAAAGGCGTTATGAAGTGAAACGAAAAATTAGATCACTCTTATGGGCACTTCCTTCAAGTGGACACCCTATGGACGTTCTTCAAACTGCAATTACCGCAATGGCAACTTTTTATCCTGATGCAGGAGCTTCAACACCAGACTCTGCATACACTCAGAATGCTTTGGTTAAAATTATTTCTAATATGAGCACCTTAGTTGCAATGTGGACTCGTATTAGTCGAGGCTATGACCCTATTCCTCCAAGTAATGACATGACCTATGCTGAAAACTTTATGTATATGTGCTTTGGAGAAAAGGCAGAGCCTGAAATCGTTAAGTTGTTTGATGCTTGTCTAATTCTTCATGCTGAGCACACGATAAATGCCTCAACATTCTCAGCTATGGTTACTGCTTCAACATTAGCAAACCCTTTTTCTTCAGTAGCCTCAGCAGTAGGAACTTTGTCTGGACCTCTTCATGGCGGGGCAAACGAAAATGTTTTAGCAATGCTGAACGAGATTGGTTCTGCAAAAAATGCGCGACCATGGATAGAGAAAAGATTAAAAAATAAAGAAGTTATCTGGGGTATGGGTCATAGAGAATATAAGACAAAAGATCCTCGCGCAACAATTTTGGAACAAATGATTAAGGACTATGTCAAGAAATCTGGACACAGCACTTCAAACCTATTTGAAACAGCTCTTGAGGTTGAAAAGGTTTGTGAAGAGCTGCTTGCACACAAAGGTGTTTATCCAAATGTTGATTTTTATTCTGGCATACTTTATTCCGAGGTTTTTAAGTTTACAAAGGAACACTTTACTCCAATTTTTGCAATGGCTCGCTCAGCTGGCTGGGCTGCACATTGGCACGAGCAAGTTAGCCATAATAAAATCTTTAGGCCAACGCAAATATACACTGGCTCTGATTTTAGGGACTACCCTACTCAATAATAATGGATAAGACTACTCACTTTGGCTTTAAACAGGTCGACGTTGAAAAAAAACAAGGCCTAGTTAAGGGTGTATTTGACTCAGTTGCAGGCAAATATGATCTCATGAATGATGTCATGTCAATGGGAACCCACCGACTGTGGAAAAACTATACGATTTCTAGTAGCAACGTATCAGAAGGAGATCATGTTCTTGATATTGCTGGAGGAACAGGTGATCTGGCTATAAAATTTAGAAAAAAAGTGGGTGATTCTGGAAAGGTTATCTTATCTGATATCAATGGCTCAATGCTTAATGAGGGCAGAAAAAATCTTTTAAATCATGGCATTATTGACGTGGACTTTGTTCAAGCAAATGCTGAATCTCTTCCATTTGAGGATAACACATTTGATTGTGTAAGTATTGCATTTGGCTTAAGGAATGTAACGAATAAGGATGTTGCCCTTCAGCAAATGTATCGTGTTTTAAAAAAAGGTGGCACATTGCTAGTCTTAGAGTTTTCTAAGGTTGAGAATGAGATGCTTAAAAAAATATACGACTTATACTCTTTCAACGTTATACCAAAATTTGGTGAATTCTTTGCAAATGACGAAGATAGTTATCAATACCTTGCGGAATCAATTCGCAAACACCCTGATCAAGAAACGCTAAAATCTATGGCGCTTGATGCTGGTTTTGGTTTTTGTGAGTATCACAATCTTACTGGCGGCATAGTGGCACTTCATAAAGCAATCAAAACTTAATTACTATGTTTCGCCTCGCTATTGAAAGAGCCCTTAACCACATGATAAATGTTAATAGTATTAACATAGACCGCCTCGACAACAGTCTAGTTAGTTTGTATGTTGATGATATAGATTTAAAACTTTTTTTTCTGTGTCTAAATTCTCGTATTTTTGTCATAGAAAATAGTGAGCAGAAAGAAGCTAATGTTGATATTACTCTCAACAAAAAAGCCTTCTTATCTTTATTTAAAGGCGCCTCTTTTGAAGATTTAATTGAAAGCGAAGATATTGAAATTAATGGAAGTATCAAAACAGCTCAGCAGTTGGCTGACCTATTTGCATTATCTTCTATTGACATAGAAGAGCTTATTTCTCAATATACTGGGGACGTTATTGCTCATCAAATTGGACGAACAATAGATAGAATAAAAGACTCCTCAACTCAGGACAAGGATTCACTTATTGAGAGCTTAAAAAATGAATTTACCACTCTTTTGATTGCTCCTAGTCGATCTAAATTTTTTAAAAAAAGAGCATCCTAGATGAAAAGTTTTTTTCGCTTCCTTGGTATATCAAGAACTCTAATTCGATATCGACTAGATCATCTTATATTATCTACTTCGCTTCTTAAAAGCCTCAAGCCACTAATCTATTTAACTCCATGGCATTACTTTCCGAGCAAAAAATTTACTAGGGGTGAAAGAATTCGCCTTGCGCTCGAAGAACTAGGCCCAATATTTATAAAATTTGGTCAAACTCTTTCAACTCGAAGAGACCTTCTTCCAGAGGATATAGGTAACGAATTAGCAAAACTCCAAGATAAATGTCCTCCCTTTCCTGCTAAAGACTCTAAATCGATTATTGAAAAAGCGCTTGATGAAAGCGTCTCAACCCTATTTGCATCTTTTGATGATGAGCCCTTAGCTTCAGCATCTATTGCACAGGTTCATAGTGCGATTACTCATAACAATGAAGAAATTATTATTAAGGTCGTTCGCCCGGGAATAGAAAAACAAATTAAAAGAGATATTCGCTTACTTTATGCATTTGCGGGCTTAGCTGAAAAGCACCCTGATGGGAAAAGACTGAGGCCAAAAGAGGCAGTTGCTGAATTTGAAACCATTATTTATAATGAACTCAATATGATGGTTGAGGCAGCTAATGCATCTCTACTCAGGAAGAACTTTAGTGATTCCGACCTTCTTTATGTTCCAAAAGTACACTGGGATTATTGCCGCTCTAACATACTCGTAACTGAGCGTATTTACGGAACTCCAGTTAGTAATATTGAGGCCTTAAAGAGCACCAATACAAACCTTCAAACTCTTGCTGAAAATGGTGTGGTGATTTTCTTTACTCAAGTGTTTGATCATAATTTTTTCCATGCTGATATGCACCCAGGAAACATTTTTGTTGGAAAAAATGATCAATATATTGGTGTTGATTTTGGAATTATGGGTACTCTAACAGAGGCTGATCAATATTATCTTGCTCAAAACTTTTTAGCGTTTTTCAATCAGGACTATAAAAAAGTAGCTCAAGTCCATCTTGAGTCAGGCTGGATACCAGAAGGAACAAACGTCTTAGAATTTGAAAATGCAATTCGAAGCGTTTGTGAGCCGATATTTCAAAAACCTTTAAGCGAAATTTCTTTTGGTCAAGTTTTATTAAGCTTATTAAAAGAGGCTAAACGTTTTGACATGGAAGTTCAACCTCAACTTATACTACTCTATAAAACATTACTAAACATTGAGGGATTAGGGCGAACTCTATACCCTGAACTTGATCTTTGGGCAACAGCAAAACCCTACCTTGAGAAGCTTGCGAAAGAAAAATATAGCTTTAAAAACATTGCTAAAAAAATCTCTGATCAACTTCCTGAGCTTATTTTAGAATTACCCGAAATCCCTATGTTGGTAATTAATGCTTTAAAACAAATTGAAAAAGGCTCGCTTCAACAAGAAAATTCCAAAAAACAAACAGAGGCGATTCTCTCTCAACTTCGAGAAAACTCACGAAAGGAGCGTGCGACTATTATTTCAATATCGCTTCTTGTACTTACAGGGTTTCTTGCAACTCAATCAATTTGGACTTATGCAGCGGTAAGTGCATTTTTCAGCCTTATCTTCTGGCTTAAATCACGCTAAAGAAACTCATTAAGACTTATAAATTAGCAATGTTATGGATTTAGTCATCTAATAAAAAAGTTGGCATCTTGTAGTACATATCAACTGTGCTATCTGTTCTTTTTACTTTTTCTTCAGGGTTGTATTCCCAACAATTAACTGATGTAATAATTGCATTTCTAGATAAAACCAAAACCTCGCTAAATGGTGAAGTTACCGTGCCCTCTGAAACCGTTATAGGATTATTGTTTTTATCATAAATAGCACATTTAACATTTTTAGTTTCATTAGTGCTAATGAAAATAGAAGTGCTATCAGTTAATTCTTTTCTCTCAAAATAAAAATTCTCAACTTGAACTCCATTAGACTCACCATCAATAATAGCCATCTTATTAATCTCATCAGCAGAAATTGAGCAGGTCATTAAAGGAACCACAATTAAGAATAGTTTTTTCATAGTAAGACAGTCTATCCCTTAGGCATGAAAATTAAATGTGGATTAGGAGTTCTTTAGATAAAGACTGGATTGAGATGGTCAACCGTTAATATTTCCTGATATCTCTCCATTCTCCAACATATACTCTGCCGCTCTTAAGCCATCTTCATAGAAAATAGATTTGCCATTAAGAATACCATTCTTATACCCTTGCTCAGACTCCAAAAGACCATCTTCATTCCAAGCAGTTAGAGTGCCTTCAAGCTCATTATTTTCATAAAATCCCTCTGAAGCTTTTTTTCCATTCTCGTACCAATAAGTTAGAGTACCTTCAAGCTCATTATTTTCATAAAATCCCTCTGAAGCTTTTTTTCCATTCTCGTACCAATAAGTTTCACTGCCATTTTTAATGCCATCTTTATACGTTGTCTCTAGCTTCATGCCATTATCTAAATGTTCAGTGTGTAATCCATTTGTATTTTTATTCATAGTGAGATTATATTTGATTTTGCTTCAAAGTCCAAATTTCGTTTGATACCTGAGGACGCTCCAATGATGACTACAGCAAAAGAAATTCGGGTAAAATGATGCTCCAGCCTATCTGGTCGCAAGACAGGCAATGTTGGTTACACCACTGAACGTGGTGTTTTTTTATTTATTGGAGAACTCAAAATGAGTATTACTGTAAACGCATTAGAGCGTAAAGATCAAGGGAAAGGTGCGAGCCGCCGCTTGAGAAAAGAAGAAAGAGTACCAGGTATCGTTTATGGTGGAACTAAAGCCCCACAGATGTTAACACTAAACATTCATGAAATCACTCACTTACTAGAAGATGAAAATACATTCACTTCTGTATTAGATTTGATGGTGGATAAATCAAAAGAATCTGTCGTTTTAAAAGACATTCAGCGTCACCCTGCAAAAAATACTGTTCAACATATGGATTTTTTACGAGTAGACGCAAAACATGCTCTTATTACAATGACTCCATTACACTTTATTGGAATGGATGATAATGAGGCGTTGCGACTTGGAAATATGCTGAATCAATTTGTTGTTTCAGTTGAAATTTCATGCCTACCTCAAGACCTTCCACATGGTATTAATGTAGATGTTACCAACCTTGAGATTGGTGATCATCTAACGCTAACTAATCTTGTCTTACCTAAAGGAGTTGTAATTACTTCACTTCAACACGAAGATGTTGAGGCGCATGATCAAACTGTATGTTCTGTCTCAGAACCTAAAGTTATCGTAGAGGAAGAGGAAGAGAGCTTGGAATCTGGTGATTCTGAAGCAGAAGGCGAAGAAGGCCAATCTGAAGAAGGCTCTGAAGATTCAAAAGATGGTGACGACAAAGAATAAAATGTTGCCAGCCTTATTGACTCAATAAGCACTTAAACGAAGCGTTGTAATGATTAAATTAATTGTTGGACTGGGAAACCCAGGAAAAGAATATCAAGGACATCGTCACAACGCCGGCTTTTGGTTTGTTGAATCATTAGCTAGCGTTTTAGGCTCAAAATTTAATGGTCAGTCTAAGTTTCTAGGAGAAACTTCAACTATTAACTTTGGTGCTAAAAAAGTTCACCTTCTCAAGCCTCAGACCTTTATGAATAATTCTGGTGGCTCGATCAAAAGTTTTTCGAGTTATTACAATATTAAGCCTGAAGAGATCCTAGTGATTCATGATGAGCTTGACTTGCCTGTTGGCTCAGTCAAACTAAAACTAGGTGGAGGACATGGCGGGCATAATGGCCTACGAGACACGATTAAAGCACTTGATACGAATAATTTTTATCGTCTGAGAATAGGCATAGGTCATCCAGGCACAAAAAATGATGTTGTAGATTTTGTTTTAAACTCTCCAGCTAGCTCTGAATTAAAACTAATTGAACAAGGAATGACAGAGGCGTCAGGCATTATTGAAATGTTAGTTAATGGTCATTTTGAAGCGGCTATGAAGGCCCTTCATTCCTTATAATGGAGTAAGAAGATGGGATTTAAATGTGGCATTGTTGGACTTCCAAATGTAGGTAAATCAACACTTTTTAATGCGCTAACAATGGCAGGTATAGATTCAGAAAATTACCCTTTTTGTACGATTGAGCCAAACGTTGGTATTGTGCCTATTAATGATCCTCGATTACAGGGATTAGCAAACATCGTTACTCCAGAAAAAATCTTACCAACCACAATGGAGTTTGTAGATATTGCTGGGTTGGTTGAAGGTGCTTCAAAAGGCGAAGGATTGGGAAATCAATTTCTTTCAAATATTCGTGAAACAGATGCAATCCTTCACGTTGTTCGATGCTTTGAAAATGATGACATCATTCATGTTTCCAACAAAGTTGATCCACTTGATGACATAGATACAATTAGTACGGAGCTTGCCTTAGCTGATCTTTTTAGCGCTGAAAAAGCTTACCAAAAGGCCATAAAAAACTCCAAATCAGGGCAAAAAGAAGGCTTGCCTTTAAAAAATTTACTTGAAAAAATCCTACCAACCCTTGAAGAAGGTCATGCAATCAGATCCCTTGATTTTACTGAAGAAGAGGAAAAGCTAGTTAAAGGACTTCAGTTACTTACTTCAAAGCCTGTTCTTTATGTTGCTAATGTAAGTGAGAATGGCTTTAAAAACAATCCACACTTATCTGCCTTAACTAACTATGCAGATAATGAAAATAGTCAAGTTGTTGCTGTATGCGCTGATATTGAGTCTGAAATTGCTGAACTTGATGACGAAGATAAGCAAGGTTTCTTAGATGAAATGGGACAATCTGAATCTGGACTTGATCGCCTAATTAAAGCTGGATATAGCTTACTGGGTCTTCAAACATATTTTACTGCAGGTGTTAAAGAAGTTAGGGCTTGGACAATAAATATTGGAGATTCAGCTCCAATGGCCGCGGGTAAAATACATGGTGACTTTGAAAAAGGTTTTATAAGAGCTGAAACGATTTCATATGACGACTTTATTAAATATAAAGGCGAAAAAGGCTCAAAAGACGCTGGCAAGTTACGCTCTGAAGGAAAGGAATATATTGTTAAAGATGGTGATGTAGTTCACTTTTTATTTAATGTATAACTATTAATTTTCCAATGCAAAATACAAAATTACTATTAATTTTAGACGGTTGGGGTTATTCAAAAAACTCTGAGAATAACGCCATAGAAATGGCTAACACCCCAAATTGGAATCATCTTATTGACAACTATCCTAATACGTTAATTGAAACCTCTGGAAAAAGTGTTGGACTGCCAGAGGGCCAAATGGGAAATTCAGAAGTAGGTCACTTAACAATTGGGGCTGGAAGAATTGTTGAGCAAGATTTCACTAGAATTGGTAATGATATTAAAAGTGGTGACTTCTTCAGCAATAAAAATCTGTGCAAGACACTTGAATCTGCCAAGGCCAATAATAAAGCAGTGCATATCCTTGGACTCTTATCTGATGGAGGGGTTCACTCACACCAAGACCATATTTATGCGGCACTTGAGCTAGCAAAACAAAAAGGCTGCGAAGAGGTTTATTTTCATGTCTTTACTGATGGACGTGATACGCCACCAAACAGTGCTTCAAAATTTATTGAGCTGTTGGAGTTAAAAATCTCTGAACTAAAGGTAGGAAAGATTGTTTCAGTAGTAGGCAGATTTTATGCAATGGATCGAGACAATCGCTGGGAGAGAGTTTCAAAAGCCTATGAATTAATATCTTCTGGAAAAGGTGATCGCGAAGCAGATTCTGCAAAAGATGCAATTCAAATGGCATATGAAGAAGGTGAAGATGATGAGTTTATTGCCCCTACAGTTATTGGTACGCCTGTAAGAATTAATAATGGCGATGCAGTAATCTTTATGAATTATCGCGCAGACCGCGCAAGAGAAATAACTCGAGCCTTAACTGCAGAAATATTTGATGGATTTGATAGGCCTACGTTCAAAAACTGCAATTTTACTTGTCTCACAGAGTATAAAAAAGACTTTAATCTTGAGTGCGCTTATCCACCAATATCTTTAGATAACACTCTTGGTTACTATATTTCAAGCCTTGGCTTTAGTCAGCTTAGAATTGCTGAAACTGAAAAATATGCTCACGTCACCTTTTTCTTTAATGGAGGCGTTGAAGCAATACTTCCTGGAGAAGAAAGAAAGCTTATTCAATCTCCTGATGTAAAAACTTATGATTTAAAGCCAGAAATGAGCGCATATGAATTAACTGAAAATCTTGTTTTAGCGCTTCAATCTCGAAAACATAAGCTGGTTGTCTGTAATTTTGCCAACACAGACATGGTCGGACACACTGGAAACCTTGAAGCGGCTATTAAAGCTGTAGAAGCAGTCGATAGTTGTTTAGGGAAAATTCACCAGGCATGTCTAGAGTCTGAAACCGAAATACTCATTACTGCGGACCATGGAAATGCAGAGCAAATGCTAGATCCTGAAACACAAAAAAACCATACTGCACATACAACTAATCCAGTTCCATTAATTTATGTTGGGAAAAGGAAAAACTCACTATTAGGTCCACATATTGGTACACTTGCAGATCTAGCCCCAACGCTTTTGGAGCTTATGGAAATTAAGCAACCAAAAGAGATGACAGGCCAAAGCCTTTTTAAAGAATAAACGGAGACTAAAATGAAGCAAAAAAACTTTATCGCACCCTCAATACTCGCAGCAGATTTTGCTAAACTTGGCGAAGAGGTTGACAATGTTTTAGTTGCTGGTGCCGATATTGTTCATTTTGATGTCATGGATAATCACTACGTACCAAACCTAACAATTGGGCCTTTAGTCTGCGAAGCACTGAGAAACCATGGCGTGACCGCACCAATCGATGTCCACTTAATGGTCAAGCCAGTTGATAGAATTATTCCTGACTTTGCAAAAGCGGGGGCTTCATACATCACGTTTCACCCCGAAGCATCTGAACATATAGACCGCACAATAGGACTTATAAAAGAAAACGGCTGCAAAGCAGGTTTAGTTTTTAACCCAGCAACCTCACTTCATTATTTAGAGCATGTCATTGATCAACTTGATATGATACTACTGATGTCAGTAAATCCAGGATTTGGAGGGCAGTCTTTCATAGCCTCATCTTTAGAAAAATTGAGAATTGTGAGAAAATTAATTGATGAAAAAGGCCTTAGCACGAGACTTGAGGTTGATGGTGGCGTTAAAGTTGATAACATTCAAGAAATTGCAGCAGCTGGTGCTGATACATTTGTCGCCGGGTCAGCAATTTTTAATACTGAAAATTACAAGTCAACAATCGACAAAATGCGCGAAGAACTTTCTTTAGCTAAATAGCCTTTTAGAAGAAATTTAAGCCAACTCAATAGCCAGTTGTGAGAAAATATTGTCTTTGTTTTTAAACTGAGAATTTATGGGAAAGTCATCCTTTTTTGGCCCTGAAACAATATCTTTGCATTCTGGTTATCAACCAGACCCATCTTTTGGGAGCAGAGCTGTTCCTATATACCAAACTACCTCTTATGTTTTCGAAACAGTTGATGATGCTGCGGCTCTTTTTAATATTGAAAAAGGTGGCCATATATATAGCCGAATGACTAATCCAACGGTTGCGGTTCTAGAGCAGCGAATTGCTGCACTTGAAGGCGGCGTAGGAGCTATTTGTACCGCCTCAGGCATGAGTGCACTTTTTGTTACTTTTATAAGCCTTTGTTCTGCAGGAGATCACATTGTAAGCGCGTCACAAATTTATGGCTCAACAGCAACACTTCTAAAGCACACTCTTAAGAGGTTTAATATAGAGTGTACCTTCGTTTCTATAAATGATGAAAAAGCGCTAAAAGCCGCAATACAAGAAAATACTAAACTTGTTTTTTGCGAATCAATAGGAAATCCTGGGCTTGAGGTTTCTGACCTTCCTAAAATTGCTAAGATCGCTCATCAAAATCACTTACCACTTGTTGTAGATGCTACTTTTGCAACACCTGTATTATGCAAACCTTTGGAGCATGGCGTTGATGTTGTTGTTCACTCAGTTACTAAATGGATTGGTGGTCATGGAGTTGCTGTTGGAGGTGTAATTGTTGATGGTGGGTCTTTTGACTGGGGCTCTAGTAAAAAACACCCAACCCTAACAACGCCTTATGAGCCATTTCATGGTATAAACTTTTGGGAAGAATTTGGTCCATCTGCGCTATCAATGAAAATGAGAGCAGAATCAATGCGTGATTTTGGTCCAGCAATGAGTCCACATAGTGCATTTTTGTTTCTTCAAGGAATAGAAACCCTCACTCTTAGAATGAATCAGCATGTCAAAAACGCGGTTAAGCTTGCTAAGTGGCTCCTAGAACAATCAGCTGTTATGTGGGTTAACCATCCAGATTTACCCGAAAACCCAACTTATGAAATTGCTCAAAAACTATTTCCAAATGGTGCTGGCTCTATGCTGTGCTTTGGAGTTAAAGGTGGCAGAGAGGGTGGTGCGGCATTTATCAACGCACTAAAATTATCATCTAATTTAGCAAATGTTGGTGATTCAAGAACCTTAGTTCTTCATCCTGCTAGTACAACACACTCGCGCCTTGATGATGAAGCAATGAAAGCAGCTGGAAGTAGCGCTGACTTAATACGCGTGTCTGTTGGAATAGAGTCTGTAGCAGATATTATTAATGACTTTAAATCTGGCCTTAAAGCAGTAGAAAAGGCGACTTCATAATGAATATCGTTGTTGATGGGGATAATATTTTTGTAGCCACTGGTGGCTGCACATTTGATCCTAAAAAACCTACTGTAGTGTTTGTTCATGGGAGTGGTCTAGACCACAGATCTTGGGCCCTTCAAGCGAGATGGTTTGCTTTTCATGGTTTTTCAGTATTTGCACCTGACCTTCCTGGTCATAGCCTTTCGGAAGGTAAGCCTTTAAAAACGATTGAAGAGATGGGTAAATGGCTCGTAAAAACTCTTAAATTAGCAGGCTGTGAATCAATACATCTTGTTGGACATTCTCAAGGATTTCTTGTTGCTTTAGAGGCAGCTGGCTCTTTAGGGTCAAAACTAAAAACATTAACTGCTGTCGCAACTGCTGCTTCAATACCCGTTAACGAAACTCTAGTTGAAGCGGCTAAAAAAACACCTATTGATGCAGCCGATATGTTGCTCAAGTGGGGATTTGGCTCTCAATCACAATCAGGTAGTAGCGCTGTGCCAGGAATGCAGCCCATAGCGATTGGCCGACAAATAATGGTTAATAATCCTCTAGCAGAAGATCTTGTTGCTTGCACTGAATATAAAAATGGCATAAATTGTGCTAAAGATATTAACACTCCATCTAACGTTATTCTCGCAACAGAAGACAAAAATACACCTCTTCGATTCGGCTTAGAATTAGCTAAGATGCTGAACGCTGAGACTACAACTATTTCTAATGCTGGTCATATGCTTCCAATAGAGTCTCCAAAAGACACTCTTGATGCCATTAAATCATTCATCTTAAAAAACTCTTCATGATAAATCAAATAAAAAAAGTAGGCGTCATTGGCGCCGGAACAATGGGTGCTGGGATTGCTGGTCAAGTTGCGAATGCTGGGGTAGAAGTCTGGCTTCTTGACCTTCCTAGTGAGGGTGAGAACGTAAATAGCCTTGCGACTAAGGGACTTGAAAGGCTTAAAGATCCAGACATGCCTGGCCTTATGAGTAAAGAAGCAGAAAACCTTATAAGAATTGGAAACACTCGTGATCACTTCCATGAGCTTGAGGATTGTGACTGGATCGCTGAAGCTGTTGTAGAGAGACTTGATATTAAACAATCTCTTTATCAAAAGCTGAATGAAAGTTGCAAAGAGTCAACCATTATTACCTCAAACACCTCAACGATTCCTATTAGTCTTCTAACAAAAGGAATGCCAAAAAAGTTTTGTGAGCGCTTTGCAATTACTCATTTTTTTAACCCAGTTAGATTTATGAGATTACTTGAATTGGTTCGTGGTGAATTTACTAGAGATGATGTTATTGATACTCTTGATTTATTTAGTGAAACAATGCTTGGAAAGGGTGTTGTCTCATGTTCTGATACACCAGGATTTCTTGCTAATAGAGTGGGTGTTTTTGCTATCCAATGTGCCCTTCATAAAGCTTTTAAATATAATCTATCACCAACAGAGGCAGATGCTTTTTTTGGCAGGCCTCTAGGTCTTCCAAAGACAGGTGTTTTTGGACTATATGATTTAATTGGCATTGATCTTATGGCGGATGTTGTCAAAAGCCTCGTAAGCATACTTCCAGAAAATGACGCTTTTCATAAATACTCCTCTCAAATTGAGTTTATGACCAAAATGATTGCAAATGGTCAGACTGGAAATAAAAATGAAAAAGGTTTTTATAAGCAAATTGGTGATGTACGGCAAGTAATTGATTTATCAAGTGGAAATTATGGTGCTCATGAGCGCTTAAAAACTCCTCTTCTTGAAGAGGCAGAAAAAATTGGGATTTCTTATATTATCAAAGATACAAGTCCATATGGTATTTATATATGGGATGTTATTTCAGAAACACTCTGCTACGCTGCATCTCTAGTACCAGAGGTCACTGATGATTTAACACAAATAGATGATGCTATGAAGCTTGGTTATAACTGGGTCCAGGGACCATTTGAGCTGTTAGATGAAATTGGAATTAAGTACTTTGTTGATAGACTTAAAGATGATGGTAGAGACGTTCCAGAGTTTCTTCTTAAAGGACTTAATCATAAATTTTATAACAATTCAAAATCAGGATTAAGCTCCCTTTCACCTAGTGGGAATCTAAAACCAATTATTAGATCAGATGGCGTACTTAGATTTTCTGAAGTTCGACAAACCCTCAAAGCAATAAATTCAAATGAATCTGCTAGCTGGTTTGAGTACGAAGGCGCAGCAATTGTTGAGTTTCATTCCAAAGCGAATGCGCTGGATAGCGCCTCTTTGGATATGATTTCTGATGCAATATCTGAGTCTGAAAAAAAAGGCTTACGTGGTGTGGTAATTCACAATGACTTCCAGCATTTCTCCTGTGGAGTTAGTCTTTGGAGTGTTAGAAATTGCTTTGAAAAAAATGACTTTGATGCTCTTGATGCATTTCTTGTCTACTTTCAAAATACAATGCTGAAAATGAGAAATTCTAAATTACCTGTAATTGCTGCGCCAGTGGGTATGTCAATTGGTGGTGGCTTTGAAGTTGTACTTCATGCGGATCATGTTGTTGGCCATGCTAACTCAGTCATGGGGCTTGTTGAGTCATTTATGGGAGTTGTTCCAGCAGGTGGTGGATGCAAAGAAACGCTTTATAGGTGGTCTGAAAATTTAAGAGATACTCGCAAGGGTGCTTGGAAATCATTTATGAATATTGGGCTTGGTAGACGAGCCAATTCTCCCCAAGAGGCTGACGCCCTATCAATGAGAAGAGCTGATGACGTCTTTCATATGAATAGAGACCGTATACTTAATAGTGCACTTTCATCGATTGAGACAACCTCAAAAGCAAAAGTCAGAAATCCCCTCGCACTTTCTGGTGCAGACCACTTTGAAGAAATGCTCAAGTGGCTTACAACAAATCATCAAAAGGGCATGCTTACGCCGCATGATGTGACTGTTGGAACTGAGATTGGAAGAATTATGACAGGTGGAAATTGTGCTTCTGGAACTATTTTTACCGAACAAGATATTTTAGATGCTGAACGCTCTTCATTCCTAACCCTTGCTCAAACCCAAGAAACGCAAGCAAGGATTGTATCCATGTTAGATAATGGAATTACGCTTAGAAATTAACAGTTAATACTATGAACAAAAATCCTGCAAATTTTGTACCTCTTACGCCTATTTCATTCTTACATAGAACAGCAGATGTCTACGGTCAGCACACTTCTGTAATTTATGAAAATAGAACTTACACTTGGGCTGAGTCAAGAGAAAGATGTACTCGTATTGCATCAAGCTTAAACAATCTAGGTGTTATTCCTGGAGACACTGTATCAGTTCTTGCATTCAACACTCCAGAAATGTTTGAATCTCATTTTTCGATCCCGATGGCTGGTGCTGTTCTAAATACTATAAATATAAGACTTGATGCTGGAACAATCGCCCATATTCTTGAAGATAGTAAGGCAAAAATTCTATTTGTTGATAGAGAGCTTTATAAGTTAGCGTCTGAGGCGTTATCTATTTCTTCAACAAACCCAAAAGTAGTTTTAATAAATGATGAGTTTGCTGAATCTAAACCAGAAGTAACTGAAGAGACTATTGGATATGAATCTCTCGTTGAAAACGGTGACCCTTCATTTAAATGGCAGCGACCTAATGATGAATGGCAGCCATTATCTTTAAACTATACTTCAGGAACAACTGGGACTCCAAAGGGTGTTGTTTACCATCATCGTGGTTCATACTTGATGAGTATGGGCACAGTTATTGGCTGGGAACTTACCAATCATCCAGTGTATCTTTACTCAGTTCCAATGTTTCATTGTAATGGTTGGGGCCACGCCTGGACGATAGCTGCAGTTGCTGGAACAGTTGTATGCCTTAGAACATTTTCACCCGAAAAAGTATTTAACTTATTAGAAGTGCATAATGTGACTCACTTTGGTGGAGCACCAATAATGCTTAATATGTTATCCAATGCGCCAAAAGAAATACAAAAAACTTTTGATCGTGAAATTAAAGTTATGACTGCTGGAGCTCCTCCGCCTGCAAAAGTTCTCGAAAGCATGATATCTCTTGGCTTCAATGTTATGCATGTTTATGGTCTCACTGAAACCTATGGGCATATTCTTCAGGCTGCGCCTCAAAAATCATGGCTTGATGAGATGCCAGCGGAACTTGCAAAACTAAGTTCACGCCAGGGGGTTCGATTTCCGATGACAGAAGATGTAAGCGTCATTGACCAAGAGACTGGCGAACATGTTCCACCAGATGGTGAGACAATTGGAGAAATAGTAATTCGTTGTAATACCTGCATGATGGGGTATTTTAATAATCCAAAAGCTACCGAAGAAGCCTTCGCTGATGACTGGTTTCATAGTGGTGACTTGGCTGTAATTCATAATGATGGCTACATTCAAATCAAGGACAGGTTAAAAGATATCATAATTTCTGGAGGAGAAAATATTTCTTCTGTAGAGATTGAAAATGTTCTTTATCAGCACCCCTCAGTTGGAGAAGCTGCCGTTGTAGCAATGTCAGATGAAACTTGGGGAGAAGTTCCTTGTGCATTTGTAGAACTAAAGTCCGGTCAATTAGCATCTGAAGAAGAACTTATTAATTTTTGTAAGAAAAATATGGCTAAATTTAAAAGACCAAAAAAAGTTGTCTTTGGGCCACTACCTAAAACTGCAACTGGGAAAATTCAAAAGCACGAGCTTAGAGACTCAGTTAAGAACATTGGAGAAACTTAATGTCAAACTATACCGCCCCAGTGGAAGACATGGGATTTGTTTTAAGAGAGGTCGTAGAGTTAGAAAATCTTTGTAGTGAAACTGGGATTGATGCCTCTACTATTGACATAATTGATACTGTTCTTGATGCTGCAGGAAAACTAGCAAAAGAAGAAATTGAGCCTATTAATAAACCAGGAGATCTTGAAGGTTTAAAAATTAATAGTGTTGGAGAAGTAACTACGGCAACTGGTTTTAAGGAGGCTTATCATCACTATGTTGAAGGTGGGTGGGGCTCTCTTCAATTTGACCCTAAATATGGTGGTCAAGGAGTCCCGTTTGTTGTTGCAGCCAGCGTTCAAGAAATGTGGCATTCTGCCAACATGTCTTGGGGTCTCTGCCCACTTCTGACGCAGGGAGCAGTCGAGGCCATAACTCATAACGCAAGTGACGAGCTTAAGGAGCGCTACCTTCCAAAATTGATATCTGGTGAGTGGAGCGGCACAATGAATTTGACCGAGGGTGATGCTGGAACTGATGTAGGTGCACTAAAAACTCGCGCAATACCAGAAAAAAATCACTATTTAATCCGTGGTCAAAAAATATATATCACTTGGGGTGAGCACGATATGGCAGAAAATATTGTGCATTTAGTTTTAGCACGTCTTCCTGATGCTCCTGAAGGGGTTAAAGGAATTTCTCTATTCTTAGTCCCAAAAATACTTGTAAACGATGATGGCTCTTTGGGTGAGGCAAACGATCTAAGGGCTCTGTCTTTAGAAGAGAAAATTGGAATTCATGCTTGCCCTACATGTGTAATGAGCTATGGTGACAAAACTGGCGCAATTGGTTACTTGGTAGGTGAGGAAAATAGAGGCATACAATGTATGTTTACAATGATGAATAATGCAAGGCTGACTGTTGGACTTCAGGGCGTATCGGTTTCTGAACGAGCCTATCAACAAGCGCTTAGCTTTTGTAATTTACGCGTCCAAGGAGTTGCTCCTGGATACAAAGAGGCAGGCCCAATAATTAGACACCCAGATGTTCAGCGCATGCTGTCTAATATGAAGTCAATAACTGAGGCCTCCCGTGCTCTGACTTATTCAGCATGCGCTGAAGTTGATTTTGCTGATAGTGCCTTGCCATTAGCGGACCTTGAACAACACAAAAGAAGGCTAGGTATCCTTACGCCAATCGTTAAAGGATGGTGCACAGAAACTGCACAAGAAGTTGCATCTTTAAGTCTTCAATGCCATGGAGGAATGGGGTATATTGAAGAAACTGGAATTGCCCAAATTGTTCGGGATGCTCGTATATTGCCAATTTATGAAGGGACCAATGGAATTCAAGCTATGGACCTTGTTGGCAGAAAAATTATTAGTGACAATGGTCTGGGTATGAATGAGTTAATCTCTGAAATGCAACAATGCGCTAACAAAGAATCTCTAAAAACACAGGTTTCCGCCGCACAACTAAATCGCTTTAAAGAATCTTTAAGAGCGCTAGAAAATACAACATCGTTTGTTATAAATAATTCTGAAAATACACAACATTCTGGGCAAATAGCTTTTGATGTTCTAATGATGGCAGGAACGATTACAGCTGCATGGCAGATGCTGAAAAGCCTTGATAAGGTAAAAATTGCCTTTGAAAATAATACAGTTTCATCTGATTTTTTTGAAGAAAAGTCTAAATCTGTAAAACACTTTTTAGATTTTATCTTGCCAAGATATCAATCAAACTTTGCAACAATCTCAGCGCTATCAGGTTAAAAAGGCTTTCTCAGGCTGACCTAACTATTAATAAACCCTCCCTCCTAGATCAAACTTTAGTACAAAATATAGCTTGGATTTTTAACAAAAAATAGAATAATGATTGATGCTGAACAAGTTGCACTGACTTTATATGATTATCCTCGATCGTCAGCTGCTTATCGAGTGCGTATAGCTTTCAATTTTAAGCAGCTTCAATATCAAAGCAGGCGGATTAATTTATTGGAATCAGAAGAGGCTTCTGATGAGTATAAATCGCTCAATCCACAAGGCTTAGTGCCGGTACTACTTATCCAAGAGAAAGGAAAGAGTGATGTTGTGCTAACTCAATCTTTGGCGATTTGCGAGTATTTGCAAGAGCTGCAGCCAGAGCCATCAATAATGACTGAGAGAGTCCTTGGTAGGGCGCGTATTCGATCACTAGCGCAACTGATTTGCAGTGATATTCATCCACTGGATAATTTGCGTGTACTTAATTATTTAGAAGATGAATTGGCAGCTGACAAAGAGGTAAAGCTAAAGTGGTATCAGCATTGGATCAAAGTTGGTTTTGAGGCTCTTGAGCAGCGTCTTCAAGAAAGTGATACTGGTGATTATTGTCATCAAAATCAAGTGAGTCTTGCTGATATTTGCCGATGATTCCACAAGCTGCAATAGCAATGCTAGCTTGTGCTAGGTTGGGTGCCATTCATTCTGTAGTATTTGGTGGTTTCGCCGCTTCTGAGTTAGCGGTTAGAATTGATGACTCCAAGCCTATACTAATTATGAGCGCTTCTTGCGGCATTGAAGTGAAAAATATAATCCCTTACAAACCTTTGTTAGATAGTGCAATTGAGATAGCTCAGTATAAACCTAAGAGTTGTATTATTTATCAAAGAGAGCAGCATTTAGCAAAATTGACAGAGGGTCGTGATTTTGATTGGAAGAGTTGTTGTGATGCTGCAATTCCTGCAAACTGCGTGGAGGTGAACGGCGACGATGTGCTGTATATTTTATATACCTCCGGAACTACCGGTAAACCCAAAGGCATTGTGCGCGAAAATGGGGGTCACGCTGTAGCTATGAAATATAGCATGAGTGCAATTTATGACATAAACCAAGAGGACGTATTTTGGGCCGCTTCCGATGTCGGTTGGATAGTCGGTCATTCATATATTGTTTATGGACCGTTGATTCATGGCTGTACAACTGTATTATACGAAGGTAAGCCGATTATGACACCTGATGCAGGTGCATTTTGGAGAGTGATATCCGATCATAAAGTCAAAGCTTTGTTTGCTGCGCCTACCGCGTTTCGTGCCATTAAAAAAGAAGATCCTAGTGGTAAATTTATTGGTAACTATGACCTCTCATCATTACAAACTTTTTTTGCAGCAGGTGAAAGGCTTGACCCACCTACTTATGAATGGTTGACGGAAAAATTTAATATACCTGTCATTGATAATTGGTGGCAAACTGAAACAGGTTGGCCTATTGCTTCTAACCTTAGAGGAGTTGAAAAAATGCCTATTAAGCCAGGATCATCTACAGTGCCAGTGCCCGGCTTTGAGGTGCAAATATTAGATGATGAGGGAAACAGTCTAGATAGAAACCAGCAAGGCAACATTGCTATTAAATTACCTCTCCCACCTAGTTGTCTAAATACTATTTGGGGGAGCGTTGAAAGATTCAACGAAACATACTTAGAAGCTTTTCCAGGTTATTACCTTAGCGGCGATGGTGGTTATATTGATGACGATGGATACTTGTTTGTAATGGGGCGTACTGATGATGTCATCAATGTCTCGGGACACAGACTCTCTACGGGCGAAATGGAGGAAATTATTGGCTCACATGAATCGGTAGCTGAGTGTGCAGTTATAGGTAGAAGTGACAGCCTGAAAGGGCAGTTACCATTTGGATTCGTTATATTAAAGTCTGGGGTCGATATCTCTGAAGATGAGATATCGAAAAACCTAGTAGCATTGGTTAAAGAAAAAATTGGAGCGGTCGCTTGCTATAAAGAGACTTTGATTGTTAATCGACTTCCTAAAACTCGTTCTGGAAAAATTTTGCGTAAGACATTGAAAAAAATTGTTGATGGTGAAGATTATGAAGTCCCTCCAACGATTGATGACCCTAATATTTTAGATGAAATACAACAAGAAATATCTAGCCACTAATGGATGAATTTTTACCTATAGAAAATATGAAATGATAGGGACTTAAACACTTAAAGATTAAAATATTGGCAGCAAAAGCTTGCCTTAACTTAATAATAAAACGGAGGAAAAATATGAAAGCTTTTGTAGTGGAGAAAATCGAAGATAAAAAATTTACAACAAGTGTTAAAGAAATTGAAAAGCCTATTTTGGCAGAGCGTCAAGTTTTAATTAAAACTTCTTATTCATCATTAAATTATAAAGATGCTTTAAGTGCAATAGGAAATCCGGGCGTGACAAGAGTTTTTCCACATGTGACAGGTATTGATGTCAGTGGCATTGTTGCTGAATCCAGATCAGATGCATTTCATCCCGGCGATGAAGTTTTCATGACTGGTTATGATTTAGGAATGAACACAAATGGTGGTCATAGTGAATTTGTAAAAGTTCCAGAGGCCTGGCTAATCAAGAAACCAGATAATATCTCTTTAAGGGAATTAATGATTTATGGGACTGCTGGTTTAACAGCTGCTTTAAGTATCAATGAACTTTTAAATAACGGCATTACAAGTGGTGAAGTGCTGGTTACAGGCGCTACCGGTGGCGTTGGCAGTATTTCTGTAGCAATTTTATCCAAACTTGGATTTGATGTAATTGCGCTTTCTGGGAAAGAGCAACAAGTAGGTTACTTAAAAACTCTTGGCGCTCAAGAGGTCATCCTGAGAAAAGAGTTTGATGTGGAAAACAAAAGACCAATGGGCAAAGAAAGATTTGCAGGAGTGCTTGATACGGTTGGTGGAAATATACTAGCTGAAGCCTTAAAACAGGTGAAGTATGATGGGGTTGTTACGTGTTGTGGATTGGTAGCCTCAATTTCACTTAATACCAATGTATTCCCTTTTATTTTGAGAGGTGTCAGACTGATTGGAATTGATTCAGTTGAGGCTTCACTAGATAAAAAAACGCAGGTCTGGGAAAAAATTGCCAATGAGTTTAAGATCACCACCCTGAACGAATTAGCGGATGAAATATCGCTTGATGAAATTCAACAGGCTTATCAAAAAATACTGCAAGCAAAAGCAGTGGGAAGATACTTGGTCAAGCTTTAATAATATTGAGTGTGATACAGTATTGCTATCGGCTAAACATATATAACCCCTCCCTCAAACATCAGAGAGGATTTGGACTTATAGTTGAGTTTAAAACTAAAAGAGATTCAGCTGACTTTAACTTATTATCCTAACCATTACCTCATTTTTTCTAAACATAAGGGCCAAAGGTGAATTAAACCGAGCAATCATAAAGCCTCCTTGTGTTTTGATGCTCTTTTTTTCAAGCAATAATGAAAGCTTTTTTTGATAGCTAATACTTCGAGATTCGTTCGCCCAACCCCCAAAGGTTATAACGGCAACATCTCCAAGACTTTCTTGCTCAATAGAAACTAAGCTTGTATTCGCTTTTGGTAGGTCTTCTATGGAATACTCTTTTGGCATTACAAAAGAAACGTTATAGGCGTTTAAGCCCTCAGATGGGCAATCAGAGATAACTGGTGTAGTCATAGCAATCTTAGACTCTTTATCATTTCCACCAACAATATAGTTGAAAATTCTTCTAAAGCCAGTACTGGTCGAACTTTTATAATCGCTTTGAACTTTTGTAGTTGCAACGATCATATCGCCATAGTTTCTAATTTCAAAAATTCCTTCTTTTAAAATAAGCTTGTATTCTAGGGTTTCAATAGACATAATAATTGTTAATTTTTTCCAATATAAGGAAACAGTACAGGGGTGGTATTCTTGTATTTGAGATACTCTGAATCTGCCCCCCATTTTTTGTCAGCTTTTTCCTCTAAAAAAGGTAGGCCACTTATTTTAGTTATAAGAAGATAAACGAAGACTGGTGAAATGAGTGTTAAGAATTGCCAGCCTGATAAAAGCGGCAGAGATATTATTGCAATTCCAAACCAAAGAACCACTTCGCCAAAATAGTTAGGGTGCCGTGAAATCGACCATAACCCAGTTGAAATAAACTGATTTTTATTTGCTGGCAAAGAGCTAAAATTCTTTTTTTGCTTGTCTGAAATAGCTTCAAAAGCAAATCCGAATATCCAAAGGCTTGCGCCTATAATAAAGAACAGGCCTAAAGGTTTTACTGGGTTTGCCACAACTACAGTAATCGCATTAATGGTTGTTAGAAAAACCCAAAGCGCTGAAAGCGTCCAGGTCATTAAAAACTTAGGATATGAATTCTTTATCTCTCTAAATCTTTTGTCTTCGCCACTTTTAATGATTCTTATATATAGAAAAGTTCCCAATCTCAGCGTCCACATAGAAACAAAGACCGCTACAATTAATGACATAATTGACACTTGCTGTTCTGAAGTGAAGATCGCTATCATTGCAGTAACAACAATAAGAAGTGTTGCAATCATTCCTGTCAGGTCAAAATATTTTTCAGTTTTAGTTATCAGAGCAGGGATTGCAATGGCCCAGTGAACAACAAAACTAACTCCAGCACAAAGAAATATAATTGGAACCCCATATAGATGAAGCGCTCCGTCAGAGGCTGCAAGTGCAAAAAGACAGGCAATTAAAATACAAGCAAATATTGTAGCTATGTGTGTAATATTATTTTTCATTATGCCTCCTTGGTCTCCACCACTATGGCTTTTTGAAAAGGTAGTGGGAAACTCCCCACTCATTTCCCTTATTAAAGCCAAAAAGAACTTCACATGACATAAAAAATATACGCCATCTTTGAAACCACTTGTTGGCTTCATTTTCTCCATAAGTGTTTGAAAATAATTCTAACACTTCACGCTTGTTACTGTCCATTTTACGCAGCCAGGCAAGCGATGTTTTTTCATAGTGTGTTCCTTCAACTCTCCAATCTTTCTCAATCTTCATTTTATCTGGGAAGCCCATTAAAAGACGGTGTGAAGGCATTTGTCCCCCACTAAAAAACTCTCTAGCCATCCAGTCCCCCTCATCTTCATCTTCAAAAGGGTATGCAATTTTTTCATGTGAGAAGATGTGAACAAAAAGTTTTCCTTCTTGATTAAGCCACCCATTGACCCGCTCAAGGAGTTGATTATAGTTTCGCATATGCTCAAACATTTCAATCGAAATAACTCGATCAAACTGCTTATTTATTGAAAAATCATTCATATCAACAGTAATAACTTTGATATTTTTTAGGCCTAGTTTTTTACATTTTTTTTCTATAAACCCCCTCTGATCGTTAGAATTACTTACTGCTGTGACCTTACTGTTAGGAAACTTTTTAGCCATAAAAAGTGTCAAAGAACCCCAGCCACAACCAAGTTCTAATATTTCTTGTCCATCAACTAAACCAGCTCTTTCACAGGTCAGATTTAACATTTCATCTTCAGACTGGTCTAAGGTCAAAGTCCCACTTGGCCAGTAACCAGAACTATACTTTAGGTTGCTTCCAAGAACCAATTCAAAAAAATTTGGTGGTACCTCATAGTGCTGCTCATTTGCTTTTTCTGGAACCAAAGCAATTGGGCTTTTATTTAAAACATCAATCCAAGATGAGTGTCTTTTTTCCATCTCGAGCTGATCAATACTCGTTGCCTCTATAAGCCTTTGAGCGCATAAGCGCTTTATTCCAAGCCTAATAAGTATGTCTGGCAATAAGCCATTTTCTGCAAGTTTTATTAATAATTTAATCATTTTTTAGTATGTAATTTTAGTATTTTGAGCGTCAGGTTTGGCAAATATAAACTGAAAATCACCAATTAAGTTTTCAAGAAATCCTGCTTCACAGTAGACTAGATAAAAAATCCAAATCCTTATGAAAGGATTTGAAAAACCAAGCTCTCTTACTTGCGGTAATACTTTTTGAAAATCTTTACGCCAGATTTCGAGTGTCCTTGCATAGTGAAGTGTTATGTCTTCAGAATCAACCATAACTAAGTCCGTTTTCTCTTTGATTGCTTTCTCAACTTGTGACACTGAGATAAGGCACGAGCCAGGAAAAATATATTTTCTTATAAAGTCTACTGAATTTTTATAGGCATCAAAGTCTGGATCGTTATATGTTATTCCTTGAAGGGCCATTAAACCATTTTTCTTCAGCAATGAAGAGGCCTTTTCAAAGAAGCCAGGTACATAGTCAGACCCAACAGCCTCAATCATTTCAATCGAAACAACCTTGTCAAAAACACCTTCAAGCTCTCTATAATCTTTGTTTAATAAAGTTATCTTATTATCTAGATGCTCTTTACTAATTAACTCAGCAACATAATTAAACTGGTTATCTGAGATAGTCGTTGTCGTAACTTTACAGCCATAATTTTTAGCTGCATGAGTTGCAAAACTCCCCCATCCTGTTCCAATTTCAAGAACATGATCATCGCTATTTAGGTTTAGTTTTCGACATAGCCTATCTAACTTTTCTATTGAAGCATCGTGCATGCTTGACTTCTTATTTGGAAAAATACCGCTTGAGTAAGTCATAGTTGAGTCAAGCCATAGCTTATAAAAATCGTTACTCAGATCGTAGTGCGCCAAAATATTACTCTTGCTTCCTTTCAAGGTATTTTGTCTAAGCTTATGGATTATTTTAGTGATTGGATTTGTTAATCTTGCAAGCCCAGACTCAAGCCCATCCATAGTTTTTTTATTTTTAATAATAAGTTGAATTAATTGAACCAAGTTATCTGCAGACCAATAACCAGCAGTAAAGGCTTCTGCTGCACCATTGGTGCCGCCACTTCCTAAAAAAACATAAAACTCTTGAGATGACACAGTTAAAGTTGCCTTAAGTTCTGAACTGGGTATACCAAATACGTGAATTTTAGAGCCATCAACTATTGTCAGTTCACCTGTTTTTAAGCCTTTCAGTTTTTTAAATAAAATCCTTTTAAAAAAAGAAGTCATTCTGGTACTTCTTTGCATTTCTTGAATATTATTTGCTAGGCCGTCAACTGAAAGTCTATCTTTAGTTTGAATTTCTTGAGTCATAGTTTGTCTGGGTGTGTAAAAAATGGAGCTCTTTTTATATAGAGCATAAATGCTTGCCAATGGATTCTATATACAACCATCAGCGTGATAAATGGAAACCTGGAAATTGCCTTAACAAGCCCTGCGTTTGAAAATGCACGCCTCTTTAAGTCAAGTGAAACATTAAAAACCTTTTCACCATCTTTAAAATTTTTCATTTTTACATTTAAAGAGGCTTCGGGTTGTGAGAAAAACCACTCATAGTCATGGTCCATTCCCCAAAAAGGACTCACATGTAGTTGTTTTTTAGGAGATGCAGTAAGGCCTGGCTTATTATTATTTTCAGCATGCTCTTCTATAATGTAGGCATGCCTTTCTTTCCATGGTGTGTTTGTTACTTCAGCCATTATGGCCTCAACCTTTTGGTCTGAATCATCAAAACAGTAATAAAAACTTACTGGATTAAAACAATGCCCAAAGTATCTCAAGTGCGTCAGGAGTCTGATTGGTCCATTAAAAACTTTACCCGTTTTTTCGTGAAGCGTTTTTCGAACCGCACTATCTAAGTCCAAGTCTGGATCTCCATGGTAGTCCTTCCTTTTAAACGAAACAAGTGCAGGCTTATTAATGTTCCAAAGAAGGGATGGCTTCATCGTCGATGCTAAAGATGAGATATCGATATAGGCCATGAAAATTGGGTATGAAAAAAATCGCTTAAACGGTGTATGGCGCTGATGACTAATCGTCCCCCAATATAGTTGATGATTTTTAGAGAGCGTCATAAAGACTTATCAAAAAAACTACAAACATCAAGGGCGCTATTTACGCCATCCTCATGAAAGCCATTTCCCCAATATGCTCCACAATAAAACGTGTTATTTACGCCGCTTATTTGATTCTTTTCTTTTTGTGCTTTAACGCCCTTGACCGTAAAAAGAGGATGATGGTAGACTAAAGTCTTAATTATTTTGCTTGTGTCAACCTCTCCATTACTATTCAGGGTTACTAAAAAATCAGTCTTCGACTTTAATGACTGCAAAATATTCATGTTATAAGTTAGCGTCACAGGCTTGCTTTGATCTTCGCTCAAAAGATAATTCCAACTGGACCATGTTATTTTCTTTTTAGGCAAGATAGAAGAATCTGTGTGAAGTAGCGCAACATTTTTTTGGTAAGGCAAAGACCCTAAAATTTTAGCTTCTTCTGCGCTAGGGTCCTCTAATAATGCCAATGCTTGATCACTATGTGTTGCAAATATAACTTTATCAAACTGATGAGAAGCCTCATCTTTTCCATAATAAACCTCAACACTATTTTTGCTTCTTCTAACCTTTAAAGCTGGGGTTGAGAGCAAAATTTTATTTTTGAATCCTGCAATTATTTTTGGAATGTATGCTTTTGAGCCGCCCTTAATTACAAACCATTGTGGACGATTAAACACTTGAAGCAGCCCATGATTTTTGAAAAATCTAATATAAAAAACTGCAGGCATTTCTGTTGTTTTTTCAGCCGCCGTAGACCATATAGCAGCCCCCATTGGAATTATATAGTTCTCAATAAAATTCTTACTAAATTTATGTGCAATCAAAAAATCATAGATTGTTGATGACTCGCTTAGGTTATTTAGCTTGGCCACTGAGACACGATTAAACCTTAATATGTCTTTAAGCATCAATATGAAAGAGGGCCTAAAAAAATTAAGGCGTTGAGCAAATAAAGAATTTAATGAGCCTCCAGAGTACTCAAGGTTTTTTTCTGGCGCCTTAACGCTAAAACCCATGGAGGTTTTTTGTGTGTCAACTTTAAGTTTTTGAAGAAGCTTTATAAAATTGGGATATGTGTTTTCGTTGTAGACAATAAAGCCAGAATCAATCAGCAACTTCTTTTTATCTCGCTCAATCTGATGGGTATGGGTGTGTCCGCCAATATAATCATTAGCCTCTAAAATAGTAATATCATGTTCTTTGTGAAGAAGATATGCAGCCGTTAAGCCAGATATCCCACTTCCAATAATAGCAATTTTCATAGCATAATATCAAATATGTATTACAGAGCCCCCCTTATTAGGCTAGATACATATCATAACCAACATTTGGTCACAGTTATTTTAAAAAAATATAATTATAAAGGGTGTTTTTTTGAGTTGTATGTTTTTTTAGTGAAGAGAGGTATGAATGCCTATGTATATAGGAAATTAGAGAAATAGGCTTTGCTTAATTCAAAAAAATATGGGATAATCGTTGCCTTTCAGCCAACATGAGCTGGAAGAAGGGCTAACTAGATGTTTATAAAGTTAGTATTTTAATGTATCACACAGAGCCCCAATATTAACCAGGGTGCCTTTTTAATAGGGTTGGTTGATAGGCAATGTGGAAGTCTTAACCCAGGAGAAGAATATGGCGAAAGCGTCAATGAAAAAAATGTTAGAGGCAGGTGTTCATTTTGGTCACAGGTCTCGTTTTTGGCATCCTAAAATGGAGCCTTTTATCTACGGAACACGAAATGGTGTTCACATAATTAACCTAGAAAAAACCCTACCACAATTCAACGATGTGCTCAACTTTGCAAGCAAAACTGCTGCTGCTGGTGGGTCAATCCTTTTTGTTGGTACGAAGAGAGCGGCAAGCAACATTATTAAAGAAGAGGCAATTCGATGTGGAATGCCTTATGTCAACCATCGCTGGCTAGGCGGCATGATGACAAATTATAAGACTATTAAAGCTTCTATTAAACGCCTTAAGGATCTTGAATTTCTTGCAGAAGAAAACTTTTCCCAATTTACAAAAAAAGAAGCGCTCATTATGTCCAGAGAGATGGAAAAACTTGAGAGAAGTCTTGGTGGAATCAAAGACTTAGGAAGCATTCCTGATGTTATTTTTGTAGTTGATATTGGTCATGAAAAAAATGCAGTTCGTGAAGCTCACACTTTACAACTTCCAATTATTGGCGTTGTTGACACAAATCACAGCCCTGAAGGAATTGATTATGTTATAGCAGGAAATGATGATTCAATAAGAGCCATTGGTTATTATGCTAGAGAAATTGCTAATGCGATACTAGAGGCTAAAGCTTCAATCGTAGAAACTAAAGCTGCAGTTAAGAAATCTGCGCCTGCTGCGAAGACTGAAGCTGTTGCTGAAGATAAGAAGCCTGCTGCTAAGACTGAGCCTGCTGCTAAGACTGAAGCTGTTGCTGAAGATAAGAAGCCTGCTGCGAAGACTGAAGCTGTTGCTGAAGATAAGAAGCCTGCTGCGAAGAAGCCTGCTGCCAAGAAGCCTGCTACAAAGAAGGCAGACACTGAATAAATAGCTATACAGAGTATATATAGGAGACAAATTATGGCAATTACAGCCGCTTTAGTTAAAGAACTAAGAGAAAGAACTGGTGCAGGCATGATGGACTGCAAAAAAGCTTTAGTTGAGACCAATGCAGATTTGGAGGCGGCAATTGATTTAATGCGCGCATCTGGAGCAGCAAAAGCTGCGAAAAAAGCTGGTCGCGTAGCCTCTGAAGGGCTTGTAAACGTTACTATTAGTGAAGATAAAATGCACGCTGCAATTCTTGAGGTTAACTCTGAAACAGACTTTGTAACTAAGGGCTCAGCCTTTATTGACTTTGTTGATACTTTAGGTGCTCTAGCATTAAAGAACAAACCAGAATCTATTGAAGTCTTTTCAAAGCAAAAACTAGACTCAGGTGTTACTGTTGACCAGGCGAGAGAAGAAATAATCGCTAAAATTGGTGAAAATGTATCGGTTAGAAGGGTTCAAATTGTCAGTACTGAAAATGGTGTTTTGGGCGCATACAAGCATGGTGAGAGAATTGCTGTTCTTACAGTGTTATCATCAAATGATGCAGAGCTTGCAAAAGATGTTGCTATGCATATTGCAGCCTCAAAACCTGAATGTGTAAGTGAAGACCAACTCTCAGCGGAGCTTCTTGAAAGAGAAAAAGCAATTTTTATTGAGCAAGCAAAAGAAAGTGGCAAGCCTGACAATATTATTGAAAAAATGATCGTTGGTAGAATGAAAAAATTTGTCAATGAAGTTACTCTTTATGGCCAATCTTTTGTTAAAGATCCAGATACTACCGTTGGTGCTTTAGTTAAATCTAAAAATTCAGAAGTTGAGTCTTTTATTCGATATGAAGTTGGTGAAGGTATTGAGAAAAAAGAAGATAATTTTGTTGAAGAGGTTATGGCTCAAGCCCAAGGTTAAAGTTAAAACTCTTCAAAAAAGGCGCCTTAGGCGCCTTTTTTATAATTAAAATTTACAATACTTACATACTGGTCTTGTCTTTAATAATTAACTTCATTATTGCAGGCATCAAGAAAAAGTCTGCCAACACAGCGACTAAAATTGCACTGGCTGTTAAAACACCAAAATCAAACATGTTGTTCATTTGAGAAAAGGTCAGCACAAGAAAACCAAGAGCAAGAACTATAGACGTTAAAGTGATAGCTCTTCCGGTGCCAAGCAATGTAAGCCGTACCGCCTTATCAACATCATTATATTTAAGCTCATATCTTCTAAAGTTATGCATAAAGTGAACGGTATCGTCAACAGCAAGCCCAAGTGCTATTGCACCAATTAATAAAGTAAACATATCAAGTGGCATTTTAAAAACAACCATAATTGTTGAAAGAAAAATTATAGGCAAAATATTTGGAATCATACTAATTAGGCCAATTTTTAAGTTACCTATTAATAGCACCATAAGAATAGTGATCAATGAAAATGCAAGCACATAACTAAACGCACTACTATAAATCGCCTCTTCAAAAGTTACAGTCATTAAAGTTCCAATGCCTGTGAAGGTAACTTTGGCAAGAGGGCCAAACTTTTGGTCTAAGTAGGCCTGTGCACTATCTATAAAAATATTAGCTTCGAGTGAGTCAATAAAAGGGGTTTTTAAGGTTAGTCGAGCTTTAGAATAATTTGCATCCACAAGGCTCGAAAGGTCATCGTTACCGCTGCTTTCAAAAAGCAAAAATTCCTGAGCAATCAAGTCAGGGTCATCAGGAATAGCATAATACTCTTCACGATTTTCATTAAGCGCTCTATTTGTTTCCTTAATAACGTCAATATAACTAATAACTTTACCAACAAACATATTTCCTGTTGAGATGGAATTTATATTTTGAGAAACGTCATCAATCACCCTTAAAAGCTCTGGGTTATAAAGGCCATTTGTTTGTCCAGTATCAATAATAACCTCAAGCGTAAGAGAGCCTTTAAGGTTTTCGTCAACCGCCTCAGTTGCAATGCGTGCAAAGTTGTCTTCAGGAAGCCATTGAAGTGGAAAGTGTGAAAACCTTAGTTGTGATGCAACTAAAGCTGCGCAAATTATTAATACAGCACTTACCGACACTATTAGTTTTGGGCGTCCAGTTGCAAAAACACTTATACCAATAAGAGACCTGTCCATTAGGGTTTGACCTTCTTTATCAGAATTAGTCTTAAGAGTTTTAACTCTAGTAATAGATATTAAGGCTGGCAGGAAGATGAGGGTAAAAACTAAACCAATCATTACACCACTGCTGGCAAAAATACCAAGGTCGGCTACAGGCGCAACTCCAGAAAAAGAGAAGGACCACAAGCCAACAGCTGTAGTAATAGAGGTCATTATAATCGCAAGGCCAGAGTGTCCCATTGCATATCGCAGAGATACTTTTTTGTCGTTTGTTTTTGAAAAATCTTTATAGAAAACAGCCAGTAAATGTATAGACGCACTAGTCACCACTGCCAACAAAAAGGTTGGCATAATTTGGGTAGCCATTGTAAAAGGAGCTGAAAATACCGACATTAATGAGACGGTTGTTATAAGCGTAAGAGACACGCAGGCTAATGGCAAAATAACGCCTGAAATGCGCCTAAATAGAGCAAACAAAACAATCATAATAACAATCATCATTAAGCTAATAAAGATAACTGAATCGTTCATTAAGGCTTGCTTGAAAATTCCCGCAATTGCCGCCGAGCCTGACAAGTATATTTCAAAATTATCATCATCAAAACGCTGCATGATGCTCTGTGTTTTTGAAATTATTTCGTCGTTCTCAACATCAGTTAAATAAACCCTCTGTCCACCCAAACTATCATCATCAAACTCTAGGCCATCATCAAACTCTAGGCCATCATCAAACTCTAGGCCATCATCAAACTCAAATTTTTCTGACTCATTTGATATCCCATTATTGGAGTATGTTTCTGTGTCTATCGTAACAGTAGTCATAGTATAGTCCTCACTGTAAAGTGAGTTTTCATAGAGACTATTGTTGATGACTGTTTCTTTTAGTTTAAGTAATTCCGCCTTAGTTTCAGGAAGGCTGTCGATTAAAGGCTCAACAATTAACTCGCCCTCAATTCCATAAGTATTTCTAGCGTTTATTAGGGAGTCAACGCCCTTAATATTTGGAAGTTCGCTCTCTAGAGCATCATGAAAACTATCAAGCTTCTTTAAGAAACTTAAGTCAAAAATGTTTTCAGTTTTTACAGCGATCATTAACTTTTCATCTCTACCAAACTGATCTCTAAACAGGTCATACTCAACACGCATTGGGTCTGTTTTATGTAAAAACCCTTCAGTAGTAGTGTCAATCTTTAAGGATGGTAGTTGTGAGCCAAGAGCGGCCACAAGAAGAAAAATAACTAGTATTGTTTTCTTTGCGTTTTCAAAAAGCCAATCAGAAAATACCTCTATTTTTGCTTCAGTTTTTGTTCGCCAATTCATTTTATTTTAAGGTTAGTTGCAATATTGAGTATATAGGGGCTTCATACGAAACTTAAAGCCTGCATATTATATGTTAGACATTAAAGGGTAAAGTTGGAATTCTAAAGATAGAGGCTCATTGATATCGACTTCATACATATAACACCTCCCTCCCACACAGATGAAACGAAGTTTGGACTTTAGTTCAAGTTGATATATAATTTTGTTAAAAAAAAATAACCAATTCTGTTATATGGAGAATGAAAGCAAACGAATGACACACCCCTCCCACCGCAGTGGCTTGGTTCTTGATGGGCAGAGCCTGTCTTGCGAAACGCTGGTTCAGGCCATTGATGCAGAATACGCTTTTGAGGTCGATGATTTGTGCTGGGCTCAAATCCAGAAATCCCGTGCCTTTGTCGAAGATATCGTCGCGCAAGGCACACCTGCATATGGGATCACCACCGGTGTTGGGTCGCAAAAAGATTATATGGTACCTCAACGCGATGTTGCTGCGTACAATATGCGTCTGGTGCGAGCCCATGCGACCCGTGTGCCCGGGCCGCTGCTGCCCGATAAAATCCTGCGAGCTATGCTGGCAATCATGATCAATGAATTCTCCCAAGGGCACTCCGGCGTAAGTCGCGCGCTGATTGAGACGATGATTGAAGCGGCCAACACTGAACAGATGCCTGAAATCGACGCGAGTGGATCGGTAGGAGCTTCTGATCTAGTCCCTCTGGCACAGCTTGCCGTCTGGCTGTTGTCGCTGGATGCTGCGAAAGAGCGCGGCTTGCCTCGTGCAAAAGAAACGCTATCGCTGATCAACCATAACGCGGTGACCTTGTCGCTGGGCGCGTTCGCAATTGTTGATTTGAAACAACTGACAGCGCTTTATGATCTAACGGCGGCTGTGACATTGGAGGGGTTTCGTGGCAACGTCGGTTCATTGTCCGAAGCCGTAAACCGTGTGCACCACCGCAAGGGTCAACGCGAATGCGCGGCCAAGATCAGAGCCCACCTTGAGGGATCGAAACTGTTTGAAAACGGAGAGGCGCGGTTTCTTCAGGACCCTTTGAGCTTTCGCGCTATGCCCCAAGCCCACGGCGCAGTCACTGAGATTGTCGAGCGTTTTGAGGAAATTTGGAACGAGGAACTCAATACAGTAAATGACAATCCAATCATTGATATCGAAACAGGCGCGCCAAATTCACATGCAAATATGGACACAACAAGACTGACGCTTGGTCTCGACACGGTTCGTCAAGCCTTTGCCAAGATCACTGATTTGTCAGGCGAACGTATTCAAAAACTTCAATGGCCCACGTTCTCCGGGCTACCGACTGGGTTGGCAGAAGGCGAGGGGCAAGCAACAGGTGGCGTGCAATTCCTGAACCTCGGTCATATCGCAGCATCTTTGATAACCTCGGCCAAGATTTGGGCGCGTCCTCATTTGCTCATCTCGGTAGGGCAGCTTGCAGATGGCGTAGAAGACACGTCCAGCCATGCGATGCACGCGGTCCAGGATTTGCAACGCCAGCTTGATGCGGGTTGGAAGATAGCCACGATCGAGTTGATTATTGCTGTGTGGGCCATTCACCGCCGCCGTATTCCGGTTGAAGATTTGGGCGCTGGTGTGCGGGATATCTACGATGTGATCCGCCCCTTTTTGCCGATCAACACCGAAGGTGATGCCCCATTTTCATTGGCCCCTGTAATTGAAGCTGTGAAAAAATTATCAAGGCATCAATTTTATTAAGAACACCGTTGATACCGCATTGGATCACACTAATATGGTCAACTCATAAGGTTTGAATATGCAGACAGATACATCCACTAAGCCAATCCAGATGCTCGATTTTGATTTGGGGGCAAGCTCGTTTCCAGTCACGACTTCATCACCCGAAGCACAGCAGCTTTTTGATTTGGGGTTTAACTGGTGCTTTGGGTTTAATCAAGAAGAAGGACTTGCCTGCTTCAAACGGGCGATTGAATGCGATCCAAATTGCGCGATGCTTTATTGGGGTGCCGCATATGCGGCGGGGCCGTTCTATAATATGCCGTGGGGCGATTTTTGTGAGGAGGAAGCGACGGAGTGCACTGCGTTTTGCCATGGCATGATCAAGAGTGCATTGCGCCTTTCTGGCCAAGCCTCACAGCTGGAGATCGCGTTGATCAAGGCACTGTCGCGTCGCGTGCAAGCACCTAATGCTGTGTCCATGGCCACGTTCGACAGCTGGGATGATGCCTACGCTGACACTATGCGCGACGTTTATCGGGAATATCCCGAAAAGCTAGATGTTGCCGCCTTGTTCATCGAGGCGATGATGACCCGCACGCCGTGGCGGATGTGGGATGTGAACACCAAGTTGCCCCCGCGCGGCGCAGATACGCTTGAGGCGTTAGAGGTCTGTGAAACCGCCATTGCCCAGGCGGACAGACGGTTTGTGCCACAACATCCCGCGATTTTGCACCTGCACATTCACCTGTTGGAAATGTCGACAATGCCGGAACGGGCGATGGCCTCTGCAAACCGTCTTGCCGGGCTGTGTCCTGATGCGGGCCATATCCACCACATGCCTGGTCATATTTATCTGCTGTGCGGCGAATACGAGAAGACGTGCATCACTAGCCGAGCAGCGATCGAGGTGAACCGCAAATACCTCGCCTATGCGGGGCCGTATAATTACTACACTACTGCTCGGTGCCATGACCTGCATTTGATGATGTATGCTGCCATGTTGTCGGGGCAATTTGCCCCCGCCATGGCAGCGGCCGATGAAATTTGTGAAAATCTCACTCCAGATGTGGTTGACCTGAAATCTAAACCTTTCATCGGCGCTACGATGGAGGGGTATTTTTCCATGAAGATGCACGTCCTAGTGCGCTTTGGCCGCTGGCAAGAGATTATCGACAGCCCGATGCTGGAAAACAGTCTGCTATATTGTGTGTCCACAGCGATGCATCACTATGCCAAGGCAATCGCGCATGCAGCGCTCGGGAATGCCAGCGATGCGGACCATCAAAAGACGGCATTCTATCTGGCGCTTGAGTATATCAAGCCGGGGCGCAAATTTTTCAACAACCCTGCGCTGACGACCTTGGCCGTTGGTGAAATGATGATGCTTGGCGAATTAGAATATCACAAAGGCAACTACTCGCTAGCCTTCGCCCACCTGCGCGAAAGCGTGCGTCGCTGCGATAATCTGCATTATTCAGAGCCGTGGCCGTGGATGCATCCGCCACGTCACGCTTTGGGTGCGTTGCTTTTGGAGCAAGGCCACTATGTTGAGGCCGAAGAGGTTTACCGTTCGGATTTGGGACTAAACGACACGGTGCCACGGTGCGCACAGCACTGGGCAAATATCTGGTCCCTACACGGGCTGGCAGAGTGTTTGAAGCAGCGTGGTGCTAACGTCGAGTTGGCACAATTGCAACCTAGATTGGACGTGGCGCGCGCACTCACCGATACAGCCGTAACCTCATCGTGCTGTTGCCGAAAGATGACGACAGATCACAATGTTTAATAAAAATGGAGCTGCCTAATGATCGCCAGCCTATCAATGTATGCCCGCCCCGAAACCGCGACTGCCATCGATAATCTGTGGGCGCTGACACTTGAAAACATGGTTGCAGCGGGCGTAGATGCACCGGTGGTGTTGACGCAGGATACTGATCCGATGAGCGTATGGACAGACCCCACGCTGGTCTTGAGCCAGACCTGTGGGATGCCCTATCGCAAGTTCCTGCATGGCAAAGTGCAACTGATCGGGACACCACATTTCGATCTACAAGGCTGTCCGGCAGGGCATTATTTTAGTGTATTTGTCGTACGAAAAGAAGATCCGCGGAAATCGCTTGCGGAATTTGACAGCGCGCGGTTTGCTTTCAACGAAGAAAACTCTCAATCTGGGTTTGCTGCCCCGCTCAATCATGCGGCCCCATTGGGCGTCACTTTCGGTGACCATATTCAATCGGGAGGCCATACTAAATCAGCTGAAATGGTAGCGAATAACACGGTGGATATCGCGTCACTTGACGCTGTAACGTGGGAACTGATCAAGCGGTATGATGGTTTCGCGTCTGATCTGCGGGTGTTGGAACGCACGAATCCCACAACGCCGGCGCTGCCGTTTATCACGTCGCTGGCCAATGATCCGGCAGTGATCCGAGACGCGTTGACAGCTGCGATGAAAACGCTGCCCGATGAGCAAAAACAGACGTTGTGTCTGCTCGGTCTTACCCAAATTCCGGCTGCAGATTACCTCTGCATCCCCAATCCCGCCTAGCAAAATGAAAGCATAAATAATAGATAGTTACTAATCTTTATCTATATAACTCATTGATTAATAAAGATAAATATCCACCATCACTCGTATATTTATACAGACTTTGATGCCTAGTGGGGGAGGCTTAAGAGTTAGATCAGCTTGTTTATAGCGGCTCTATGATAGCTTTTGGTTTGCTTTCTTGGTCTTGATTATTTTTCATTGCTCGCCAAGAGACATAAAGGCCACTAAGAATAATGATAATTAATCCAAGAATCGCTTGAATATTTGGCACAAAACCAAAAATGAAATAGCTCAAAATAATAGCAACTACGATCTCAAAATAATTAAAGGGGCTTAGCTCTGAGGCGCTCGCAAATTCAAAAGCTTTAATAATCATAAAGTGCGAAGTTGCAGCAAAAAAACCCATTGCAGCACCCATTAATACCGCTTTTAAATCAGGCATTACCCAATGAATTGCTGCTAGTGGGGTCATTATCAGTAGGCCCACGATTGCAGAATAAAACAAGGTCAAAACTGGTGGCGCACGAAAAGATAGTTTTTTAGTTATGATAATATAAAGGGCATAGCAAAATCCTGCGACTAAGGCAAATAACAAAGTCGGATCAAACTGCTCACTATCAGGCTGGAGAACCACAATAACACCTATAAATCCTATTAAAACACCAACCCCAATAAATATATCAAAACGCTCTCCTAAAATAAAAGGCGAAAGGATTGCAACAACAAGGGGCGAGATAAATAAAAGCGTAAGTGCTTCAGGGATGTCGTTAGTTACAATGGCTGCAAAAAAGAAAAGTGTGGCTAGAGTAAGCATCAGGCCCCTTAAAAACTGAAGGCTAGGTTTTTCAGGAACTGAAAACAACTTAACTTTTTGCCAGATTATCATTGGCAATAACCAAATAGCGTGGAAAAAAAACCGCGTCCACGTGACTTGTGTTACTGGATAGTCTTCACTTAAGAGTTTAGCAAAGATGTCTAAAAAAGGAACAATTGACATTCCTAAAAGCATTAAGCCTATTCCTTTAAGTACTTTTATATTCGTAAGCTTCATTAAGTCGAAATTAAGAAAGAGTGCTGATTGTACATAACAACCTAGAGAAACTGTGTGAATAAAACTCGAATGAAAACAACTAAATTTGGTGCCGTCGGACGGAGTCGAACCGTCACAGCTTGCGCTACAGCCCCCTCAAGGCTGCGTGTCTACCAATTTCACCACGACGGCTTTAATTAATTGCTTGGAACTTCGCTTTCGTCTGAATCAAACCCATCATCACTCATAGTTGTCTGGGACATAATGCTTTGGTCTGTTTCTGTTGCTGATCTTTCATTTGAAGCAAAGTACGCCAGACTGATACTGGTTACAAAAAAACTAATAGCCAAGACTGCAGTTAATTTATATAAAAATGAATGCGCGCCTCTAGCTCCAAAAACTGATCCTGCTGCTCCAGAACCAAATGCAGCGCCCGCATCTGCTCCCTTTCCATGCTGTATTAATATTAGCCCAACTAGCCCAAGAGCCAATAACACATGAATTACTAAAATTATTTGAAATGTCATATTAACCTGCCTTACATATTTGTAAAAAATCTTCTGCTTTAAGCGCAGCTCCACCAATTAGCCCACCATCAATATCTGGACAAGAAATTAGCTCCACAGCATTGCCTGCATTCATACTTCCACCGTATAGTATAGGTGTTTTTTGAGCAATATTTTCACTACTCTCACCTAAAAGGTTTCGTATAAATAGATGAACCGCTTGTGCTTGCTCAGGTGTTGCTGTCATGCCAGTTCCTATTGCCCATACTGGCTCATAAGCAACAATAATATTATGAAAAGAATCAATACCAAGCAAACCTATAACAGCATTAATTTGCTCCTCAACTACTGCCTCAGTTTTACCAGACTCTCTATGCTCCAGAGACTCTCCAACGCATAAAAGAGGAGTCAGCCCAGAGTCTAATGCGGCTTTAGTTTTTTCGGCAACGATTGAACTTGTTTCACCGTATAAACTTCGTCTTTCAGAGTGCCCAACAATAACGTGCTTTGCACCAAAGTCCTTTATCATATCCGCACTCACTTCACCAGTAAATGCACCTGATGCTTGTATATTAATGTTCTGAGCGCCAAGCTTTAAATTGCTGCCTTCTATCAGAGACTCAACTTGAGATAAATATGGAAAAGGAACACAAACCAAAACCTCTGAATTAACGCCTTCCATTCCAGACAATATTCCGCCAATTAGGCTTTTAACTGAGCCCTTACTAGCGTTCATTTTCCAGTTTCCAGCAATAATCGTTTTGCGCATACTTTTTTAGCCCATACAAAAAGAGGGCAATGTTACTCTAAAACACCCACAAAATCAATTGCAAAATAGGCCTTAGCCCACTCCAGTGTTGTCTTTACTTAAGGCTTGGCATTTCACGCATAAACATCGCCTTTTGTATTTCTTGCTCAGGCTCCTCAAAATTTTGCGCGGCAAGATGTCCTAAAAAGACTGCATCTGCTATTAAACCAGGAGACTCAGCATCTCCTATTAACTGAATGTGTTTTGTTTTGCCATTTTCTTGCTCCACAAGCTGATCATAGAGCGTAGTATTTGGAATACGCTCTGTAACCATTACTATTGCTGAGCACTCTAAAAGGGTTATCTCCCCAGTAAATACACATTGAAGGTTAACATTACTTCCTTCAACCTTATCTATAGTCTTATTGCAAATTACATTAACACCACTAACAAGAAGTGATTTCTGAATCCTTTTTTGCTCTAGGGTTGACTCTGTCCATGGAGATACAACGCTGGCTGGGGTAATAAAAATTATTTCATGATCATCAGAGCTCAAATGGTCCGCAATAACCCCTGCTAAATATCCCTGCTCATCATCATAAACAACGATAGGGCCACTTAGATTTTTACTCTCTTTTATTGCCTCTTCTGGAGTTAGTACCTTTAGTGACTCCAAGCCTTGAATTGGTTTTCTTCTACTTCTGCCAATACCATCTTTACGCCAACTTGAACCAGTAGCTAGAAATATATTATCAATTCCAAGTTCATTTATATGCGAAAGGGTTAATTCACTTTCTTTATAAATTTCTATATTATTTTTTTGTTGTATCTCATAAAGCCTGTTGTCAGAAACTCGCCTCCAAGCGGAAAGCCCTTTGAGGCCAGACTCAAAAAGAACCCTGCCTCCTAATTTATTATCTGCCTCAGCTAAAGTGACATGATAGCCGCGCCTTGCCAGCTGCATACTACACTCTAATCCAGAAGGCCCAGATCCAATAACAAGCGCTTTTTGATCTGTCTTTTTAGGCTTAATTGATTCTGGATCCCAGCCTCTTCTCCACTCTTCTCCCATAGTAGGGTTTTGAGTGCAGCGTATTGGTACTGCGAAATTATCACTTGACACACAAATGTTACAGCCAATACATTCTTTTATTTGATCAGTATTTCCAGCTTTAATTTTGTTGGGAAGATAAGGGTCTGCTATTGAAGGCCTCGCTGCACCAATAAGATCTAAGACTCCACGCTCAATGAGACTAACCATTAAGTCTGGGGATGTAAGTCGCCCAACACCAACTACTGGCTTTGTTGTTATGCTTTTGACAAATTCAACATATGGAATTTGATAGCCTTCGTTTGGCTCAAAACGCGAAGTCTGTGAGTCATTAGCCCAGTCAGAAACATTAACATCCCAAAGGTCAGGAATCTCTGCCAACATTTCAACTACAGCCCTACCTTCTTCAAAGAATTGCATTCCATCTGAGCCTTTAAGCTCATCAACAGCAAACCTAAAAGCTACTGCACAAGTGTCTCCAACCGCATCTTTAGTTTCTTCGAGCAACTCTCGTGTCAAACGAACGCGGTTTTCAATACTGCCGCCATACTCATCAGTGCGGTCGTTAATTTCTGGAAGCAAAAACTCCTGGGTAAGGGTCATACCATGGCCTGCATAAACATAAATAATATCAAAGCCTGCAGCTTTTGCGTTTAAAGCAGCCTTTCGATGCCACCTCCTAAATTCAGCAATGTCTTTTTTATTCATTCGTCTAGTCTGTTTGGGATAAACAAGATCTATTGATTGGCTTACAGGCGAGATAACAGGAAGTCTTGAATATAAGTTAGCAGCATGGTTTCCATTGTGGGCTAATTCTATGGCCGCAAGAGCGCCATGTTCATGAACAGCATCTGTCATAAGACTTAACGCTGGAATATCCCTTTTGTCCCAGATTCTTTGTTCAACATATGGTGACAAATCAGAACTAGGATGTATTTCCGACTCTTCAGTGCTAACAACCCCCCACCCACCTTTTGCTTTTAGGGCTCTCATTGCTGCGTGTGCTTGTGGTCTTTGATGCCCCATACCACAACAATGAGGAACTTGATAAAAACGGTTTTTTGTAACAACAGGGCCAATTTTAACAGGCTCAAAAAGTCTACTATAAGGGTTGTTTTTCATTAATTAGTTTCCAGTTTAAAAGTCATATTTTTTATGATTAATTAGCTAAATTATATAGATATGGAATTAATAAAGAACAACAAATCTACAGGCCTAAATATCAGCCTACTCTAACAAAGGCTTTGATCATCTTTAGGCTTATTACAGGTATCATTAGTATATTGTTTTCCTATTTTAACCTTCTTTCTTATGTCTCAAACTTGGGTCCAGTGCCTAGAATCGCTAAAACACACACTGCCATTAGGCGAGTTCAGTGTATGGGTTAAGCCTCTAAAGGCAGCTGAAAGAAACGAGACTCTTTATCTCTATGCGCCTAGCGCGTCGGCTCTTAAGTATATAAATAATCATAAAAATCTTGAGGCTGCAATTATTCTTGCAGTATCAGAGTTTGATCGCAAACTAAAAGTTAGGTTTGGGGTGGTTGATTCTAGTAAAAAAATTGCCGGACAAACGAAACATCATACAACTCCGTTATTCCCAGAATATACTTTTGACAGTTTGGTTTTAGGGAGTGCCAATCAAGTTGCAGCTCTTGCAAGCAGACAAATTGCAGAGAAGATTGGAGCCTCCCCATATAATCCTTTTATTATTTATGGTGAATCTGGCCTTGGGAAAACGCACTTAATGCAAGCTGCAGGACATCTGGCACTAGAAAAAAACCCAAATACAAAAATAATTTATGTTCCACTGATGGATTTTGTAAGAAATATTACAACCAGCCTTAGGCACAATACAATAGAAAATGTTAAGCTCTTTTATCAATCTGCTGATTTGTTATTGGTTGATGATATTCACTTAATAGCTGGCAAAGACAAGTCACAAGAAGAATTTTTTCATATTTTTAATTTCTTATTTAGTACAAAAAAACAAATTATTTTTACATGTGACCAGCCGCCTAAAAATATTAAAGATCTCGAAAATAGACTTAAAACTCGTTTTTCACAAGGTTTAAATTTACAACTTTCGCCTCCAGAACTAGAAATGAGGGCAGCTATCTTATTAAAAAAGTCTCAAAACCCTCAGATATCACTAAATCTTAGTGAAGATATTGCTCTTTTTATTGCAAGCCATGTTGTTTCAAATGTTAGAGACCTAGAAGGAGCGCTTCTGAAGCTAAAAGCTTTTGTAGACTTTTCTCAAATAGACCATTCGTTTATAACCAAAGATGTTGTAGAGGGCGCACTAGGTGATCTAATTAAACCAAAAAAACTTATTATTGAAGTAAACGAGGTTCAAAAAACAGTTAGTAAGTATTATGGAATAACAGTTTCTGATTTAATTTCAAACTCGCGAAAACAACATTTAGTCAAAGCCAGACAAATGGCAATCTACTTATGTCACGAACTAACCTCTTTGTCACTAGCAAAAATTGGTCAAAATTTTGGAAATAGGGACCACTCTACAGTTTTGTATTCCTGCGAAAAACTAAAAGGACTTATGAACACAAATGAAGAGATTAAAAACGATATTGAAAATATAACAATTAAAATTACTAACTTATAAACAAAAAATTATAAGTTGTGTTGTTGATAAGAATCAAAACATCTTATAATTAGAACAATAACTAACAATAGTGTAAAAATAAAACTGTAGATATCAACAAGATATACACCACTTATATTATTGATTTTAATAAGAAAAAAATAGAAATTAACAGAAAGTAAGCGCACTAATAATAATAATAATTAATTTATAAAGACAGACAGCCTATGAACACTGAATTAAGCGTTGAAGAATTAATTGAACCATTACAAACCGTAATTGGAGTTGTTGAAAAAAAACAAACTCTCCCAATACTTTCACATGTATTAATTCAGTTAAAAGATAGGACATTAACCCTAACAACAACAGATATGGAGCTTGAGATAAGCGCCTCTAATGAAATAAAAAGTGAAACAGAAGTAACATTCACTATCTATGCAAAGGATCTAATAGATATCGTAAGAAAACTCCCAGAAAAAACCAAGATTAAGATTAAAATTGAAGAAAATAAAGTTTATCTAAATGCAAATAAAAATACATTTGAGTTAAATACATTCAATCATTTAGACTTCCCTGCACTTCCCAAAACACAAAACACAACCGTAATAAAAATTAAGCAAGAGGTGCTAAAAGAACTAATAGAGAACACAGGTTTTTCTATGGGAAATCAAGATATAAGAGCCTATTTAAATGGATTGTTTTTTGAACTAAACAAAGACTCTCTAACAGTTGTAGCAACTGATGGACATAGACTATCAATTGGTGAAGTAAAACAAAATAATAATTTAGAAGAGAGAAAAACAGTAATTCTTCCTAGAAAAGCAGTATTAGAACTTACTAAACTTCTAAATAAAAGCGCTCAAGATATGGCGGAGATTCACCTGTCAGACAACTATTTTTCACTAGTAGATACAAATACGAAAATTATCAGTCGCTTAATTGATGGGAACTTTCCAAATTATAAGCAAGTAATGCCGACCGACTTTAGTAACACAATTATTATAGATAGAGCAGATTTTCTCTCTAGCCTCCAACAAGCATCCATTTTTGTTGACGAGAGAACAAAGGGTGTAAAACTAGTTTTTAGAGACGACAAACTTAGTATTTTTTCACACTCAGAAAGAGGAAGAGCTGAAACTCAAATAGAAGTTACGAGGCAAGAAAAGGAGCTTGAAATTGCTTTTAATATCCACTATTTAATTTCTGTCTTAGAAAAACTCGCCTCTAAAGAAGTGAACATGGTTATACCTGGTGGCGAAAACAAATCTTGTCTACTAAGCGCGATGGGTGATGAAAGTTATCAATACATAATCATGCCAATGAGAATATAAAAAATTACTAAATGGCAATAATTGAGAAACTACATGTCGCAAGATTTAGAAATTTAAACGATCAGTATCTAGAGCCAAACAAAAATATAAATCTAATTCTTGGATCTAATGGTCAAGGAAAAACTAACCTTATTGAGTCTTTATATTATTTGGGGCACAATCGATCGTTTAAAACAAAAAACATTAAAGATGTTGTCCCATTTGATGAAGATCTTGTTCAAATAAATGCAATAATCGACGGTGAAAAGATAACTTTAAATAAATCTAAAAGTAAAAGCACTATTGTAATTGGCAATGAAAAGATTATAAGTAATAGCCTTTTAAGCCAACACCTACCAACACAAATTATTTCTCCTGACAGGGGGTTTATAGTAGGTGGAACTCCAAAACTAAAAAGATCTTATCTTGATTGGGGTGTTTTTCACAACAATAAAGAGATATTAAAAACATATAAGTCCTATAACAAATGCTTAAAAAATATAAATGCAATCCTAACAAGCAACAATCAAAACCATCTTGATGAGTGGTTTTCACAATTTGCCTTATTATCTGTTGAAATATCACAAGCTAGAATTAACTATATACAAAAACTTACAAAAATGCTTGAAGAGAGATCCTTAAAAAAACTTGAAAGTTTCGTTGACTCAACGAAAAGCCTAGAATTTAAATTACAAACAGGGTGGACAAAAGATGTTGATGGCCTTAACCAAAACGAAATTAAACAGTATCTCCAAAGTAACAAAAACTCTTTTATAAAAACAAAACATTTGGGATATGGCCCCCACAGGGCTTCAGTTGATTTCTACTTAAACGAAAAAAACGAAGGCTTTCTCTCAAGAGGTGAACAAAAAAAATTATCAATTGTTTTTTGGATGCTTCAAGTGCTTGTTTTAGCCAAAGAAAACTCCGCTCCAGTCGTTCTAATTGATGATATTTCTTCAGAGCTAGACCAAAAAAAAATTAATTCAATACTTGATTTTTTAACAAACTTAAACATTCAAATATTTATAACCGATATTGGGAATAAAGAGCTTCCTTTAGATCCAAAAAAAACCAACATTTACCATATTAAAAATGGAATTATTATTAGTGTATAAGTTGTAATTTTCCTATTACAGTAATGTGAAAAATGTTATATGATTTATCGATAAAGTTACTACCCGTGGTATAATAAATTCATTTTTTAAAGGCCATTTATGACTGAAGAATACCAAGCCTCCAATATTAAAGTTTTAAAGGGTTTAGATGCTGTTAGAAAGCGCCCTGGAATGTATATTGGTGACACAGATGATGGTACTGGTCTTCATCATATGGTGTTCGAAGTTGTTGATAATTCAATTGATGAGGCTCTGGCCGGCCACTGCTCAAAAATAGAGGTTGTAATACACGATGATAACTCAATATCTGTAACAGACGATGGTCGCGGAATACCGGTTGATATTCATCCTGAAGAGGGAATATCTGCAGCTGAAGTTATTATGACCGTACTTCATGCTGGCGGTAAATTTGATGATAACTCATACAAGGTTTCTGGCGGCCTTCATGGAGTTGGTGTCTCTGTAGTTAACGCCCTTTCTGAAACATTAAAACTAACCATTTATAGGTCTGGTGAAAGCTATGAGCAGGATTATGTTCTAGGTGTTCCAGTTTCATCAATTAAAACCATAGGAAAATCAGACAAAACAGGTACAACAATACACTTTAAACCAAGTGTTGAGATTTTCACTGAAACAGTTTTTAAGTTTGAAACTTTGTCAAACAGATTACGTGAGCTGTCTTTTCTAAATTCAGGCGTGCATATTGAAATTAATGATGAGCGGACTGATCAAAAAGATATTTTTGTTTATGAGGGAGGTATTAAAGCTTTTGTAGAGCATTTAAACAAAGCTAAAAACCCAATTCATAATGATATTATTTCAATCTCTGCAGAGAAAGATGATATTACTGTTGATGTGGCACTTCAATGGAGCGACTCCTATAATGAAAGTGTATATTGCTTTACTAACAATATTCCACAAAGAGATGGTGGGGCGCATCTTGCTGGCCTAAGAGCTGCATTAACACGAACTCTTAATAATTTCATAGATGCATCAGGCTTAGCAAAAAAAGAAAAGGCTGCTATTACTGGAGAAGATACTCGAGAAGGTTTGACTGCTATATTGTCAATTAAGGTTCCAGACCCTAAATTTTCCTCACAAACAAAAGACAAGTTAGTTTCATCTGAAGTCAGGGCGCCAGTTGAGTCTTCTGTGAGTGAGAAGTTAAGTGAATATCTTCTTGAAAATCCTGCTGAAGCTAAAATTATTATTGGGAAAATTTTTGATGCCTCTAGGGCCCGTGATGCTGCTAGAAAAGCACGTGAAATGACCCGCCGTAAAGGTGCTTTAGATATAGCTGGACTTCCAGGAAAGCTAAGTGACTGTCAAACTAAAGACCCTGCTGAATCAGAAATTTTCTTAGTAGAGGGTGATTCTGCTGGCGGGTCAGCCAAACAAGGAAGAGACAGAAGAACACAAGCAATTCTCCCGCTAAAAGGTAAAATTTTAAATGTAGAAAAAGCAAGATTCGAAAAAATTCTATCTTCTCAAGAGGTTGGAACACTTATTACTGCTTTGGGTTGTGGTATTGGTAAAGAAGAATATGACCTTACAAAGCTAAGGTATCACAAGATAGTTATTATGACAGACGCTGATGTTGATGGAGCTCACATTAGAACTTTACTATTAACTTTCTTTTATCGTCACTACCCAGAGTTAATTGAGAACGGCTATTTATTTATTGCTCAACCACCGCTTTATAAAATTAAAAAAGGCAAGCAGGAGCGTTATCTTAAGGATGATATTGAGCTTAATGAATATCTTCAACAGGAGGCTATCAACGATGCAAGTCTTTTCGTTAGTAAGGATGCTCCCGCTATACAAGGCATTGCTCTTGAAAAACTTGTTACTAAGTACTACAACACAATTGGAACTATTGAAAAACTTGGCAAAAAATATAATGAGCCTTTGTTAATGTCAATGTTGGGGATGCCAAAGTTAGACCTGGCTGATGAAAAAAACTCGAAAGAATGGTGTGTTAAACTTCAAGAAAAAATGAACGATAATAGCTCAATGTCTGAGCAGAATATTTTAGAATTTAAAAACAAAAGCGTCTTATATTCTTTGAAAACCTATGGGGTAGAGGTAACAAATATTTGTCTTGATGAGGCCTTTTTTAACTCTGCTGAGTATAAAAAAATAGAGGTGTATTCGGATCAAGTTGAGAGTATGTTTGATGATGAAACGTATATTCAAAAGGGCACTAAAGAAATTAAAACACCTAATTTTTCTACCGCTTTGAACTTCTTGCTGGTTGAGGCAAGAAAAGGCCAAGGATTTCAAAGATACAAAGGATTGGGAGAGATGAACCCTGATCAACTTTGGGATACTACAATGAATCCAGAGACAAGAATAATGCTCCGAGTGAAAATTGAAGATGCTATTGCCTCCAATGAAGTCTTCACAACATTAATGGGAGATGAAGTTGAGCCAAGAAGAAATTTCATTGAACAAAATGCCCTAAAAGTTGATAATTTAGATTTTTAACTAATTAAATTCCCCGTGATTTAAATTCAAGCTGTTATGAATTTATTTATTAACAGCCTGACTTAGTTTGTAAGATAATAAATATAGTTTTCTTATAATCGGTGGGGTTATGTCAAAAAAACATCCGGTAATTGCCATAACTGGGTCGTCTGGTGCTGGTACATCGACCGTCAAAAATGCATTTAATCATATTTTTTCCCGAGTTGGCGCAAAGCCAGTAATTATTGAAGGGGATAGCTTTCATAAATTTGATCGCAAGCAAATGAAAAATGCCATGGAGGCTGAAGACAAAAAAGGAAACAAATACTTTAGTCATTTTGGTCCAGAGGCAAACCATTTTGATTTAATTGAAAACACCTTTAAAGAGTACGGTGAAAAAGGTCGTTGTAAGCGCCGCTACTATATTCATTCTGACGAAGAAGGTATCCCTTTTGGAAAGAAAGCTGGAGAGTTTACTGATTGGGAGGAGGCAGGAAGGGATAGTGACTTGCTTTTCTATGAAGGCCTTCATGGCGGCGTTAAAGATGGAAATATAGATACCGCAAAATTTGTTGATTTGTTGATAGGTGTTGTGCCTGTAGTAAATTTAGAGTGGATCCAAAAAATTCATAGAGACAAGGAACAAAGAGGCTACTCAGCTGAGGCAACAGTAGATACAATTCACAGAAGAATGTGGGACTACATTAACTATCTCACACCCCAGTTTTCAAGAACGCATATTAATTTTCAGCGCGTTCCAACGGTAGATACTTCAAATCCTTTTATTGCCAGAGACATACCAACCCAGGACGAAAGCTTTGTGGTTGTTAGGTTCCAAGATCATAAATACTGTGATTTTGTTTATTTACAGGATATGGTTGCAGGCTCTTTTATGTCACGACCAAACACCTTGGTTGTTCCTGGAGGTAAAATGGGATTTGTAATGGAGCTCATATTAAGAGAGCAAATTGAAAAAATGTTAAATCGTTAAATCCACTCACAATAAATATAATTTTATCTAACAACTACATTTATAAGTTTGTTTGGAACAACAATAACTTTAATTATTTCTTTACCTTCCATATGCTTGCTAACACCTTCATCAGCAAAAGCTAACTCTTGAACTTTTTGATTATCAGAGTTTAATGGAATCATCATTTTTGCTCTTAATTTTCCATTAACTTGGGCAATGATTTGTATATTGTCTTGAATAAGCGCAGATTCGTCAACAACTGGCCAATTAGCATCTACCACAGCCTCTTTTCCACCTAGTAAAAGCCAAAGGTGATGGCATAGATGAGGAATTACTGGGCTAAGGCACTTTACCATGATTTCAATCGATTCTTTCCTAACAGCGACGCCATTTTCAGACGTGTCTATAAATTTAGACAAGGTATTATTAAGCTCCATCATGGTTGCTATAGCGGTATTGAATGAATGTCTTCTGCCTAAATCATCACCTACTTTTTTGAGCGCTAAATGTGTTTTTTTCCTAACTTCTTTTTGATCATCAGTTAGATCTTCAAGACTAACCTTAAGGGCTTTATTGTCTTTATTGGAAACCAAAAAACCAGTAACAAGACGATAAAATTTGTTTATAAATCTATAGGCACCCTCAATTCCAGTGTCTGACCACTCAAGATCTTGAGTTGGGGGAGCGGCAAACAGTATAAAAAGCCTTGCTGTATCAGCTCCATACTTAGCAATCATTTCTTGAGGGTCAACTGTATTCCCTTTTGATTTGCTCATTTTGGCGCCATCTTTCAAAACCATTCCTTGTGTAATAAGGTTTGTAAAAGGCTCATTCGCTTCAATTATTCCCTCGTCACGCAATAATTTTGTGAAAAAACGTGAGTATAAAAGGTGTAAGATCGCATGTTCGATTCCACCTATATATTGATCTACAGGAAGCCAATAGTTAGCACGCTCATCCAAAATAGCATTGCTTTGATCGACACATGTGTACCTTGCAAAGTACCAAGAGGACTCAAAAAAAGTATCAAAAGTATCCGTTTCCCTTTCCGCCTGTGCGCCGCATTTAGGGCACAATACGCTATAAAAATCAGGCATCTTTTTTAATGGAGAGCCAACGCCATCAAGCTCAACATTTTCAGGAAGTCTTACAGGAAGGTTTTCAAGGCTTTCAGCAACATCCCCACAAGAAGGGCAGTTAATTATTGGTATTGGGCAGCCCCAGTAACGTTGTCTTGAAACGCCCCAATCTCTAAGACGATAATTAGTCTTTAGTTCTCCCATTTTTAAGTTTGAAAGTTTTTCACTAATTGCGGTAAATGCCTGGTCAAAGTTTAAACCGTTGAACTCGCCAGAGTTTATAAGAATTCCTTTTTCAACGTACGCTATTTTGCTGGTATCTACATTACCATTCTGGTCGGAAATAACATTAACGATAGATATATTATATTTTTTTGCAAATTCATAGTCTCTTTGGTCATGTGCTGGAACACTCATTACTGCCCCGGTTCCATAACCCATAAGAACAAAATTTGCTATCCAAATTGGAGTAGATTCACCAGTTATTGGGTGAATACAAGTGAGCCCAGAGTCAACGCCTTTTTTCTCCATTGTTTCAATAGCTGCTTCAGCCGTTTCCATTTTTTTACACTCTTCAAGAAACGCTTGAATTTCGCTACTACCCTTTCCAGCCTTAATAGCAAGAGGATGTTCTGCAGCTATTGCAAGATAAGTAACGCCTAACAAAGTATCAGGCCTTGTAGTATATACAGTTAGTGCTTCAGACTCATTAAGCTTAAATTTAATGTCAAGTCCAACAGACTTACCAATCCAGTTTGTTTGCATCATTTTTACAGCATCTGGCCAGCCGTCGAGTTTTTGTATGTCTACAAGAAGCTCTTCTGCGTAATCAGTTATTTTCATATACCACTGAGAAATCTCTTTCTTTTCAACAGGTGCGCCAGATCGCCAGCCACAACCCTCAACCACTTGCTCATTAGCCAAAACTGTCTGGTCTACAGGGTCCCAGTTTACGACTGCTTTTTTCTTATATACAAGCCCTTTTTCAAATAGTCTCACAAAAAACCACTGCTCCCAGCGATAGTACTCTGGATGACAAGTTGCTAACTCTCTTGACCAGTCATAACCAAAGCCCAGCTCTACAAGTTGTTCTTTCATGTGCTTAATATTTTCATAAGTCCATCCAGCAGGAGGAACTTGGTTTTTTATAGCAGCATTTTCAGCTGGAAGTCCAAACGCATCCCAACCAATAGGCTGCATAACATTCTTTCCAAGCATTTTTTGGTATCTTGAAATTACATCACCAATACTATAGTTTCGAACGTGACCCATATGAAGCCTTCCAGAAGGATAAGGCAGCATTGAGAGGCAGAAATACTTTTCTTTGCTTGTATCTTCAACCACAACAAATGAGTTATTAGTATCCCAATATTCTTGCGCTTCTTTTTCAATTACAGCAGCGTTATATTCGTTTTGCATCATTAATTTTATAAGTTTTTAATTTAAATTAAGAGAGCCAACTAAAGACTGAACGTCTTTCAAGTTGCGCTCTATTAGATATTTACTAATTCCTTCATTTATTTCTTGGCAAACAAAGGGGTCATAAAACAGCGCAGTTCCAATGCCAACCGTGTCTGCTCCAGCAATAATGAATTCAATCGCGTCTTTAGCCGATACAATTCCTCCTTGTCCAATTATAGGAATATTATATTTTTTACTAACCTGGTAAACCTGATGAACCTTTAAAAGTGCAATCGGTTTTATAGCAGGGCCAGACAGCCCTCCCTGATTATTTCCTATTACTGGCTTTTTCTTTTCAATGTCAATTGCCATGCCCATGACTGTGTTTATAACCGCGAGCCCATCACTTCCAGCCTCAATACACCTCAAGGCGTTAGATGCAATGTCTGTTTGATTCGGCGATAGTTTTGTAATAATTGGTTTAGAAGTATTTTTTCTGCAAATCTCAACAACTCTAAAAGACATCTCGGGGTCATTCCCAAAAGCAACACCACCCTCCTTTACATTTGGACATGAGATGTTGATTTCAATAGCGTCAATATCAGAATCATCAAAATGCTTTGCAATTTCACCGTATTCCTCAACAGTTGAGCCAGAAATATTAATAATGAATTTAGTTTCTGTTTTGTCTAGGCCTGGCATGATGTTATTTATGACTGCATCAGTTCCTGGGTTTTGAAGACCAATAGCATTGAGCATTCCATTAGGAGTCTCAGCAATTCTATGCAGTTTGTTTCCAAGGCGTGGCTCAAGAGTAGTTCCTTTTAAGCAAACTGCACCAACATCAGAATTAGAGAAGCCCTTGATTCGAGTGTACTCTTCACCAAACCCAACACACCCCGAAAGCAAAATGATTGGTGAGTTTAATGACATCCCACAAAAACTTGTTTTAAGATTATTTTGCATTGTCGCCATTATACTTTTATGGCGACTTGGAGGTTGATAACTTCGTCTAAAATGTTGCTATGAATGGAGTTTTTATAACAGGCAGTAATACAGAGGTTGGAAAAACTACTGTTGCTATTGAAATTATTAAGCATCTTAATAAGATAAGACTAGTTAAGGTTCGAAAGCCTGTTGAAACAAACTGCGATCTGGTGGACGGAAGCTATATCCCAAAAGACGCCATTGCGCTTAAAGAGGCATGCAATTCAAACGAGCCTTTAAATATAGTTTGCCCTCATTGTTTTACTCTTGAAGCTAGCCCTGAAGAGGCTAGTGCAAACATTGGAAAGGCTCTTAGTCTAGATGACTTAGTGCAAGCCTGTAATAAACAAGTGGGAGATAGTTTCGTCTTAGTAGAGGGTGCAGGCGGGATCTATTCCCCAATTGCAGAAAGATCCCTTAATTCTGACCTTGCTGTTTTTCTTCAGCTGCCAGTTATCATTGTTGTTCGAGACGAGCTAGGCGCTATTAGCCAAGGGTTGCTGGCTATTGAGGCCGCAAAGAAAAATAATCTAAAAATTGTGTGTCTTGTGTTAAACGAAATTCATACGAACACACTTTCTAATAAAGAGTCTCTAGTTGGATATACAGATGTTCCAATACTTCCATTTTCAAAAGGTAATTTAGAGTTTTTCTATTCTGAAATTGAAAGATTAATCTAAGATAGTTAGGTTCGGCTTCTGATTTTTTTGATCAAGAAGTTCTGCTTTGTTGTCAAAAAACATTCCTTCACCATTTTCTTTAGCATAAATAGATAGTACCGCACTGCATGGCACAGTGATTTTCTCAGACCTTCCATTAAACCTCGCCTTAAAGCTAATAGACTCATTGGTTATTACTCGGCCTTCTGTTGCTGAGGAATCGATGTTTAAAACAATTTTACCTTGACTTGCAAAGCCTTCAGGAATCGAAACACCAGCTTTTTCAGAGTTAACTAGTATATGAGGCGTAAAACTAGAGTCCTCTATCCAATCACAGTATGCTCGGATTAAATAGGGGACTACACTTGACATGAGTTTTTTAATTAAAGTCCTTTTCAGCAAAAGTTAGGCTTTCATGAAAACCTTCTTTTTCGAAAAGTCTGTTTGCATATTCCATAATTGGTTTTGCTTTTCTACCATCCAAAGATATGCCCAAAAGATCAAGACGCCATAGAATAGGCGCGATACAGACATCAACAAGAGTCATTGTTTCGCTTTTAAAATAAGGCTTATGAGAAAATAAAGGTAATAATTCAATAAGATTTCCATGCAAAGTTTTTCTTGCAGCCTCACTTTCTTTTTTGGCACCATGTAGAATTTTTTCGACAAGCTCATACCAACAGCCTTCTGATCTTGTAAAACGATAAATTAGAAGTCGTTTTTCAGCTTTCTCAATAGGGTCGACTGGTAAAAGAGGAGGAAAGGGAAACCTCTCATCTAGATATTCCATAATTACAGAGAGATCATATAGAACCATTCCTCTGTCAAATAGTGTTGGAAGAGTTTCACAGGGGTTGAGCTCTAAAACCTCTTCTGGCATCTCATCAAACTTAAGCTCTATCACTTCTCGCTCAATTAACTTGTGAGCCATAATAAATCGAACTGCATGTGACTCAAGCTCTTCAGAAGCAGCATAGAGGGTCGTTGAAGACGGATTAGGTTTAGATAGCATAGTTTTTGCACCAAATTAAAAAAAATAACCTTGCCTGTTAGGGCAAGGGATGTAAAGATAAAGATTGTATCAGATATTAGTCGCGCGGCCTCCATATGCCGTACTTAACATCTTTCCAATACTCTTTTTTAAGCATATAGGTAAGAATAAATAGGATGCCAAGGAATAGCAGTACCCATTTACCTAATTTCAGGCGGATTAGCTTTGCTGGTTCACCAACGTAGTCTAAGAAATTTGTTATGTCAAGAACGCTCTGGTCAAACTCTGCTTCAGACTGACTTTCTCTTAATGACCACAAGACATCTGGCATAGAGGCATTAACCAGAACTTTATTGTTTACTCCAAAAATTCTCTCCTCGTCATCATAAAAGCTTCGTAGGTAAGTGTAAATCCAGTCAGTTCCTTTTGATCTTGAAACTAAAGAGAGGTCTGGTGGGACGCCTCCAAACCATTTAGCTGCAGCACCTTCTGGCATAGCAGTAGTAATGGATTCCCCTATTTTATTTCCAGCAAACATTAGATTTTTAGCAACATGTTCTTCGGTTAGGTTTAGGTCCTTAGCAATTCGATTGTAACGCATCAAGCTTATCTCATGACAACCTGAGCAATAATTCATAAAAAGTTTTGCGCCACTTTGTAAGGAAGCTTCGTCAAAAATATCAGTATTTGCATGATCTAAATGAATCTTACTAGCAGCAAAAATGTTTACGGAAAAAAGAAGAACAGATAAGCCAACTATTAATTTTAATTTTATATTCATATATTATCCAGTAACCCTCTCTGGAACCTCTTTGGTTTTTCCAAGAGTGCTAAACCAGGGCATTAAGATAAAAAATGAAAAATACAAGGTCGTAAAAATACGAGCCAGTAAAACATATAAAGGGGTAACCGGTTGAACACCAAGCCAGCCTAACATAATAAAGCTTACAACAAAAGCTCCAAGAATCCATTTATAGATTGGGCTTCGATAGCGTATTGATTTAACTGGGCTTCTATCTAGCCAAGGAAGGAGGAAAAACACCCCAAGTGCTGCAAACATTCCTAATACTCCAGGAAATTGTGAGCCAAACAGGGGGGGAATTGCCCTTAATACAGAGTAATAGGGAGTTAAGTACCATAATGGTGCAATATGTTCTGGAGTTTTAAGTGGGTTAGCCTCGATGAAATTCGGAGCCTCAAGAAAATACCCATTTAGTGCTGGCGCATAAAAAACAACTGCACAAAATATCCATAAAAATCCAACAACAACAACACTATCTTTAATTGTGAAGTATGGATGGAAGGGGATTCCATCTTTTGGAATACCATCTGCATCTTTATTTTTCTTTATTTCAATTCCATCTGGATTGTTTGATCCAACGTGGTGAAGAGCAACAATATGCAAAAAAACAAGAACAACAAGAATAAGTGGAATGACAACAACATGTAATGAAAAGAAACGATTTAGAGTTGCATCACCAACAGCATAATCACCCAAAATCCAAACTAATAGATCTGGCCCTACAATGGGAACCGAGCCAAAAAGTGAAATAATTACTTGAGCGCCCCAAAACGACATTTGCCCCCAAGGTAAAACATAGCCCATGAAAGCTTCAGCTAATAAAAGAATATATAGCACCATGCCAAGTATCCATATCAATTCCCTCGGTCCCTTATAAGAGCCATATAAAAGGGCACGCATCATATGAAGATAAATTATTACAAAAAAAGCAGAGGCCCCTGTCGAATGCATATAGCGTATAAACCAGCCCCATTCAACGTCTCTCATAATATACTCAACTGAGGCAAAAGCATACTCTGCGTCAGGCTTATAGTGCATAGTTAAGAATATCCCAGTAACCAGCTGCATTATAAGCATCACCACTGCTAAGCCGCCAAAGAAATACCAAAAATTAAAGTTTCTGGGGGTGTAGTATTCTGCTAAATGCTCATTAATAACTTTAGTTAATGGAAATCTTTGGTCTATCCAACTTTGTTTATTATTCATATTTTCTCTTATGTTTTTTGTTGGTCAACTCCAATACGAATCAATGAATCAGTGACGTATTGATACGGAGGTATTACTAGGTTAGTTGGAGCAGGTACACCTGCATAAACTCTTCCAGCAAGGTCAAACTTAGAGCCGTGACATGGGCAATAAAAACCACCTTTCCAACTGTCGCCACCAAGATCAGCTGCACCAGGCTCTGGTCTATATGTTGGAGAGCAGCCTAAGTGCGTGCAAACCCCAACGATAACAGCAACACTTTCTTTGTTTTTGATAGCTCGAAAATTAGATGTTACATAATTTGGCTGTTGGTTTTTAGAGTTGCCTGTACCATCTGGATCATCAAGATTTTTAATTAGGTCTTCTGAGTCAAGAGACTCTAGTGCCTTTTCATCACGTTTAAATATCCACACAGGTTTTTTACGCCATAAGACACGAACAAGCTGACCAGCCTCTAATTTAGAAATATCAACATCTATAGGCGCTCCAGCCGCTTTAGCTTTGGCCGACGGTTTCCATGTTGATAAAAAAGGCCATGCTGCAAAACCAACACCAACCGCACCAACTACACTAGTAGCTTTGGTTAAAAAACGTCTTTTCTTTAGGTCGATTGTCTGTTCTGACATTAAAAATTCCGAATGATATTTAGGTGAAAAACCGCACTATTATAATGTAAATGGTTGATATTTAAAAGCAAAAAATGACTCAAATGCTTAGTAGTTTTTTTTATCAACCTTAATAGTGATTGATTTGATATTTGTTAGGCCCTCGATTTGTTTAATTAAAGAGAGGAGCTTTGTTTTTTGTTTTTCAGCTCGGAAGGCTATGGATGAGTTTTTAGCAAGAAGGGTAACGCTTTGGGAGTCTAAAAAGCAAAGATTAAGGCCTTTAAATTGTTCAGAGAACTGCGCCTTAATTAATGCGTTTAAGTGGTTGTGTTCTTTTGCTTTTTCAAATAAAGAGCTTAGATTGCTGCCAACTTTAAAATTTGTAGGGTTTCCTTTTGTTTTGTCTTGCATATATGAGAAAATACCCCAGTTTTATTAATTAATTTCGTTTGTCTTCTATGAGTATTATAAATAATGTTTTATCAAAAGTTTTAGGGTCTCATAATGACCGGCTAATAAAAAAGTATAACGGCCAAGTTTCCAAAATTAATTCGTTGGAAGAAAAGATGCGCTCGATGAGTGATGACGAGCTTGTCTCAATGACAGCAAAGTTAAAAGAGAGGCTAAGCAATAAAGAGAGCGAGGAAAGCATTTTAGCTGAGTCTTTTGCTGTTGTCAGAGAAGCAAGTCAAAGAGTTTTAGGTTTGCGGCATTATGATGTCCAGCTTATTGGCGGCATGGTTCTTAACGAGGGCAGTATTGCGGAAATGGGAACTGGTGAAGGAAAAACATTGGTTGCAACATTGCCAGCCTATCTGAATGCACTTGCTGGAAAGGGTGTTCACATTGTCACCGTTAATGACTATTTAGCAAAGCGTGACTCTGAATGGATGGGAAAAGTATTTTCTTTTCTTGGGCTTTCGGTTGGAACGGTTTTCTCAGGAATGTCTGGTGACGAAAAACAAAAAGCATATTCTTGTGACATCACTTACGCAACAAATAATGAGCTTGGTTTTGACTATCTTAGAGATAATATGGCTTTTTCACAAGAGCAAAAAACACAGAAAGCTCTGGCCTTTGCAATTATTGACGAGGTTGACTCCATCTTAATCGATGAAGCCAGAACGCCACTAGTTATATCTGGGCCTACAGGCGATCACGCTGAGGTTTACATTGCGATAGATAAAATGATTCCAAACTTCACACTTCAAACCGAAGTTGGAGAGGGTAAGGAGGTTGAGGTTCTAATTGCAGGGGACTATACGCTCGATGAAAAACATAAACAGGTTTTTCTTACTGATGACGGACATATTAAAGCTGAAGACATGCTTATAGAGGCTGGCGCCTTACCTCCAGAGTCAAGCTTATACGATTCTAGCAATATTATTTTGATGCAGCACTTATTGTCAGGGCTAAGAGCCCATATATTGTTTAAAAAAAATGTTGACTATCTAGTTAAAGATGACGAGGTTGTCATTGTTGATGAGTTTACTGGAAGGACAATGGAGGGCAGAAGATGGTCTGAAGGCCTGCATCAGGCAATAGAGGCAAAGGAAAATGTAAGTATTAAAAAAGAAAACCAAACACTGGCGTCGATAACATATCAAAACTATTTTAGGCTTTACGAGAAGCTATCAGGAATGACTGGAACGGCTGAAACAGAAGCGTCAGAGCTTCAAGCTATTTACGGCCTAGAGGTTGTTGTTGTCCCCCCTAATACAATCTCCTCAAGGGTTGATCACTCAGACCTAATTTATGGGACGATGAATGAAAAGCTTGACGCTGTTATGAAAGATATTCAGGCGTGTCAAAAAATTATGCAACCAGTTCTTGTTGGAACAAACAGCATTGAAAGCTCTGAAAGTGTTTCCGCTCTTCTGACAAAAAATAAAATTAAGCACGAAGTTCTTAATGCCAAGCAGCACAAACGTGAAGCTGAGATTATTGCAAATGCTGGAGCCCCAGGAGCTGTAACTATTTCAACAAATATGGCTGGAAGAGGAACAGACATTGTTTTAGGAGGAAGGCCATTAGAGGCTGCTAGTGAGGTTGAAACAGAGTTGTGGAAAGCTAAACATCAAAGCGTTATAGACTCAGGTGGTTTGCATATAATTGGTACAGAACGTAATGAATCACGAAGGGTGGATAACCAACTACGTGGACGATCAGGAAGGCAGGGTGATATTGGATCAACGCGATTTTATCTGTCACTTGAAGACAGTTTAATGAAGATATTCGCATCTGAAAAAACAGCCTCCATGATGAAAAAACTTGGCATGAAGGAAGGAGAAGCTCTTGAACATAGTTGGCTGAATAAAACAATTGCCAATGCACAAAAGAAAGTAGAGGGGATGCACTATGACGCGCGAAAACACCTTCTTGAGTATGACGACGTGGCAAATGACCAAAGAAAAGTGGTTTACCAGTTAAGAGATGAGTTGATGGGCACTGAAGATGTTAAGGAGCGTTATGAGACCATTAGAGACGGCGTAATTAGCGACCTATTTTTTGAATATATTTCTCCAAAAGTACTTGAGGCAGATTGGGATGTGGAGGGCCTTGAAGGTGCTTTAGCTTTAAATTATTCTTCGAATATACCAATACAAAAAAGTATTGATGAAGGTCTAGATGTTGACCAGATTTTAAAAATAATATTGGAAGGCTTTATGCTTTCACATCAAGCTAAAGAGTCTGCTATAGGCAGTGAGACTATGAGGACTTTTGAAAAAGCAGTTATGCTTCGAGCTCTTGATCAGCATTGGAAGGATCATCTTGCAGTAATGGACCAGTTAAGACAAAGCGTTAATTTGCGAGGGTACGGGCAGAAAAACCCTGTGCAAGAATATAAACGAGAGTCTTTTTCGATGTTTACAGTTTTGCTTGACACAATCAATAGTGAGATGGTTCAGGCGCTTTGTAGTCTTAATATTGAGCAGGCTAATGCGCAATCTGCCCCAGCTTCTAACGAGCTGGAAGGCCAAGAAAAAACCAGCCCTGATCAGGTAAAAAAACCCATAGCACGAAGACCAAGGATCACTAGGCAGCCCTCCAAGTTAAAAGTTGGAAGAAACGATCCCTGTCCTTGTGGTTCTGGAAAAAAGTATAAACAATGTCATGGATAAGACTTATTTTTTTGGAGGCTATGCTTACTAAATGGAGAAAATAACGCTCACTAAGCCGGACGACTGGCACCTTCACCTTAGAGGAGGGTCTGCAATGAAGTCTGTTGTTGGCATGAGCGCTTTACAGATGGGCCGGGGGGTCATTATGCCAAACCTATCCCCACCGATAAGAAACGTATCTCAAGCAATAGCTTATCGCAAAGAGATCATGAGCGCCTTGCCAATAGAAACAACTTTTAACCCCCTGATGGTGCTTTATCTTACAGACAGCACAACTAAAAATGAAATAATTGAGGCAAGTGAAGCTCAAGAGGTTCATGCAGTGAAGCTTTATCCTGCAGGAGCCACAACTAATTCTGATAGTGGGGTAACAAACCTATCAAGCACCTATCCTGCTTTAGAGCAAATGCAAAAAGAAGGCGTACCTCTTCTGATACATGGAGAGGTAACTGATAATGATATTGATGTCTTTGACAGAGAAAAGGTTTATATAGACAGAACGTTAACTAAACTAGTTCAAGACTTCCCTGGTCTCAAGATAGTTCTTGAGCATATAACAACAAAAGACGCTGTTGACTTTGTAAATGAATGTGAAATAAATATAGCGGCAACAATAACTCCGCACCATCTCTTAGCAAACAGAAACCACATGCTTGTAGGTGGAATTAAGCCACATTTTTATTGCTTACCTGTGCTGAAAAGACAATCGCCGCATCAAGAATCACTAATAGCAGCAGCAGTCTCAGGAAGTCCAAAATTTTTTCTAGGGACAGATTCGGCGCCCCATGAGAAGCATCAAAAAGAGTCATCATGCGGATGTGCGGGAATCTTTAGCGCACATGCAGCCATTGAGTTTTATGCCGAAGCCTTTGATAGGGTTGGAAAAATTGAAAAGTTAGAGGGGTTTGCGTCTTTTTTTGGTGCTGACTTTTATGGTCTTCCGAGAAACCAAGAAAAAATTACACTAAGGAAATATACTTGGCGAATACCTGAGAGCTATAATTTTTCTGGCTCACATGTGGTACCTTTTTTTGCTGGAAAGGACCTCTCTTGGAAATTATTAACTTAAAAAGTCCATACTTTTAAAGTACTCTTTACTTTTTTCAACATCATTTTTAATTTGATTTTTAAGTTCTTCAAATGAATTAAATTTAAACTCATCCCTACATTTTTGTTTGAAAATAACAGTCACGTATTCACCATAAATTTCTTGATTAAAGTTAAAAATAAAAACTTCTAAAAGTACCTTAATGCCGCCTATTGTTGGTCTTTTTCCTATATTACAGACCCCAGTATATGTAATATCATTGATTTTAACTAGTACACTATAGACCCCAAGAACAGGGCTCAGCTTTCGTCTGATGCTTATATTTGCTGTAGGGAATCCAATTGTTCTCCCCATTTTTTCACCATGAGCAACCCTGCCACTTATTGAAAAAGGCCTTCCAAGATAAGTTTCAGCTTTTTTAAAATCCCCCTGGGAAAGTAGTTTTCGTATTGCTGAGCTGCTAATTCTCTGACCATCAAGATGGACGCCATTAATCTTATCAACTAAATAGCCTTTTTCAGATGACATCTCTTGAAGCATTGAAAAATCTCCAAGACGATCCTTACCAAAACGAAAATCATCGCCAATGAAGCAATGCTTTACGCCAACTTTGTTAACCAGAGTTTGGTTGATAAAAGACTCTGCGCTTATTTCAGAAAAAGTTTTATTAAATCTTATTAAAAGGTGCTTGTCTATCCCAAGTGACTCGAGAAAGAGGTGTTTGTCCCTAAAGCTGCTTAGTCTTGCCTTTGTCCTTCCAAAAAAAGATTCAGGTGTCACAGAAAAAGAAATTACAAGAGATGGAATGCCTTTATTTTTTGCAGTTGAGACAAGTTTTTTTAGTATTTCCTGATGACCCACGTGAACGCCATCAAAGTTACCAATGGTAAGAACACAGCCAGATTGCTGTTTAAGATTATGAAGGCCTCGTATTAGTTCCATCATGCTATTTTACTCACAGCTTTAATGATGGTTTATTAAATCAAGCGAATGAATAATTTTTTTAACTGGTGCGGGAACGCCAAGAGTAATATTATCTGTTTTGTAGTAATTATCAGACGATCCTGGGGAGCTTACAATAATTGGATTAATCCAAAGAGTGTAATGACTAAATGCATGTTTGAATTTAGTAAGTGATTGGACGATTTTTGCCTTAGGGTTGTGGCCAATAATTTTCTCTTCTATTTCTGCTTCGTTTTCTGAGCACTCAGCAAAGCTCCATAGCCCACCCCAAATTCCTTGGTTTGGTCTTTTTTTAAGATAAATTTCATCCTTTTCATTTTTATAAATTAAGAATACGATATTTCGTTCGGGTTTAATTTTTCTAGACTTTTTATTTGGATAGATGTCCTGTTGATTATGAATAAAGGTGCCACAATTTTTTGATATAGGGCAGCTTTGACAGTTTGGGTTTCTTGGGGTACAAACAGTAGCCCCAACATCCATTATTGCTTGTGTGTATTCCGCGTTTTGTTTTTCAGGAGTATGAAGTTCTGCAAACCGCCATAATTCATTCATAACACTACTCGAGCTATAATGACCTTCTACCCTGTGATACCTAGCCAAGACGCGTTTAACATTTCCATCAAGGATTGCATGTGGCTGGTTGAACGTAAGAGACAAAATAGCCCCAGCAGTTGACTTGCCAATCCCAGGAAGTGCTATAACTTCTGAATAGGTTTTGGGAAAAATACCCCCGTAAAGAGATAAAGTAATTTGTGCAGTTTTATGCAAATTACGAGCTCGGCTATAGTAGCCAAGGCCAGCCCATGCGGCCAAAACATCATCCTCGCTTGCATTAGCGAGCGAAGTTATATCTGGAAATTTTTTAATGAAGTTGTTGAAATAATCAATAACAGTTTTAACTTGAGTTTGTTGCAACATAACCTCAGATAGCCATACGTGATATCCATTTGGAGGGCTAGATTGCCAAGGAAGGTTTTTTCTGCCATGTTTTATAAACCAATTTAAGAGGTCACTCGTTAACTCCGTCACTTCTCTAGGTTTAGCGGATTATTTGGGTCAATAGCCTGCATAAAAGGCTTTCTAATATTTTCATTAGTTACCTGATAAACACAGCCAATCCAGTTATTAATAATAGCACTAGCACTATCATGCCAGGTGTTGTCTAGGGTTTTTGTAAGAAGCTCTTCTGGAAATTCTTTAATAGTCGCTGTTTTATTTATAAGCCTAGCGCGATACTCTGTCAAAATAGCGCGACTTTGTAGTGATAAATAATTGCTTGGAAATGGTGGGTAGTCTGAGGTTCTTTTTTCGAGGTAAAGTGAAACCTCTCTCTTATATTCCTTTAAAAGACTGACAGAGTCATACTCAGGGTGCCCTTGAAAGAAGACAATTCTAAAAAGATCAGGACTGACAGCAAGGTGAACACCAATAGGGCTTTTAGCTAAAACTACAGCCTTTGCCTCTTCAAATTGGGACTCAGTGACCTCATTAAATCGTGAGTGTGGTATGTTAAAGCGAGTGTTAACGCCCTTGACAAGAGGATGCGTTCTATCAATTACCTGATGAGGAAAGACGCCCCAATGTTTTTTTCCAACGGCCCTTCTTTTCTGGCCATACTTAAACTCTAAAACAGCATGGGTTGCAAGACAAGAGCACAAGGTCGAGGTTACGTTTTCATAAGACCAGTCAACCACCTCTCTCAGCTGTTCATAAAATGGAGCGAGCTGAAGGTCTGGATCAGTCACATTAGCGCCCGTAATAATTAGCGCATCAAGCCCTTGAAGTTTAATTTCTTCAAAGGTTTTATAGTGCTCTTCAATGTGCGCTCTCGCATGCTTTCCTCTTTTGATGCTTGAAAGTGAAAAAGGGTGGACATAAAACTGAGCAATTTGATTTGAATGGCCTATCAATCGAAAAAATTGCCTCTCTGTTGCTTCAAGCGCAGAATCGGGCATCATATTTAATAACCCAATATGAAGCTCTCTAATAGTTTGATGTTGAGCCCTTTCAATAGAAAGAATTGTTTCGCCTTGTTTTGCAAGACGCTCAAATGAAGGTAGTTTAGAGTGTGCTATTAGAGGCATGTTATTTAAGCGCGCTAGAGATTAAATTTAAGACGTCCTTTGCAGAACTGCACTTATGAAGCGCATCACTTTCTATTGTGCAGCCGTATTCATCGGCAAGTGCGCTGTATTTTTTAAGCCTATCTGCAACTAGCTTTGGAAACACCCAGCTAACAAAAGCATTTGGATTAATTTGAGCTGCGTAAGCTAAACTATTTTCTTTCAAGTAGGAATGAAGAGCTTTCTCAAAAAACTTTGGGTTGTAGTACATCGGCTTTGGCTGGCTTTTAGCTCTATCAATAAGTAATCGCTCATTTTCCTTGCTTGTTTTAATATAAATAATTAGTGTTTTTTCTGACAGAAGTTGATAAAGTTTTCTGTCTTCTAGCTCGCACAGGCTTCCCCCAGCGTCGTTAATAAAATGGTCGTAACCGTCTTTTAAAGACTGATTAATAAAATGAGGAACCTCATACATTGTCTTTTTTTCTGCTTCCAAAAAAAGACTTTGGCGGTGAATAAACTCCTCAATAGGAAGGCCGCCTTCTTCAGGATTGCCAACTTTTCCAAGAAACGCAGAAATTGGCTCTAAGTTATCAAAAGTAACTTGACTGTTAACACTTATAGAGTTGTTTTCTAGAAGTGGCTTAAGCCATGAATCATTTTTCATTTTATTAGCTACATTATTAATGATGGCTTCTTTAAGATGAGTCGCTCCAATTCTATAATCACCAGAAAAATGGTACCACCCCCCTTCTTCACCAATAAGTTTAGCAAGATGAGTCTTGCCTACACCAGACATGCCAAGAAGCGTTAATCGCTTATTTTTTTGATTTATAAATTGTTTGGCAGAATTTATCATATTGACTTTCATTAGTCCATTAGCTGCTAATTGTAAGGTGATACGAGCTAAATTTTCTTATATTAAGCACACCACTGTCTAACAATAAATATTGTCCTTTTATGCCTTCTAGAACACCTGAGATGATAGGTGTTTTATCAAAGTTTAAAGACACAACCTTTGTAGGATATTTTAGCACAGGGTAGTTTATATTTACCTCATCATCACTGAGGACTATGGCCTCAGTTTCTTTTATCGTACCTGCAATTTCAACAAGTAATGTCTCTTTTAGAGAGGTAAGATCTGATAGCTCAACTTCATTTTTAAGCATATTTCGCCAGTTTGTTTTATCGGCAATAAATTGTTTTAATGCAACCTCAATCTTCCCAGAGTCTAAACGTGACTTTGCCTCAAGTATAGGTAGCGCAGAAACTGCCCCTTGTTCAATCCAGCGACTATAAACTCTTTTTTTATTGGTGATTCCAACCTTGGGCTTAGATGTATTTGCAAGATAAATAACTGTTGGTTGAAAACAGTAGTTAAGGCCCCATTGAGGCTCTCTACATGTACCTTCAGAATAGTGACAAGTCTCAGGCCTCATGATGCACAAGTCACATCTAGCTAAAACCCGCGTGCATGGAAAGCAATAGCCTCCAGACCAGCTTTTTTTAGTTCTCACTCCGCAATTAGAACAAAGTATTACGTCGTTATATTTAAGTTCAATATGCTTTCCTACAAGAGCATTCATGTCTATTAGATTTTCTCCAATAGGAAGGCTATAGCTTGCAGCGCTATCCTCAAGAGAGGTGTTCATCATTTGTATGTGACCACTTAACTGCATAGTATCGATTGAATGTCTTTATATTTTTCAGCGGTTTTATTCATAATTGACCCTGGAATAATTGGCGCAGGAGGGGCCTTATTCCAGTCAAGTGTTTCAAGGTAGTCTCTAATAATTTGCTTATCAAAGCTTTTTGGACTTTTCCCTGTAACATAGTCGGCCAAAGACCAAAATCTCGAAGAGTCTGGAGTTAAAATTTCATCCATTAGAGTCAGCTTATTTTTAGAGTCTAGGCCAAATTCAAACTTTGTGTCAGCAATAATAACGCTGCGAGATAGCGCATGTTTCTCAGCAAAATTATAAAGAGTAAGGCTTATTTTTTTGATTTGCTCTGCAATATCTTCGCCAACTAGGGACGCAACCTCTTTGAAAGATATGTTGGCATCATGCTCACCAGCCGCAGCTTTTGAAGAAGGTGTAAAAATAGGGTTTTTAAGTTTTTCAGCAAGCACCATATTAGGGGGCAGGTCTATTCCACAAACAGATCCAGACTCTAAGTATTCTTTCCAGCCAGAGCCAATTAAGTAGCCTCTTACAACGGCCTCAATAGGCAGTGGGTTGAGTTTTTTTACAACAACTGCTCTCCCTTTAAGCGCTTCAGCTTCATTGCCTGGCAACACGTCATCAAGCCCAATGTTTGTCAGGTGGTTTTGAATAATGTGCTCAGTTTTATCAAACCAATAGTTTGCTATTGATGTGAGAATTTTTCCTTTTTCTGGAATAGGCTGATCAAAAACAACATCAAAAGCCGAAAGCCTATCGGTCGTAACTATAAGTATGTTGTCTTTGTCAATATCAAAAATATCCCTTACCTTTCCACGATGAAGAAGAGGTAGAGACAGCTTTGTTTGCAAATTGGAATGCATAATAATCATAAAACGAACTAAAGTATTCATTTTAATCGATTGCGCTATAGCCGTGGTATAGATACAACTGAAGAAGAATAGAACGTTAACCTATATTTAAATCCTGAAGAATTCTTCGCGCTCTTTTTTGAAACTCTGGCATAGCGCTAGTTGGCACGAAAGATTGTTTAGGTAGTTTTATCTTTTCAGCATTTTGGTGAACCCCATTAACTCTAATCTCATAATGAAGGTGGGGGCCAGTTGACTGACCTGTAGTCCCTACATAGCCAATTAACTCGCTTTTTTTAACCTTTTTTCCAGATTTTAAGTTTTTAGCAAATTTCGATAAGTGGGCATAGACGGTAAGATATTTTGAGCCATGCTCTAAATAGACAACGTTGCCATAGCCAGATAATGTAGCCTTATATTTCACAATTCCTTTTGCTGGGGCGTATACCGGGGTTCCAGAAGGTGCTACAAAATCAGTGCCCCGATGTGAGCGATAAATCTTTAGGGTAGGATGAAAGCGTCTTTTTGAAAAGCTCGAGCTAATTCGATTATATTTCGCAGGTGCGAAAGCAAAGGTGTCGTTTATGGTGGCACCTTTTGAGGTGAAGTATTTCTTTTGACCAAGTGTATTCGTATATGAAAAAAGTGCAATAGTTTTTCTACTTCCAACGTAAACCATTGCAATTGGAGTCTTTTCTCCATTCCAAGACAACATAAATTTGTCACCTTTTCTGAGGTCCCTACTAAAGTCCATCTCCCATGAAAAGTTATCGACCATCATCTTAATAACTTCAGCACCTACCCCGGCTTTTTTAGCGTCATAGTTTAGAGATTTTTTGATTGTAATTATAGTTTGAGATAATTCACCAATTGGCTGGACGCTGGTTTTTCCATAATTAAAAGAGTGGCCATCATAGGTTATAAATAGAGGGTTATCATTAGTTGGACTATAAACGATTTGATCTAACTCATGATTTTCATTAAGGGTTATCCTAAATTTGTCACCAGGATAGATATTATTGAGTTTTTGGGCTCTTTCATCAGAAGCCATAAGTTTTTTGAGAAGCTTTCCTGATAGTCCTGTGCTGAAGAAGAATTTGTAAAACGCATCGCCTCTTGATACTTTAAAACTATAGTCATGGGTACCACTGGCAGCAGAAGGAGCGTTTATAAAAACGCAAAATAATAACAAAGAGAGTAAAAAAGATTTATACATTAAGGGCGGTTTATTATGAATGGCTCAGGTTAATAACAGACTGAGCTATTTTACGAGAAAGATGGTCATTTTCCACAACACTTGCAAGTGTGTCAAGGCTTGAAATAGGAGTTGTAGCTAAGGTTTTTTCTATAGTTTTGCTAATGTCTAGAAATCCTATTTTTTTATTTAAAAAAGCTTCTACAGCAACTTCATTAGCAGCATTAAGCGTTCCAGGGACACTTTCTCCTTGCTCTAAAGCATCGTATGCTAGGTCTAGGCACTTGAATCTGTCCATGTCGGGCGATAAAAACTCTAGCGATGATTGCTTGGTTAGGTCAAGAGCTTCAACACCTGAGATTTGCCTGCTTGGGTAGGACAGCGCATAGGATATTGCACTTCTCATATCTGGTAGCCCTAGTTGTGACAAAACACTGCCATCATTAAAATAGACAAAAGAATGAATAATACTTTGAGGATGAATAACTACCTCAATTTTAGAAGGCGAAAGTTGAAATAAGAAGTGAGCTTCAATTACCTCAAGACCTTTGTTCATCATGGTGGCAGAGTCAACTGATATTTTTTGACCCATCTTCCATTTTGGGTGGTTACAGGCCTGTTTTGGAGTGACATTACAAAGTTCTGCAGCCGGCGTTTTTAAAAAAGGACCGCCCGATGCAGTTAACTGTATTTTATTGAGGCCTTCTTTACCACCCTGCAGGCATTGAAAAATTGCGCTATGTTCTGAGTCTACTGGGATTAATTCTGCGCCAGATGCTTTGGCGGCATTAATTAACAAATTACCACCTAAAACTAGAGACTCCTTGTTAGCAAGCATAACCCTTTTTCCTGAGGTTGCCGCTGCAAAAGTAGATGATAGCCCAGCGCTCCCAACTATTGCCGCCATGACAAAATCTGTATTTTGATGTGAAGCTATATCATTTAAAGCGGCCTCACCCTGAAGTACCATAACCCCATCTGGCGCAACTTTTCTTAAGTTTTCTGCGGCCTCTTCATTAGCCATTACTGCAAATTTTGGCAAGTGTCTAATGCAAAGCTTTTCCATTTTTTCCCAGCTATTATTAGCGCTTAAGGCAAAGACATTATATTTCTCCGGATGACGAGACATAACATCTAGTGTGCTAATTCCAATTGAGCCTGTCGCACCTAAGATAGCTATATTTTTCATATTAAGAATGTAAGTAAAATAAAAAATATTGGAGCAGACGATGTTAAGCTATCTATTCTATCTAGCATTCCGCCGTGTCCTGGAAGAATATTACCACTATCTTTTACTTCTGCAATACGCTTTAAAACGCTTTCAAATAAATCACCAAGAACGGACACAAGCGAAACCAACAAGGCTAAAAAGCTAAATATAAGAAAATCATTTAATAATGGAGTTTGAGTTGAAATATATACGTATGTAATAGCGATTACTTGGGTGAGGGCAATTCCACCATAAACTCCCTCAAGCGTTTTTCCAGGACTAACACTTGGACATAGTTTGTTTTTACCAAAAAACTTGCCCGCAAAGTAGGCGCCAATATCTGCAGCCCATATTAAAATCAAAAGAAATAAGACTAGGGCCTTGTCTTGCAAGTGAAGTGCTATCAATGAGATTGCCATAGGCACGAAAATAAATAAGCCATTGATTAGCCTAACTGTTAAAGTTTTTCTGAGCAGGTTAGAGCCTTTTGGAAACATTACCACCCAAATTAAGGCGATTAGCCACCAAACTGTACCAGCATATAAAACTACAGTTAAATTTGAAGGCGCACTACTTAGAAAATAAGTTACTACCAATATAACTAAAGTGAAGAGGGCTTTGCCTGCTAAATGTTTTATTTGAATTAGATCGCAATACTCCCAAGAACTAATAATAAGAATTAAAGCAAGGGCTAATGCAAACCCAGTTTGAGTTAATACCAAGATACCAAAAACTACAATTGGCGCAATAACAGAGGCCGTTAAGATTCTTTTAAGAAGCATTATTTTTTACCATTTCGCTCCCCAAATCGGCGTTCCCTTGAGTGAAAGGACTCTATAGCAGCGTCTAATTCATGTTCATCAAAGTCAGGCCACAAGGTGCTGCAGAAATATAGTTCGCTATAAGCAATTTCCCATAGCAAGAAGTTGCTTATCCTTACTTCCCCACTTGTTCTAATTAATAGGTCAACTTTGGGGTATTCCGCTAAAGATGAATGCGCATGAAAAAGTGAAGTATCAATTTTTTCAGGATCAATTTCTCCATTGACGGACTTAATAGCAATTTTTTTGGCAGATTCTGCGATATCCCACTGACCACCATAGTTTGCAGCTATAACAAGATTGAGGCCAGTATTATTTGCGAGCTTTTTTTCTGCAGCAGTAGATAGCTCTTGTATTTCAGGAGTAAAAACTGAAAGATCTCCAATAATTTTGAGCTTAATATTGTTATCTTTTAGTTTCTTTGTTTCATTTTTCAAAACAGTTAAAAAAAGCTTGAATAGAAGACCAACTTCTTCATTAGAGCGATTTAAGTTTTCATTACTAAAGGCAAATAGAGTTAAAGTATTAACGCCGAGATAACCACAATGCTTCACAATTTTTCTAACACTTTGAACCCCTTTTTGGTGACCACTAGAGCGAGGAAGATGCTTTGATTTTGCCCATCTTCCATTTCCATCCATAATGATGGCTATATGCTTAGGAGGAAGTTTTTCGCCTCTAAATGAGCCTAGTTTTTTTTCAGTCATGGAGCGCAATTATACCTATTAGGCTCTTTAAGACTTAATGTAAAGCAATCTACGTTGAGCCTTGATCCTATCATTAACATGGTGCACTAAAAAATATGGCTACGTTTATGCGGTAAAATCATTCTTCATGAGTTTAGCAAAAAGAATAATTCCATGCCTAGATGTCCACGATGGAAGGGTTGTCAAAGGTGTCAAATTTATTGATATCAAAGATGCTGGGGATCCAGTAGAAGTTGCAAAGCGTTACGATACTGAAGGCGCTGATGAGATAACATTTCTTGATATTACGGCCTCACATGAGGGTAGAAATACCACGATAGAAATGGTTGAGAAAATTGCTGACCAGGTCTTTATTCCACTTACTGTTGGCGGCGGAATTCGTAAAGCAGATGATGTTCGGGCAATGTTAAAGGCTGGTGCTGATAAAGTTGCAGTCAACTCTGCGGCAATTTTTAACCCAAAACTTATTAATGAGCTTTGCGCTATATTTGGCTCTCAATGCATCGTCATAGCTATTGATGCGAAGCGAGTATCTTCTAGTCCATCAAAATGGGAAATATTCACCCATGGAGGGCGAAAGCCAACAGGTATTGATGCTATAGAGTGGGCCATAAAAATGACAGAAGGAGATAATGGCGCTGGAGAGATTCTTCTTACATCAATGGATAGGGATGGCACTAAAGATGGGTTTGATCTTGAGCTTACTAAGGCCGTATCAGCGGCAGTTGATGTGCCTTTAATTGCTTCTGGTGGGGTCGGTAACTTATCACATTTATCTGAGGGCGTTATAGATGGTGGGGCGGATGCAGTTCTTGCAGCAAGCATCTTCCACTTTGGAGAGTTTACGGTGAATGAAGCTAAAAAAGCAATGCAAGAAAACGGAATAGAGGTTAGGCTTTAGTCAGTTGAGTTTTTAAGTTCATCAGCGTATCATTACGCAGTTTTGACTCTAGGGAACACATGACAGTGAAAAAAGATTTTTGGGCGTTATTATCGATATTTATTCTGCCCATAGCCATTGGTACTTTATTTTTTTATTTGAATCCGACTTATTTCAGTCAGAATACAGTTAATTATGGCGAGCTTATTCGTCCAGTTATAACAACTGAAAAAACAGATATTGAATTTGAAGATGACACCACTCTTAATGGTTTTTGGACGCTTGCATATGTTTCAAAGAGTTGTGATAGTGTCTGTGAGCAGGCTATTTCAGATATTAAAACGATCCGTACCCTTATAAATATGGACATGCGTCGAATTCAAAGAGTTTTGATTACTGAAGATGGATCAATGTCTACGAGTAACGATGAAAACTTGCTTATAGCTAAAGTTACTAATGAAAAATTAGTAGCTAAACTTGCAAAGTTTCCAGAAAACTCAATTTTTCTTATTGATCCAATTGGTAACTTTATGCTGTATTACAACTCAAAAGACCTCAACATTAAGTTTGTGCTAAAGGATCTTAAGCGCCTACTTAAATATTCTAGGATAGGCTGATGGCTAATCTTCCTTCTATTACAGATCTTTTAGGGCTTTGTAAGCTGAAAGTTGTTTCGCTTATTTTGCTTACAGCGGTTGTTGGGATGTTGTTAGCAGTTCCATACCTTCCTGATCTCTTTCTGATAATTGTTGCTTCTGCAGGAATTTCATTAGCTGCTATGTCTGCTGCAGTCTTTAATCACGTGGTTGATGAAAAAATTGATGTAAAGATGTCTCGTACCGATCGCCGCCCTCTACCTGAGGGCAGAGTAACGCGAAACCAAGCGCTGATATGGGGTTTCTTTTTAGGCATTGTAGGCATTTCATTATTGGTAATTTTTGTTAATTTTTTGACTGCAATTCTGACGCTTATTTCTTTAATTGGTTATGCTGTTTTTTATACAATGTATCTAAAGAGAGCTACACCTCAAAATATCGTTATTGGTGGCGCTGCAGGTGCTGCCCCTCCAGTTCTTGGGTGGACCTCTATAGCAGGATCCCAGGGAATTGAATACGCACTTTTGCTTTTTTTAATTGTCTTTATTTGGACGCCTCCACACTTTTGGGCGTTAGCTATTCATAGGCGAGAAGAGTATAAAAAAGCTGAAATACCAATGCTCCCAGTTACCCACGGCCTTGAATTTACTCGAGTACAAATTCTCTTATATACAGTGCTATTATTTTTGGTCGCTCTTTTGCCTTATCTAACGGGAATGAGCGGTTTAATCTACTTAGTTTCTGCTGCGACGCTAGGCGCACTGTTTTTAGGCTACTCTATCAAGATTTTTATAGAGCCAGAAAATCCAAAGATTGCATTTAAAACCTTTAAATTCTCGATTAATTATTTAATGGTTTTGTTCTTAGCCTTGCTGCTTGATCACTATCTTTTGATGACCTTTGGAGTCTCCTCCTAGTAATGGGCTCTTTATTGCAAGTTTTTAGAGCGGTAGCTTCTGCTATGATTGGGGTGGGGAAAAAGAAAAATCTAGCTCAAGATTTTGAGTCTACACAGAAGACTGGGCCTTGGCCTTACGTTATCGTTGGAATTATTATGACAGCGCTTTTTATTGGAACTATTCTATTTGCAGTTAGGCTTGTACTACCTTAGATTTTCGATAATTATATCAATTGCCTTTGCCATGGATACAGGCTCATGTGGACTTGTCAAAAGAGCTGTAAGCTTTAACTCTGGGTTAAAAAGCAAGTAGCTGCTTGTATGGTCAATGTCATAGTGGGCAGTTTTAGTGGCGCTATTTTCATTGTCCATATCATTCACTTTGTGAACGTAGCCTAATTCTTTAAGTTCCATGTGTTTTGCATGATCTTCAACTTTCTGGACGTCGCCACTTTCCGTATTAATCATTTCATGAACCATAAATTCAACGCCTTCACTCATTTCAGAATCTGAAGAGTGATCGCCATGGCTGCTATGATCTTCCAGTGCTAATTTTTGTGACCCAACCACTTCATGATAAACCCCTAACGATCTACTAATTGTCATTAAATCATCTTGATGAGCCGTTAAACCTAAAAAGGTAGAATTAAAGGCACCTGCAAACTGATCAAGTTTTCCAATATCACGCATTGGGTCAACTGATATAAAAACAACTTGAAGTTTCTCTTGGTTTTCCATCATCTGGTAAGTCAGATTGATTTTTGAAAGATCAATTGGACAAACATCTGGACACGATGTGTAGCCAAAATATAACAGAGCCCACTTTCCTTGAGACACTTCTGATAAGTGCGTTTCTATAGACTCATCATTTATAAAATTTAACTTCTCTGAAGCTGACTTTGCCTCAGGGTACAAAGACGCTGCAGGGGCAACAGATTTTTTAAGCTCCTGCATATTTGGCTTGCCACCAACATAAAAAAAAGTAGCAATAGCCGCAATTGTAAATAGAAGAAGCAGAGCTATTTGGGCTGTCTTATTCATATTATGAAGTAGTATTTTGGTTAAATATTTTATGTGCAAGGCTTATTAGGCTTAGTAAAAGTCCAAGCGCAACTGCGTTGTGCATTACCGCAGCAAACATTGGTAATGACATGACTACATTTATAATTCCGAGGGCAACCTGAACTCCTAAAAGAGCCAAAACTATGACAATATTCTTCTGAAAAGCCACGTAGTTTTTCAGGGCAAAAGATAAGGCTATTATCGCCGCAGTAACTACTAACGCACCAACCCTATGAACCATCTGGATGGCAGTTCGAGTTTGATTTTCCAAGATTCCAAATTCATAATCTACTCCAAGTTCACCCCAATAATAGGCATTTTTAAAGTCCATATCTTCAGGCCACATCTCACCCAAACAAGTAGGAAAATATTCACCACAAGAAAGTGCTGCATAATTGGTACTTGTCCAGCCGCCCAGAAATATTTGGAATATTAGTAAAGCTGTTACTATAATAAGCATTAATTTATGGCGTTTTAAAACAGACTGCCCAATTTTTAGTTGTGGACGCTGATTCAAAAAAAGCCAAAATAATAAAGTGGTTGTTGAGAAGCCTCCAAACAGATGCATAGTAACTATTCCAGGGTGAACCTGTTCGGTAACCGTCCACATTCCAAGTGCGCCTTGAAAGCCAACCAATAAAAGTAAAGCAGTGGGGAGCTTAATAGACTGCTCTCTTTCAGGCTTACGAAATACTGCCAGTAAAAATATAATAAGTATTGAAAGTCCAAGTGTTGAGGCGGCGTATCTATGAACCATTTCTTTCCAAGCCTTTGCAATATCAAGGGGCCTTTCATATTCACTAGAAATAACATCTGGAACCAATAGCTCACCATAACAACCAGGCCAGTCTGGACAACCAAGGCCTGCATCCGCTAGTCGCGTATAGGCTCCAAGAATGACAACTATAAGAGCTAAGATTAATGAGATATTAATAGTTTTATTGAACATAAGCGTTAATTAGTTTAAGCAGAAAGATATTTTAAATGAACCAAGTTAATTTTTAAAAAATTACGTTAATTATTTTTTATTTGTAAGTAATATATATGGTCCCTGATTACATTTTCAATCTTTTAGTCTCTCTTTTTTAAAGCGAGAATGGTAAGCGAAAAAAGTTCAACCAATATTGAGAATAAAGGTGGATTTTTACTTGGTAAAAAGGCGATAAACAGGTATCATTTGGTTGCATTTTTTATTTGATAATTGAAATTGCATATTTAAGAACCATCTATCTTATTGATAATATAGCTATACAAAGATTAAATTCGGAGAATCTATGAAACTATTGTTTAAACTTACCGGCGCATTTACTGCACTTTTGAGCTCTAAGTCTGTCTTGGCAGAATACACGCTTAATATGACCAAAGGCGTTACAGATATTAGTAACGATATTTGGGGCCTTCACATGATGGTATTTTGGGTTTGTGTTGCTATTGGTGTTGTTGTTTTTGGTGCAATGTTTTATTCAATTATTGCACATAGAAAGTCAAAGGGAGCTAAAGCAGCTCACTTTCATGAGAGCACGACAGTAGAGTTTTTATGGACAGGAATACCAATTTTGATTTTAATTGCAATGGCTATTCCAGCTTCAAAGACACTTATCGATATTGAAGTTCTGGACAAGGCGGACATGACAATTAAGGTTACTGGAATGCAGTGGAAGTGGCAGTATGACTACCCTGAAGAGCAAATCAGTTTTGTTTCAAATCTTGCGCAGTCTTCTAGAGACGTTATTAAGGGAACTCCTGAAGAGCGTGAAGCTGTTCATAAAGAGGGCGGCTATCTTCGTGAAGTTGATAAGCGTTTAGTAGTTCCAGTCGATACTACAATTCGCTTTTTGATTACATCAAATGACGTAATTCATAACTGGTGGGTTCCTGCGTTTGGCCTTAAGCAAGATGCAAACCCAGGATTTATTAATGATGCATGGGCAAAACCTAATGAAATTGGAACTTATAGAGGCCAGTGCGCTGAGCTTTGCGGTAAAGATCATGGCTTTATGCCAATTGTTGTTGATGTCGTCTCTAAAGCAGATTATGCTGCTTGGGTTCAGCTACAGCAAGAAGAAAAAGTTGCAGAAATGGAAAGTGCAACTCAAGTTTGGACCGAGGCAGACCTTGTAGCTAGAGGAGAGGTCGTTTACAATGCTAACTGTTCTGGCTGTCACCAAAAGGATGGTAAAGGTATACCGGGCGTATTTCCAGCTATGGTTGGATCTGAGGTAACTAATGGTCCAGCTGCATATCAACTTAATCTAGTTATAAATGGTATGGGCGGAATGCCTGCATTTAAGATGTTGAGTGATTCAGATCTTGCATCGGTTATTACTTACGAAAGAAGATCTTTTGGTAACAATGGATCAGTTGTTCAACCATCAGATGTTACATCTGCACGTTAATTTAAGGAGAAACATATGAGCTCAACTACAACGGCAGCATACGACGACCACGGTCACGGCCCTGAAAAAGGACTTCTAAGATGGGTTAAAACAACCAATCATAAAGATATTGGAACGCTATATATGTGGTTTGCATTTTCAATGCTTCTTATAGGCGGCGCACTTGCAATGGGTATTCGAGCAGAGCTTTTACAGCCTGGCTTGCAATTATTTGAACCACAGTTTTACAATCAGCTGACTACAATGCATGGTTTAATTATGGTTTTTGGAGCTATTATGCCGGCCTTTGTTGGTTTGGCTAACTGGCTTATTCCTATGATGGTAGGAGCGCCGGATATGGCACTACCAAGAATGAATAATTGGAGTTTTTGGATCTTGCCGTTTGCAGGAGCGATTCTTCTGAGTACGTTCTTTATGGAAGGCGGAGCGCCTGCTTTTGGTTGGACTTTTTACGCGCCACTTTCAACGACTTTTGCTCCAGATTCAACTGACTTTTTCATTTTTGCAGTTCACTTATTAGGCTTTTCTTCAATTATGGGAGCGATTAATATTATTGCGACCGTTCTTAATATGAAGGCTCCAGAAATGAGATTAATGGATATGCCTCTTTTTGTATGGACATGGTTAATTACGTCGTTTTTATTAATTGGTGCAATGCCTGTTCTAGCAGGAGCTGTTACGATGATGCTTACTGATCGAAACTTTGGTACTGCATTTTTTGATGCGACAGGTGGTGGTGATCCAGTAATGTTCCAGCATATTTTTTGGTTCTTTGGGCACCCAGAAGTCTATATTATGATTTTGCCAGCCTTTGGTATTATCTCTCATATTATTCCGACTTTTGCTAGGAAGCCGCTGTTTGGCTACTCTTCAATGGTTTATGCAACTGCATCAATTGCATTTTTATCCTACATAGTATGGGCTCACCATATGTTCCTAACGGGAATGCCTGTGGCAGGCGAGCTTTACTTTATGTATGCAACAATGTTAATTGCAGTTCCTACTGGAGTAAAAGTTTTTAACTGGGTTGCAACGATGTGGAAGGGCTCTATGAGCTTTGAGACACCAATGCTTTGGGCGCTTGCGTTTGTATTTTTGTTTACGATCGGTGGTTTTTCTGGGCTAATGCTTGGTATAGCTCCAGCGGATATTCAGTACCATGATACTTATTTTGTAGTAGCCCATTTTCATTATGTTCTTGTAACTGGAGCCCTATGGGGAATCATTGCAGCAGTATTTTACTGGCTTCCTAAGTGGACAGGAAAGATGTACAACGAGCCTCTTGCTAAGTTCCATTTTTGGTGGGCACTTATCTCGGTTAACGTAACATTCTTCCCTCAACATTTCTTGGGACTTGCAGGTATGCCGCGTCGTATTCCTGATTATTCACTTCAGTTTGCTGACTTTAACTTTATTTCTTCAATTGGTGCATTCTCTTTTGGTCTGTCGTTCTTATTGCTTACTTACATTGTTGTAAATTGTATCCGTAATGGTAAGCCAGCAGACGCAAGGCCTTGGGCAAGCGCTAAAGGTCTAGAGTGGACTTTAGCTACACCAATTGCTTATCATACGTTTGATGAGCCGCCAACAAGAGCAGAAATTTTGGCAGAGTCTCAGCACAGTTAATGGCAGATAAAAAAAATAATAGAGGTGTTGGCATAACTGCGTTGATAGTTGGCGTGGTTGCAATAGGGCTATATGCACTAACCATTGCCCTTAACTTCTGACGTGGAAAGAAAAAAAATTACAAAAGGGTTTTGGATAAAGCTAGTCTCTGTTCCAATCTTGATGTTCTTTTTTGCTTATGCCATGGTGCCCTTATATGATGTGCTATGTGACATAACAGGTTTCAATGGAAAGACCGGTACTGTAGAAACAGAAAAGCAGTATCAAGTAAATGAAGAGAGATTAGTGAGTGTTAGTTTTTTTGCGTCAACGAGTCCTGGTTTTCCAGTTCAGTTTGCGCCTAAAGTAAGCTCGATGGAGGTTGTACCTGGAAAGTTTTATACTACCAGCTACATTGCTAAAAATACGACCGACGAAATAATTTATGGTCAAGCAATTCCAAGTGTCGCACCTACAGATGCGGCTCTGCACTTTAAAAAGCTAGAGTGTTTTTGTTTTGTAAAGCAGGCATTTCAACCGAACGAAGAGGTCGAAATGACACTTCGGTTTGTAATTGAACCTGATATGGATGAGTGGATTAAAGACGTTAGTTTGTCTTATAATTTTTATAAGTTAGATAGTTAAGAAAGGGGAAGAAAAATGAGCAACGAAAAATATTATGTACCTCATGGCACCTACTGGCCAATTATTGGATCTATCGGTATTTCAACTCTATTCGTAGGGTTTGCTAACCAGATGCATGATGTCAGCTGGGGCTGGCCTGTGATGGTTTTGGGTTTTGCAATAATTGCATTCATGCTTTTTGGATGGCTTGGAACAGTTGTTAATGAGAGTATTGGTGGATTTTATAATGCACAAGTTGATAAATCTTTTCGATGGGGAATGAGCTGGTTTATTTTTTCTGAGGTAATGTTTTTTGCAGCATTCTTTGGAGCGCTTTTATATGCAAGAGTTCTCAGTGTGCCGTGGCTTGGTGGCGAGTACAACAATATTTATACGCCAGAGTTGTGGGAAGGATTTAAATCTGCATGGCCGCTTATTACTACTCCTGGTGAAGTAGGGCAGAATGGTGTTACTTTTTCTAATAACTTTAAATTAGTAGACACGTGGGGGCTTCCAGCTCTAAATACAGGGCTTCTTCTTACTTCAGGAGTCACTCTAACTTATGCGCATCACGCTTTAAGAGCTGGCCATAGAAATGCACTGATGGCTTGGATGCTAGCAACGATTGCACTAGGCGTTGTGTTCCTAGGTTTTCAAATCACTGAGTACGGTCATGCTTACCATGATGGATTAAAGCTTACCTCTGGAATTTATGGATCAACGTTTTATTTGTTGACAGGATTCCACGGTTTCCATGTAACAATTGGTGTGATTATGCTGACAGTAATTCTTTATCGTATTCAAAAAGGACACTTTAACTTAGAGAATCACTTCGCCTTTGAAGGTGTTGCTTGGTATTGGCATTTTGTTGACGTAGTCTGGCTAGGGTTATTCATATTCGTATACTGGATATAATTACGAATAAGAGGTTTTATAAAAGGCTCCTTAGTTGGGGTCTTTTTTTTCAATTTACTTAGGAAAACTATGGATTATTTTGTAATAGCTGTAATTATATTAATATTTTTCTTTTTAGGTGCTGCTGTTATTGGCTTATTAAAAGGTGGCAGAGAGGGTTCTGATAAAATGTTTAAAGCCTTAAGAATGAGGATTATTCTTTCAGTTTTCTTGTTTGTCTTTTTACTATTTGCTAATTATATTGGATGGATAGAGCCTAATAACTTTAACCTTCTGCCAACCCAATAATGAGCTTACGTTTTCTTCTTCCCTCCATTCTCATAACTGCGACTTTTGCTTTTCTAGTCTCCCTTGGCTTTTGGCAGCTAGATCGTGCTGATGAGAAACGAGGCATTGAGGCCTCAATAAAACTGGCGAACACTGGAAGTGTTGAGCTCATCGTGGAAGAAGGCAGCCTTAAAAATAAAGAGTACTATGAGGTTCGACTTCAAGGAAAGTACTTAAGTGATAAGCAGTTTATCTATGACAACCAAATTGTCAATCAAGTCTCAGGCTATTATGTTTTAACCCCTTATGCTTTAGAGGGCCAGTCAAAAACTATCCTAATTAATCGAGGCTTTATTCCATGGAATGGACGGCGAGATAAACTCGCAGATATAGGTATTGGGCAAGACGCCAGAGAAATTAAAGTACTAATCTCAAAACCAATTAAGAGAATGGAGTTAAAGACCACTGAGATTGGCATTCAATTTCCGGTTTTAATCCAGTCAATTGACCTACAAGATATGGCTAGTTTAGCCAGCGTTGATTTTTCAAGTGTCATTGGCTTATTAGATCCTTCCGCTTCTAATGGTTTTGTTAGAAAGTGGGAGCCTTATACAGGGAGTATTGAAAAGCATATAGGGTACGCTGTTCAATGGTTTTTAATGGCTCTTGTTCTTGCAATTATTGGAATTCGTATTGCTATAAAACAGCGAAAAAAATAATCAAATTTTGATGGTACAAAACATTCTTTAAATAAAAAAGCTTACTGTATAATTTCCCACTAAGCCGAAGTAGCACAGTTGGTAGTGCAACTGATTTGTAATCAGTAGGTCGCCAGTTCGAGTCCGGCCTTCGGCACCAATAAATAAGTATTAAGCGGTCTAAATGACCGCTTTTTTATTGTTAATTTTTTACTCGTTCTCGTAAAATAAATTTTTGTACTTTTCCAGTTGAGGTTCTTGCAATAGCTTCAAAAATAAATTTACGTGGTAATTTAAACGAAGCCATGTTATCGCGACACCATTGACTAAGCTCTTCTTCAGAGGCCTTGTGGTCTTTGTTAAGTTCTATAAAAGCGCAGGGGGACTCGCCCCATTTATCATGAGGCATTGCTACAACCGCCGCTGCATTTACAGCAGGATGCTTATGTAAAACTTCTTCTATTTCAATGGAAGATATGTTTTCACCTCCAGAAATAATAATATCCTTTGATCGGTCCTTAAGCTGAATATAGCCATCATTATGAATGACTGCTAGGTCACCTGAGTGAAACCAGCCACCAGCAAATGATTCTTCAGACGCCTTTTTATTTTTTAAATAACCTTTCATTACTACATTGCCCCTAAACATTACTTCGCCGATTGTTTTGCCGTCATGAGGGATAGGCTCCATGGTTTGTGGATTAACAACATCGAGGGATTCGAGTGGCAGATACCGTACACCTTGACGGGCTTTGAGTGAGGCTTGCTTATCCTTGTCCAGATCATTCCACTCTTGATGCCATTCATTAACGACTGCAGGTCCATAGGTTTCAGATAGGCCATATAGGTGAGTGACATTAAATCCTGATGCATTCATCTCAGTGAGGATTTTTTCAGGAGGTGGAGCTGCGGCGGTAAAGAACTCTACTCGATTTTCAAGTAAACGCCTTTGACTATTTTCTAGTGAAAGAATGGTTGACATGACAATAGGAGCACCACATAAGTGGGTGACTTTATGATCAGACAAGGCATCCCAAATCGGTCCAGGTTTGACATGTCTCAAGCAAATATGAGTTCCAATTATTGCAGACATCGTCCAAGGAAAGCACCAGCCGTTGCAGTGGAACATAGGAAGCGTCCATAGGTAGACGGCATGTTTATTTATTGAGGCAATGAGAGCATTGCCTTGGGCTAGGAGGTAAGCACCGCGATGGTGGGAGACAACCCCTTTTGGGCTTCCAGTTGTTCCAGAAGTGTAATTTAGTGAGATTGCATCCCACTCATCTTCAGGCATAAGCCAATCAAAATCAGAATCTCCACTAGATAAAAAAGACTCGTATTCAACTGCTCCACTTAAGCTATCACTAATCTGAAATTCACTATCATTATAGTCAATTAGAATCGGATTTACTTCAGACAGTTCTAGTACAGATCGAATGGTGCTAAGAAACTCACGATCTACAATCAACACTTTAGCGTTAGCATGATCTATGTGGGAAGCAATTGTTGCGGCATCAAGTCGCGTATTTATACTATGTAAAACAGCACCACACATTGGAACTCCATAATGTGACTCGAGCATTGCAGGGGTATTTGCAAGCATTACTGAGACAGTATCACCGCGACTAATTCCTTTTTTTGAAAGCGCAGATGCAAGCTGGCAAGAGCGCTCATAGAACTCACTGTAGCTTCGTTTTATGGATCCATGTATTATTGCAGTATAGTCTGGGAATACTGACGCTGCCCTTTCGAGAAAGGTAATTGGCGTTAAAGGTTGGTGGTTAGCTGGGTTTCGATCTAAATCAGTGTTGTAAGGATTGCTCATGATCGTTATTACTATTCATCGTGCCATTTAGGTTGGCGTTTTTCTAGAAATGCATCAATACCTTCTTTTGCATCAAGCGCTAGCATATTATCAACCATTACTTTTGATGCATAATCGTATGCATCAGAGATAGACATATCCTTTTGTTTGTAGAAGGCCTGTTTTCCAGTTTTTAAAGTCATACTTGATTTTGAAGCAATTACTACAGCAAGCTCCATGGTGCTGATAGTTACATTTTTATCGTTTACAACGCGATTGATAAGGCCAATGCGTTCAGCTTTATTTGCTTCCACCATTTCTCCAGTCAATAGCATTTCCATCGCTGCTTTATTTGATATGTTTCGGGATAGCGCAACCATGGGAGTTGAGCAAAAAAGTCCAATATTGACGCCTGGAGTAATATATCGAGAAGATTCTCCGCCAATAGCTAAGTCGCAACATGCCACAAGTTGGCATCCAGCTGCAGCAGCCACACCAGCAACCTCAGCGATGACTGGCTTAGGATGGTTGATAATTAGTTGCATGAGAGCAGAGCAAGACGAAAAAACTTTTGTGAAGTATTCGAGTCCGTTATCATCAGCACTTCTTCCAGCAGACATTTTTTTTAAGTCATGTCCAGAGCAAAATACAGAGCCGTTAGCAGCAACTATTATGACTCTGACCTTGTCATCTTTTGAGGCATGATTTAGAGACAAAGTAAGTGCAGCCATCATTTCTTCAGACAAAGCATTTCTTCGTTTGGAGTCGTTAAGTGTTAAGCGAAAGACGCCATTATCATTAAACTCTTCAAGCAATATTGATTCGATCGGAATTTCCTTGTTACCCATAATATAAAACTTATATTAGCACATATGCTTTAAAAACTTTTTAAATATTTATGTTAACTTCTACGCTAGAATCTAGAGTGTTTGCAATGAAGCAATATCTGTGGGCTCTATCGTGCATCTTTTCCAATTCTTCGTTACTAACTTCAAAACCATTATCAAAGGATACTTTCGGATTTAAGTCTATTTTATTTACAATCATTTGCTTTTTATCATTCTTTCCAAGGTGAGCAATTGCATGATCTTCGTAGGATAATACAGGCCATTTTGTTTTTGCTGAAAGGGCTAAAAAAGTCATCATATGGCAGCTGCTTAATGAGGCCGCTAGAGTTTGTTCAGGGTTGGTATTTTCATCTGAGCCACCCCAGTCAGGAGCAGTGTCAGCCTTAACCATAAAATGATCGTTGTATGAAATTTCATGTTCGCTAGAAAACTTTCCAGGAGAGAGATCTTTTTCTTTTCTATTCCAGTTAAGATTGACAGATAGTTCAGACATAAATTTTCTCCTAAATAATTTTGATCGGTTTAAGACGCTGAAGTAATTTTTTTCTTAGGGTCGTAGAATGGTTTTTGTACAACCTTAATAGGATGATTACCCTCTGATGTTCGAGTCTCTGCAACCATATCTATAGCCGAATAGTCAGCATCCATAATAGCAAGTGCAATATTTTTGGCAAGTCTAGGTGAGTAAACTGCTGACGTTATGTAGCCAACCTTACTTGAATCTATAAAAATTGGCCAATAGCTTGTATTGGGGTGCTGAAGTGGTGGGCATGAGATTTCTACTCCAACTTGTCTGCGCTTCACTCCTTCAGATTTAATTTTTTTAAGCGCATCTTTTCCAATAAAGTCTGCATGCATTTCAAGGTCAACGAGTCGATCTAATCCAAGCTCAAATGGGTTTACAGTGTAATCCATGTCTGCCTGGTAAGAAAGCATTCCTCCCTCAATTCTTCTTATTGTAGAAGTGTGTCCAGGGACTAAGCCCATTGGTTTTCCAATCTCCATAATATGGTCCCATAGCTCATTTCCTCGAGAGCCATCACGTAAGTAGATTTCATAACCTAACTCACTTGACCAACCTGTTCTGGAAATGATTAATGGAATGCCATTCAGTTCAAACTCTTCTAGCCAGTAATATTTAAGGCCATCTATTCTTTCACCAAAGATTGCTTTTGCAATATCGCCTGATTTTGGCCCTTGAAGCTGAAGCGGTGAAACATCAGGCTCGCCTAAATTAACATCTAAGTCAGAGTTGACGACCACACCTTTGGCCCATATCAAAATATCGCTATCTGCTAAAGAAAGCCAGAAGTGATTTTCACCAAGTCTTAAGAGTACGGGGTCATTTAAAACGCCACCATTTTCATCAGTAATAAGAATATATTTGCATTGCCCAACCGCACATTCAGAAAGGTTGCGAGGGGTTAATAATTGTACAAATTTAGCAGCGTCTGGGCCCGTTATTTCAACTTGACGCTCTACTGCAACATCACAAAGAATAGCGTCATTTACAAGATTCCAGAAGTTTTGTACTGGGTCGCCAAAGTCTCTAGGAATGTACATGTGGTTGTAGACTGAAAAACCTTTTGCACCGGATTTGACAGTTGCGTCAAAATAAGGGGACTTACGTACTTGAGTGCCAAAGCTAAATTCTTTTTTCATGGTTTGTTCCATTAAAGTAAGGTTTATTAATGGTGTAAATTATCGGCTGATAATACACTTTCTGGAAAAAAATTGCTAGACCTCCCCTATAAATTGGGGATTAATTCATAAGATGAAAAAACTGCTGTGTCTTTATTAGAGTAAGAATTAATTTATAACATTTAATTTACGAGTAAGCTCAGAAAGAATTTCTGGACCATCAGCTCTCAAAATTACAATCTCTTCAAGTCTGACGCCAAACCTACCTTGAAGATAGATTCCAGGTTCAATCGAGAACACCATTCCTTCATCAAGAATTACTTCAGATGTTGCAGTTATATAGGGCGGTTCGTGAATGTCAATACCAAGCCCATGGCCTAAGCGGTGAACAAAGAATTCTCCATAACCTGCCTCTGTAATTACATCTCTTGCAGCAGCATCAACATCTTTTGCCATCACACCTGGTCTTGCAGCAGACATGGCGGCCTGAACAGCACGCTCAACGATTGCGTGAATCTCTAGATAGCCTTCTGGTGGCTCACCAAGCACTGACATTCGAGTCATATCACTTGGGAAAGTTCCTTTTCTTCCACCTATATCTATTAAGACGGCATCCCCATACTCAACTTTTCTATCACCTGTATGGTGATGAGGGAATGCTCCATTTGGACCTGATCCGACAATGCAAAATTGAGGTTTTGCGCCTTCAGATATAAAGTGATTATTTATTGCATCTCCAATTTCAAGTTCCGTCACGCCTTCTTTAATTGCAGCAAATCCAGCTTGCATTGCGCGGTCATCGATTAATGCATTTTCTTTAAGATTGATAAATTCTGTTTGATCTTTTCGCATCCTTAAAGCGCCGATTGTTGAGCCAGTAAACTCATAGGTTGGGTTTGGGAGTGCCTCTATAGCGATTAACGCAAAGTGAGAGCGCATCGCCTCATCTATAGCAATATGTTTTGCAGCACTCTCACCAATATCTATAAGTGCTTCTTTAAGAGCTTGATCCGGACCATCCTCGTCCTTCCAGCTATTAATTGCTATATCAGTTCTTTTTCTTGCATCTTCTGCATTTACTGAAGGCATCAAAAACGCCTCTTTTTCTTTTCCTATTAAAAGCATGCATGGTCTTTCATCTGGGTAAGGATTGAAGCCTAATAACCATCTCATATGTGTGCCTGGTCCAAGCACCAAAAGATCAACATTATTTATTCGCATTAGCTCTCTGAGTTTTATTAGTTTGTTTGACATAAGTTTTCCAGTTAATTATGTAATATTTATTTTCAAATACGCCCTTCATCTAGAGCAAAACAAGCGACCTGAGATTTTCCAAAAGTATCCATAACAGGTTCAGATATTGTGCAGCTCTTATTGGCATGTTGACAACGAGGGTTGAACGCACATCCATTCGGAGGGTCAATAGGAGAAGGTAGCTCCCCTGTTAATTTAATGCGTTGCCTTTTATTTTTGATATTAGTACTAGGAGTTGCTGACAATAGCGCTTGAGTATAAGGATGTTTTGGATCATTAAAGATAACATCACCTGGACCTTGCTCAACAGGTTTACCTAAATACATTACTAATACTTCATCAGCAATATGACGAACAATGCTTAGATCATGTGAAATAAAAACATAGGCAAGTCCCAATTCTTTTTGAAGATCTACTAATAGATTAATTACTTGGGCTTGAATAGACACATCAAGTGCGGATACGGGCTCATCAAGCACCACCACCTTAGGTTTAAGGATTAGGGCTCTTGCTATTGCAATTCTCTGTCGTTGTCCACCAGAGAACATATGAGGGTATCGATGAAAATGCTCATCTCTTAAACCCACCAGACTCATCATTTCTAATGCTTTTTGTTTTCTTTCGGTGGCGCTCAGACTAGTGTTTATTAATAGAGGCTCCTGCAATATATCGCCTACTTTTTGTCGTGGGTTTAGAGATCCAAAGGGGTCTTGAAAAACCATTTGAACAGTCTGCCTCAGCTGTTTTGTTATGGCTTTACTTTGAACATTTCCCATATCGATACCATCAATACTTAATTGTCCAGATGTTGGCTCTTCAATCGTAGTGAGGAGACGAGCCAAGGTAGACTTGCCACAACCTGACTCGCCAACTACTGCAAGAGTTTGACCTTCATAAAGATCAAAACCCACACCGGACAATGCCTTTAAGTTTTTTGAAGGCTGCAGCAAGCCCACACTGATACTGTAGTGTTTATGAAGACCCCTCGCCTTGATGAGTTGTTTTGACACTATCCAGTCTCCACATTAATGGCTTTTGGCTTTCTAGATTTTGAAAGATCTAGTGGGAAATGGCATAATATTCCGTCCTTAAGTGGAGCTTTTTCTTCGCTGCAAAGCTCCTGAGCATAATTACATCGGGGGCTAAATAAACATCCTTTGGGCCTATCCATTTGCCCTGGAACAACCCCTGGTATGGCGTTGAGAAGTTTATCTTGAGCTCTCTCAGGCAGTGCATTTAGAAGAGCTTCAGAGTATGGGTGCTTCGGATTGTCAAACAACTCTTTAACCTTTCTCTGCTCAACCTGCTGACCGGCATAAAGAACAATGACACGCTCAGCCGTTTCTGCAACTACCGCCATATCATGCGTAATTAATACCAAAGCCATTCCATGGCTTTGTTGAAGTTCGATTAATAGTTCTAATATTTGCGCCTGAATTGTCACATCTAAAGCTGTTGTTGGCTCATCAGCAATTAATAATTTGGGTTTACAGGCTATCATCATTGCAATCATAACTCTTTGACACATACCACCAGAAAGTTGATGAGGGAATGAGTTAAGTCTGCTTTCAGCTGCAGGAATACCCACTTGATTTAACAGCTCTATAGCTTTTTTGTTATAACTTTTGCGTTTACCACCAAAGTGTTGACACAAAACTTCTGTTATTTGATAGCCAACTGTGAAACAAGGGTTAAGGCTTGTCATAGGCTCCTGAAAAATCATACTAATATCTTTACCAATAATTTTTCGTCTTTGTTTTTCAGTCATATTAAGTAGGTCTTGACCATCAAAACTTATTCTGTCAGCAGTTACTGTTGAGGTCCATGGCAAAAGACCCATAAGCGCCAACATCCCAACTGATTTACCAGAGCCAGACTCACCAACGATTGCTACAATCTCACCTTCATTAATTGTTAAGTTAATGCCATCAACTGCTCTTAAAGAGCCAGTTGCAGTTGCAAAATCAACAGTTAAATTTACAATTTCTAATAAAGCCATTTTCTATGACCTCTTAAGTTTTGGGTCTAGGGCATCACGCAGTCCATCACCAACTAGATTAATTGCCAGGACAGCTAATAAAATGGCGATACCTGGAAAGGTAACAGTCCATGGTGCGCTCATAATTAGGTCTCTATTTTCTGCAATTAAAGTACCCCATTCTGGGATTGGTGCTTGGGCTCCCATGCCTAAAAAACCAAGTGCTGCAGTATCAAGAATTGCCGTTGAGAAGCTCAAAGTGCCTTGAACAATTATGGGCGCCATACAGTTGGGAAGAATGCTTATAAACATTAAGCGAGCTGGGCCAGCTCCAGCAACCTTACTGGCTGTAACGTAATCACGGTTTAATTCAGAAAGAGTAGAGGCTCGTGTTAATCGAACAAAGGATGGAGTGTAGGTAATTGCAATTGCAACCATGGCATTTAGAAGGCCTGGGCCTAGTATTGCTACTAGAACTAGAGCCAGTAAGAGTCCTGGAACGGCCATAATTGTATCCATTACTCTCATAATTAGAGTTTCAATCCAGCCTCCGCGGTATCCAGCTATTAATCCTAGTAGAACGCCGATCGACATAGATAAGACAACCACAACACAACCAGCAAGCAGAGATAATCTAGACCCATGAATAATTCTAGATAACATATCTCGACCCGCATAATCAGTTCCCAGAAAAAACTGTAGTTGCCCACCTTCCACCCATGCCGGCGGTAGTTTTGCGAATTCTCTGTATTGTTCAGCAGGTCCATGAGGGCTTATCACATCAGCAAATAGAGCCATTAATATTACTAGAATTAGAAAAATTAACCCAGCAACGGCAGTTTTGCTTGCACTAAAATAAAACCAGAATTCCTGCCATTGCTGCACTCTTATTGAGGTTGAGGCGTTGGAAGTAGTGCTCATGATTTAGATTTTTGATGAAGGATGCGGGGATTTATAAAACCGTAAAGAAGATCAACGATTAAATTAACAATCATGATACTTGTTGCAATAAGCAGAAGGCCTCCTTGAACTGCAAAATAGTCTCGGCTGAAGACTGAAAAAATAATCCATTTACCGATACCTGGCCAACCAAAAATAGTTTCAGTAAGAATTGCGCCTGCAAGCAGTAATGAAACCTGAAGTCCAATAACTGTCACAACAGTAATCATGGCATTTCTAAGTGCATGAATTGCCACAACCCTGTATGTCGAAAGGCCTTTTGCGCGGGCTGTACGAACATAGTCCTCACTTAAAACTTCGAGCATTGCTGAGCGAGTTTGACGAGCAATAACTGCAAGCGGTATAGTTCCCAAAACTATAGAGGGTAAGACTAAGTGGTGTAATGCATTTAAAAATGAGCCTTTCTCGTCACTCAGTAGTGTATCAATTAGCATAAAACCGGTAACAGGTGGAACATCAAATAGAAAGGATAGGCGTCCAGAAACTGGGGTGAGGTTAAGAGTATTTGAAAACAACATGATAAGCAACAATCCCCACCAAAATATAGGCATCGAATATCCGGTTAAAGATATACTCATGATTCCTTGATCAATCCAAGTACCTCTTTTGATTGCTGCGATGATGCCAGCAGGAATCCCGATAATAAGGGCAAAGAGTATAGCGCATAAACCAAGCTCTGCAGTAGCTGGAAAGAGTTCAAAAAATTCTTCAACAACTGGCCTATTAGTTATTAGAGAAGTTCCCAAATCACCTTGAAAAATATCTCCTATATAGCTGAAGTATTGCTGCCATAAAGGCTTATCAAAACCTAGTTGTGCTAAAAGTTCAGCATGCCTTTCAGGGCTCACTCCACGCTCACCAGCCAAAACTTCTACAGGGTCTCCTGGAAGTACTCTTATAAATCCAAAAGCGACTAAAGTAACACCAAAAAAAACTGGCACCATTAGCATTAAGCGGTTAATTAAAAAGCGAAACATAAAACCTTTTATGAGAATTGGATTGGCAGGCTAAATAGCTACAAGTCAAGAGATTGAAAGTAGCCATTAGGTCTAACAACACAAAAAATAATTTGGCGAAGACTATGAAAGCCTTCGCCAAACGTTAATTATTTCAGGTCAACACCATCATAAAAGATGTGACTTCCAAGTGGGTGAACTTTAAACCCAGTCACTTCTGCGCGAACAGGTTTAAACGCAACAGAGTGTGCAATAGTTACCCATGGCGCTTCCTCTTTGAATATCTCTTGAGCTTGTTCGTACAAAGTAGTACGCTCAGCTTGATCAGTTAATTGTCTAGCCTGATTTAAGAGAGAGTCAAATTCTTCATGGCACCAGCGTGCACGGTTACCACCAGATTTAGCAGCTGCACAGCCTAACAAAACGCCCATGAAGTTATCTGGATCACCATTGTCTCCAGTCCAACCTAACAGCACTGTGTCATGTTCGCCAGCATTTGAGCGTTTTAGGTATTCACCCCACTCAAATGTTACGATTTCAGCATCAACACCAACTGCAGCCCAGTCAGCCTGAATTAGTTCAGCCATACGACGAGCATTCGGGTTGTACGGACGTTGAACCGGCATAGCCCAAATGTTTGTTTTAAGGCCACTCACACCAGCCGCATCTAGCATTGCTTTTGCGCCAGCTGGATCGTAGGCATAGTCTCTAACAGCATGGTTATAAGACCACATTGTTGGTGGGATTGGATTTTTAGCAACAGAGCCCGCACCCTCAAAAACGATGTCTAGGATTGCTTGCTTATTGATAGCCATACTCAGAGCTTGACGAACCATCTTTTGATTAAATGGCGCCTTCTCAGTATTAAATGCTAAGTATCCAACATTTAAGCCTTCTTGTTCTAAGACATTAATTTCTGGGTCCGCTTGCATTTCTGCAACATCTGCAGGGTTTGGATAAGGCATCACGTGACATTCGCCAGCCTTAAGTTTCTGATAACGAACACTAGCATCCGTAGTGATTGCAAATACTAATTTATCGATATTAGAGCGTCCATCCCAATAGTCATCATGTGCTTTGTAGCGAATCATTGAATCTTTTTGGTACGACTGAAAGACAAATGGTCCAGTACCAACTGGTTTGAAGTCAATATCAGCTTGGTTTCCAGAAGCAGTCAAATTGTCAGCATACTCAGCTGATAATATTGAAGCAAAGTCCATCGCTAGATTTGAAACAAATGGTGATTCAGGCTTAGTCAATGTGAACTTGACTGTGTAATCATCAATTTTATCTATCGATGAAAGCAATCCGTCCATTCCCATCCATCCAAAATATAGATGCTCTCCACCTATTGCATAATAGGGATGGTCTTCCTTCCACTGTCTGTTGTAACTAAAAAGAATATCGTCGGCATTAAAGTCACGAGTCGGTGTGAAGTAAGGTGTTGTATGGAACTTAACACCTTTACGTAGGTTAAAAGTATATTCTAATCCATCATCAGAAGCAGTCCAAGATTCAGCTAAACCAGGTATTACCTTAGTTGTGCCTGTCTCAAATTGTACAAGACGGTTAAATATAGTTTGTGAAGAAGCATCAAACGTTGTGCCTGCTGAGTATAAAGAAGGCGTAAAACCTTCAGGACTTCCCTCAGAACAGTAAACTAAAGTTTTTGCTTGTGCTACTCCACTTAATGCCAATCCAAGGCCAAGGCCTGCAGCAAGTAGTGTTTTTTTCATATATTTCTCCTTTTAAGAGCACTTTTAATAGTGCAATAATGTTGTTAAGACAAAAAAAACCAACTAATGCTGTTGGTTTGATTTAACTTTATAGTAATGAAATGAGCGTGTCAAGGTTAATTTTTTTGACTTATGCTTCGCAGCCTATGAACTGCAAGTCAAAAAGAAGGTAAGTCTATTGTTTGATGAAGTGTGATTTAAATGAATTTTTATTTTCTATAGTGGAAAGACTAGCTAGTCCCACACAAGCTTGGATTCCAAAATTCATCTTCGATCTTCCCCATAGAAAAAATTAAACCAACGATATCAGTGAAAGAAAACTTTTCAATATCACCAATTGCAATTATATACTGACCCTTATTTACATTATTGAATACCTTGATGTAGTAGGTTCCCGCTTTAAATACTTCATTTGAAAGAAAGTTTTTACCAACCTCTGGTCCATTCCAATACCACTGTTTGCCATATTCCTCATACCACGGCGTCCATTCAAAATTTTCACCATCAGCAAGGTAGATTCTATGGAATTCAGAATCTAGAACCTCAAAAGAGAACTTTTCTTCAAGTTGGCAATCTCCAATCTTGGCCGCTAATATACCCGCATAAAAATTAAAATCTTCTTCAGAGTCTATGCGATAAAAGTGAGGATCACCGTTTAATGTTGAGTAAATAGCTTTTGAAATTTCAGGATCTTCAACATTATATGGAGCTTCAGGCGGATAGCTTGAATTTTCATTTAAAACTGGCTTATGAGCGATAGTTTGAGAACAAGCTAACAATAAAGAAAGGAGAATTAAGATTTTTTTCATCACATTAATAGGCTATTTATCAGCCTACAATCATAGGTAAAAAATGTCCTAATTACACACAGAATAACAATGGTCTTTTTTGAGTTATTATTTATGAGTATCTTTAATTCTTCAGAAGTTGCATGAATTACTTCTTTATATCTTATCCCCACCCACCTCTCTTATTGTGGTGATTGCTTCAAGGTGACGCCAGTAAGGGGAGAAAGTGAACTTTCTCACCCGATAAAAGCCAATCTAATTGAATTCGCAGGAGTTTGAACACATAGCATGATGTCAACTGGATCTTGGAAATACCTCAATATACAATTAAAATTAGAGAGCTAGTTTTAATAGGGAGTAAAAAAGTAATATAATTAAAGAGGAAGTACAACATTAAAACAACAATAAGGAGAGAATTAAAATGAAGAAAATTACTAAAATTTTTATCACCACTTTACTTAGTGTAGGGTTTCTGACTTCGAGCATTGTACAAGCAGAGGGTGCTAAGTATCAGTGGCGTTACTCGTCTGTTGCACCACCAGGAACGCCTTGGGTGACTCATGGCCAAGCTTTTCGTGATGCTTTGTTTGAGAACTCTAGTGGAGCTATTGACATCACTATGTACAACAATGGACAATTAGGAACTGAAATTGCCACCCTTAGGGAGCTTTCAGAAGGCAAGATTGACATCGGTGCATTCTCAATGGCTGGCATTTCAGCGCTTGTGCCAGAAATAGCTTTAGCCACTGCACCATACTTGTTTGACTCTTATGCAGAGGTCGACTGTACTTATGACAATTACTTAATCGAAGTATTTTCACCATTAGTAGAGAAGGCAAACCTGAAACTAATTCAATGGAACGAGGTGGGTTATACACATATGATGGGTAGAACACCAATCATCACTCCTGATGATGCTAGAGCACTTAAGATGCGCACATCTCTTTCACCAGTAGGTCGTACGTACTATCAAGCCTTAGGTAATGATGGTATCTACATTCCATTCATGGAAATGGCCTCAGCTTTACAAACAGGCTTGATTGAAGGCGCCTCTATGCAAACGATTCCCTATGTTGCTATGGGTTTTCTCAAGCTAGCTCCGCATTACACCTTGACTCGTGATTCACACGATGCGGGCGCAATTCTGATTAATTTGGACTTGTGGAATAGCCTTGATGCCGACTTACAGGCAGCAATGATGAATTCATTGCAACCACTGCAGAATTTGCGTGCTGGTGTTCGCGGTATGGCTGCCTATTTATTAGGTCAAGCGAAAGCGGCAGGTATCCAAGTGCATGAGCTATCTGACGCCCAACATGGTGAATGGAGAGCTGCAGTACAAGATATGTACGGACCAATGGTTGAAGAGATTGGTGGTGATGCAGCAACTCTATGGAAAGATGTAGTTGCGGCACGTGACCAATGTCGTGCTCAGCTGTGACCTTTCAATAACAACTAAAATATAGAGCTTTTATGGCTGCTTTCATGCAACGGTTATTTAATGTTGAAGCTTTTCTAGCTTCTACCTTTTACATTCTTGTTGCGCTGGCAATTATTGTCGACGTGGCAGCCAGAGAGTTCTTTAACGAATCTATATTTGGCATACAACAGATAGCGGTGTATTTGGTGATTGCTGTTGCTTATGTTGGTATGGGTTTGGCAGCCGGTCAGAATAAACATCTACGGCCAAGATTTGCCGATAACTGGGCGCCTGCTGCATGGCGCCTTTTTATTGAGCGTTTTAGCGATCTATTTGCCGCTGTTTTATTTTTATTTATGGCTATAGTAGCCTTTGAAATGGTAGAACACTTCTATAAACACCCGGATTGGTTCGCACTAAGGGTGAGAGCTCCAGGCTGGTCGATGGAGTCTGGCTGGAGAATTGTCACTCATGGAATTCCAGAATGGACAGTTCGCTGGTTAATGGCTTATGGTTTTTTCTCAACCGCCTTCCGTTATGCGGTATTTTTTATCCGCCCTGACTTAAAACCTGCAGAGTCAGGTTCCACAGCTTGACTTCATTATTCTTATTAGGTCTTGTGTTACTCTTGTTAGCACTTAGACAAAATATTATTACCATTCTAATTGTTGTTGTTGCAACAACCATATTACTTTACAGTGAAGAACAACTATACTTCATGACCGAGCACATGTGGAGGGCGCTTAACAATGAGGTACTACTCTCAATTCCACTTTTTATTCTTTGTGGTACGATAATGACAAATGGCGCCATATCTGTGCGTCTAATCAACGTAATGCGGACTGCAACTTGTGCCTTACCGGGTGGCTTGGGTGCAACATGTATCCTATCTTGTGCTTTTTTTGCTGCCATTTCAGGGTCTTCAATGGTAACCCTTTTGGCGGTTGGCACCATCCTCTATCCAGCCCTTAGAAAAGAGGGATATAGCCAACAATATTCACTTGGTGCGATTACCAGTGCTGGCACTTTGGGTGTTATTATTCCGCCATCAATACCGCTGATTGTTTATGGTATTAGTACTCAAACATCGATTACCGACTTATTTATAGCAGGGCTTATTCCGGGCTTATTACTAACCACTGCGCTACTGGGTTACTCACTGTATAAAAATCGAAAATTACCTAAATACCCATTTAATCCTAGAGAATTTTTTGTTGCCGTTAAGGAAGGTATTTGGTCATTATTGATGCCGGTTATTTTATTAGGTGGTATTTACTCTGGTTACTTTACTGCAACGGAATCGGCAGCAGTTGCCTTGTGTTATGCTTTGGTTATTGAATTATTTGTCTACAAAGAAACAAAACTAGTAAATCTAAAAAAAATGGTGATAGATGCCAGTCAGCTCTTAGGCACTCTAGCGCCAATTATCGCTATTGCGATGACTCTTAATGACTTGCTTGTCTTGGAACAAGCTCCACAGTTGTTAAGCAATTGGATGACGGAAAACATCAGTAGCAAAATTTACTTTTTATTGGGTTTAAACGCAGTATTGCTGCTAGTGGGTACTTTAATGGAAATTAATGCCGCCATCTTAATTCTAGCACCAATAATTCTACCTCTTGCCCGCATTTATGGCATCGATCCAATTCACTTAGGAATAATTATGGTTATCAATCTGGAGATTGGCTTATTAACACCACCAGTTGGTTTTAATTTAGTTGTTGCAATGACGGCCTTAAAGGAAAAGTTCTCTGATGTCACTCGATCAGTTATACCTTTTGTCGGCATGATGCTGATTGTATTAATGATCATTTCCTTTGTACCAGAGATTTCATTGATGCTTATTGAGCCATCACAGGTGCAGGATCCCGCTTCTTTAATGATAAACCTTGATGAGCTCATGCTGTTAATGAAAGAAAATCCAAATATATTGATTGCAGAATAAATTAGCAATGGATGAACCAGTACAATTCGATGCTTGTCAATTAGCTCACTTTATGCGCACCGGCGAGCTATCAACATTTTAGCTAACCAATTACACCATTTCTGCGTTTAGTCGAGGCTGGGGTTTTAAACCTAAAGTGACAGATTTTCTTGATGACTACCCAACTATACTTTCAAGACCATTAATTGAATATCTTTATATAGTTAGTTTAAAAAGCATTCTTTAAACATAGATTAGTAGCGGTTCTTTTGTCTATTTTTTGTTTTTAAGTGTCGCTAGGGTCGATTGGTTCTGGCGCCAAAACGTCCCTATTGCCTGCACTATTCATAGAGCTAACGATTCCGCTGGCCTCCATATCTTCAATAATTCTAGCTGCACGATTATAGCCAATTCGCATTCTTCTTTGCAGACTGGAGATTGAGGCTCTTCTTGTTGAGGTGACTATTTGCACTGCTTCATCAAAAAGTGGATCTAATTCGCCAGAGGATTGTCCAGAGTCTTTATTGCTGACAACTTCAGTTTGTGCTTTAAGAACACCTTCTAAGTAGTTAGGAATTGAGTTTTTCTTAAGATGCTTAACGACTCTCAGAATTTCGCTGTCCTCAACAAATGCTCCATGAACCCTTGTAAGGTGAGTCATACCTGGCGCCATATAAAGCATATCACCCATGCCAAGAAGCTGCTCAGCGCCTGACTGATCCAAGATAGTTCTTGAGTCAGTTTTTGATGAAACTTTAAAAGACATTCTTGTTGGTATGTTGGATTTAATTAGGCCAGTGATAACGTCAACACTAGGGCGTTGCGTTGCAACAATAAGATGTATTCCAGCTGCTCGAGCTTTTTGAGCAATGCGAACAATAAGGCTCTCAACTCGCTTAGATTTAGCACGATCTTCCTGTGCAAGAGCGCCAAGCATATCCGCATATTCGTCTATCACTATAACGATAAGTGGGAGCGCTTCTAGCTCTGGATGTTGCTCTCCTTCTTTTGCGTTATCTGGATTAAATGAAGGATCTAATAAAGGTTTTCCAGACTCTCTAGCGCGGCGCTGCTTTTCATTAAATGACTCGATGTTTCTAACGCTAAACTTAGCTAAAAGGCTGTAGCGCCTTTCCATCTCATTGACACACCACCAAAGTGCACTTGCAGCTTCATTCATATTAGTAACAACTGGAGTAAGCAAGTGCGGAATATCTGCATATGACGCAAGCTCAACAATTTTTGGATCAATCATTATGAATCTAACTTGCTCTGGTGAAGCCTTATATAAGATGCTAAGAATAATTGCATTAAGGCCAACGGATTTACCCATTCCCGTAGCGCCCGCAACTAAAAGATGTGGCATTTTTGCAAGATCCACAACAATTGGTAATCCATTGATGTCTTTACCAAGCCCCATAGAAAGAGTCGACTTAGCTTTTGTGAATACTTCGCTTGAGAGGATTTCTTTAAGACCAATCATCTCTCTATTGTTGTTTGGAATTTCGAGACCAATAACTGGTTTGCCTGGAATCACATCAACTATGCGAACGCTTTCAACAAGCAAAGCCCTAGCTAGGTCTTTGTTAAGATTCATGATCTGGCTAACTTTAATTCCTGGAGCAAGCGAGATTTCAAATTGAGTCACTACTGGTCCTGGAGTTACGGCAGTAATTGTTACGTCAAAGCCAAAATCTTTTAATTTAATTTCAACTTGTTGGCCCATTTCCTCAAGGAACTCATCTGTGTAACCTAAGCCAGAATTACTAACGTCATCTAAAAGTGAAAGGCTTGGGAGTCCGCCCGACATTCCTGATTTATATAAATTGCTGCCTTGTTCTTTTTTGGGCTTCTCAGTTTTTTCAGCTTTTTGAGGTTTCTCAACTTTCTCAGCTATTTGAGGTTTCTTAACTTTCTCTGCTTTTTTAGGTTTCTCTGTAGCAGTAGGAGTAGAGCTGATAATTTCAGGCCTAACTTTTAAACTACTTGAATTTACAGGCGCCCCTTTTTCCCTACTAAAGGTTTTTTTGAAAAGGGATGTGCTTATGTTTCTCCATGATGCGCTCGATGCAATACTAAAGCTAATAAAAATAATGCCGATATATATTATTGTAGATGAGCTGCCAAAAATTTCATAAAACACCAGATCATGCATCGACTTTCCAATCATTCCGCCCGCTAAAAAAGTCTCTTTAAGACCTTCAATAACTTTTATCTCTGGCGCAAATTGATGCGCAAGTGCTGCTGTAAAAAAAAGCATGATAAGAAACGCAATCAATCGAAGCAAGAAAGTAATCTGACTGCTGTGCTCTTTATTTGCATCTCTATGAAAGTTATATCCAAGCCAGATTAGAGCGATAGGAATGATGTAAGAGACATAACCAAGAACTCCAATACTTATATCACTCAGATAAGCGCCAAACATTCCTGCGCTATTTATAACTGGCTTAATTAGTTGCGCTCCCCCAGTCCATGGATCTTCCTCTGGTGCATATGTCACAAGTGAGATGAGGAAAACAACACCAAGTGTCAAGAGTAATATAAAAATCGACTCACTCACAATCTTTGAGCGCGGATTATTTATGGGGGTATTTAGAGTTGTGCGTTTATTATTTTTTTTCAAGATAGCTTATAATACTCATTTGGTTAATTAGTATAAAGTATTTCATAATGAGTGATATTAAACATTGTCGAGTTTTGATTGTCGGGTCAGGCCCTGCAGGCTACTCTGCAGCAGTATATGCGGCTAGAGCAAACCTGAATCCAGTGATGGTAAGTGGGAGTGAGCAGGGTGGTCAGCTAATGACTACAACGGATGTGGATAATTGGGTAGGCGACTATGATGGTCTTCAGGGTCCAGATTTGATGGAACGCATGAAAGAGCATGCTCTTCTTTTTAATACAGAAATAATTAACGATCATATTACCAGTGTTGATTTTTCTAAGCGCCCTTTTACTTTGCAAGGTGGAGATACTACGTATACCGCTGACGCAGTCATTATCTCAACAGGTGCTACAGCTAAATATTTAGGGCTTGACTCAGAAGAAGCATTTAAAGGTAAAGGGGTTTCAGCATGCGCAACCTGTGATGGTTTTTTCTATAGAGGTCAAAAAGTTGCGGTTATTGGAGGCGGCAATACTGCTGTTGAAGAAGCGCTCTACCTTTCAAATATTGCTGACCATGTTACTGTTGTGCATCGACGTGATAAGTTTAGGTCTGAGAAAATTCTTTCTGATAAGTTAATTGAAAAAGCTAAAAATGGTAATGTTTCTATTGAGTGGGATCATAACTTAGACGAAGTTTTAGGTGATGATATGGGTGTCAACGGACTTCGATTAAAGGGCAACGATGGAGAGACTAAAGAAATTGATGTCCATGGTGTCTTTATTGCTATTGGGCATAGCCCAAATACAGGCGTTTTTGAAGGGCAGCTAGAAATCAACAATGGTTATATTAAGGTTCAAGCAGGTCTTCAAGGTAATGCAACTCAAACGAGTGTTGAGGGTGTTTTTGCAGCAGGAGATGTTGCAGACCATGTTTATCGTCAAGCTATTACTTCTGCAGGCTCAGGCTGTATGGCAGCACTAGATGCTGAACGTTTTTTAGATGATATGGCTGATTGACAGGCTTTAAGAGCCTAAATTCAAACTCACTTTTGATTTCCATTGTGTATAATTACGCGATTTGGCCATATAGCTCAGTTGGTAGAGCAAGGGACTGAAAATCCCTGTGTCCCTAGTTCAATTCTAGGTGTGGCCACCATTTTTTAAAGCCGAATTAGACTTTTGTTTAATTCGGCTTTTTATTACTTATTAGCTAGTAGCGCGAGTTTTCCAAAAGAATAAAGCGGCTAAAAGTAGGGCTGGAATCATTCCCATTGGATCAAAATTTGCAGCTCCTGTTGAGATATGAAAAACTTGAACTGCAACCAGTGCAAGATTAACATAGACACCAAAAATCATACCAACTTTATTAATGTTATCCCCTACCCAAGATGGCGCCATCCAAGCGAATAATCCTAAGGCAAGTAATGGAACCGCTAGTACTTGTCCAAAAGACACCATGTTTGCAGTTAAAGTCCATCCTGGACCTTGAGCAGCCATTTGAGGCGCTACCCAAAACATTACTGCATAGAGCCATATAAATATTGCTTGTGCTTTAAATAAATTTACTAAAGTCATTTTATTACCCCTTATATTATTTAAAAAGTACCTTTGAGCTCTTATTTTTAATAGAGCTAGAATTAATTATAGGCCTTAATAGGAATGATTCTTATTAAACTGATTAATTAATTTAACGAAGTAGTGAGCTATTTCTGCTTTTTAGTGGAGCTGAGTAGGGCTAATAAAGTCCTGTTTAGAGGGCTGAAGGGTTTCTTGAATAAATAGCACGCCTATACGAACAAACTCAACGATTTCATAAAAGTCTTGAGTGTTTTCTTCGTTATCCAGAAGATCAGCATCCATCTGAGAAATCTCACTAATATCTTTGATCATCTCCAACACTTCTTCATCTGATGCTTCTACCGAGCTCAATCCAAGGCCAACTAATAGTCCTTGACACCACTCAATAAGAGTGTTTGCTTGTTCTCTTAATGGTGATTCATCATCTGCAATAACGGGCCAAAAATTTAAAGTAGGATCAGAGAGCTGTTCACTCGTATTATTAAATATTTCTGCAAGTACGTGATGAGCTTCCTTTTCAATTAGGTTATTTAAATCAATAGTGACCAGTATTTCATTTAGCCAATCGTCTAATTGGATGTCTTGTTTGACGCAGTAAAATCCGCATAATAGTCCATGGGCTGAAGAAATTGTGTCATCAGTATTAAGCTTTTGAAGGGCGTCTTTTGCTAGATCATAATTGATAGGTTGACTCATTTTTAAAACGCTCCAGCTAAAATTTCCATAACGGCCATTCGAACTGCGATGCCATTAGTTACCTGTTGAAGGATAACTGATTGAGGCCCATCTGCAACTGATGACTCAAGCTCAATTCCTCTATTAACTGGCCCTGGATGCATAACAATTGCGTCGGGCTTTGCAATTTTTAAGGTCTCATTTGTAATTCCAAAGCTTTCGAAGTAGGTCTGCTCATCTGGGATATCCGCACCAATCATTCTTTCTTTTTGCAGTCTCAAAGAGATAATGACGTCAGCCCCTTCGATGCCTTTTTTAAGATTATCAAAGCGCTCTAAGCTAGGCGTTTCCTCTTTGTAATGAAGAGTTTCAGGAGCAATCAAGCGAATATCCGTTGTACCTAATGTCTGCATAGCTTGGATTCCAGATCGCGCAACACGAGAATGCCTTATGTCTCCAACAATTGCAACGGATAAGTTATCAAAGGTTTTTTTATGCTGCCTTATGGTTAACATATCCAGAAGAGCCTGAGTAGGGTGAGCATTAATGCCGTCCCCTGCATTTATAATAGATACCCCTTTCATATTTTCTGCAACATGATGTGGGAGCCCATTTTGTTTATGACGAATCACGAACATATCGATTTGCATTGCCTTGAGGGTATGCATAGTATCCATCAAGGTTTCATTTTTTTTAGTTGCTGAATTTGCAAGGTCGACGTTAATTGTTTTAGCACTTGTTCGCTTACCAGCTATTTCAAAAGTATTTCGTGTTCTAGTTGAGGGCTCAAAGAAGAGATTGGCGACAGACATGTCTCTCAAGATCTTAGATTTCTGGAGCTTGCCTTTTTTATCTACATGATCATCAGCAACATCTAATATTTTTTCGAGTTGTTTTTTTGGAAGTCCTTTTAAACCTAAAAGATGGGCTAGTCTTCCTTTTGAGTCTAGTTGAGAATCGTTGCTAATCGTGTGTGGTTTCATTGAGCCAAGTCTGCAAAATTAGTTCAGCTGATCGCTTATCTACATCACCTCTGTCAGCGTTCTTATGAGCGTAGTGCCATTTTAGTTGTTTTTTTGCTTCTGAAGAGGATAAATACTCGTCTATAAAAAAGACATTTATATTAAATCGCTTTGTTAGTTTTCTGCCAAATGATTTTGCTATAAAGGTCATCTCTTGTTCTTTATTTTCTTTATCAAGAGGTAGTCCAACAATGAATGCATCAGCCTTATGCTGATTAATGATTAGCTCAAGATGCTCCCAATTTGTAGAGCCATCTTTGTGATGAAGGACCGTATCAATTCCGCTTGCATGAGAGGTCAAGCTATTGGCAATAGCGATACCTGTGCGTTTAGTTCCTACATCAAAGCCAAGGTAGGTTTTAACTGTCATTGAAGCTGTTGAAACAATTCATAACCTACATATCCATCAGCCGTAAGACCAATATCAGACTGAAATTTTCTAGTTGCTTGTCGCGTCTTAGATCCCGCCATACCATCTGGAGTACCAGTATCATAGCCCAATAAATTTAAGGTATTTTGAATTTGCATAATGTCTTCTTTGCTAAGAAGAGGCTCATCAATAGTTTTTGCAGATAGTTTTGCTTTTCCGTTAAGTCTGTCCGATAAATAGGCAACC
>CAJQTG010000018.1 GCA_905618925.1 uncultured Candidatus Thioglobus sp. | reverse complement strand
CTTCAAGACCAAGCTCTAATTCTAACTCACTGCCTTCAACAATTACCAAGTCAGGCAAGTCATTTTTTATGACCTTTTTTGCCTTATTCTTAAGGTCTTCACTCTTAAAGCTAACAACTAACATATTATCTTCTTTACGAATTTTTTTGTATAACTTGTCTTTACGCAAAACGGTTCTTAACTCATTGTAATAACGATCTAAAGATGTTGAAACTACCGCCTCCATATCTACTTCAAGTAAAAAATGAACGCCTCCTCTAAGATCAAGCCCTAAAGACATTGCCTTACCGCCCAAATTCCCAAGCCATTGTGGAATTGATGGAGCAAGATTAAGAGCAACCACATAATTTCTGCTTAGTGAGCTCTTTAAAAGTGTTTTAGAGGAAAGCTGCGACTGGGAGTTGTTAAACCGAATTAGAATATTATTGTTATCAATATTTATAGATCTAAAGTCAACATTATTTTCAGTAAGTGCACTACTTATAGATTCTAAATCGCTTTCTTCAACAATATAGTCGCCTGTACCCGTAATCTGAATCGCCAAATCTGAACCATAGAGATTTGGCAATGCATATAGAGTTGAGAGGAATAAGAAAAATACAATAAGTGCATTTTTCCAGGCTGCGTAATGATTCATATTGAGTTTTTATATATTATTTTTCTCAGCTTCTTTTGCTTTAGGATTAGCCTTAGCTTTTGGGCTAGCTTTTGCCTTAGAGCTTGACTTAGTCATAGACTTAGCACTTCCCTTTGGCATTTTTTGATTAATACCCTGTTTTTGCAATTTAACAATAACTCCTGAAGCAATCTCTACTTCCGCAAAAGATTCGTCAACTGCAGTAATTTTTCCAATGACGCCGCCATTAGTTACAACTTCATCGCCTTTTTTTAAAGCTTTTAATAGGCCTTTGTGATCTTTAGCTCTTTTTTGTTGTGGTCTGATTAATAAAAAATACATCAGTACAAACATTGCTATCAGAAATAATTCTGGTGGTAAATTCATTTCTCACTCCAAAAATAATAAAGGGGTTATTTTATCTTAGTTAAGCCGCCCATGTAGCTCTGTAAGACTTTTGGTATTTTAATACTACCATCGGCATTTTGATAGTTCTCTAGCACTGCAACCAAAGTTCTTCCAACTGCTAAACCTGAACCATTTAAAGTATGTAAAAACTCTGACTCTTTAGTAGCAGGATTTTTCCAACGAAGCTTCATTCTTCTCGCTTGAAAAGCTTCAAAGCACGAACATGATGAAATTTCACGATATGCAGATTGGCCTGGAAGCCACACTTCTAAATCATAAGTTTTGGCCGAAGAAAAACCTAAATCACCAGTGCATAATGTAACTTTTCGATAGGGTAATTCTAATAATTTGAGAATGCCCTCTGCATGTGCTGTAAGCTCTTCAAGAACATCATAAGAATCTTTAGGTTTAGAGATTTGTACTAATTCAACTTTTTCAAACTGATGCTGACGGATTAAACCTCTAGTGTCTCTTCCATATGATCCTGCTTCAGACCTAAAACATGGCGTATGAGCAACAAACTTAAGAGGTAAATCTGACTCTTTTATAATTGAGTCACGCACAATATTTGTTACCGGTACTTCGGCAGTTGGAATTAGATAAAGCGCCTTTGCTTCTCCCTCTTCACCATGCAAATGCGTTTTAAATAAGTCGGCTTCAAATTTTGGTAATTGACCAGTACCCATAAGAGAGTCTGCATTTACTAGGTAAGGAACATACGTCTCAGTGTAACCATTAATCTCAGTATGATGATCAAGCATGAATTGAGTAAGCGCTCTTTGAAGCTTTGCAACTTTACCAGTCATCACAACAAATCTCGCACCCGAAATCTTTGCAGCTGCTTCAAAATCAATACCATGCATTTCGCCCAAATCCACATGATCCTTTGGCTCAAAGTCGAATTTTTTAGGCTCACCCCACTTAAGAACTTCAAGGTTATCATCTTCACTAGAACCTTCAGGAACTGAAGGATGAGGTATATTAGGAATTGCCATAGCAATCTCATCAATCTTTAATTGTAGTGCATTTAATTCGGATTTAGATTCATCAAGGCTCTCTCCAAGACTAGAAACTTCATCTAACAAAGGCTTAATGTCTTCTCCAGAAGCTTTTGCTTGACCTATTGCTTTTGATTTAGTATTACGTAAATTTTGCAGCTCTTGTGTTTGAACTTGAATGACTTTCCTTTGATCTTCAAGCTTATTAAACTCATCAACAGCAAACGTAAAATTACGCCTTTTAAGTTGCTCAACAACAAAATCAATATTTCCTCTTAAGAGCTTACTTTCTAACATTTTATAAACCTAAATTATTATAGCTAAATTATACAATATCCTATGCTGCAAGAAGGATTGATGCTTTAAGTTGTAGTAAAAGTGTAATCACTTAACCACCTAAAAATTAATACTGGTACTTAACTTCCAAGTTAACTCTTTGGTACTGGTCAAACAGGCTTAGCGCCCGGTTTGGCTTAGCATCAGCGTATGTAGCGCCTAATGAAGCCTTCCAATGATCATTAATATCCCAGTCAAGTCCAGCTGAAGTTAGTGAAAGATCGTTATTTGATAAAATTATATGGGAGGCGTTCCAGCTCCAATCAGAATCACCAAACTTGTCACTTACTCTTGCCATGTACGTCGTACTATTTTTTTCTGAGCTAACACTTCCCGTTAAAGTTGGAGTTAGATAATCATTATAGAAATCTAAGAGGTACTGAGAGTTAACTGAAATCAAAATCGCTCTATCATTTTTTTGAATATCAAAGGCCAAATCCCAATCAATTCTATCTACCTTTACAAACTGTCCTGAACGATTTTGTTGTAAGTTTTTTTTATAAGCGATATCAAATTTCAGCAAGAAATCATCAAATGCTTTATTCATTCCAAACCCTAATAATTGATATGGAGTTGCATAGACCAAGCCATCAGTTAGATTGATGAGGGCATCATTAGGAATAAGTTGACCAGCATAAAAAGCCATATCACTTCCCTCTGAACTTACTCCATAGCGCACTCCAAATTCATCATAGCTATCATTTTTAAGCGTCGTTAATTTGCTTTTTGAAATTCTAGGATTTGTATTATAAAAAAAGCTTAAATCACTACTGTCAAAATAACGCGTAGAGCTCAAAATCCATTGGGAAATCATCGATGGGTCTGTTAATCCACCCGAGGGATTTATTACGTCAAGTGCCCCACCCTCGAGCTCACCCCAACCAATAGTATAACGACCTAACTTAGCACTCCAGTCGTCAAAACTAAATTGCACAAATGCCTTCTCTACGTCTACATCACTTGCCTCAATTACGTTATTACTATCACTAGGCCAATATTTTATTGCTTTAATTTCTACTTCGCCATAACTTGAGTCAAAAACGGAGCCACTAGTTCCAAGCCTCAGCTCAGTTCTTTCCATTTTGGTGCTATAACTACTAGCAGGATTAACCCCATACTTATGTGAAACACTAAGATCTAGCCAAGTAAAAGATTTTTCTGTGTTTATGTCATTATCACTAAAGACATCACTGTCATCATCCCACTTTTCAAACTCTTGATCAGAATCTTCAAATACTAACTCATCATCAAAAAATAACTCATCCTCAGCAATAGAAATGGAGTTAATTCCAAAACCAATAATTAAAGCAATAATTCCTTTACAGATAGAATTTAACATACTCAAAATTTATTTAGCCTGTTTACGTAAATCCCTCAAAAATTTCTCTCTAAATGCTTGGTCAGTCAAAGCTCTTTGAGTTAAAAAATCTTCTTTGATATCCATATCAAAATTTATCGCTTCAAGCTTCATATTTGTGAGCCTATTGCTTACAGTATTAAAAAATGTCAAACTTCTTCCCATCCAAACATCATTAATCTTTTCAACTTTGCCAACCTCAAGCTTCTTGATAGGATTATTGTATTTATCAAACATTTGCACCTTAAGGGTTATGAATCTTTCAGTATCAATCCAGTTTTGTGTTTTCCCATAACTGCTTTTGCTGATTCTATGTTTTTTTGGTGTCGACTCAACTACTACAACCTCTCTTCCTCTAAAAGTTCCAAACTCTAGTAATTCATATGTATAGTCATCAAGCTTTCCTGTCTCTTGATCTTCGGTTGTCATCTCAGTTCCAAAAATACTAGCAGATTCAGTTTCTTCATCATCACTATTTCTAACACTAATTCTCTTAACTTTTCCAAGGGCAGAAAGATATAACCAGGTCTCATTATCTCTATCACTATCATCATAACTATATGAAAGCATTCCTATTCCTTTTTCACTTGAAGGCTCTAGGATTATTGCAATACTCTTAGTGTCTTGGTTACCTTCTCCAGTATTAATTTGTGCATTTTCAATTAGCTTTACACGGGCTTTTTCAGCGCACTTTACCTTTCCTCCGCTGAGACCATATTTACAGGTAGTCAGCTTCATACGAGTGAATGCTGAGTCAGTAGATTTACGGCTCTCAACATCAACTTTCTCCATAATCTCTCGTGCACTTAAATTAGTTTCAGCATATGTATTAGGCACTTGGAGAATTAAAAATACACCAAGCACAACACTAAGCAATGTAGATTTTGAGTAAGTAAGTATTAATTTATTCATTTTGTAGCCTCTATAAAATTTAAATTATCTTCAACATCTTTCTGGCCAAACTTTGGTTTGAAAATCATAATCAATGCTGGGAAAAACAATAAGTCACACAATAGTGCAACAAATATAGCTAAAGAACCAAAAGTCCCAATCTTTGCGAGTCCTAAATAATCACTAAATGTAAGCATCAAAAATCCACAGCCCAGTATGAGGGTTGTAAATGTTACTGCTTGACCAACTTCGTTTATAGTTTCCACAAGCGCAAGCTTCATATTGTGATTTTGTGCAAGTGACATTCTGTAATGACTAATAAAGTGAATCGTATCATCCACTGCAATACCAATAATTAAAGGTGCAATCATTAAAGTGTCTGTATCGAGTGGGACTCCAAGAAGACCCATTAATCCAAATGCTAATGATGCTGGAATTAAATTAGGAATAATCGACATAACACCTGCTTGAAAAGATCCTAGGGTTATCATTAATAACAGGCTAATAACTACAGCTGCTATTGCCAAACTCTTAAACTGGTTATTACTAATGTTATCAGCAAGGCGCATCATTAAAGCAAATGAGCCAGTAATTTGAACTTTTATATCAGGATATCGATCTTTTAATCCATTAAATTCCTTATTTATATCGCGTTGGATATCTTTGAAAAATTCCTTATATTCGTTAGAACCTGCATTTTTTAGTTGAACACTTATGTGACTCTTACTATAGTCATCACTGACAAGGGCTCGTCGCTCTTCAGGATTTGAGCTATTAAACAAGTAAAGCAATTGAGATACTGCAATTTGACTATCAGGAATATTTCGGTAATCTTCAGAGTCTTGCATAATAGCGTGAGTATCTATTACTAGGTCTGCCAAAGAATTTGTACGAATAATAAACTCACTATAATTTTCTTCAATTGTATTTTGAAGTCTATTCATCGCATTTAATACATCTGGATCCATTATTCCATCTGAAATTACTGTATCTACAACAATTTCCATATTTCCTGTGCCCATCATGTGCTCATCAACAATTTCATATGCTTGACCAATTGGCACATCATCCGAATAAAGCTCAACTAGATTGGAATCAATTTTTACTTGAGTCGCGCCATATAAACAGATTACAAATACGCTCACAAAAATAATAGCTATGGAGTAACGGAAACGCTCTACAAAAGCTGGGATTCTATTTAATAGAGGCTGAAGCCATTCTGCGCCTAAGAGCCAATTCAAACCTATTTTTTTTGAAATTTTTGCTAATGGATTTACAAAAAAACATAAAAAACTAAACATTTGTGATTTCAATAACAAAGCAAACGACCTTATCCCAGTTTTTGTATTTTCATTTACTGCTTCAGTTTTTTTAATTTGCATTGGGTGCCAATAATTCAATAAAACTGGCAGTAAATATATTGTGTATAAGAAAGCAAAAAGGACACCAGCTGCAGAAGAGAGGCCAAATTGCACAAACATAGGCATGCCAGTAACCGCCAATGAGGACATTCCTGCCATTGTGGTTATTGTTGTTAATAAAATAGGAACGCCAGTCTTACCATAAGCCTTTGATAATGCCTCATCATGTTCTTTACCATCTCGCCTGAAAAATAAATAAGAACTCATCACATGAACACAGTCAGCTACGCCGACTGCAATAATAAGCATTACAGTTAGAGCAATAAGAGTTGTTGATGCTAAGTTAAGCCAGCTCAGACCTCCAATAACAAATAGAATACTCAGGCCAATTGCTAGCTGGGGAAGAACCACTGCACTTGCAGAGCGAAACAATGACCAAAGTAATAGGTTAATGATTACCACCATGCCCACCAATAAAAATGCAGCTTGAATTAACGTGTCCATTGCTAAAGACATCATGGCGGAGTTACCAATCGGATAAAAGTTAAAATGTTCTGTCATTTTTGGCTGCTCAGTAATCGCTGTTATAGCCTTCATAAATGGGATATAAAGTCCTGGCTCATCAGGCTGATATTCGATTTTTTGAATAATAGCATTATCATCTATACCTTCATCAAAATCATCACTCCACTCATCATCAGCAAACAGAGAAAACTCATCGTTTAGCTCCTGAACTACTGGGATGGCCCCAAAGTCTGTTTGGATAGAAATTGCCCCAAAACGGTGGTCTTTTGAGAACATAAATAGCGGTAAACTAGGCTGACTATCTGCTTCAGAGCTGATTTCACTTAAAACTATGGCATCACTTGGAATTTTTTTAGGCACTAAGCGAGGTGAACTTAAAACATCATCTTCATTTTTTTGAATTCTAATATTAGATAAGGACTGAACACGCTTAATATGAGTTAATGATTCAACAATATCAGGAGTAAGCCCATACTTTTCAAGCCAAACATCATCACTTATCTGCCTGTAATTATCAAGCACCTCTGTTATTTCAGAGACTAGGGTTAATGATTTATTTGAGAATACATCACCATCTTTAGCTTCATAAACAATAAATAGACCATCATCACTTCCAAATTGGTCACGAAAATCATCCAAAGCTTCAATTGCAGGGTCAGACTCACTAAACCAAACGCTAAATGAAGTATCTAAAACAAAGCGAGAGGCGCCATACCCCATAAAAAGAGTCGAAAGTAGGGCTAGAAGAAGAACAGTTTTTCGATAAGGTATTAACTTACCTGGTACTTTTTCAAAATATATATTAAGTTTTAGTAGAAGGTTTTTCATACTTAGGGATTTAAATGAGATGTATATTATAGCTATTTAGTATCATATTATTTGAGTTCAAGTCTCAAATAGTAGTAATAATTTGTTGCCAGTGAATCAAACCTAGGGTATTTATTTTGACATCAAGCTCTAATCTATTTCTGCAAAAATTAAGGTCTTTGAAGCCACTCTTTTCAATCCCTTTTAGAAAGTAGTCCATCATCTCATTATGTATTACTAATTTAGCGTCATCCTTAGTTGCATATTTTTTTGCCAGATTGCTTACAAAATTAATACCATCTATTAACTGCTCAACTACTTTCTTAGTTGGTGTAATTGCAGAAAAGTGTGTTAAGCAGACCCTCTGAGGATTATATTCCATAATTTTATGTATGCTTTTAATTAACTCCTCTGGATCAAACTGCACCGGGCTTGTACTTGGAAAAATATATACTTCATCATTGTAATCAAGATCACGATAAGAGATGCCAAATGTATCTCCAGTAAACATTGACTTTGTTTGTATATCCCAAATGCAAAAATGATGTCTTGCATGTCCTGGAGTATCGATAAACTTTAACTCTCTTCCCTCAAAATCTAAAATAAAGTTGTCATCTGCTTCTATAACTCTAGATGCTTCTATTGGGATAATTTCACCGTACAACTTCTTAAATTTTTGCTCACCATAGACCGCCATAGCTCCAGCTATTAGCTTAGTGGGATCAATCATATGTCTTGCGCCGCGTGGATGAACTATTAGGCTGGCATTTCGGCATTGTTTCATAAGCTCACCAGCACCTCCTGCATGATCAAGATGAACATGAGTAGGAATTACATAAACAACATCTCTAAAACTAAGGCCATCTTGCTTGAGTGCTTTTTGAACATTAGAAACACTAAAGGCAGTTCCAGTTTCAATGATCACAACCTTATTATTTTGCTTAATAATATATATAGCTGCAAAATCACTACTGAAGTAGCCAGAATCAATTACGCTGATTCCATTAGCAATTGTCCTTACTTCAATGTTATCAGTCATGGGTTCTTGATTAATTTTGGCAATAATGATGGTTTTATTTTACGTGATTAAGAATCAGATAAAAAAATACCCCGCCTTAAAAAAGATCGGGGTATTTAGAATAAAAGCCTAGCAATGTCCTACTCTCACATGGGGAGACCCCACACTACCATCGGCGCTAAGTGGTTTCACTGCTGAGTTCGGGATGGGATCAGGTGGGTCACACTTGCTATTGTCACTAAGCAAACTGCTTACTTGAATTAAGTCGAAACTTATCTCAAGTGAATTAAAAAGTTTTTATACCAAGAAGGTATAACAAAATGGATTAAGTAAAGTTTGTAAGGCATATTGCCTGTTGACACAACAACATCTCCAAATATCTTGGGTGTTATATGGTCAAGCCTCACGATCAATTAGTACTAGTTAGCTCAATACATTGCTGCACTTTCACACCTAGCCTATCAACCTCGTAGTCTTCGAGGGATCTTTAGGATTATTAAATAATCAGGGAGACCTAATCTTGGGAGGGGCTTCCCGCTTAGATGCTTTCAGCGGTTATCCTTTCCACACATAGCTACTCGGCAATGCCACTGGCGTGACAACCGAAACACCAGAGGTGTGTCCATTCCGGTCCTCTCGTACTAAGAACAGCTTCCCTCAAGTCTCCAACGCCCACGGTAGATAGGGACCGAACTGTCTCACGACGTTCTAAACCCAGCTCGCGTACCACTTTAAATGGCGAACAGCCATACCCTTGGGACCTGCTTCAGCCCCAGGATGTGATGAGCCGACATCGAGGTGCCAAACACCCCCGTCGATGTGAACTCTTGGGGGGTATCAGCCTGTTATCCCCGGCGTACCTTTTATCCGTTGAGCGATGGTCCTTCCACTCAGAACCACCGGATCACTAAGACCTAGTTTCCTACCTGCTCGACGTGTCAGTCTCGCAGTCAAGCATCCTTTTACCTTTGCGCTCATTGCACGATGTCCGACCGTGCTGAGGATACCTTTGCGCTCCTCCGTTACTCTTTAGGAGGAGACCGCCCCAGTCAAACTACCCACCATGCATTGTCCCCGATCCGGATTACGGACCAAGGTTAGAACCCCAACCATACCAGGGTGGTATTTCAAGGGTGGCTCCACTCTAACTAGCGTTAAAGCTTCAAAGCCTCCCACCTATCCTACACAAGTAGGATCGGAGTTCAATGCAAAGCTGTAGTAAAGGTGCACGGGGTCTTTCCGTCTGGCCGCGGGTATACTGCATCTTAACAGCAATTTCAATTTCACTGAGTCTCGGGTGGAGACAGTGTGGCCGTCGTTACTCCATTCGTGCAGGTCGGAACTTACCCGACAAGGAATTTCGCTACCTTAGGACCGTTATAGTTACGGCCGCCGTTTACTTGGGCTTCGATCAAAAGCTTCGCGCAAGCGCTAACCTCATCAATTAACCTTCAAGCACCGGGCAGGAGTCACACCCTATACGTCCACTTACGTGTTTGCAGAGTGCTGTGTTTTTAATAAACAGTCGCAGCCACCTAGTTTTTTCAGCTCTTCTTTGCTCAATCAGCAAGTGATATCACATAACAAGAGCACACCTTCTCCCGAAGTTACGGTGTCATTTTGCCTAGTTCCTTCACCCGAGTTCTCTCAAGCGCCTTAGAATTCTCATCTCGTCCACCTGTGTCGGTTTGGGGTACGGTTTCATATAACCTGAAGCTTAGAGGATTTTCCTGGAAGCATGGTCTCACTCACTTCGCCCAAAAGAGGGCTCGTTATCACGCCTTGAAATAGAGGTTCCCGGATTTTCCTAAGAACCATTTCTACACGCTTGAACAAGGACAACCATCGCCTTGCTGAGCTAACCTACTCCGTCTTCCCATCGCAGTTATATGAAGTACGGGAATATTAACCCGTTTCCCATCGACTACGCATTTCTGCCTCGCCTTAGGGGCCGACTAACCCTACGCCGATTAACGTTGCGTAGGAAACCTTGGACTTCTGGCGAGGGGGTTTTTCACCCCCTTTATCGTTACTCATGTCAGCATTCGCACTTCTGATACCTCCAGCAAACCTCACAGTTCACCTTCAACGGCTTACAGAACGCTCTCCTACCATCGCAATAAATTGCGATCCGCAGCTTCGGTATATAGTTTAGCCCCGTTAAATCTTCCGCGCAAACCGACTCGACCAGTGAGCTATTACGCACTCTTTAAAGGAATGGCTGCTTCTAAGCCAACCTCCTGGCTGTCTGGGCCTTTTCACATCGTTTCCCACTTAACTATAATTTTGGGACCTTAGCTGACGGTCTGGGTTGTTTCCCTTTCCACTACGGACGTTAGCACCCGCAGTGTGTCTGCCGCGCTCATACTTTCTGGTATTCGGAGTTTGCAATGGTTTACTAAGCCTTGACGACCCGCTAGCCATAACAGTGCTCTACCCCCAGAAGTAATACGCGACGCTCTACCTAAATAGATTTCGGAGAGAACCAGCTATCTCCGGGTTTGTTTGGCCTTTCACCCCTATCCACAGTTCATCCCCTCATTTTTCAACATAAGTGGGTTCGCGCCTCCAGTTAGTTTTACCTAACCTTCACACTGACCATGGATAGATCACCCGGTTTCGGGTCTACTCCCAGCAACTAAACGCCCATTTAAGACTCGGTTTCCCTACGGCTCCCCTAATGGTTAACCTTGCTACTGAGAAGTAAGTCGCTGACCCATTATACAAAAGGTACGCAGTCACAGAACAAGTCTGCTCCCACTGCTTGTATGCATACGATTTCAGGTTCTATTTCACTCCCCTCCCGGGGTTCTTTTCGCCTTTCCCTCACGGTACTTGTTCACTATCGGTCAGTAGAGAGTATTTAGCCTTGGAGGGTGGTCCCCCCATATTCAAACAGCGTTTCACGTGCGCCGCCTTACTCGATTTCACAATTAAAAGATTTTCGTATACGGGACTATCACCCTGTGTCGTTGAACTTTCCAGAACATTCTACTAATCTCAAAATTGCTTAAGGGCTGGTCCCCGTTCGCTCGCCGCTACTAAGGGAATCTCGGTTGATTTCTTTTCCTCTAGGTACTTAGATGTTTCAGTTCCCTAGGTTTGCCTCCTTAACCTATGTATTCAGTTAAGGATAATGATCTTATGATCACTGGGTTTTCCCATTCGGAGATCTCCGGGTTAAAGCTTATTATCAGCTAACCGAAGCTTATCGCAGATTATCACGTCCTTCATCGCCTTCTACTGCCAAGGCATCCGTCGTATGCACTTATTCACTTGACCATATAACCCCAAAGTATCTGGGTTAATGATTCTTTTTACACCGAGAAGTCACTAACTGTATCTTACGATACAATCGGTGAATTCTATTTTTTCAATGATAGATAAATCTATCAATGAGAATCCATATTTTTTGAAATTGTTGTGTCAATGCAATACACCTTTTTACGTTGTATTGTATTTAACAAACTTTACTTCATATCCAAATTGTTAAAGAGCTCCGAACCAAGGGTTAAACCAAGGCTTGGTATAAAAACTTAAATAAGACATATAAATAAATCTTATTTAAGTTTTCATTCGAGAAAAATGGTGGAGCTAAGCAGGATCGAACTGCTGACCTCCTGGATGCAAACCAGGCGCTCTCCCAGCTGAGCTATAGCCCCAATAGAAAACTAATAACCCAGAAAATATGGTGGGTCTGGGTGGATTTGAACCACCGACCTCACCCTTATCAGGGGTGCGCTCTAACCAACTGAGCTACAGACCCTTAATATCAATTAAATTGAATTTGGGTTATTGGTCTTTTTCTCTTTCTTTAATATTATCAAACAACTTGTGTGAACACTCGTACATTTCTTAAGGAGGTGATCCAGCCCCACCTTCCGGTAGGGCTACCTTGTTACGACTTTACCCCAGTCATGAATCACACCGTGGTGACCGTCCTCAATAAAGTTAGACTAGCCACTTCTGGTGCAACCCACTCCCATGGTATGACGGGCGGTGTGTACAAGACCCGGGAACGTATTCACCGTAGCATTCTGATCTACGATTACTAGCGATTCCGACTTCATGGAGTCGAGTTGCAGACTCCAATCCGGACTACGAAAAGGTTTCTGAGATTAGCTACACCTCGCGGCTTCGCGGCTCTTTGTCCTTCCCATTGTAGCACGTGTGTAGCCCTGGTCGTAAGGGCCATGATGACTTGACGTCGTCCCCGCCTTCCTCCGGTTTATCACCGGCAGTCTCCTTATAGTTCCCACCATGATGTGCTGGCAAATAAGGATAGGGGTTGCGCTCGTTACGGGACTTAACCCAACATCTCACGACACGAGCTGACGACAGCCATGCAGCACCTGTCACTGAGTTCCCGAAGGCACCAATCTATTTCTAGAAAGTTCTCAGGATGTCAAGACCAGGTAAGGTTCTTCGCGTTGCATCGAATTAAACCACATGCTCCACCGCTTGTGCGGGTCCCCGTCAATTCCTTTGAGTTTTAACCTTGCGGCCGTACTCCCCAGGCGGATAACTTAACGCGTTAGCTTCGCCACTAAGGGGTAAATCCCCCCAACGGCTAGTTATCATCGTTTACGGCGTGGACTACCAGGGTATCTAATCCTGTTTGCTACCCACGCTTTCGTACCTCAGCGTCAGTATTGGTCCAGAAAGTTGCCTTCGCCATTGATGTTCCTTCTGATATCTACGCATTTCACCGCTACACCAGAAATTCCACTTTCCTCTACCATACTCTAGTTGACCAGTTTCAAATGCAGTTCCCAGGTTAAGCCCGGGGCTTTCACATCTGACTTAATAAACCGCCTACGCACGCTTTACGCCCAGTAATTCCGATTAACGCTTGCACCCTCCGTATTACCGCGGCTGCTGGCACGGAGTTAGCCGGTGCTTCTTCTAAAGTTAATGTCAAGGCTAATGGCTATTAACCACTAGCTTTTCTTCACAATTGAAAGTGCTTTACAACCCTCAGGCCTTCTTCACACACGCGGTATTGCTGGATCAGGGTTGCCCCCATTGTCCAATATTCCCCACTGCTGCCTCCCGTAGGAGTTCGGGCCGTGTCTCAGTCCCGATGTGGCTGATCATCCTCTCAGACCAGCTAAAGATCGTCGCCTTGGTAGGCTTTTACCCTACCAACTAGCTAATCTTACGCAGGCTCATCTGATAGCGTGAGGCTCGAAAGTCCCCCACTTTACTACGAATAGATTATGCGGTATTAATCCGAATTTCTTCGGGCTATCCCCCACTATCAGGTAGATTCCTACGCGTTACTCACCCGTCCGCCACTCGACGCCTACTAGCAAGCTAGTATCGTTTCCGTTCGACTTGCATGTGTTAAGCATACCGCCAGCGTTCAATCTGAGCCAGGATCAAACTCTTCAGTTTAATCTTTGACTTTTTAGAACACTTGGCATTTTATAACCAATAGTTCAATTTTTTAAAAAGCTTATCTGCTTTTGTTTTTTATGTGCACTGCACAATTTCTTGCACGAGTGCCCACACAAGTTGCTTGATAAATTTTTAAAGAGCTACCAACTAAAAAAGTTCTTTTTGGTCGGTGAAAGCGGGAAATTATACATGCTCAAGTAGTATCGTCAAGTGATATTACGAATATTTATCAAATAAACTTTAATGGGTCTAAATTGATAGGATAAATCACCTACAAATAGTCTTTAAAATCAATAATTTAGAGACTTTTTTTGAACTTTCTAACTTCCTTTATTTTTTCTTACGAAAAGAAATAATTGTACTCTATTTGCCAATACAAAATGAGGAGAAGATTTCACCCAATAAATCATCTGAAGAAAACTCCCCAGTAATTTGCCCAAGAGACATACCTGCCTGACGCAAATCTTCAGCTACTAACTCGCTTGCTCCGCCTTCTAATTGCTCCAGAGCACTATTTATATATATGAGCGTTTGATCAATTGAGTCAATATGTCGTTTTCGAGCTAGAAAAACGCCTTCACCGTCGGAGTTTAAACCTGCAAATTCAGCTAGTGTTTTTCTTAGTAAGTCAACTCCATCACCCTTCTTAGCTGAAAGACTAACCTCTAATTGAGTATCTAGCTTAATAACTTCAGATTCGGCATTTAAAAGATCGATCTTATTTCTTATACAAATAATTGGTTTATTTTTAACCAAATCAGGCAATATTGAAAAGTCAGGCACATCGTCTTTTGTGTCAAATACGAGTAAGACTACGTCTGCATTATTAATTTCAGTATATGCCCTTTTAATGCCTTCTTGCTCAATAATATCATCACTATTGTGAAGTCCAGCTGTATCAATAATATGAAGAGGCATTCCATCGATATGAATTGTTTCTTTCAACACATCTCTTGTGGTTCCAGCAATATCTGTAACAATTGCACTAGGCAGTTTTGTAAGTGCATTAAGCAAGCTAGACTTTCCTGCATTCGGTTTTCCAGCAATTGCAACATGAAGCCCATCTCTTAAAATTGCCCCTTGGTTGGCACTCTCAAGTATATTCTTAAGTAAGTCTTTTAAATTTTTAAGCTTAGTTGAGACTTGATGAGATTCAAGAAAATCTATCTCCTCATCAGAAAAATCAATAGTTGCCTCAACAAAAACTCTTAATGAAGTTAGCTCTAGAAGTAAATGATTAATCTTATCTGAGAATTCACCCGTTAAGGATCTTACAGCGCTAAGGGCAGATTCTTCTGAGCTCGATTGAATTAAGTCTTGAACTGCCTCAGCCTGAACTAAGTCCATCTTGCCATTTAGAAAGGCTCTTTTACTAAACTCTCCAGGCTCAGAAAGTCTTGCGCCTAAAAATAAAGCAATTTCTAAAATTTTTCTCATAACACTCATGCCGCCATGGCCCTGGAATTCAACAACATCCTCGCCAGTATATGAGTTAGGCCCGGGGAAGTATATTGCTACCCCTTTATCAATAGTATTATCTTCATTGTCATAAAAAGCGCCATAAAAAGCATGCCTGGGCTTTAACTCCTTTTGAAGTATTTTGTTAGAAATAACTTTAGATAGTGGGCCTGAAACTCGAACAACTCCAATTCCACTTTGGCCTATAGCGGTTGCTAATGCGCATATAGTATCTATCTTAAGCGTCATCTTCAAAATATTGTTCTAAAAATTGATCAAAATTTAAAACATCATTAGATTCAAGCTCTAGTTGCTCTTTTATAGAGCTGATTGCCAGCTCATCTAGCCCAAGAAAATAGTCCTTATCAAAAGCTTTCCCTTGATTTTGTGTTTTATATTTACGACTATATTGATCCGTGAATTCGAAAAAACCTTTCTCCTGGTGCTTCATTTCATTAAGCATTATTGCTGATGGCGTTAAATCAGGATCTTTAATTCGCATTGAAATGCTTTCTACCGATTCTTGATGCGCATCACTTAACAGCTTAGAGCTTTGCTTTATTTTCTCAAAAAGACTCTCACCCCAATCAGCTAGAGTCACTTCCTCACCAACATGCCTAAGAATTAAACCAGGCTGTCTGCCTTGATGAGCGACTAAAAGAGCGTTAGAGTCAATATCTACTAACTCAGATGATGAAATAGCTGGAGAGTCCTCCAAAAGACAGAATAATAAGAATGCCTCTAAGAACTCAATTTGCTGCTTATCAATACCTACTTCAAGCAAAGGATTAATATCCAGTGATCGTATTTCAATATAACCTACGCCGTTATTATTAAGGGCTCTGAGGGGCTTATCATTTGCATACAGAATAGGCTTTGGACGAACTGATGAGTAATACTCGTTTGCGATTTGAAGAATATTTGTATTGAGCTGTTGGTATTCTCCATTTTTCTTTAGGCCAATCTTTTCAAAATCCTCACAGTTGGTTTGCATTGCTGCACGAAGACTATATATATAGTGACATAAACTATTATAGTTAGCCTTAACTCCCTTCTCATCTTCTTGAGAATTCTGATAACCAATATCACCCATTCTTAGGGAAGTCGCGTAGGGTAGATACAACGTGTTATCGTCAAACTCTTCTAAATTATGCTCATGATAATCATGCATAAATGATTTACATACTGTTGCAGAAGCTCCAAATAAGTATGGAATTAACCAGCCATATCTCAAAACATTTCGTGTTAGCCCCATATAGTGAATATCCATAAAGTCTTTGGAGTCAGTATCTGTTGGTGATATTAATCCACGGTATGACTGCCAGAACTCTAATGAAAATGAATAGTTAAAATGAATACCAGCGATTGCCTGCATTACGCTTCCATATCGATTAGAGAGGCCGCGCCTGTAAACTGTTTTCATCATTCCTAAATTTGAACTGCCATAATTGGCAATAGGTATATTAGTTTGACCTCTTAATATACAAGGCATACTAGCAGGCCAAAATCGTTCATTTTCTGGCAAGTGATGATAAATATAATTATGGATTGTCGTCAGCTCATTTAGAACTTGATCAGCTCCCTTTAAAGGCTGAGTTACTAATTCAAGTAAAGCCTCACTAAAGTCTGTAGTGATTGCAGGGTTTTTTAGGGCAGAACCTAGCCCTTTTGGATGCGGGCTTTGGGCAATATTTCCATCATCTGAAACTCGCAAACCCTCTTTTTCAATTCCTATAAGGTTAGCTTTAAGGCTATCCTTAAATGGCATGAGTGATTGAATTTTTTTATTAAGTTCCACAATATAATTTGAAATATTAAAGTCGTTATTTTACCTCGGACTTGTGTTAACGGTGATAATAGAAAATGTGTCCATTAAATACCTAGAATTTAAAAAATTGTGCCTTATAAAAATACCAGTATTGAAGTAGTAGTTGGGATAATACACAATAGTAATAGTGAGGTATTTATTGCTAAGCGCCAAAAAAATCAATTTATGGCCGGCTTCTGGGAGCTTCCAGGTGGCAAAGTAGAGCCAGGTGAAGATCACATTAGCGCAATCATAAGAGAACTTTTTGAAGAAACGGGAATCACCGTAAAAGACTGCAAATTAGTTCAAAAGATTCAGCATATCTATCCTGAAAAAACTATCAATTTATCAGTTTATAGTATTGATGATTATTTAGGTGATCCGGTAGGATTTGAAGGACAAGAAATTACTTGGAGTAGTGCAGATAACTTCAAAAATTTCAAATTACTCCCAACCATGTGGAGAATTATTCATAAATTTTCACTGCCAAAATTTTATTGGATTACACCTGATAATCATCAATCCGATATAGTCTTTAATGAATGTAAAAAACGACTGTCTAATGGAATTAAATTTATCCAGCTAAGAAGTAAAACCTCTCTTAATAATACTTACATAGAAAAAATATACAGGCTGTGTAAAGAAAATCAGGCAAAACTTATTTTAAATACACCAAATAAAACTTTTAATGAACTTTGTGATGGCTGGCATCTAACTAGTTTAGAGCTAATGGCACTAAAAGAAAGGCCAGTTATTGAAGAAAAACTAATCGGCGCATCAACCCATAACATTGATGAGGCTCTGCATGCAGAAAATATTTCTGCTGATTACATCAGCTTGTCACCAATAGAAAAGACACTGACTCATCCAGACTCTATCCCCTTAGGGTGGGAAGGTGCTTCTGGGATTATTGAGAAGTGTAATTTGCCAGTTTTTTTACTTGGCGGAATGCAGAAAGAGCTAATTGAAAAAGCTTTGAGTATCGGAGCTCAAGGAGTTGCTGGAATTAGAGGTATTTAAATGCGTGAGCCAGTAATCTCAAAAACTTTATTATGAATATCTTCCTTACTCATTTGCGCTAATCCATCAGATCCACCTTCACATAAGAGCTTATCATTTACAAAAATTTGAGGGACTGATCTAAAGCCAGACTTAACAAAAAACTCTCTAGCGTCTTTATCATCTTGAATGTTAAGCGTTTCATATTTAATATCAAGATCATCGAGATAGTTTTTTGCTCTTGTGCAGTAAAAGCATGAGTGCGATGTATATACTTTAATCATTAGTTGTTAGTACACAATAAAAGATTGCAAATAATACCAGTCAAAAGAATTCAGCGCATCTTAAATAGTTTCACAAATATTGTGGATTTTAGCCTCTAAGGTAAACCCAAGAAGACTCACTAGAAAGGTCTTTATTGAATCTATAGCCTTCATCGGCAAAATCTTTTAAGTCCTCTGGGCTCTTCAATCTATTTCTTATAATGTAATTCACCATTAAGCCTCTTGCACGCTTAGCATAAATACCTATAACTTTATATACTTCACCTTTTTTTTCCTTGAATACAATATCCAAAACTTTCGCATTAAGTGTTTTTTTATCTACAGCTTTAAAGTATTCATTGGATGACAAATTTACAATGAGTTCTGACTCATCCTCATTAAGAACGTCACTTATCTCAGTTCCCCAATATTCATATAAGTCCTTACCTTTTGAGTTAGAAAGCTTGGTTCCCATCTCTAGACGATAAGGCTGAATTAGGTCAAGTGGTCTTATAACGCCATAAAGACCAGAAAGCATTCGAACACTATCTTGCGCAAATTCAAGATCGTCAGTTGACAAAGCTGGGGCATCAATTCCGTTATAAACGTCTCCTTTAAAAGCAAGTATTGCTTGCTTAGCATTATTTCGATTAAACGGCAGTTTAAACTTTTGAAAGCGATCAAAATTCAACTTAGATAATTTCTCACTCAATGACATGAGTTTAGAAATTTGAGATTGACTTTTCTTTTTTAAAATGTTAACCAGCTCACTGGAGTTATCTAAGTGGCGAGTTTGAGAATAAAAAGCAACATTACATTGAGAGAAATCTTGCGTTTTTGAGGGTGAAATAATTGCTAACATAATAGTAACAAAAATGAAAATATTCTACCTTAATATCCCCACTATAACAATATAAGTAGACAAATTTGGAGTTTAAAAATCAGCTAAAATAAGGTATTATATATTTTCAGTTTTACATTCAGTTTTCATGAAAAATAAACAATTACACCTCCCAAAGGCTCGAGGACTTTACCATCCTAATAATGAGAAGGAGAATTGTGGTGTTGGTTTTATTGCCAACGTCAAGAGCCATTCTTCTCATAAAATTACGAAAGATGCTCTAGAAATGCTCTCTCGTATGGACCATCGTGGTGCTTGTGGCTGTGAGGCAAATACTGGTGATGGTGCTGGAATCTTAACCAATATACCTCACGAATTTTTTTCTGAGGAAATTAAAACGCTATTTGGTATTGAAGTAAATGCTGGAAGTTATGGTGTTGGAAATGTTTTTCTACCTCAAGATAAAAAAGAAAGTAAACATTGTATTTTAGTCATTGAAAAAGTTATAAAGGATGAAGGGCAAACTTTAATCGGTTGGCGTGATGTCCCTGTTGACTCTGATAAAGCAAATGTTGGAGATATGGCTCGAGACTCACAACCAGTAATGAAACAGCTTATTATTGGTAACTCAGAGAATATCGATACAGAGGCTTTTGAAGGAGTTCTTTATATCATTCGAAAAAATGTCTCGAAGATTATTCGAACTGATGAGTCACTTTCTCAAGCATTACTTTTTTATATTTGTAGCCTTTCTACTAGAGTCATTATTTATAAAGGTATGTTGATGGGCTCGCAGCTATTAGACTTTTATCCAGATCTAAATGATAAGAAATTCAGTACCTATTTAGCAATGGTTCACTCACGCTTCTCAACCAATACATTCCCTTCATGGGATCGTGCGCAGCCTTGTAGATTTATGGCCCATAATGGTGAAATCAATACTCGCCAAGGTAACTTCAACTGGATGAGGGCTCGGGAAGGAGTCTTAGAAAGTGAGGTTTTTGGAGATAATTTATCAAAAACGTTACCCATAATTGAAACTGAAGTTTCTGACTCTGGTAGCTTCGATAATGTTCTAGAATTTCTATTAATGAATGGAAGATCTCTTCAGGAAGCGGTATTAATGATGGTTCCAGAAGCTTGGCAAAATGATAAAGAAATGAGTAGTGAGAAAAAAGCTTTTTATGAGTATTTCTCAAATGTAATGGAGCCTTGGGATGGGCCGGCGTCTATTGCCTTTACTGATGGAAGATATATTGGAGCTGTTCTTGATAGAAATGGTCTTCGACCGTCACGTTATTATCTAACGCATGATGACCGTGTGATTATGGCATCTGAAGTAGGTGTTGTAGATGTTGCAACTAATAATGTTAAAACAAAGGGTCGCCTTAGACCTGGAAAAATGTTTCTTGTTGACTTTGAAAAAGGCAGGTTAGTTGATGATGATGAAATTAAAAGTAACTTTGCTTCTAAAAATCCTTATGGTGATTGGCTAAAAGAGCAACAAATATCTCTATCTGATTTAAAAACTAATACTAGTGAGAAAGGCTTTTTTCCAAAAACACTTATAAACCGCTTGCAAGCCTTTGGTTATAGCACTGAAACTCTAAAGTTTATGCTTCTTCCTCTTGTAACAGAGCTGAGAGATCCAGTCGGATCAATGGGAAATGACTCTGCTTTAGCTTGCCTCTCTGATCAGTCAAGAATAATTTATGACTACTTTAAACAGCTTTTTGCTCAGGTTACTAATCCAGCTATTGACTCAATTCGTGAAGAAGTTGTGATGTCCTTAAGCTGCTCGATTGGTCCTGAAGGAAATTTACTTACTAATAAAGCTGAAAATGCAAACCGATTAATCATTGATCACCCAATTTTAACAAATGAAGAAATATCCTCACTTAAAGAGTGCAATCATCGAGGGTGGACAAGTAAAACAATTGATATCACCTATGACATAAACGAGGGCCAGAGCCTAAGTAAAATGCTTGACTCAATTTGTGCACAAAGCACTCAAGCTATAAATGATGGCCATAGCCTTGTCATACTCTCTGATAGAAAAATTGACTCTCGCCGAAATGCAGTAAGTGCGCTCCTAGCATCTTCCGCAGTTCATCGGCATTTAGTGGCCACTCATAAGAGAACTCAAGTTGGAATAATTGTTGAAACTGGTGAGGCTAGAGAAGTTCATCACTTCTGCCTATTGACAGGGTTTGGTGCAGATGCTATTAATCCATACCTAGCTTTTGAAGCCTTATGGCAGGCAAGAAGAGATAACTTAGTAAATCTAGAAAATGATGAGGCTATAGTCAGTGCATATCGTAAAGCAATAGCAAAGGGAATGCTCAAAGTGATGGCTAAAATGGGTATTTCAACTCTTGCTTCATATAAAGGCGCTCAAATCTTTGAGGCTGTTGGTTTGTCTGATGAAGTTATGCATAAATGCTTTTTTGAAACAGCGAGTCGCATTAGTGGTGTTGGATTTGACGTCATTCAAACTGAATCTGAACAGCAACATAAAAAAGCATTTCTCTCCAACTCACTCAATAACCTTGGACATTATGCTTGGCGAAGTGGTGGTGAAAAACATATGTGGGAACCAGAAACTATTACAAGCTTGCAGCAGGCTGCTAGAAGTAATGATCAAAATGCATACTGGGAATTTGCTAAAAAATCTAATGATGAGGGCACTAGAAATTGTACTCTTAGAGGTTTAATGTCATTTAAATCAGCCGCTTCAATTGATATTGATAAAGTTGAGTCAGCAAAAGAGATTGTCAAAAGATTTGTTACTGGAGCAATGAGCCTGGGCTCAATATCACCAGAATCTCATGAATCTCTTGCAATTGCAATGAATCAAATAGGTGGTAAATCGAATACTGGTGAGGGTGGAGAGGATCCAAATCGCTGGACTCCAGATGCAAATGGAGACTCTAGGCGAAGCGCAATTAAGCAAGTGGCCTCAGGTCGGTTTGGCGTTACCATTGACTACCTAAATAATGCTGATGAACTGCAAATTAAGGTTTCGCAGGGCGCTAAACCTGGCGAGGGTGGGGAACTTCCTGGTGGTAAGGTTGATGATTTTATTGCCAAAATACGCTGTTCAACTGCAGGTGTTGGTTTAATTAGCCCCCCACCGCATCATGATATTTATTCAATTGAGGATTTATCACAACTTATTTTTGATCTTAAAAGGTCCAATCCTGCAGCTCGAATTAGTGTCAAGCTAGTTTCTGAAGTAGGCGTAGGAACTGTTGCAGCAGGTGTAACTAAAGCAAAATCAGATCATATTGTTATTGCTGGACATGATGGCGGAACTGGCGCTTCTCCATTAACCTCGATTAAACATGCAGGACTTCCTTGGGAACTTGGAGTCGCTGAAACTCACCAAACATTAGTAATGAATGATTTGCGCTCAAGAGTAGTAATTCAAACTGATGGACAACTTAAGACTGGGAGAGATGTTGCAATAGCTGCTTTATTGGGAGCTGAAGAGTTTGGTTTTTCTACAGCACCACTTATTACATTAGGCTGCATTATGATGCGGAAATGTCATCTCAATACTTGTCCAGTTGGCATTGCAACACAAGACAAAGTTTTACGTAAAAAGTTTACTGGTAAGCCTGAACATGTTGTTAATTACTTATTTATGGTAGCGGAAGATTTGCGTATTATTATGGCAGAACTTGGATTTAAAAAACTGACTGATATGGTTGGCCGAGTTGATATGCTTGAGATGAACAAAGCAATAAATCACTGGAAACAAGACTCAATTGATCTCAGCAAGATATTAACGCCTGCGGATAATCAATATAGGAATGCGGGCACCTATCAAACAATAAAACAAGATCATCAACTCAGCGAACAACTTGATCATGATTTAATTGCTAAATCTAAAAAAGCTATCGAAGGAAATGGAAAGGTTAGATTTGAATCAAGCATTTCCAATGTTGACAGAGCTGTTGGCGCTATGCTTTCCTCACATATCGTTAAAACCAGAAATGGCAATAATCTAAAAGATGGCGCAATAAATATTGACTTTAAAGGCTCTGCAGGTCAGTCTTTTGGCGCATTTCTTGCAAATGGAATTACCCTATCTGTTGAGGGTGATGCAAATGATTATGTTGGTAAGGGCTTGTCTGGTGGTCGAATTATTATTTATCCACCAAAAGATTCAACCTACCTAGCGCATAATGAAATCATTGCTGGAAATGTCTGTGGATATGGCGCTACTGGAGGCGAAATGTATTTATCAGGCCAAGTCTCAGAGCGTTTCTGCGTCAGAAACTCTGGACTGATGGCTGTTGTTGAAGGAATTGGTGATCATGGCTGTGAGTATATGACAGGTGGGCGCGCAGTAATACTGGGTGAAGTTGGGCGTAACTTTGGCGCCGGGATGAGCGGTGGAATAGCCTTTGTATATAATCCTGACCTAACTCTTCAGGGGAGGTCTAACTCATCTACAATAGATTTAGATCCAATGGATAGAGAGTCTATTTCCGAGTTATTTGAGTTTATAACTAACCATTACAAATTGACTGGCTCAAAAATAGCTGAAAAAATACTGAGTAATTGGAATGAAGAAATAACTCATTTTGTAAAAGTGATGCCGAAAGCTCTAAAAGAAGTTCTTGCGGCTAAAAGCAAGCAATTACTTCAAGCGAGTTAAATAGGTATCGCGTCGATTACGTCGGCGCTTGCACCTAAGACACTATTAACTCCATCGCCAACAACAGGTATTACAGATATAACTGCTCCTGTAACCCTAATAGGTACAGTAATCACTTTAGTAAAAACGCAGCCCGATAGGTATATAGCGATCAAAGTGTATAAAATAAAAAATTTCATAATTACCTCTCTAAGACAATAAAGTGATGGGCATGCTGATTCGAATCATCAGGAAGATGTGACTCACAGCTAACCTGGCGCCAATCAGACTCATCATATTCAGGAAAATAGACATCACCATCAAATTTACCTTCAATCTTTGTAATATAGAGTCTACTAACTTGGGGCAGTAATTGCTCACAAAGACTTGCTCCCCCAATGATCATTACCTCATCTTCATCTTTAGTGATTGATAGAGCCTCATCAATGCTAGTTATGACCTCACAACCTGTGATTAAAGTTTTTGAGTTTCGAGAAATTACAATATTTCGACGATTTGGTAAAGGCCTACCAATAGAGTCATACGTTTTTCGACCCATTACAATTGACTTTCCAGTAGTAATTTTTTTAAAATAAGCAAGATCTGCAGGAAGATGCCATGGCAACTTATTATCTTTACCAATCAGACGATTTTCATCCATTGCGACTACTATTGATAAGCTCATAAATTCTGCCTGATTGAAGTAAAATATTAGAATATTTTACAATTTTTAAACTTCTAGTGTCACTCATTCTAGCCTCATCGTCGCCATTTAGAAAAGCTATTTTAGAGAAGCTTCGTATTGACTTTAAAACAGCATCACCAGATATTAATGAAAGTAGAGAAAATGGAGAGTCTCCTTTCAACCTAGTTAATCGCCTGTCTAAAGAAAAGGCTCTAGAGGTCGCTAAGTCTCATTCAGGATTAATTATTGCTTCAGATCAGGTAGCTACCCTTGGCAATGGAAATAATGAAGATGATGAAATATTTTCTAAACCAGGAAGCCACGAGAATGCTTTTTTACAGCTAAAGAAAAGCTCTGGAAAAACGATTACATTTCTTACTGGATTGGCTCTCTTAAATACTGAAACCTTAAAAATTCAAACTCATGTTGAGCCCTACAAGGTAACCTTTAAAACACTTTCTGATAATCAAATTTTGTCCTACTTAAACAAAGAAGATGTTCTTAATTGTGCCGGTAGTTTCAAGTCTGAAGGACTAGGAGTTGCATTATTTAGTAATATGGAGGGTAGTGACCCTAACAGCCTAATTGGACTTCCAACAATCCAACTAATTAAAATGCTAGCCAAGGAAAATGTTCATATCTTATGAGCATTTTATATTCAGAAGAATTTAAGCCCTTTTCATCTGGCTTAAAAAATTATTGGGGATCTCTTTTTGGGTCTTCTGAAGCTCTAGCGCTTATTGAATTTGCTGAGTCTCAAAAGCAGGTAGTTCTATATATCGCAAAAGATATTAGCCATTATGATGAGGTTAGAAAGGCACTCAATTTTTTTAATACTTCTTTAGAAATATTAGATTTTTCTAGTTGGGAGGTTTTAGCGTTTGACCATTTCTCACCTCATCCGGATATTGTCTCAACAAGGCTAGAAACTCTCTCAAAACTTCCCTCTCTTAAATCTGGCATCGTAATAACAACACTTGAAACCCTATCTCAAAGATTGTGTCCAAAGAATTATATTGAAATATATAGCCTTCACCTAAAAACTAATCAAAATCTCGAGATTGAACCTTTTTCTGAAAACCTTATAAAAATAGGCTATCGAAGGGTTACAACTGTTATGGAGCAAGGGGAGTTTTGCGTTAAGGGTGCCCTAATTGATTTATATCCAATGGGCACTAAAAATCCTTTTCGAATCGACTTATTTGATAATGAGATAGATTCAATAAGGTCATTTGACTCATCTTCACAGCGGTCAGTTGAAATTGTTAAAGAAATAAAACTACTTCCTGCTAGGGAATTTGCAACTGATAGTGACAGCATTTCAATCTTTAAAGACAACTATTTATCAGAATTTGGAAATACTGATGGATTTATTTATAGCGAAGTTAGTGAAGGGCGTTATCCAGGCGGAATAGAATTTTACTTACCTTTATTTTTTAAAAAAACTGAAACCCTGTTTGATTATATTTTGGGTGAACCTGTCATTGTTTATCAAAAAGGACTTACTGAAGCGATGGAGCTTCAAGCTAAAGAATTATTAGAGCGTTTTGAGTATTGTAAAGGTTCACTAGAAAGACTCCCTCTAGAAATTAATAAAGTATTTTTAAGTACTGAAATATTTTTTAAAAAACTTTCAGATAAAAGACAAATACAAATACAAAGCTCAAAAATAGAAAAAAAAGAAGGCTATAACTTCTCATCTTCTATGCTTCCCCCACTTAAAATAGAAGCCCAAACAAAAAAGCCACTTAATAAGTTAATTAAGTTTATTGAAAATTTTGATGGGCAAGTATTAATTGTTTGTGAATCAGAAGGTAGGCAAAGTGTACTCACTGATCTGCTCTCAACTCATCAACTTAATGTAAATGACTGCTCTGACTGGAGTGACTTTCATATTCAAAATAATAGGCTCTGCATAACTAATGCAAGTCTAAGTGAAGGCGTTCTTTTTGAGCAGATTGCAATTATTACTGAAAATAATCTGTTTGGAAAGGATGCTGTAAAACAGAGGAGAAGACGAAGAGCAAAACATAAAGATTTTGATGAAGCAATTAAAAGTCTTGTTGAGATTCAGCTAGGTGATCCTGTCGTACATGAACATTATGGTGTTGGTCGATATTTGGGACTTAAAAGTCGAAGTTTTGATGGGAATCAACAAGATTTTCTGTCGCTTGAGTATGCAAATGGCTCAGTACTAATGGTTCCCATTGCAGCGCTTAACCTTATCTCTAGATATTCTGGTGCAAGTTCAGATAATGCCCCTCTTCATAAGTTAGGAAGTCAGCAGTGGACTAAAGCAAAAAGAAAGGCAGCGGAAGCACTTTATGATGTTGCCGCTGAACTATTAGAAATTTACGCAAAGCGTCAATCTCAAAAAGGATTTGCCTATCCAGCGCCAAATGACTCTTATAGTTCTTTTATATCTAGCTTCCCATTTGAGGAAACTCCAGATCAATTAAAAACAATGGATGATGTTCTTTTAGATATGCAATCTGAAAGACCAATGGATCGACTAGTCTGTGGTGATGTAGGGTTTGGCAAAACTGAAATTGCAATGAGGGCTGCTTTTATAGCTGTTGAATCTGGTAAGCAAGTTGCAATTCTTGTTCCTACGACACTATTAGCTAACCAGCATGACCAAACTTTTAATGATCGCTTCTCCAAATTTCCTATTGTAATTAAATCCCTTTCAAGGTTTCAAAACACAAAGGAACAAAATGAAATTAAATCTCATCTTAATGACGGAAAGATTGATATTATTATTGGGACTCATAAACTGATTCAAGGAACTATTAAATATCATAACTTAGGCTTAATTATTATTGACGAAGAGCATCGATTTGGCGTAAAGCAAAAAGAAGCACTTAAAAAAATCCGCGGTCAAAGTGATATATTGACTATGACTGCCACACCTATTCCTAGATCACTAAATATGGCGTTAGGCTCTCTTCGAGAAATGTCAATTATTGCCACTCCCCCAGCTAAAAGAACAGCAATACAGACCTTTGTTGATGAATGGGATAAAAATACTATCAAGGAGGCATGCTCTCGTGAACTGCATCGAGGTGGGCAAATTTTTGTTGTTCATAATGATATTGATACAATTGATAATATGGCAGAATCTTTGAGCGATCTCATGCCAAATTTAAAAGTTCGAATTGCGCATGGTCAAATGCCAAGTAAAGAACTTGAACAAATAATGGCTGATTTTTATCATCAGCGCTTTCAGCTTTTAGTTTGCACTACAATTATTGAAACTGGAATTGATATTCCAAGTGCTAATACAATTATTATCAATAATGCACAAAACTTTGGACTTGCCCAGCTTCACCAACTTCGAGGTAGGGTTGGAAGATCTCATCATAAGGCATATGCTTATCTTATAATTAAGTCTCACCAGTCAATTACAGCAAATGCAAGAAAACGATTGGATGCTATAGCCTCACTGGAGGAGCTTGGCGCAGGATTTATGCTAGCAAATCATGACCTTGAGATTAGGGGTGCTGGAGATCTTCTGGGAGAAAATCAAAGCGGTAAAATATCAGAAATTGGGTTTAATTTATATCATGACTTATTAAAGCGCACCATTCAGGCAATAAAAAACAATACCAAATTTGATATTAAAGATGCATTAGTTGAAGAAGTTGAAATTAATTCCGGCATTGCTTGCATCATTCCTGATACTTATTTACCAGATGTTCATGAGAGATTAGTTCTCTATAAAAGAATTGCAAGTGCTGCAAATGATGACGAATTAAAAGAGCTAAAAATAGAAATGATTGATCGCTTTGGTCACCTCCCAGATCAAACTAATAACCTGTTTGAATCAACTTCATTAAAAATACAATCTAAGGAAATAGGGATTCTCAAAATCAATATCTATGATGAGAAACTAGAAATCACTTTAAATGAAAAAAATCTCATTGACACATCAAAGATTATTAATTTAATTCAAACGAAGCCACGACAGTTTCAATTAAAAAATCAAAATACTCTAATTTCTAATGAAACTATGGAGGCTGATTTTTCTCGTATTAGAGGTGTAAGTATATTAATAGATAGCCTAGTTTAATTTTTGATCAAGAATAGCTAAAAATTATAATCTATTTAGCTTTATCTTGTGATGGAACAAGATTAGGCGCAAAGTAGCGAATCCCAGGCACAACGACTAGTGCGGCAAAAAATAAAACAGCTAAACAGCCAAGAACATCTCCAATCAAATAATTTGTTATAAAATTCATGGCATTAATTGGTAAATCATCTGGCTTACCTAATGAGAGATACGAATAAGCAAAAAATTTCATAAGTGTATTATAAAGAGCTGTTAATATAGCTAAAAAAAGCAAATGTTGAAAAACTAGCCTCCCGCCTTCAAAAAAATTCGATAATTTAAAAAATTTCATACTAGCTATGGCTAATAGTGGCGAGAATGTGCCTACAAGATGTAAAAGATTTATACCTGTAAAAGATGAGTCATGAAACCAAACAGATGACATTGATATAGCCAGAAAAACCGCTATAAAAATATTAAAGCCAAATAAAAGATAGCATAAAGATACTGCCCCAATAGGGAGCCAAATAATATTTCCACTAATGTATGCCTGGCCATTAATAAATGTTACAAAGATAATAACTAGAAAAGCTATTATATTTTGAGATAGAAATTCTTTCATCGTTTTATCCAAGTTTAGAGTCTGTAAGAAATGTATATCAGACTTGTAGCCTCTATATATTTAATATGATAGAGTATTTAATGCCTTAACTTTATTCAACCATCTTAGCTGGCTGCTACGAGTCTAAGACAGATCTCATGCTTAGTTTTTTAAAGAAGCCTGTACAAATTACCTTGCATACTTAGCAATGCGTTTGAGTATTTGATTGGTTTAAACTAAGACCAATTAAAAACTCAGCTACTTACTTTAATTATATCTCGATATTTACTGATCAAACAATAATATCATTTCACGTTTATCAGTCAAAGACTGATTTGCACTAACTACGCCATTAGAAGTTAGAAATAGTACTGCACGTTTTATTGTTGATAATGAATACTTAGAGAAGTATGGATCGTTTTTTATTGCAGTAATTGTTACATTAGAATTGGAAGTGATGAAAGAAAAAACCGCTCTTTCGACTTCTGAAAATTCACCTAAACCAAATTCTTTTTCACATTCATCTAGCGCTTTTCTTAACTGAAATAACCTACTAACTGCTTTTTTCATTTTATATTCCTCAAGTAAAATAGCCCCTAATTAAAAATTATAGATTAATATGAGTTACAAAATATCACATAATGGAACCAACAGCCTAATATCTAATAGACCAGAATCAAAGCTTCATTTATTTAATATTAAAATTTAGTAACTCTAAATCCCTGACCTACTAATTCATTCTTGAATATTAAATTGTTGCTTAAGACTAATATATTCAATCACCTTTATTCTTGGTCCAAATTGACTAACCACTCTTGATGAAGAGGCGTTAGCAAAGTCAGCGGCCCAAGAAAAGTCTTTACCACGACCTAGTGCATATAAGAAAGAACCAGCAAACATATCGCCCGCACCATTAGTATCTACTGCACTTGCAAGAACTCCTGGAGTATGGATCATATTAGTTCCATCAAAAACTAATGATCCACCTGCACCTCTCGTAATAGCAAAGGTCTTAGCATACTTTTTTAAAGCTTCAGCTGCAGCTTCTACTGTATGAGTTCCAGTAAAACTTCTAGCTTCATCACCATTACAAAAAATTAGATCCACGCCATCATCGCCAATAATAGTTCTAATATTATCCGAAAAAACTTCAACAATAAATGGATCGGAAAGACTCAATGAGGTTTTAACTCCATTCTTCTTCGCATAAATCATAGCATCTCTTGCAACAGCTGTTCTTTCATCATCAGTCACAACATAACCTTCAATGTATAGCCATTCTGAAACTGCTAAAGCTTTTTCATCAACTTCACGATATGATAGCTCTAGGCTAGCGCCCAAATAGGTGTTCATTGTTCGCTCAGCATCAGGGCTAATCATTACCAAACATTTACCAGTAATACCTCTAGAAGAATCAACTTGATGAAAATCAACGCCCGCACGATTTAAATCTTTAACAAAAAAAATGCCCTCATCATCATCTGCAACTTTACCAGAAAAGAACGCTGAAGATCCAAATCTACTAGCCGCTACAACAGAATTGCATGCTGATCCGCCACAACTCCTTTTAACAGCTACACGCTGACTAGTCAGCTCATCCATTAAGTATTTTTGTCTTTTTTCATCAACGAGAGTCATCAAGCCCTTACTAATATCATTTTCACTTAAAAATGAATCACTAACAATAACTTCAGTATCAACTATTGCGGCGCCAATTCCATAAATACCATATTTTTTCATAAATCTTATTTCCTTAATTCGATTATTTTTTATACTCTTAATGCATTTGGTACTGGAAAATTTACAGACTCTTTAGCTCCACTTACTTCAACAATTTCACTGCCACCATTCATCATTAGATAAGATACCACCGCCTGTACTAGAACTTCTGGAGCAGATGCGCCAGCTGTAACTCCTATAGAAGTTACACCATTCAACCAATCATTTTCAATATCAGTTGCTTCATCAATTAAATAAGCGGGCTTTCCTTCATTTTCTGCAATCTCTTTGAGTCGATTCGAATTAGAAGAATTTTTTGAACCAATAACAAGAAGTATTTCTGAATTTTTCATCATAGCCTTGACAGAATCTTGGCGATTTTGAGTTGCATAACAAATATCACTTTTTTTAGGTGCTTGAATTTTTGGAAATTTAGTTTTAAGAGATTCGAGAATCTGCTTTGTATCGTCAACCGACAAAGTAGTCTGCGTTGTATAGGAAATATCTAAATCTTCAGACAAGTCTAAATCTTTAATATCTTTAATTGACTCAACTAAAGTAATACGGCTAGAAGAATTTGACTGTCCTAAGGTTCCCTCAACCTCTGGATGACCGGCATGGCCAATCAGAATAACTTGATGATTTTGTTTTTGGCGTCTGGCTACCTCTTTATGTACTTTTGTTACTAAAGGACAAGTTGCATCATAAATAGTATCTGAAATCTCAGCAGCCTCTTTTCTTACGGCTTGTGATACTCCATGGGCACTAAAAATTACAACACTTCCTTTTGGAACTTCATTAATTTCTTCAACAAAAATTGCTCCTTTCTTTTTTAGGTTACTAACAACGAATTTATTATGAACAACCTCATGACGCACATAAATTGGTGCACCATGTTTTTCAATTGCGCGCTCAACTATCTCTATAGCGCGATCAACGCCAGCGCAAAAACCTCTTGGATTGGCCAAAAATATCTTCAAAATTTCTCAGCTTGATTCACGTTAAAAATATTACAATTATTTTTGATTATTGAGGTGAAGTGCAGAGAGAATCTGAAAGACTTTTTGACGCAAGTCTGATCTGTGAACTATCATATCAATAGCGCCCTTCTCAAGTAAAAATTCACTTCTTTGAAATCCTTCTGGTAGCTCTTCTCGAACTGTTTGTTCAACAACTCTTGCACCAGCAAATCCTATTCTTGCATTGGGCTCAGCAATCTGAACATCGCCTAGCATTGCTAAGCTAGCTGAAACACCACCCATTGTTGGATCAGTTAAGACTGAGATAAATGGGATTTTATTATCAGCTAGTAACTTAACAGCAAGTGAAGTTTTTGACATTTGCATTAGAGAAAAAAGTCCTTCCTGCATTCTTGCACCACCACTTGCAGAAAAACATACCAAAGGATGTCTATTTTCAATAGCAATATTAGCAGCTCTGACAAATTTTTCACCAACAACTGAACCCATTGATCCACCCATAAAACTAAAATCAAAAGCTGCAACTACAATTGGCATACCTTTTAATAATCCAGTTTTAACAACTAACGCATCTTTTTCCTTGGTCTTTTTTTGGGCATCTTGATAACGATCTTTATATTTTTTTTGATCTTTAAACTGAAGTGGATCTACCGACTGAATATTAGCAGCTATCTCAAGTTGCTGCTCAATATCCAGAAAACTCTCTATACGTTTTCTTGCAGAAATTCTTAAATGATGGTCACACTTTGGACAAACATAATGTAGACGCTCAAGCTCCTCTTGATAAAGCACTCGGCTGCACTCTGGACATTTACTCCAAAGACCTTCTGGAATATTTTTTTTAGTGTTAATGCCAATAGATGGCATAATTTTTTCTAACCAGCTCATAATATTTGTAAATTAATTAATTGCATTTGAGATTTCCTTTGCTAAATTCCCAACCTTCGTGAGCATTGTATCTTTGTCGCTGGACAATTTTTCAATAATTGAAACTAGCGCACTGCCAACAATTACTGCGTCAGCATTCTCACCGACTTGTTTCGCAATTTCAGCATTACTTATTCCAAAACCAACTCCCACTGGTAATTTAAAATAATTCCTCATTCTTTCCAAGTGATGGTTAACCGATGCAACATCGAGATTTCCTGCGCCTGTTACGCCTTTCAATGAAACAAAGTATATGTAGCCAGTTGCCATTTCTGCAATATATTGTAATCGTTCATCCGTAGTTGTAGGAGCAACTAAAAAGATAAGATCAATCTCTAGTTTATCGAGCTCTTTCTTAAGGTCGTGGACCTCTTCTGGTGGCATATCAACAACCAAAATTCCGTCTACTCCTGCTTCATGAGCTCTAAGTGCAAATTCTTTATAGCCAAACACCTCAATTGGATTCGTATATCCCATTAAAACGATACCAGTAGATTGATTATGCTCCCTAAACCTTTCAACTATTGCAAATACATCATGCAAGTTAACACCATCTGCAACAGCTCTCTCATGTGATTTTGCAATTACTGGCCCATCAGCCATAGGATCTGAAAAAGGCATTCCTAGCTCTATAATATCTGCACCACTATCTGCCAAAGTAAAAACCAGTGCTTCTGAGTTATCTAGACCACTATCACCAGCAGTAATAAATGGAATAAAAGCAGTCTTACTCTTAGCTTCAAGTTTTTTGAAAATATTTAAGATTCGTGACATAATTATTAGTGTTATTTTTAATTAAATTTTAACATAGACAAAGTTAAACTCAATTTAATGTCCATTTGATAGACTTTATTTATTTTTGGCTGAATAAGAGTGAACTGCATCCACTAAAACTTTCATACTATCTGGATTGACGTCAGGAGTAATTCCATGCCCAAGATTAAACACATGTCCAGTTTTACCTTTGAATTGGTCAAGAACTTTATAGGCTTCAGCTTTGATTACATCAGGTGATGCATAAAGGACTGATGGATCAAGATTGCCCTGTATTGCAACTTTTGAGCCTACCCTCCTTTCCGCCTCTCCAAGCTCAATTGTCCAGTCAATGCCAACAGCATTACATCCAGTTGCAGAAATTTGCTCGAGCCATGCCGCGCCGCCTTTAGTGAAAAGTGTTACTGGAATGGTTTTACCTTCGTAGTTGCGGTGAATCCCATCTACAATTTTTGACATGTATCTTAATGAGAAATTTTCATAACTATTTTTACTTAAAAGCCCGCCCCAAGTATCAAAAATCATTACTGAATCTGCTCCAGCCTCAATTTGAGAATTTAGATAGTCTATAACGGTATCAGCTAGAACATCAAGAAGTTGGTGCATGTGCCTTGGGTTTTCATACATCAAACCCTTGACCTTTGAAAAAGTTTTACTAGTACCACCTTCAACCATATATGTTGCTAGTGTCCACGGGCTTCCAGTAAAGCCTATTAATGGAACCCTGCCTTTAAGGTTTTTTTTGATTACAGAAACTGCCTCACTAACGTAAGCAAGTTCAGTTCCAACATCTGGCTTAGTTAAGTTTTCGATACTACTGAGCGTGTGAAGTGGATTAGTAAATTTTGGCCCCTCACCCTCAATAAAATGAAGCCCTAAGCCCATTGCATCAGGG
>CAJQTG010000017.1 GCA_905618925.1 uncultured Candidatus Thioglobus sp. | reverse complement strand
TGCCGCTGTTGCCAGGTCAGCTGAGGTATCCAGTACAGTTGAAGCACCTGCCACTGTTGCCGTGTTGCCTGCAGTATCAGTAATCGCTAATGACGATGTAATTGTACCGTCTGCTAAAGTTGATAGATCGACGGTACCTGTACCGTTATCAGTTAAATCACCTGTCACAGTTAAGTCGTTGACGTCTGTAAAAGTTACTACAACAGTGGCGTCTGAGTCTACGTTAGCAATGGTGTAAGACACTGCCGTTCCTTCGGATAAAGACACCAATGTATCTGTAACGGTTAATGTTGCTGTTGGCGCTAGGTCAGCCGATGTGTCTAATATCGCTGTATCTGTTGTGCCTGAATCAAAGTTACCGGAAGTGTCAGAAATGTTTAATGACGCTGAAATTGTACCGTCTGCTAAAGTTGATAAGTCTGCCGTTGCAGTGCCGTTAGCTGAAACATTCGCTGTGACTACAGGTGCAGAAAAGTCGCCTGCAACATTTGTAAAGGTGACAACACCAGTGGCATCACCATCAAGACCTGTTACTGTGAACTCTACTGTGTCTTTGGCTGCATTGTTGATTGTTGTTAATGAGATCGCAACTGCTGCGTCGGAATTAACATCGGCACTATGATCAGGAATTGATGGATCTGTTTCAACTGAATAGTTAGCTGAATCAGTGGTACTTAGACCTGCGTTACCTGCACTATCAGCGACAACTGTTTTATCAACAGTAATAACGTTAGTGGTATCCGTTATATCTTCCGTTGGCGTGAAAGTTGCTGTGTAAGTTATTCCGTTAGATGAAGATAGTTCAGTAATTAATCCATTTGCAACCGTTACGTCTGCTGCTGCAAAACCAGTAACCACTTCACTAAAGGTAAAGGTTACCACGCTAGTTTCACCTACTTTAAGGGCAGTGTCTGCCATTGTGATGGTCACTGTAGGGGCAGCCATATCCATTGTTAATGTAGGAGCTGAACCAGCTACACCATTGTTTCCAGCTGCATCTGTGTAAGAACCAACTGAGATTGTAATGGCAGAATCTGTTGCCGTTGAATCAGCGGTTGGTGTAAAAATTACTGTATAAACTGTCGCATCACTTGTATCGACTGCGAAGTCACTAAACGCTCCAGCTGTTGAGACTAAATCAGTAACCACGAAGCTTGTTGGAGCTTCTGAGAATGTGGCTGTAATAGTTGCTGTTTCACCAATTTTTACGGCTGATACATCACTTGTTAAAGCAACTGTAGGGGCTGTTGTGTCCGATGTTGATGCACTACTACCAGATGAACTACTACTACCAGAAGACATGGCTACGGCCCCTGCTAATCCTAATAAACCGAGGTATCCATAAGAACTTCCAGAAGAGTCATCTGCAGGAGTATCTATATTAGACTTGCTGGATAACACACTAAACGCACTGTGTGCCCATGACATTGATAAAAGCACAGAGTCATTACCGTGGAAGTAGACAAGGAAAGAGCCGCTACCCATATCAGCCATTGTATTATCGGTTGATAATAATGTATGAACATTATCATCGCCACCAACAAACTCTATGCTGGTTGCGCCTTTGTAGTTGTAGAAGTTTGTAAAAGTTAAAACATCGTTATTTTCAAGAATTATCTCTAAATTATTGCCATTTTTTAAAGCAATTAGATTTTCAATGTTTTTTGCTAAAATTTGAATTTTGTCAGCTGAATGTACGGGAATTTTTCCAGAGCCAATAATTTCGATAATTCTTGCTTCGTTATTTTTTGCTAAAATCTTTACAGAATAGTTCATTTTAAGCCTTAATTATTCTAAAATATTGAGTTAAATTACCTGGTCATGAATATACTATATATATACGCGTGTGTGTATTAAATTTTTAAAGTGATATGGAGCTCGAAAAAGATCAACACTTGCACTATGTCCTATCTTTCGGTAAATGACTCATCAAGAACCTTAATGACTGGCTTGGTTAGATAGTGTAATACCGTTCTTTTTCCGGTAATAATGTCGACTTGTGCACCCATACCTGTTGTGACGTCAATCGCTGTGCCTTTTTTGGTAAATAGATTGCCTTGATCAAGCGAAATAAGGACTTTAAAAAAGTACTCTTCGCCTCTAGAGCTTTGTTCAATAATGGTATCTGGGCTAATATAATCAACTTTGCCGTCAAAAGAACCGTAAATACTAAAATCATAAGTGTCTAATTTAACCGAAGCCTTTTGACCCGTTTTAACAAAAGAGATATCGGTTGGTTTAAGTTTTACCTCAATGATAAGCTCTTGACCCAAGGGAACCAATTCCAGAATGATATCACCTGGCCTAACTTTCGCGCCCTTTGTGGTAATGATAATCTCTTTGACTACAGCGTTCATATGCGAGATGATTTCAGAGCGCTCAAGTGTCACCCTCTTCTCTGTTAGCATTTCTTTTCTGATTGACAACTCTTCCTCTGTTTTGGTCATCTCCTCTTGAGCATTTTGAAGGAATGTATTTTGTATATTTAAAATCTTGCCATTAAGGTCGACTATTTCTCTGTCAATCTTTAAGATCTTATTGCGCCCGATATCGCCAGACTCGACAAGCCTTTGATTAGAAATTAACTCTTCCTCCTTTAACATTAATGCACTAATTAATGAGGAGGTCTCATCCTCTAATGATTTTTTTCTTAATAAAAAAAGATTCTGCTGCGTTTTAATGAATTCTTGGTAATTACCATCTAAAAATCCTATTGGATAAATTAAATCTTCGCCACTAACCTCTGTTTTTAATCTTTTAAGTTTTGCTTGTAATGAGGCCACTTTTGAAGCTGCAGCATCAAGAGATGCTTGATTTTGTTCTTTTTCTAGTACAACTAAAATATCGCCTTTTTTTACTTTTTGACCCTCTATAACTGTAATATTGTCAACCACGCCATCTATTGGTGCTTGTATTTTTTGAGTTTGATCAGCTGCAATAACAACACCCCGAGTGGTACTTCTTTGTTCGATTTCAGCAAAATTGGCCCAAATTAACACCGGAATAATAACTATAAATAAAGCACAAAAGATAATAAACAAAGGGTTAACTCTTAATATGTAAGGCAATCTTGTGTCACTCATGATTGATTCGTTTGATGAGTTTTGTTATCTTCTAACATTTTTAATACAGCTTCCTTTGTATCATCTGCCACAATGCCTTTTTCAGTCATAATGACAATTCTATCAACTAAACTCAATAAGGCTGGTTTGTGCGTCACCACTACTAAGGTTTGTTCTTTAGTTAGATTTTGATGAAGTGTATTCAAGATACGCCTTTCAGTGCCTTCATCCATGCTCGCTGTTGGCTCGTCAAGTAAGAGAATCTTGCTTTCACCAATCAGCATTCTAGTTAATGCAATCAATTGCCTCTGACCGCCAGATACACTTTCTCCGCCCTCAGGCACTTCGGTATCTAAGCCTTTGGGCAAGGCTGATATTAGACCTATTAGTCCAGTTAACTTACAAACTTTTAAGATCTGATCATCCGTTGCATGAACTAAGCCAATACATAAATTGTCTCGCAGAGTGCCTGAGAATAATTTTGTATCCTGCTCAAGATAACCTATGGTATTGCTAATATTGTCTTTAGAAAGTTGTTGCATATCAATACCATCTAGCAACACTTTGCCCACACTAGGCTTGTACAAGCCTGACAGCATTTTTAATAGTGTTGATTTACCTGCACCAATGACTCCCAAGATTGCAACCTTTTCACCCGGCTGAATTTGTAAGCTTGGTATATTCAATACAACTGAATCTTGGTTGTATGCAAATTTTAAATCGCTGCACTGAATATTGTATGATTGCAATTGTGAAGTAATAGGCCTATCCACGCCCTCGTTATCGCCAGCCAACTCATAAAGACCATCTAAATCTTCAATAGCTACTTTTGCCTTGCCCCATTGTACAAAAAGACCCGGAATTTGCGCCATCGGCTGAAATACTTTATTCGATATAATTGTTATAGCTATTAAAGAGCCCATGGTCAAGTCAGAAGTTGATCCAATCAAATATGCACCGAAAGCTACTGTTGCAACATAGCTACTTTGCTGCACAAAGGTAGCCAAATAAGATGATATATCAGTGTAATGTTTAATGTGTATATCATCATTAATAGCATCCTCTGAAAATTGACTCCATTTATTCATCACGCTCCAACTAGCACCTGTTGTTTTAATCTTTTGTGCATTCTCAACGCTCTCTACCAAAAGTCCGTGCTTCTTATGTGATGCCATTGTTGAAGATTTAATTAACGCCTCTATCTTATTTTTAAAGATAAAACTCATTAAAACAGTAACCACGATAAACGCAAATATTAGCAATCCTATGTCGAAACCGCCGACCAACATAATAATGCCCAAGAAAAAGAAGGCAAAAGGAAAGTCTATTACGGTAAATATAGTTGCAGTAGTAATAAATCCCCTAACTGAAACATAACTATTGATTTTGCTAGAGAGTGTGCCAATACCTTTAGGTAGATTGTCTGAGCGCACACTCAGAAAACGATCAAAAATATTATGAGAATACTCTATGTCCATATTTTTTGATGCTTGATCAACAATAGATCCACGCGATAGTTTTAATATCATTTCTAAAAACATTGCAATACTAACACCTATTGTTAAAGCTATCAGTGTTGAAAGTCCATTAGTTGGTATTACTCTGTCGTATATTTGCATTGTGTAAAATGAAGATGCTAGCGCCAAAATGTTAATACTAATAGAGGCGATAATTGCATAATTCAGGTATTTGATTTGTTTTTTTGCAATGGATTTAAACATTGCTTTTGCAGAGCTTGTAGCTGTTTCTCTTGCTTGAAACTTTAGCATTCTAAAGGTTGTATTCTTAGGGAAAGACTGGTGCTTGTTAGAACCGCTTGCGTCTATAGATTTACAATCACCATTTATATCAATATCAATAATAACTTTCATGCCCGCGCCAGGAACAAGTGCAAGTGCCGGTAGCATAGAATTAGTAAGTGTTGACTCCCATGCTGTGGACTGAAGATTTATTTTGGGTAATAATTGATTAAATAGCTCTTTTACAAAGTCATTATCTATACGTTGTTCAATTGTTTTAATGAGTTTTTCATGCTCATGCTCTGACAGTTTAGAATATGAAAAATGATCTAATGTGCAATCTCTGCTTACCCAATTAAAATCATTTTTCAGCTGCTCTACACTGCCATAATACAAATCAAACTTTAGCACTCTAAAGGTTGTTTTCTTAGGAAAAGACTGATGCTTGTTAGAACCGCTTGCGTCTATAGATTCATAATCACCATTTGTATCAATATCAATAATAACTTTCATACCAGCACCAGGAACAAGTGCAAGTGCCGGCAGCATAGAATTAGTAAGTGTTGACTCCCATGCTGTGGACTGAAGATTTAATTTGAGTAATAATTGATTAAATAGATTTTTTACAAAGCTATTGCCTGTACCTTTTACGATTGTTTTAATGAGTTTTTCATGCTCATGCTCTGACAGTTTCGAATATGAAAAATGATCTAATGTGCAATCTCTGCTTAACCAATTAAAATCATTTTTGAGCTGCTCTACACTACTGTAATACTTCACTCAAAAACCCTCCAGTTTTTAGTGACAATCGATTTGTTTTTAGAGCTAGCTTCATTTCCAAAACTTTATATTCGCCCAGCAATTGGGCTTTGCTAATTTTCTTTTTATTCAACGCAGTTAATGCATTAACCACATCAGTCCATTTTTTTTGTTGCAGAAAGAACAGCCTGTTATTAGAATCAAAAACTTTTTCCGCAATTATTATATCGTTTGATAAAATCTCTATATTATTTTTCACTGCAACAAATCTAGTGTAATTGTTCATTAGTTTGTCTATAACTTCTTTTTCTTTAGAAAGTTTTTCATTCTTAACTTTTAATACGTTTATTTCTGATCGTCCAATATTAGATAGTAAAGATGCTCCAGCGCCTGTAGACATCTCGAATACTAAATAGATTAAACCTTCTTTTTCGCCATTTTCGCCATCGTACAATGCACCTTGTTTATATTCACCTCTTAGTTTTAAAGTTGGAAGTAACTTAGATTCTGCAGAATCAACATCTGATTTTGCCGCCTCAATTCTAGCATTTAGTATTTTTAATGATGGGCTAAAGTTTAACGCATCATCAACTAACAACTCTATATTGATACTGCCTCTGAATATTGGTTTATCATTGAAAGAAACATCACATTCAACGTTATGTCCTGTAAGTATTTCAAATTGGATTTTTGCCACATCGAATTCTGCCCTGGTAGTCTCCAAGCTAGAATATATATCTGCAATTTTTGTACTTAATAAATTCTTATCCGCAATACTTAACTCACCGGCCACTATCATTCTGTCTATTACTTGCATGAGAGATTTAAGCTGACCTATCCCACTATTCATAATACTTATTTTGTCTTGCGCTTGAAGATACTTTTGTAGTGTATTTAGATAGTCTTCAATTAGCTGATATTGGCTTTCAGCATAGACATAAGTCGCCTCAGTTTTCCGGGCTTGAGCTTTGTCGCGAACAGCATTAATTTTACCACCGTCCCACAATGGTTGATCAAGTCTCAAAGTTATTCTAGTCTTACTTAATGACTTGGCTACGTCAATTGATGGTGTAGGATAGTATCCCCACTTGGCACTACTTAATTGAAGGTCTGCTCCTATAACTATTTTTTTTGATACCTCAATACTAGGGTGAGAGCTCAAACCTTCCAATACTAATTCATCAAATGCTGTATTGCAGATGTTATCATTTGCACTTATCAAGGTACTATTTAATAGCAGGCCAAAGAACACTAAAACTGTCTTAGCTAACTTTGATTGCTTACCTAACATATACACTCCTAACTTATTATAAAATGATAAGAACATATTATATTGTAATCAAATACGAATGTACAATTTAAATAACTGTCCTACAAGTCAATAGTAGGCATGGCTTTAGAGAACTTATTATAAAATATAAAAAAATATAACCAGTTAAAATCAGGCATCTAGACTAGGAAATCTAATTTTGGTTTGTCAACAACATTTTTAAAAGATTTAACATTCTTTAAACTCTTACAAGATTTACAATATTCTGACTATTTGAAAGGTTCTGTACGGAATCATTCAACTGTCGCTTGATGTATTCTTTGTTATATATGAGATTGTTGGATTGGAATTAGATTGAGAATTCTAGACATGGGATTACATTTTCTTGTAGGGTACAATACAAATTCATTCGGCAACTGTTGAATAAGCTCTTATATTTTTCGTCATTTGAACTTCTTATTATTTAGTTTTACGAGTTATGAAATTTATATCAATGCCCATAACAGCATAATGTTTAGTCTGGTATAACATCCTTATAAAAAAACAAAAAGTAGTAATAAATGATTAAAAAATGTCTTTTCCCTGCGGCTGGCTACGGAACCCGTTTTCTACCTGCCACCAAGGCAGTCCCCAAAGAAATGCTTCCAATACTAACCAAACCTTTATTACAATATGGAGTCGAAGAGGCACTGTCTGCGGGCATAACCAACATGGCAATTGTTACAGGTAGAGGCAAGAGAGCGATTGAGGATCACTTTGATAATGCATTTGAGATTGAAATGCAGTTAAGCGGCACTTCAAAAGAGCACTACCTAAAAGAAATCAAGGAGGTAATTAAGAATTCGACCTTTACCTATGTTCGCCAGAAGCAAATGCTTGGGCTAGGTCACGCCATACTTACAGGCGAGCCCCTTATTGGAGATGGGCCTTTTGCTGTAGTTCTGGCAGATGACCTTTGTGATTGCGATGAAAGCGGTGTTATTTCGCAATTGATTGAAATATACAACCAATATAAATGCTCAGTTGTAGCCATTGAAGAAGTCCCATTGGACCAAACCAGCAAATATGGAATTATCGCTGGTAACTTAGTCGATGAAACGGATGATACCTATCGTGTAACCGATATGATTGAAAAACCCGAGCCAAAAGATGCGCCAACCAACATGGCAATTATTGGACGCTATATCCTAACGCCAGATATTTTTGATATTCTTCGAAATACGAAGCCGAGCAAGGGTGGTGAGATTCAAATCACCGATGCACTACTCACTCAAGCCAAACAAGGCAAGGTGATTGCCTATAAGTTTAAAGGAAGGCGCTTTGATTGTGGTGGTATTAAGGGCTACGTAGAGGCTACAAATTACTTTGCCAAGCAACAGGGTATTGCCTAAGTCTTAAGCAAAAAAACCTAATGATAAGTGCGGTTTAACAACTAAAGAAATACTCAGCCTGGGCTTTGAGAATTTCTCATCACCCATCGCTTAAGCATCATACAAAATATCGGTAATCTTAGATTGTGGTTTAAAACCCGGCACGGCTTTTATTAGTAGCTGACGCAGCTTATCCTGATTGTCGCTATCAATAGCCTGCTCTAACTCATCAATAATTAACTTTAAATCATCCCAGGCCACCATCTCTTCCTCTGCGCGCATGATCATTGGATTGTCAGTCTTGGACACATTATCACCAATCAGCAGTTCCTCATAAAGCTTTTCACCTGGCCTCAGCCCGGTAAATTCAATTTCAATATCACCATCCGGATGGAGCTTGTCCTTAATCTTAAGGCCGCTTAAACGAATCATTTTTTTAGCCAGATCAACAATGCGCACAGGCTCACCCATATCAAGCACAAACACATCCCCTCCCTTAGCCATGGAACCTGCCTGAATAACCAGCTCAACAGCCTCGGGTATGCTCATAAAATAACGCAGAATTTCAGCATCGGTCACAGTAATCGGACCGCCCTCTTTAATCTGTTCTTTGAACAGCGGTATCACCGATCCGCTGGAGTCCAACACATTACCAAATCGCACCATGCTAAAGCGTGTACTGTATTGTCCTGCAGAGTCCTTTTCAGCACCGTCCTGAGAGTTTTGCTCTGTTTGGCTTTGGCTGAATGTCAAGGCCTGCAATACCATCTCAGCAAAGCGCTTTGTTGCCCCCATGGTATTAGTTGGACGCACCGCCTTATCGGTTGAAATAAGCACAAAAATCTCTACCTCATTATCAATCGCAACCTGTGCACAATTAAGGGTGCCAAAAATATTATTATTCACCCCTTCGGTATTGTTAAACTCCACCATCGGCACATGTTTGTATGCTGCTGCATGATAAATTGTATGCACATTAAAGCGCGTCATTATATGGCTTAAGCGCTTTCTGTTATTGACAGAGCCCAGCATTGGTAATATCTCAACATAGGGTATAGCGATACGTGAGAGCTCTTTATTAATGTTGTACAGAGCGAACTCATTTCGCTCAAATAGTATTAACACTTGCGGTTTTAAAAATAATATCTGCCGACAAAGCTCAGAGCCGATAGAGCCGCCAGCACCGGTTACCATGACCACTTTATTGGTAATATTTAGGCTCAATAGCTCCTTGTTGGCAGCTACAGAATCACGGCCAAGCAGATCCTTAATGCTTATCTCGCGCAAATCGGCAATTTTTACCTTGCCCTGAGCCAACTCTGAAACGCCTGGCAATGAACGCACAAACAGCCGAAAAGGCTCCAGAAAATGAATAATTTCTTTACGCCGTGCACGAGACAATGTGGGAATCGCCAGCAACACTTCAGTGACGTTTTTTTGCTCAATCAGGCGATCTAAATCATTTCTTGAATAAATCTCAATGCCATTAATAGATTGACGCTGCAGGTCAGTGTTATCATCAATAAAAGCCGCCGTATTGTACTCACTCGACTGCGTTAAAGCGATCGACAGCTGCCTGCCTGCAGAGCCCGCTCCATAAACTATCACATTAATGGTTTGATTATTTTGTTGCTCTGATAGCAGCCAGCGCCCAACCATCCTCGAGCCGCCAATGACTATCACGGCCAAGAGCCAATTAATTAATATAACCGAGCGCGGCATACCTTCAACCGCAGTCATAAAGCCCATCACCCCCCACACTAGGGCATATAGCGTTACAGCCTGAATGATAGACCATAACGCCTTAAAGCCAATATAACGAATAATTGCTCGATAAAGCCCGAAGCGAAAAAAGATAGGGATGGCAACAATAGGCGCAGCCAATACCATCCAGACCAAATCACCTTCTGGAACGTAGAAGTATCCAAGTCGGATTGTAAACGATGTCAGCAGTATAGACACAAGGGCGACAGAATCAAAAAACAACAGGACAAGTTGTTTTTGAAATCGTGACAAATTAACGAGTGCGTTTCTCACAGGATACGAATCAGTATAATTTCGTTAGTTAAGTATAAGCGCTTTTAGAGTTGATAAGGGCATTTATCAAAGGTAAGTTCGTTTCGTAAAAAAGGTATTTTTTGTACATATATAATTTTATAAATCCAGTTAAAATAAGCTAATAGTTCAATTATAACCCTTACATTATGTCTAATAAAGATAAACACAGCGGTGGCCCAAAAACCGACAAGGGCAGGGCCATCTCCAGTCGTAATTCAATCACTCACGGCCTTACTGCAAGAAACTGGTTAGATGCAAATGAACAGTCTCTTTATGACGAGACTGTTAAAAATTTAATAGTTGATTTTGATCCTAAAACTTCCATTGAAAAAGTTCTCATCTCTAAACTGGCCGAGTGCACCGTGAGGCTGATGCGTATTCAGCAGGTTGAGAATGCCATGTTTGATCTTGCCAGTAGTGAGGCTGAACATATTATTGAAGCTATCAAAAGCCTTAGCAATGATTACAAAATAGACTCAAGATTGATCGATGCCATAGAGACTGCCCGTCTTGGATATCCAACATACAATCCTAACATCGTAATAGATAAGATTAATCTAATGGATGAAATTGACTTTCAAAATCTAAGTGATGTATCCGGATGGGGTTATGTCGAAAAAAATATGCCAATGGCCAAAGATCATATTATCAAAAAGTGTTTCGAGGAAGATCTTGATTTGTATAGTTTCATACTTCGAGAAACTGACAAGTCAAACAATTTCAATTTAAAGATAAAATTTATAGATATAGACGGCCCTTCTAATAACGAGCCCTTGTCCGAAGCAGAGATAACAAAAGACTCTAACAAAGTTCAATCAACTTCACTACAACGATATCTCGAACAACTCTCTAGAAACCTTGGTAGCGACATACAGGCACAAACAATTCTTAACAATGTAGAAAAAAGATCTCAGCAAGTCAAAGACGCTGCTATGCCTGACCCTCATAAATTAAGTTTAATTCAACGCTATCGAACTGCGGAAGAAAGGCAGTTTTCTAAAACACTTGGAGAGTTGCTTAAGCTGCGAGAAATACGAAGCGATGTATAACTAATCTTTTTGGTTTAGTGATACGCCTGGGCTCTTAATAGGGTCTCCAGAAAACACTATTCCTACCTCCTCAAGACAGCCTTTAATGGCTTTAAGAACAAATTTGTTTGCGTTAGGAATTCCGTCTTGAGCCTCATACCTTCTTAACGTTGTAATTCCAACTCCACTCTTATCAGCAAGGTCTTTACCCTTCCACCCAAGGAGCGAACGTGCAGCTTTAATTTGTCTTGATGAAATCATAAAAATAGTATATAATGGTACTTTAAATACCACTTGGAATTAAAATGCATAGAACAAATCTCCTGTTCGATTCTTTAGAGGGTGCTTATGCGCCCAACACAATCAGATCGTATAGATCAGATTATATGCATTATTCCGACTGGTGTCAGCAATATCAATACGACCCTCTAGATATTCATGAAGATAAATTTGCAGACTATATTCTAGAAATGGGCGAGAGTCTAACTGTTGCAACAATCCAAAGGCGAGTAGCCAGCCTTAGCAGTATATTCAATCTCACTAAAAGCACCAACCCCACAAAAGAGCCTGTAGTCATTCTGACTTTTAAAAAGCTTCGAAGAAAATTTGGTAAACCTCAAAAACAGGCAGTACCCCTAATTTATGATATTCTAATAAAACTTAAAGATGTTTGCTCTGGTGATATAGTTGGTCTTAGAAATAAGCTGCTCTTACAGCTCGGTTATGAAACCATGCGTCGACGTTCTGAAATTTGTAAATTTAAATTTGAAGACCTGCAACATTTCAGTAATCACAAACATGCACTTTTACTTAGACACTCTAAAACTGATCAGTACAACGAAGGAAAAATAATTCCAATATCTAGCGAGCTGTCTGAGATGATTTCAAAATGGTCACTAGCAATTGATCAGGAGAGTGGCTGCATCCTCAGAAGCTTCAAAAGAAATCTATTCACCAAATCTTCTCTCACTCCGGCATCAATTAATCATATTTTAAAGAGCCTTCAAAAACAAGCTGGTCTGAATCAAATTGGGGAACTATCAGGTCACTCTTTTAGAGTTGGTGCTGCGATTGATCTATTAAATAAAAACATCCCACTAGAGAAAATTATGCTTAGAGGTGGCTGGAAATCAGAAGCTAGTGCGATGAGATATCTTCAAAATTGGAATGATAGTAACTGGTTGATTATTAATTGACTACAAGAAAAGCCAATAACCTCATTTAACACAACCACCATCTTTACTAGTGACTCACGCCATCACGCTTCACAACCTTTAAGAAAGTCATCCATAAAATTTTCATATCAAGCCAAAAGGATTGATGGTTTAGATATTCTACATCCAATGCGACTTTATCATGAATTGATAGCTCATCCCGTCCGTTCACTTGTGCCCAGCCTGTAATACCTGGTAGCAATTTATCCACGCCATTTTCAGTGCGCAAAGCAATCAAATCATCTTGATTATAAAGTGCAGGTCGCGGTCCTATGAAGCTCATATCACCCTTTAAGACTGAAAATAGTTGCGGTAGCTCATCTAAACTAGTTCGACGCAAAAAACCACCAATCGGTGATAAATGAGAATCTGGATTATTCAGCAAATGTGTTGCTACACTGGGAGCATCAATCAACATTGATCTAAACTTAGGCATCTTGAATATTTCATTATTTCTACCAATCCTATCAGACCAGTACAAAACCCCTCCTTTTGAGGTTATACGTACAGCAATAGCGGCCAGTATTATTGGAACGATCAATAGAATGAAAACAATCACTACCAACAGAAAATCAAAAAGTCTTTTCATTTAATCTTTACTTGTCACAAGCTTTAACAACTTATCAATCGTTTTTTCTTTATTAAAAATTGTGGCTAATAAACGATCATTTTCATTGGTAAAATTCTGTCTCTCTGTCTGACTCATGTTGGCACATCTCTGAAACATTGCGGCAATAGTATCAATTTTTGATGGATCAGTACATAGTCCAAGATTATTATCTTGAATAATACTAGCTGTATCGCCATTAATAATCGCAAGTATAGGTTTCTTGGCTGCAATATAAGTTTGTGTTTTGGCAGGTACTGTTACTGAAAAAATAGGCTCATCAATGAGGGAGATAATTAGGAAATCACTAGCCTTATAATAACTAGCCATATCTGATCTTGGTTTTTTCCCATGAAAAATAATATTTGGATTCTTATTAGCAAGTAACTTTAGATTATCAAGATTAGAGCCATCTCCAATAATATTAAGTTGGGATTTTTCTTGATACTCACTGGAAAGCAAACAAAAAGCGTTAATAATATTTTCTAGATTTTGCACCTTGCCAACATTCCCGGCAAATGTGAATTGAATCTTATCATTAGTGCCAAGATCAGCAAGCTCCATGCTCATGTCCAAATCATCTGCCCATTGGGGCAAATAATTAAAAGTTAAATCACTTCTAGTATAAGACTTTAACTTTGACTCAAATCCTTTACTTGAAAGAGCAATGTTATCAACGTTACAATACATAAACTTAACAAATTTATCCAAGAAATAAGATAAAGCTTTGGTTTTTTTGAAGCCATAAGCATAAAGACTATCGGGCCAAATATCTAAAGCCCAAAAAGTCACGGGTTTTTTGTAAAGTTTTCCCATCAGTGTCGCAGGTAGCATGCCAGTCAAAGCGCTCATATTAAACCCAAAGACATAATCGTATTTTTTGCCAATAAAAAGTGATACGATACTACCAAGAATCATAAAATTCACATACTTTAATATCTTCTTAAACGTACTATCTTTATATCCCAAAGTTGCATGTACTCGATAAACATTAACTCCTTGCCACTCACCTTTTGAATAAATTTTATTCTTGTAGCCCGGATAGACCCTTCCCAATGGATAAGTCGGAGCTAAAGTCAGCACATCGACATCATAGCCCTTGTCTTTCCATGACAAAGCAACATCATTTATCTTAAATTCTTCAGGGTAAAAGCACTCTGTAACAATTAATATTTTCTTAGGCACTAATACTTTTTCCAAACCACTCTATTTACGTAATCAGTATAACTGTGAATTATACGAACTACCTTATCCGACACATTAGGCATAGAATAATCAGAAACTTGTTGCATAAGCCTTTGCTCGCCCCTTGGTTGATTATCAATAATAGCCAGTGACTGCATGATTCTTTCTTTCTCTAACCCTGTCATTATAACCACAGCTTCTTCCATGCCTTCTGGTCGTTCATGTGCTTCACGCAAGTTAAGTGCAGGGAAATTCATAATAGAGGCTTCTTCATTGATGGTACCACTATCTGATAATACCGCTTTAGCAGATATTTGAAGCTTATTATAGTCCTTAAATCCTAATGGCTTCAACAATTGAATCATTGGGTTTAACTTAACTTTCATTTCATCAATACGCTTCTGAGTTCTTGGGTGTGTGGAGACGATAATTGGCATTTGATAAGCCTCTGCAATTGCATTCAAAGACTCTACTAAATTTAAGAAATTCTTATCAGATTCAATATTCTCTTCACGATGCGCACTAACAACAAAAAATTTATGAACTTTAAGCCCTAATCTCGTCAATACATCGGAACTCTCAATGCCATCACGATAAGTATTCAACACTTCAAACATCGGACTACCTGTTTTGATAACCATATCCGCTGGCAAGCCTTCGCTCAAAAGATAATCTCTAGCAATACTGCTGTAAGTTAAATTAATATCAGCCATATGATCAACTAAACGACGATTAATCTCCTCTGGAACACGCTGATCAAAACAACGATTACCAGCTTCCATATGGAATGTCGGTATTTTTCTACGCTTGGCAGGTAAGAGAGCCATACAACTATTAGTGTCACCTAGAACAAGCATAGCTTCAGGTTGAATCTCTTCTAAAACTTTATCGACTGCAATAATTACATTTCCAATAGTTTCAGCACCAGTTGCACCAGCAGCGCCTAAAAAATAATCTGGCTTTCTAATTCCTAAATCATCAAAGAAAATCTCATTTAATTCATAATCATAGTTTTGCTCTGTATGAATCAGAATATGTTCACAATGCTCATCAAGCTTCTTAATGACGCATGCAAGACGTATGATTTCTGGACGTGTTCCAACTACTGTTGCAATTTTTAATTTTTTCATATTTGATTTGCCTCTACACTTTGTGAGCTATGGTGTCTGGATTATCAGGATCGAAAATTTCATTAGCCCAAAGCATGACTATTATTTCCTCTGTACCAATATTGGTAATATCGTGTGACCATCCTGGCACGGTTTCAACAATTTTCAACTCTTTACTTCTTGTGATAATCTCATTCGTTTCATTTGTGACTATATGTCTAAAGCCAAATTTTGCCTCACCTTGAACAACTAAAAATTTTTCAGTTTTGGAGTGGTGGTAATGACCACCTCTAGTCACCCCGGGTCCTGCAGTAAAAAATGAAAACTGACCACTGTCTTTTGTTTTTAACATTTCTGCAAACATTCCCCTCTCATCGCCATAAGAAGGTATCGAATAAGAAAATTGCTCAGGAGAAAGGTAGCTAACATACGTTGAATACAACTTACGAATAAATCCATCGCCAACCCTTTCTGAAATAAGTGAGTCCCGACCTTTTCTAAAGAGTTTGATTTGAGTGGCTAAATCTCCCAGTTTGATTTTATATTCCGGCTGAACAGATAATTCTTTTTTATTATCCTGTCGCCCTTGTATTATTCTAACAAATTCTTCAACTACATCATCTACATACACCAGACTCAATTTAAAAGATGGATTGCTAACCTGTATGGGAAGATTGTGACTTATATTATGGCAAAATGTAGCAACGACAGAATTGTAATTAGGCCTACACCACTTTCCGAACACTCCTGGTAATCGACATATGTAGACAGGATTTCCTATATCACTCTCAAGCCTCTTTACAATCAATTCTGCATCTAACTTACTCTTTCCATAAATATTATCAAACGCAGCCTGTATGGATGACGCTAAAAGAATAGGAATTTTTTTACCTACAGAGCGCACTGATTCACAAATCGACTCTGTCAATCCAGCGTTAACAGTATCAAAATCTTTTTCGTCTACAGGCCTATTTTCTCCTGCAAGATGAATAATAAAATCTGATTTTTTTATCAAATCTGGCAAATCTTGAATAGAGTTTTCACGAGTATAAGTTATGACATGCATATCTAACTCATTCAAACGAACAACTAAATTTTTTCCGATAAAGCCATTTGATCCTGTGACTAATACATTCATATTATTCTTCAGGGTCAATAATTTCACCTCTGCATGCGGCTTGAATAAAACTTAATTTATTTAATAATAACTTCATGCCCTTAACATCCAGCCGAACAGTATTATCTGAATTATATTCATCTGCATTGGTAATGTCCTCCTCCCCAAGATCTACATATTTAGCATAATTTAAATCTCTTAGATCTGGAGGGATTCTATAGTAGTCACCCATATCTTCGGCACATGCCATTTCTTCTCTAGACAGTAAAGATTCATAGCGTTTTTCACCATGCCTTGTACCAATAACTCGCGTTGGATAACTAGGTTTACCCATTAGTTCACATAATGCTTGGGTTACTGTGCCAACCGTTGCCGCTGGTGCTTTTTGTACAAAAATATCGCCAGGCTTTCCGTTACTAAAAGAAAATAAAACAAGGTCTACTGCATCCTCTAAAGTCATCATAAAACGAGTCATATTTGGATCGGTAAGTGTCAATTCTTTATTCGCGTGAATTAGTTCCACAAATAAAGGGATCACAGATCCTCTGGATGCCATCACGTTACCATATCTTGTACAACAAATCACAGTCGAATTTGCACATTGTCGTGATTTCGCAACAATAACTTTTTCCATCATTGCCTTAGATATTCCCATAGCATTAATTGGATACACTGCTTTATCTGTACTCAAACAAATAACCTTTTTAACATTTGCATTAATAGCGGCTGTTAAAACATTTTCAGTGCCTATTATGTTAGTCTTTACCGCTTCAATTGGATGAAATTCACACGACGGAACTTGTTTAAGCGCTGCAGAATGAAATATATAGTCCACGCCTCTAACTGCATTCATTATTGATTCGTAATCTCTTACATCTCCAATATAGAACTTTAAACGATCATCAGCATATTTCCGTCTCATATCGTCTTGTTTTTGCTCATCTCGACTAAAGATACGTATCTCTTTAATATTCACATCTAGGAATCTACGCAAAACTGCATTTCCAAATGATCCTGTACCACCTGTTATTAATAATATTTTGTTCTTAAACAATTATTCCTCTCCCTTGATCACTATCAGCTAAATAGTTTAATTTATGTATTCTTTAAATAATTAACTTTATTTTTTATGCTTAAACCATTGATATTACTTTCAGGCCTGGATTGTGACATTAATGCAAAAAGCAACCCGACAATAATGCCAATATAAGGATTGGATATATTAATTTGAATCAGACCACCAATTAACAAAACAAACATTAAGAAAAAGGATAGTAATTTAAATTCAGCTGCAACATCACAAAAAATATCTTTTAATATAAAAAAATAATACACTCCAACAAACCCAAAAAAACTAAAAATTTCTAGAAACTCATTGTGTAAAGATCCTGCTGTATTTATTCTGTACTCATTTAAAGACGGAAAGATTAAGTTAATTACACTAAAATTATTAAAAAACTCATAGATGTGAGTTTTTCTTGCAAGTATTGAAACATCTGAAATTCCAAAGTCAATAAAGCCAATAAAGAAGGTGAAAATGAGACTTGTAAAGAAAAACAAAAAATAATAATATTGCAATTTCACTTTTGTAATAAGAAAAAACAAATACAAAGCAGGTAAAAGATATGTCGCATATATAAACAGCCTAGAGCTTGTGCCCAGTATCGCAACACTAGATATCACTATCATCAAAATAGAAAATGCTAAATATTTTTTTTTCAAAATATTATCAAACGACAAGGCGATAGATAAAAAATAAACAAATGGAAAATAATCAAAATAATTATAAATACCAATACCTTTATTTAAGAAAAAAGGAGTCGATGGGAACGTGCTGACTCTTTCCAATAAGACCAAAGCTTTTGGTGAAAGATAATATTGATATATAAAGAGATCTGATATAAATTTTAAAACCAATATTGCAGATAATATTAAATAAAAATATTTGAAAGCATTCTTCTTATTTATGATTATGGCACTAAATACATAATAAGAGATAAGAATTAATAGCATGCCAAAACCTACAATTGCCGATCTTTTGATATCAAAATAAAGACTAAAGCCCACATATACAAAAATTAAGATTACAAATATTTGTATATTTTTTTTATTCACAACAAAATGTTTGGTATTAAACATTAAAAGAACAGCTATCAGAACCATAGAGATTGGTATCGATGGGAGTTCTGAATGATTCCCAAATCTCCAGACCCCAAAAGGCGTTGAATGAGATAAATCTAAATTTATAAAAACAGGACTTAGTATGATTACAAATAAAAAGGTTAAATAGTGCTCTCTAACAAAAATACTAAACTTATCATATGTAATCATGACGCTGAAATATTTGGTTTATTAATAATTTCAATGAATTCATCCAGCCGATTATTTTCTGAATTTTTCATAACTAGCATAGAAATATACTTCTGAAGTTGATCAATATTTTGATGACAGTATTGAATGCTTTTATTAATCATTTCCTTATCTTTGCAAATAAAAATAGCTTGATTCTTCATAAAATTTGGCATCCCATGCACTATTAGAGGAATACCATATGAAAGCAATTGAAATGCTTTATTTGTAACAGTGATAGACTCTATTGCACCAACACCATTTTTATAGATAGTCAAACTTGCGCAAAATTCAGTCATAGGTAAATTATTTAAAGTTGTTGGCTCTTTAATGACTATATTCTTATGTTTTTTACTAAGATCATGCAAGACTTTTCTACATTCTTTATTTGTCTCGCCAACTAAATAAAACATATTATGCTGGTTCTCACTAATTAAATTAGATATTAATTCAAAATCATACCTCTCTGTAATATAACCCCAGATCAATACTTTTGTTCTTAACTTTTCTTTAGTGAAATTATAAGTCGAACTTGACCACGGGAAAAAGACTCTAGCCGGCGTATGTTTCTTTAATTTTTTTTGTAATGATTCTGATGTAGTCAACACAACATCACTTGATAAGCATGTCTTCTCTAACACATGCTGCATATGATGATTAAATGGTAATCTACATTGAGACACAAAATCATCATTAAGAATAGTTATTATTTTATTAGAGGGGAATATTTTTTTTAAAAAATAATAGTCATAGTTGAAATTAATAATAACTACATCTTCATCAATATCACTAAAGAAATTCTTAATGTGAAAACTCTCATATAGAGAGTTGGCTGCACGGACTATTGATGTAATTCTTAATTGATGATGAACTAACTGCCTAAATTGAAAAAATTTAATATTCTCATCTGTAAATGTAGGTTTGGATCTCTCCCAAAAGAAGCACGGTTTTTGCACAAAAAAAACATCGTGTTGATTTTTACACAACAATCTTGCTAATTGATGTCTTATTCTTGGCATTTCATGCCACATTGTCTTCGTAAAAAAAAGAAACTTCATAAAATAACGCTATTATGCCCAATCGAAAGAAAGGCAGGTATAAATATTAACAAGGAAAATAATAATATACGGTATGTTTCTCGTAATAGCATCAGTTCTTTCTCATGTTGCTCAACCCCAGGAATTTTCATCGTAAATAAAAAATGCTGTGCGTACTGATCTTGCATAAAAAGAATAATTAAAAGTTTTTAAAAACTCAGCAATTTTTCCATCCTCAATATCTGTAATAGTACTTCCAAGTATTTCTATTAAAATAATTTTCGGCTTGTATTTATCAAAATTATTGGACTTTAAAACCATAAAATCCAACCCCTCAACATCAATTGATAAGAAGTCTATTTGTTGATTTTCAGGCAAATTATTATCTAAAATCTCTGCTAAAGTTGAGGTTTCTATATCTTTTGTAAACTCTATAAAATACTCCTTTTTTTTATCTCTTTCTACTGACAATTCTTTGGAAAATCCATTTAGTGCCGACTCATTAAAGGCATAATATGTTAGGGTTTGTTTTTTATCAAACACTGGCTTTTCTATATTTACATCCTTAGGGCGAACCATGTTAAATAACTTCATACTTCCTGGCATGGCATCGATATTTATACCCCTCCAGCCCTGTTTATAAAAAAAGTAAGTATTAGAAAATCTCTTAGGATGATGTGCGCCAACATCTACATAAAAACCATTTTTTTGCCCTCTAAATAATGCCTTCAGAATCATATCTTCTCCCTCTTGAGAGTATGACTTAGTTGAATATCCATCAAAATAACGACCATTTATTTCAGACAATCTTCTGATTAATTTACCTGGCAATGAAGCCTTAAGTATCTCTTTTAACAAGTTTACTCTCCATATCCTATAATGCCTGAAATTGGGAAATGTGGCTGTATACCATTATTTGGCTTAAAGTTAAAATTTCTTGACAAAAATATTGAAGTTGTCCATGTATAACCATTTATTGGGCCAAATCCGTGAAAATCCACTTCAATCAAATCTAACTCTTCTCTTAAATATCTAGATGTATCTTTATATCGATCTGAATTATCCAAAATAATCATAAACCCCTCATTCGAATCTTTATTTAAACACCTTTGGATTACCTTTGAACATTCAACACGTCTTATCCCGTCAATTACGACTACATCGAAATTCTTATTTACCTCTGAAATGGAATTCTCATAATCTTCATTATTCTTTAGCAATAAAGTGTGGTTTTCTCTTAAATTTGACTTAACTTTTTGAAACCACTGTGCATCATGCTCTACAGAAATAACATTTTTCGCTTTTTTCGCCCAAAAAATAGACGAGTTACCACTTCCATATTCAAAAATTGACTTTTGAGAAAAATCTAGATTATTCAAATATTCAATAGCTGGATAAGTATACCAACCTATCTCATCACCTTTTCTATCGACACACTCCCAATTTGAAATAGTTTTATATTGAGCATAATCAACAGATAGTATCTTAAAGTTTATAAGTTGCCTTGCTATTCTTTTGAGTTTTTCTGGTGCATATTTTTTTACAATCTTTCTTATCATAACATCCTCTTTAAATTAAATGAATTCAACTTCATAAAAAACATCCTCCTAGTCTTTATAGTAAACAAGTCAAATAACAACCCTGCAACAAAATAACTTATTAAAGTTGCGACTGCGGCGCCTTGAATTCCGTATTTTGGAATTAATAAGATATTCAATAAAATATTAACAATCATTCCAAAGAAGGTTCGCCAAAATGCCAATATTTGCAAATTTTCAGATAAAAACCACTTTCCACTTGCAACGCCTAAAAATACGAATATTCCACCCCATGCGTGAATCATTAGAACTGCGCCAGCCTGATTATACTGATCACCATAGAGCAAATCCACAACCCAGTCACTCAAGAATGTCATGGCAATTGCTATAGTAATTGCTGTCCATGTCATCAAACTATAAAGCTTTTGAAGTCTCAAATAATATAACTCTTCATTTTGTTTTTTGGCATTCACAATTGCAGGAAATAGTGAAGATGCGACAACCACTGGAATAACATACCAAGCCTCACTTAGCCTAACTGCAGCCGCATACTGCCCTACTGCCTCGGTGTTAAGTATCTCTTTTATCATAACCTGATCTATTCTCATATAAATTGAAGTCACTATACCGCTCAAAATCAAAGGCCAGCTGTCTCGCAATAAATCGATAGCAGTTAATGTATTAAAAGACAAATGTTGGATGCTAGATGTTGTATTTTTTTTAATATAGATATAAATAAACCCTATAGCCAAAACAACACTTTCAAAAAGAACAACCCAAGCAAAAGCAATAAGTGGCGCTTCATTTAAGATTAACACTATCTTAACCACACTACCTATAAACAAAGCTATTGTATTTACAAAAGCGACATACTTGGATAGTATTTTTGCCTGAAAGTAAAAGTCGACAACATTAAACGCCTGGAAAATCGTTGCTGATGCAATTATGAAAACTAACGTATTTGTATAAGTATCGTTTGAAGTAAAATTTACTACAACTGCTAAAATTAAAAATACTACAATAGCGCCGATTAACTTTAAGACAAACGCTGTTCCAATTAATTTTTCCGCCCTATTTTCATCTTTAACAAGTTCACGGATAACTATCCCATCAAGCCCTAAAGTAGCGAGCACCAAAAAAAGAGCGGCAAAGCTCTGTGCATAACTAAACAAACCAAATTGTTCAGGACCCAAATATCTTGCAATCCAAATACCTACAAAAACCTCAGTGAAAGCTTTGAATATTTTTTCAGAAAGAAGCCAAGAAGTATTTTTAAAATATTTTACAAAACCTTGGTGACTCTTAAGACGCTGTATTTGTTTTATCATTTTTTTTAATACGTCTTTTGAATTTCTTAACAACAGTCATCTATATTCCTTTGCTTCATCACTGTATATCAATAATTCTGATGCTCTTGCTAATTCATTTTTTCGCATTACTTCAACTGTCTGTTGAGTATGCCAGAGTCGATTGTAAACAATATGACGAATGACTGTACAGCCCATGAAGTCTGTTCTGCCTGAAGTTGCCCAACAAACAGCATTGCCATAACAATCAGTAATCATTGTTAAATAAATCTCTTGTATAGACCTTATCCTTAACATCGTTTAACTCACCTGCCATTCTATTAGCAACAATGACATCACTGATTTGTTTAAAGTCATTTAAGTTATTAATCACTCTAGAGTGGAAAAACTCACTCTCACCTTGCTGTGTTAACACAGGTTCGTAAATCACCACTTCAATGCCTTTAGCTTTAATACGCTTCATAATACCTTGAACGGAGGATGCTTTAAAATTATCACTTCCACTCTTCATAAGAAGTCGGTGCACTCCAACCACTTTAGGATTCTTGCTAATGATTGAATCTGCAATAAAGTCTTTACGCATTGAGTTGGCTTCAACAATGGCACTGATTAACACATTGGGCACATCTTTATAGTTAGCTTTAAGTTGTTTGGTGTCTTTAGGCAAGCAGTATCCACCATAACCAAAGGATGGGTTGTTGTAATGTGATCCAATTCTTGGGTCAAGACCCACACCCTCAATGATTTGTTTAGAATCTAGGTTATATGCTTCAGCGTATGAGTCTAGTTCATTAAAGTATGAGACTCTCATAGCAAGGTAAGTATTACTAAAAAGTTTAACTGCTTCAGCTTCAGTAGAGTCTATAAACAAAACATCAATATCTTCTTTAATAGCGCCTTCTACTAAAAGACCTGCAAATTGCTTGGCTCTATCTGATATCTCACCGACAATAATGCGTGATGGGTATAGATTATCATGAAGTGCCAAACCTTCTCTTAAGAACTCTGGCGAGAAGATGATATTGTCAATATTGAACTTGCCTTTAATGCTTTGAGTATAGCCAACCGGTACGGTTGACTTAATGATCATTGTTGCCTGAGGATTAATATTGATAACATCTTGTATGACTGCCTCTACTGATGAAGTGTTAAAGTGGTTATTGGTAGTATCGTAATCAGTGGGTGTAGCAATGATGACAAAGTCAGCATCTTTATAAGCCAGTTCTTTGTCTAGGGTAGCAGTAAAGTTAAGCTCTTTATTAGCTAGGAAGTCTTCAATTTCTTTATCTATAATAGGAGAGATTTTGTTGTTAAGTTGCTCAATCTTCTCAGGAATAATATCAAGAGCAAAAATTTCATGATTTTGAGATAGTAGCATGGCATTGGAAAGGCCAACGTAGCCGGTGCCGGCAATAGCTATTTTCATAGCTTTCTCCTTACCAAAAACCACTGATTTAGAAAGTTTTCTTTACTATATTTATGCATTAAATATCTGTTAAATTTATATTGTTGTAAATACTGCTTAGGATGCTCTTTACGAGATAGCGCCCAAAGTCGTGCTCCGGAACCGCCTGAGAGGATGACTGGAATTATTCTCATAATGACTCCTCGCCCATACCCTTTGCCTCTTCCTTTAGACTCTCAATTTCCTGTTTTAGAGCATCGTATTCTTGAGTCTTTATTCTTAAAAAGCCCAAAGTAAGTTTTGCTTTTTCTTCAATTCCTTTTTGGGTTAGTAGATATGAGTATTGGATTTTATTTTTATTATTTCTAAAATTATTAACCTTGATGAGGTCTTTTTCAATAAGACTTTTTATGCAATAATTAACTTTACCAAGGCTAACGCCTAAATTATTAGATAGTTGCCTTTGAGTAGAATGTGAGTCTTGCTCTAAAGATTTTAAAATTTGAAATTGATTCTGTTTTTTAGACACTCTACCATTTTGCTGAATATAGTAAATATTTATACAGCCTTATTTATAATATGGTTCATTATATAACACGGTTCAGTAGTTGAACGCATAAATTAAGAAGGTTGTTATTACTGATACTTTTTCGGTGTGGATAGCTAATAACTTTGATGTGGCAACAACTCTAAATCTATTTAAAGCATTGACCACCTTAGTAATAGGTGAATTTTTGCATGGGCTGGATCTTATGGTTTAAATATCTTAGACTTAGTTAACCTGGTTAATTACTTTCAATTTTATCAATATCGCTTACACCCATGACACATTTATTGTATATTGTTTTTGTGCATCTCTTTAAAAATACTATTCTTTTTAAGTTGTAAAAATGGTTTTTCTATAAAAAACCAACTTATTGCTCCAAATGCAATAGTTAAAGTGATTACAGCTGCAACATACTTTATTTCTCCCAGCATCTTTAAATGCACAAATATATTAATTATCAGCATGTGATATATATAAATGCCATAGGAGAAATCGACCCTTTTTAACAAACTATCACTTAAGCTTCTAAAAGAAAAAGAAAAAGAAAATACCATAAAAGAGAATATTACCCATATTAAAATATTTATCACAACTCCAAAATCAATAATAAAATAAGTTTTTACTACCTCGGTCACAATAAACAACAAAAACCACCACATAAATTTTCCATTTACAAATCTTTTTATAGTGTCGTAATATTTGTAAAAACCCATGCCTGTAAGAAATAAAAAAATATATGGAAAAATTGTTACCACAAGCAACTTGTTGTAAAAAACTTCTTTATCGCTAGATAAGTCATAGTTATATATCAGATATGAAATCAAGAGTAATCCATATATTAGAAATTTATTTTTATTATGCAAATAAATTAAAAATGGTAATACTATATAAAAGACTAACTCTACAGATAAAGTCCACACAACTCCATTTATAGTTCCTACACCAAAACCCCTAAACATCTCTGCATTATAGATTTGAACAATACTCATTTGAGCCAGTAGCCAGCCAAATAACTCACCATTAAACTGAACAAAGTCAAAATAAAAAAGAATAAGCATTCCGAGGAATATATTTACATATAGCGCCGGATAGACTCGTAATATTCTATTTGCAAAATACTCTTTTAGGTTTGGATTTCTTTCATAGCTCATGTAAATCAAAAAACCACTAATTAAGAAAAATATAGGAACTCCTGGAATATGACTTAATAACGAAAATATGCCTGCAAAAAATCCTGTTGAGCTATGTCCAGAATCTAACATAATATGAGTATTGGCATGCACAAGGAGAACTTGTATGGCAGCAAATAACCTTAATAGATCAAAATTATTTTCTTTCATCTTTCAACTATCACTGATAAATAAATCTCTTGCATAAACTTTAGTCTTAACATCCTTCAATTTATCTACCATTCTATTGTCAACAATGACATCACTGACTTATTTAAAGTCATCTAAGTTGTCAATCTTCTCAGGGATGATATCAAAAGCAATAACGTCATGATTTTGGGATAGGAGTATGGTATTGGAAAGTCTGACATAGTAGGTTCCGGCTATTGCTATTTTCATTTAAATTCCTTTAACATAGGCCCTTTGATGATTTTAGATAGACTATTTTTTTTAAAAACGATAATGGCTCTTATCGCCTTTCAGTAGACATTTCTTCTGCGTCTAGCTTTAGCTTACTGATCTCGTCTTTTAGTATTTCAAACTCTTCCAACTTTGTTTTTAGAAATGAAGTGGTGAGTCTTGCCTTCTGCTCTATTCCTTGGGGGGTAAGGAGATACATATAGCCCAATTTATTTGAACTACGACTGAAGTTTTTTAGCTTTACCCACCCCTTCTCAGTCAGTTTTTTCATACAGTAATTTACCTTGCCCAGACTCACTCCCATATCTTGGGAGAGCTCTCTTTGAGTGTATTCAGGGTTTGATTCTAATCTACGAAGCAGATCAAGGCGTATGTCTTTATTATTCATTAGTCACAAGAAATTAAAAAAAATTAAATAGTAGGCAGGCTACCACACTCTATCACACAAGAAAAATTGCACAATAGAGGCCCTTCTGAACTGTCATTCTATCATAACTATGGTTAGTGTTCAATCAATGAACACGTTTTAACTATAAGCATGGTGACACTCATAACTACCAAGCCCCCTAAAGAGCACTTGAGCTACAAGTATGTGAATTAACGCCTAAAATCTTAACCATTTATTTCTTGTAACGAGTATTGATTGTTTTGCCTTTTTTGTGTTTCTTGATGGATGCTTAATTAATGATGCTCTATAATTAAACAACATTATTAATACAAACAGATGAACCGCGTTATCGACTCTAATACAAAAAAATTGCTCTTTACTATTGCTGAAAATTGTTCTATTAATAACTTCTCCTGCAGTGTAGGGTCCTTAACCCCAATCAAGCAATGAATATTATTTGCATGAAATGGGGAGACAAGTTCCCAGTAGACTACGTAAACCGCCTCTATGCAATGGTGTCTCGAAATATGCACGCCAAGTTCAGATTTGTCTGCTTCACTGAAAACAGTACAGGCATCAGGCCCGAAGTAGAGATACAAGCACTCCCAGAGCTGGAACTTCCCCCTGGATCACCCGAGCGCGGCTGGAGGAAGCTTACTGTATTTAAAAAAGATTTTGGCGGACTTTCTGGGCCAACACTTTTTCTTGACTTGGACGTCGTAATTGTTGGAAAATTGAATGTATTCTTTAGTCAAGCGGGTGATTTTTTAATAGCACACGACAAAAAAAATACAAAGAAAAGAGAGGGGAACTCCTCAGTATTTCGATTTGAGATTGGGCAATACCCACAAATACTTGAGCACTTTGAGAAGAACTCTGAACAGGTAAAAAATGAGGTTCGTCATGAACAGGCCTATCTGTCACGTGAAATTGATAAACTTGGTAAACTAGAATTTTGGTCAGATGACTGGGTCCCGAGCTTTAAGTATAAGTGCTGCCCGTCCTGGTTTAAATCCTGGTTCGTGGCCCCCTCAGTGCCCAAAGGAGCTCGGGTTATATTGTTTCATGGCTTGCCCAATCCGCCTGAGGCTATTACTGGGCATAGCGGAAAATGGTATCGGCACATTCAGCCATCACCCTGGATTAAAGATTATTGGACTGAATGATTATCTAATAGCAATCTATAGGCATTTATCCGTATCGATTGCCCACATAAAAACAATATAATAAGAAATCACATTGTAAGCTAACTTTTATAAAAATCGAATTATGAGTAGGAATCCATTGTTAAAATTTTTTGTAAAAGAATACCGCAAGAAGATTGCCAAGCAATTATTTATTGAAGCCAATGGCATCGTTAATAGGGGTCTATTTGAAGGCATGCATCTTGGTGAAGAGATTCACTGGGGCAAGGCTGATGTGGCGTCAAAAATTTATGGCTTGTACGAATCGGAAGTGATGGAGTTTATCAAAGATAAGCACTATGAATCACTTGTGAATCTGGGCGCCGCCGATGGCTATTATCCGATTGGGATGCTCATGAAAAAGAGGGTTAGCCATGCTTACTGCTTTGAGGAGAACCCACTTGGAGCGAAATACATCAATCAAAATGCAAAATTGAATCGTCTGGATGGCGCCATTAGTATCTACGGTAGAGCCGATTCCCAATTCTACAAGCAGCTCCCAGAAGGCGTTGTTGGTGTTAACAATTTAGTATTGTGTGATATTGAGGGTGGTGAGTTTGAGCTATTTACTGACGAGGTTATAAACACCTTTAGTCAGTCAACATTTATTATTGAAGTCCATGATTTTAAATTTGATGACGGCCAAAATAAGAGGAAGGCATTAATTGATTCCTTTAAGGGCTTTGATGTTGAGATGGTAAAATCTAAGCCAAAACAGTGGTCTGACATAGATCAGATTACAGCACTGAGTGATAATGACAGGGCCCTGGTTTGCTCTGAAGGTCGCCGGGTTCTTGGAGAGTGGTTAGTGGCAATACCTAGGAAAACTGAGCATGGGGCGTAGAAAAAAGTCGCGATTTGAACAATGGTTCTCATTAAGTAGACATAAAAGACGTTCTGGAGCGATAAAACTTTCAGAACAAATATCAACTGACTTTACCAAGCAGAGGAAAATAATTATTGACGGTGATGAAATTCAATACACTCACGGCAGCTCCAATGACTTAGATGGGCATTTTGAGGCTCTTAGGGATGAGTTTGTTGGTCAGAGCGAGCTCTGCTATACGCACGCAAAAATCATTGTACTTATTAGGCGCGATTTTGAGGCAAAAAATCACTTTGCCATCTTTGAGCAACTCTGGGAAGAGGAAAAAGACTATCTATTAAAACACTTAAACTCGCGCTGGCTTATATCTGCCACCGACACCTTTGCAGATTTTTCAGAAGATGACGCTATTAAAAGCCTCTCTGTGGCATGCTCGTGTCTACTCAATACTGTCAAGATGCAGGAGTCTGAACGCTTTATCACGAATGCACACAGTTTCATCGACGATAAAGAAAAAATTACCAAACTGGATAATGAAGAGAGAATTCCTCTCTTTGATGGCACCTCTGTCTTTAAAATAGGAACAGATGATACCCTTAGAAATATGAGATGGAGGATTGACAAGGTGGCAAAAATAAATACTGCTGGTGCGATACTACTTGAAATATTTCTTCGACTGCAGGAGCATGACACCGTTTTCAAGCGGCTTAGGGATAGGCACAGAAGAAACAAAACGGGCTGGTGGTAGGTGCAGATATTTCTTATTAATTTACCTGATGCCGTTGAGCGTCGTAAATTCCAAAAAGACCAGCTTACTAAACTAGGGCTAGAATATACAATTCTGGATGCTACATCTGTTGAGGATATCAGTGAGGCTACCTATAAAAAACATTATTTTGACTGGCAAAGGCCCTTAAGAAAAACTGAGGTTGCTTGCTACTACTCCCATAGGTCAGCCTGGGACAGGGTAATCAAAAGTCGAAAGCCTGCACTTATTTTAGAGGACGATGCCCTGCTGTCTCTTTGTGTACCAGAACTGCTTGATAATCTCAATGATATCGAGAATAGCGACTTAATAAATCTAGAGAACGCATACAGAAAAAAATTTGTTTCAAGGTCACACATAGATATTAGTTGCAATTCAAAATTGATAAGGCTTTACCAAGATAGAAATGGTGCAGCTGGCTATATATTGTGGCCATCAGGGGCGAATAAACTCATTCAACTCGAAAAAAATAATGGCATTGGGCTGGCTGATGCTCATATAACTTCCTGCCATACCCTAAATGCATATCAAGTTGAGCCGTCGCCTATAATTCAATATGACCAGTGTAATAATTACAATGTGCAAATTCCATATCTCAAAGTATTCTCCAGCTCAACAGTTAGTGTCCGTGACAATTACAGGGGCGGTACCTACTTTATTTTAAAGAGATTGTTCTATCAATTAAAACTGGCTTTGAGGCAGTTATACATATTAACCAAATCACAGAGGCGCTATATATCAATTCGAAATAGTGATTTCAATGTCTAGTAGGATATTGGAATACTACAGGTTTGGGCCGGCCTTTGCTTGGGTCAATCGTACCTTACGAAGTAGGCGCAAAAAAATCAGTAAGATTATCGCTCTATATAAAAAATTTGGGCTAGTGAGTGGTGGTTGCAGTCTATGTGAAAGTAAAAATTTCACTCTTGTTAGTGAAGGCGATCGCTATGGATTTGACCTAAAAAAAACAGTTCTGTAATGAATGTGGCCTAATCCAAACGTATCCATCAGTCTCAAGAGAGTTTCATGAGGAGTTCTATAGTTATCACTACTGTCCGCTCTACCTTAAAAGTGAAACAGTAAACTATGGGGATGTTATTAAAGAGCAAAGTGATAAGGCAAAAAAAATATCTAGATTATTTTCTTAATAATAGCCTTTCAGAAAAACTAGCTGACTTATCTATCATTGAGATAGGATACAGCTCAAGGGGGATTATAAAAACGATCTAAGGAGATACTTTCATATAGCTCACGTGAGCGATTTCACCAGGAGCACCATAGTGAATGTGACTAATTATGCAAGATTCAAAGTAACCAATATAGACCAGGAAATTAATGGCCTATTTGTTGCTGATGAAGTATCAAATTGGAGAAAAAACAAGCAAGATTCAATTGACAACATTTTGTCTATTGAAAAGACATATAAGGGAATCTTCCCACACTTATAACATGCCTAAGGCACTAGAATGAAAATTATTATATACATCATGAATCCAGACAAAAATTTCGAAAGAAGAAAAATGCTGACTGAACTTCTTGGAAAAACGCCATTTCAATTTCAATTTATGTCTATTAATGACGATATTGAATTAACACATACTGCAATTAAGAATAATCACGATTCAAAAAGAACGATAGATGCTTTGGGAAGGGATCTAACTCGAGGAGAGTTAGCAAGTACACTCAATCACATACTTTGTTATGAAAAATTTTTAGACTCTGAAAATAATATTGCAATTATTTTGGAAGATGATGCTGATTTTATTGCTGATGAATTTAATCATGTCATCAATCTAATTACAAAAATAATTGATAGAAATAAACCCCAAGTATATTTATTAACCCCAGTAATTTCATACTTAAATAAAAATTTAATAAATTTGAGTGCTAACTATAAAGTTGTGCAAGTCGTTCAATCTTGGGATAGTTCGGGCTATATTATTAACCGAAAAACGGCCAAAAAATTGATTGATGCAAACTCTAGAGCATGGTTTATTGCTGATGATTGGGTAAGATATAAAAGACATGCAAACGTTGATATTTTTAGTGTCATTCCAACAATAATCAGGCAAAATTTAAACGTATTTGAATCAAATTTGATGGGTGCTAGAAATAAAGCAATCAAGAATAGAAGCTTAAAGTATGTATTCTCTAGGCTGGGTTATAAAATTATTGCTGACGTTAAAAAATATTGCTGGTTAATTCCATTTAAGGGTTACGTTAGGAATAAAGATGTGTAAAAAAAATTGCTTGGCAACGAAGCCGACTTAAGGCGTTTAAATAATTTTACTCCACCATTATTTAGAATTTAACAAGACTAACTCCACCAACATTTTGGTAAATGCCTAGGTGGGCGATGAGGCGCACACTTTTCATCTAATGCATGTGGAAACTGTAATTTTTCGTCATTTAACTCAACCCGATCATTTCGCAAGAAAGTAAATTCTAAGAGTTCTGGAATATTTATTGAGTTCTTATTAATAATTGGGCGTGAATTATTTGGATGTATATGGGCAACCGTAAAATCATTACTGAGTTTTTCAAATAACGCTTCAACGATCTTAAAAGAGTTTTTATTGAAAATCATATCAAGAGAGTGGAATTCAATTGCCATGATACGGAATTTTTTGAATATTTCGAGGGGGGTGTCAATAATCACCTCATATTCTGCACCTTCAATATCCATTTGTAAAAGCAAGTCAGAATTATCATTAATGTTGTTTTTTACCCAATCTTCTAGTCTGATAAATTTTTCATTATTTTTATTTCCTAGAAATTTTTTTTCAAAGTGAAAGTGTTTGTTTTCAATTGGTGGCTTATCAACTGAAAAATCAACCATAAATGAATCTATACCGTAACTCTCGGCAAGCTCTTCTTCAAACGTTGACGACACATCAACACCTGGAGAAAAGCACGCGCTAATGCCAGATAAATCATCAGGCAGTAAATAAGCACCATCACCCTTTCCGCCGACACGGATAAGTTCTTTTCCTACTGATTTGGGGCGAAATTTTTCAATAAAGCGCTCAAGGTCTTTTATATCCGTGGCATCAGTAATGGATTTACCGGATGTTAGTAATAATTGCCTTATCAAATCTCTATGATTCATTATGATATCAATCGTTAAGTTAAAAAATATTATTTTTTACATGAATGAGAAGCAGTTTTCACGTTGATGGTATTTTTACGGACTTAGCATCTAGAAGCATAAAAATAGCTAAAAAGAATACATAGAATCCGTTCATATATGTGTCGCCTAATAAAATATTAACCATACCGATAGACATATACCCAAGTGTTAGCAATACACCAGCAATAAATACAGGATTTTCACGGTTTTGACTATTTGCTTTTATAAATAGTTTCAGCGGAACAAATAGTAATAACAAAAGAGCGCTCAGTAAAACAATACCACCATTGTAATAGTTTGTTAAGTAAGCATTATGAAGGTGGTTAAACCCTACTGATATTCTTCCCATGGCGCTCAAATCATTTTGAAATATTATAATATTTGAGGTGCGATATCCATGGCCAAAGAAAGGTACATTTTTTATGTTGTCAATTGCTTTTTCATACATATCAAGTCGTATACCTACAGAGTTAGGAGAAGTATCTCCCGACATCCAGTTGTCAATTTCTGTATATGCTACCTGTGATCTATTCTTTATAGATTGGTTAAAACTAGCAAAAGTAACTATAGAGGCAATAATGAGAACTATAATAATTATTGATTTTGAAGTTAATTTAGTTTGTTTTTTGTAAAAAAAGTACAAATAAGTAGCAAATAATAACAAAAATGATAACCAGGCGCCGCGAGTGCCTGACCCTATTATTGCCACTAAACCAAATAATAATGCGACAAGACTGAATACTTTGTGCTTTAATGAATCATAATAAGGAAAAACAAGAGCAATAAAAAACACTATAACTGCAAGATTGCCAAATACAGCTGGATTAATTACACCAGTTCCTCGCCCTCCCCCGTGATAAATAACAACGCCCCCCATAACCAATAATGCAACTTTAGTCCCAACTATTAAGTAGTTCATATTAATTTCTGCCTTGAACATTGCAAGTGCAATAAAAGGTGCAAATAAAAAAGCAAGATCTCTGGGTATATAATGTGCCAGCTCTGCCGCCTGACCTGAAAAAAGTACTGATAAACAAACAGCTGAAAAATACACTATAGCTAGATAAGAAAAAACTTTAATATCCTTAATAATAAATGGTGATAATTTTTGTGAAATAGCTACATATATGCCCATCATTGCCAGGATAAGTAAAACTAGATCACCAACAACCTGCAATGTAATAATAACGATTGGAAAAATAAAAATAAGTGTATTTACAACTTTAGAATAGTTTTGACTTGATGATTGTCCCATAATAGATTGATATCTTTTTGTAATTAAAATTATTTTTACAGACTATAGAATTTCTCGATGATAAATGAGTTGACTTTTGATAATCTAAGCAGAGAAATCATTTTCTAATATCATAGTTGTTTTTCGAGCTAACTCCAGATCTGATGCTACCATTTCAGCGCACATTTCCTGGGCTGAAACTTGTGGGCTCCAACCAAGAACCTTTTTTGCTTTTGTCGGATCCCCTAGCAAAGTTTTAACTTCAAGAGGCCTAAAGTACCTCTTGTCGATTTTTATAATTACATCTCCAACCGATAAAGATGGATATCTATCGCCTTGAATTTTTCTAACAACTCCTAACTCATTTAAGCCTTTGCCTTCAAACTCTATTATCAATCCTAATTCTTTTGCAGACCACAGTATAAAATCACGAACACTATATTGAATTCCCGTTGCAATTACAAAGTCTTCTGGATAATCCTGCTGCAACATCATCCACTGCATGCGAACATAATCACGTGCGTGACCCCAGTCACGAAGTGCATCTAAATTACCCATATACAAACACTTTTCCAACCCTACTGCAATATTTGTAAGCCCACGAGTTATCTTTCTTGTAACGAAAGTTTCACCTCGCCTCGGGCTTTCATGATTAAAAAGAATTCCATTACATGCATAGATTCCATAGGCCTTTCTATAATTTTCAACAATCCAATAGGCGTATAGCTTAGCAACCGCATATGGGCTTTGGGGATTAAAAGGTGTTGTTTCTGTTTGAGGAGATTCTTGAACTTCACCATATAACTCAGAAGTTGATGCTTGATAATATCTTGTTTGTTTTTCAAGACCTAGAATTCTAATTGCCTCCAAAATTCTCAGCGCGCCCAAAGCATCCACGTCGGCGGTATACTCTGGACTATCAAAGCTAACAGCTACATGACTCTGAGCGCCCAAATTATATATTTCATCAGGCTTTACTTCTTGAATAATACGGATTAAGTTACTTGAGTCGGTCAAGTCGCCATAATGTAATTTTAAATTTAAATTATCATCGTGTGGATCCTGATAAATATGATCAAGACGCTGAGTATTGAATGAACTTGAGCGGCGTTTTATACCATGCACTTCATACCCCTTCTCCAAGAGTAACTCTGCCAAATAAGAGCCATCTTGCCCAGTAATACCAGTAATCAATGCAATTTTCTTATTATTCATACATTCCAATTTTATAAGACTAATCTGACCTCAATAGGCTCTTATTTTTTAAATAATCAGCATAAGTAAGGGCAAGTCCATCTTCTAAGCTAACAGTGGCTCTCCAGCCAAGAGATTCAATGAGTGAGCTATCCATTAATTTACGAAGAACACCATCAGGCTTGTTTAAATCAAAAATTAGTTTACCTTTATACCCTACAATTTTAACCAATTTTTTAGCAAGTTCTTTGATGGCAACATCATCCCCAAATCCAATATTAATATGACTAACCATATCCTCTGTATGCTCCCTATATTGAGCTAAATCTAAATTCATAACATGAATAATGGCTGCTGACATATCATCAATATATACGAACTCTCTTCTAGGTCGGCCCGAACCCCAAACCACAACTTCAGGTAGCTGATGAATCTTAGCCTCATGAATTTTACGAATTAAAGCTGGAATTACATGACTATTTTCTGAGTGGTAATTATCACCTGGCCCATAAAGACTTGTGGGTATGACGCTGCGATAGTCAGTCCCATGACTTTGTCGGTATTGACGATTATAGCTTTCACACAATTTGATACCTGCAATCTTCGCAACTGCATAAGGCTCATTAGTTGGCTCTACCTTACCACTTAGCATTGCATTTTCTTTAATAATTTGATCAGGAAGTTTTGGATAGATACAACTTGAGCCTAGGAAAAGTAGTTTTTTAACCCCAGCCTTCCAAGCATTATGAATGACATTGGACTCGATCATTAAATTGTCATATATAAATTCAGCAGGAAAAGTATTATTCGCATGAATACCACCAACTTTCGCTGCGCATAAATAAACTTGATCTGGCTTATCAGCTGCAAAAAAATTTTGAACTTGAGTTTGATTTGTTAAATCAAGCTCATCATGTGAACGCGTCAATATATTATTGTATCCGAGACTCTTAAGCTTTCGAACAATAGCAGAACCCACCATACCTTGGTGTCCAGCGATATAAATTTTTGTTTTTTTGATCATTTAGTTTCCAATAAAAACAGTAATTAATTTAGTTTACTTTGAGAGGCGATCATAGATATCTTCAAAGCGAACAATATCATCCTCACCCAGATAGCTGCCCGACTGAATCTCTATTAACTTAAGCTCTTCTTTTCCAGGATTTTCAAGTGCATGAACAACCCCAACTGGTATATATGTAGATTCATTTTCAGAAAGTAAAAAGGTTTTATCACCATTAGTCACCCTAGCCTCACCAGACACTACAATCCAATGCTCAGCTCGATGATTATGCATTTGAACGCTTAGTTTCGCGCCAGGCTTTACTGTAATTCGTTTAGCCTGATAATGATCACCAGTATCAATTAAATCATACTTACCCCATGGGCGATAAACCTCACGATGAAGCTTCCATTCATTGCGTGAACTGGTTTTTAATTTATCTACTATAGTCTTTATATCCTGAACGCTGTCTTTGTGAGAGACCATTAGTACATCTTTAGTAGAAACAATAACCAAATCATCTACACCAATAGCAGCAACTAATTTACCATCAGTTCTGACATAGGAATTATTCGAACTATGAAGCATAACATCACCTTGAGTGACATTTCCATTAACATCCTTTTCACTAATATCCCAGAGTGACGACCAAGAGCCTATATCACTCCAGCCCGCATCCAATGGAACAACCACAGCATCTTTAGTTTTTTCCATAACAGCATAGTCAGCGGATTCACTGGGGCATGATTCAAACTTTTCTTTATCAACTCTCAAAAAATCTAAATCTGTTTGCATATCTGCTACTGAAGATTCACAGGCTTCATAAATATCGGGACGAAAGTTCTTTAACTCTTCCAAATACTTACTGGTTTTAAAAAGAAAGATTCCACTATTCCAGTAATAATCTCCCGAGCTAACATAATTTTCAGCTATCTCAACGGATGGCTTCTCTACAAACTGATCTACAGCAAAACCGGCATCTTTCTGTTCACCTCTTTTAATATAACCATAGCCTGTATGTGGCTCATTTGGCTCTATTCCAAAAGTCACAAGCTTACCAGACTCAGCCAACGGAATAGCAGCATACACAGCACTAGTAAAAGCAGCTTCATCTTGAATCACATGGTCAGCAGCAAGCACTAATAACAATGGGTCATCTTCTACTAATAAAGCTGCAAGGGCAATTGCTGGAGCAGTATTCCGGCCTACTGGCTCTAAAATAATGGGCCCCAACTTGTCGATTGCACGGAGCTGTTCTGCAACAAAGAAACGGTGCTCTTCATTGCATATTGTTACAGGTGACTGAATATCTAACCCTTTCAGCCTCATTACAGTAGACTGAAGCATAGTCGCATTGTCATGAAGTGACAAAAACTGTTTAGGATGCGAAGCCCTCGATAATGGCCACAATCGAGTGCCAGATCCTCCTGCCATAATCACTGCGCAAATACTCACACTATCTTCCTTTTTTTATTAGATTTTTACAATAAGAAGCCACTCTCTGTATTGAGTGTTTCATTTTTTTGATGCCATAATAACTGTTCATTTGCAAATTAAGAGTACTTTTGGCCTAATGATTGCTCCATCATGGACTGCTAATGTTTAATGATATAATATTCATATAATTTTACATGTAAATGATGTAACCATGAGCGACACCATTCCGCTAAAAAAGCCAACGAATTTTATTCGTAATCAAATTAATACAGATTTAGACTCTGGGCTTCATAGCTCTGTTATTACACGCTTCCCACCAGAGCCGAATGGCTACCTTCACATTGGCCATGCAAAATCAATATGTATTAACTTTGGAACAGCCAAAGATTATGATGGATGGTGCAATCTAAGGTTTGATGATACAAATCCAGCTAAAGAGGATATTGAATACGTTAACTCAATAAAAAAAGATATAAAATGGCTTGGCTTTGATTGGAATGGTGAAGTCAAATACAGCTCAAGTTATTTTAATATCTTTTATAAATGTGCTGAAGAGCTTATCTCTAAGGGGCTAGCATATGTCTGTTTTTTGAGTGCGGATGAGACTCGTGAATACCGTGGAACACTAAAACAGCCTGGTAAAAATAGCCCTGATCGTGATAGTGGTATTGAGCATAATCAAACTCTCTTTAAGAAAATGAAGGAAGGTGAATTTATAGAAGGTGAATGCGTATTGCGGGCCAAAATTGATATGTCTTCTAGCTTTATGTGTATGCGTGACCCAACTCTTTATCGAATTCGCTTTGAGACACACCACCAAACAAATGACGACTGGTGTATTTATCCGATGTATGACTTTGCTCACTGCCTTGGTGACGCTATTGAAGGTGTGACACACTCACTCTGCACCTTGGAATTTCAAGATAACCGTCGAATTTATGATTGGCTATTAGAGCACTTAGATGAATTCAAGAAAACCGATCGCCCTCACCAATATGAATTTTCTCGATTAAATCTGGAGTACACAACAACATCCAAAAGAAAGCTGAAACTGTTGGTTGATAGTAATCATGTTTCTGGATGGAACGATCCAAGAATGCCGACCATTTCAGGACTCCGACGAAGGGGCTATACTCCCGCATCAATACGAGACTTTTCGGAGCGCGTTGGAGTTTCAAAAGTTAACAGCTTGACGGATGTCTCAATCTTAGAGGGCTCTATTAGAGATGACCTCAATGCAATTGCGCCTCGCTCAATGGCCGTCATTAATCCCATTAAATTAGTGATTGAAAATTACCCGTCTGGCAAGCTTGAATCTCTAAAGGCTGCTATCCACCCTCAAAATGAGGGGATGGGAGAAAGAGAAATTTTCTTTGGTCGTGAGCTATATATTGATAAAGAAGATTTTGTAGAGGTCGCGCCAAACAATAAATATAAACGCCTAGCAATCAATAAAGAGGTTCGCCTCAGAAATGCTTACGTCATAAAAGCAACGCACTTTGAGACTGATGAAGAGGGTCAAGTTAAAACTATTTATTGCAGCTATGACTCTGATACCTTAGGGAAAAATCCATCGGACGGAAGAAAAGTTAAGGGTGTTATTCATTTTGTTGAATCGAGCAAAGCTATTAGCGCCGAATTTAGAATATATGATCGCCTTTTTTTAGACCCAAACCCGGCCAAATTCGATGACCTATCTTCGACACTTAACCCGAACTCACTTAAGACTAAATATGGCTTTGCGGAGCCAAATTTATCACAAGCAAAACCTGAAATGGTATACCAGTTTGAGAGAGAGGGTTATTTTTGCAGAGATAGTGAATCTGAGGGACTAGTATTGAATAAAACGGTTGGATTGAGAGACACCTGGAATCAATAATCCATTTTTTGAAGCCAGTCATTCACTCGCTTTACTTCAGAATGCTTAGTTGTATCAATCTGAAGAGGAGTTACTGAAACAAAGTTATTGGAAATTGCATGAAAATCTGTGCCCTCTGAGTTGTCGGCTTCCTTCCCATTTTCACCAATCCAATAAAGAGATGTATCCTCTTTATCCTTGATACTTGGTTCAGATTTATGCCTGCTTCCTAAGCGAGTACTCTTAATACCTTGAATTTCGCTAAGAGGAATATCTGGAACATTAACATTAATAATGGTGTTGTAAAATAGTTCAGATTTATCAATTTGGGTAACTAATCTCTTAGCAATTTCTCCCGCTGTTTCGAAGTGATTACACTCCCAACTAGCTAAAGACATTGCAATTGATGGAAGTCCTAAAAATCGCCCTTCTATAGCTCCAGCAACGGTTCCAGAATAGATGGTATCGTCCCCCAGGTTGGCACCAAAATTAATACCAGTTACCACTAAATCAATCGACTCCTTTATAAAACCACATAATGCCAAATGAACACAATCAGTAGGCGTTGCATCGATTGCATAAATATTTTTCTCAATTTGAATTGGTTTTAATGGCCTTCCAAGAGTTAATGAGCTACTTGCTGCAGACTTATTCTCACTTGGAGCAACAACAATTACTTCTGCAATTTCACTCAGAGATTTTGTAAGCTGTTTGATGCCCTTGGCCTGGTAGCCATCATCATTACTTATAAGAATTCTCATTAACTAATAGTTAAAGCAATCTTATCTTTACTAACACCTACTTTAACAGTTCCACCAGAGCTTAGCTTACCAAAAAGAAGTTCATCAGCGAGAGGTTTACGCACCTCTCTTTCAATTAATCTCATCATTGGACGGGCGCCCATCATAGAGTCATAGCCATTTTCGGCAAACCATTTTCGAGCTGCATCTGAAACAATCAATGAAACATTCTTTTTTTCAAGAACATCCTCAAGCTCAAAAAGAAATTTATTGACTACATAGACAACAACCTCTTCATTAAGTTTATTAAAGTAAATAATTTCTGAGAGGCGGTTTCTGAATTCTGGTGTAAATATCTTTTTAAGCTCACCTTCGTAATCAAGGGAATGATCTTGCTCATTAAATCCAATGGAGGCTCTTTGAACGTTTTGAGCGCCTACATTAGAAGTCATAACAAGAATCACATTACTAAAGTCAACTTCACGGCCATTAGCATCAGTAAGCTTTCCATGATCCATGACTTGTAATAGGATATTGAAAATATCAGGATGCGCCTTCTCAATCTCATCCAATAAAAGAACCGCATAAGGATTGCTATTTACTGCCTCAGTTAATAGACCTCCTTCGTCGTATCCAACGTAGCCGGGAGGAGAGCCTATAAGTTTAGAAATAGCATGCCTCTCCATATATTCAGACATATCAAATCTCAATAATTTAACGCCCATAATCCTTGATAGCTGCTTACAAATTTCAGTTTTACCGACTCCTGTGGGGCCAGCAAATAAAAAAGAGCCCATTGGCTGCTCAACTGGAGAAAGTCCAGAGCGAGAAAGCTTTATAGCGGTTGATAAAGACTCAACTGCACTATCTTGACCAAAAACACCTAACTTAAGATCACTCTCTAGGCTTTTAAGTAAAGATTTATCATCACTAGTAACTTGTCGAGAAGGAATGCGGGCTAACTTAGCAACAATATTTTCGATATCAGGAACACCAATATTGACTTTACGCTTTGATTTAGGAAGTATTTGCTGAAGCGCACCAACCTCATCAATGACGTCTATCGCTTTATCTGGAAGGCGCCTGTCTCCAATATGTCGATGCGTTAACTCTGCTGCAGAAACTAAAGATGCAGCTGAATATTTAACCTTATGATGAGCTTGATAATATTTTTTTAAACCATGCAAAATTTTGATTGTATCTTCAACTGAAGGTTCCTCAATATCCACTTTTTGAAAACGCCTTGTGAGCGCATGATCTTTTTCAAAAATCTTACGGTATTCATTATACGTTGTAGATCCTATGCACTTAAGTGAGCCATCTGCAAGCGCTGGTTTAAGAAGGTTAGATGCATCCAAGGAGCCACCAGAAACACTTCCTGCACCAATTAAAGTATGAATTTCATCAATAAAAAGCACTGAATTTTTATCTTTTTCTAAATCTGTAAGCACTGACTTTAATCGCTTTTCAAAATCACCCCTATACTTTGTGCCCGCAATTAGTACGCCAACATCTAGAGAATATATCGTTGTATTTTTTAGAACTTCAGGGACCTGTCCATCTACAATCCTCTTAGCTAGGCCTTGAGCAATTGCAGTCTTACCAACACCAGCTTGCCCAACAAGTAATGGGTTATTTTTACGCCGTCTTGATAAAATTTGTACCGTTCTAAGAACTTCTTCCTCCCTGCCAAGAAGAGGATCAATTTCACCAAGTCTGGCTTTTTCACACAAATTAGTTGTAAAAGATTCAAGAGAAGACGGCTTAGCTTGCTTATCACCTTCAACTTTTTTTGTTTCTTCAACTGGATTGTCAGCTAGATGAGAAGAAATCCCCTCCATAACATCCAACCTGGAAATATTATTTAATTTAAGCATATAGACAGCATGCGATTCTTTTTCAGAAAAAATACTGACAAAAACATTCATCGCGTTAACAGAATTTTTTTGAGCAGACTGCGCTTGATAAACACTCCTTTGAAGAACTCTTTGAAAGCCTACTGTTGGAACGATATCTATTTCAGCATCTTCAGAGATAATAGGAGTGTGAGAGTCGATATATTGATCAAGTTCAGCGCGAAGTTCATCGATGTTGACTTTCTTTCCTCGAAGAAATGCAATAACTTCATCCATATTAAGAAGGGCTAGCAATAAATGCTCCACCGTTACAAACTCAAGGCGGCGATTTCTAGCCTCAGTCATCACCATATTAATCTCTTGCTGTAATCCTTGTTCAATCATAAAATACTGTATTTGTTATTAACTCAATTAATACTTAATTTTAACACCACTATTGGCAATTTGAATCAAAATAAAATTCAAATTAATCTTAAATAAATAGTTAGATAGATCTCAATTTACTTTCAAAATCTTCCCTGTTATGATAGCCACCACATAGTTGGCGATAGCCTGTCAAAGATGAACGCGCATGAAGAAGCCTCCAGTTATCAAACGTTAACACTTTTCCAGGATCCAACATAAACTCAAATTGGCGACTTGAGTCATTTGCTAGATTATGAAATATTTTATAAGCATCATAAAACTTAACCATTAGATCGTTTTCCAGCCTAAAAGGCGCACGGTCATGATTATTAAAGCTTACTTGAATAACGTCACCACTATCATTGACACGGAATAAGGGTCGATGCGCCTCTAAATAAGTATCTGGCTTGATGTAGCGCCCAGGAATATTAACATTACACAGAATATTAAATGCCTCAGGATGCTCGTATCTCATCTTTTCTGCAATTGCAAGGCCATCAATTAATTGATTTTCACCGCCAATAGAATCTCTTTTTATGCAGTGCAAAGTTTGAAGTCCTGGCGCGTCATGAACATATGTTCCATCTGTATGAGGCTCAATAGCTAGTGATGTAAAGGCAGTATCATCAGGATTTTCAAGCTTATTATCCCAAACAGAAAAGCCTCCAAAAATAGAGTTTCTGATATAAGCCATTCTCTCCATAAGTTCTTTTGTTACCTCTGGAGTTTCAGGAGTCTCTGTTACTAAAGCAAAGCCAACTCTTTGAATATGATTTAGCCAAGTTTTTATACCTCCATCACTCATAAGCTCCTGATAGGTTATTTCAGGGAAGTCTTTAATTTCATTTGAGGAATTCCATACATTGTTGGAATTCAATGTATATGACTGAGGATGGCTTGGCACTGACATGGTTTTAAGTAACTCAAAAGAAAGACTACTCTCAGATTGATCACTCCATTTAATAAAAATACTTTCAGAAGAACCGTCAAGCCATATGTCGTTAACAGTATTATTTAGTGGCTCACTAAATGAATCAATCTGACGCTGCTTAGTATCTGGATGTAAGTCTTCTTTGCTTTCACTATGGTCTCTAAGCCAAAACCAAGGATAGCAACTCAAGGAATCATCATTCCAAAAAATATTTAAACCTTTATCTAGTGATTCAATAGATTTGATTAACATTTTTCTTCCTTATTTAATTTTATACAGTAATAAAATTTTATCATCTCAATAGGCATTAAATTAAAAAAAATTATATACCTAGCTCCCTTAATACAGCCATCAGTGGCTGATCATTTTCTCTAGAATAACCAATCACTTGTTTAACTTTTGTTTGTGCAACATCATAAGAATATGATCCACATACAGCCTCTCCATCTATATGAATTTTAAGCATAATTGCTTCAGCAGCTTGAAACTCTTTATGAAAAAATCTCCGCAATACATCTACTACAAACTCCATTGAAGTGTAATCATCATTTATCAAAATAACGTCAAATCGATTAGGTATTTTTAGTTTTTGCTTTACAGTTTTTAAATTATTCTGAATCATTTGATTAGCTAAAAGATTTTTGTAATAATAAAATTATTGAAATAAACATGACCACAATAGATGGCAATATAGAGCTCAATAAAGGGCTAAAGTCCAAACTTAGTGCCATTGCGCTAGCAACTCTTGACAACATTTCAAATGACAATCCAAGCGCTACTCCAAAAAATATTTTTCTACCCAAGGTTACGTCCCTTGTAGATCCAAAGATAAATAACATTGCAAGTAAAATCATTGCCACAAGAGTAATGGGTTGAATTAAACGCTTATATAGTTCCACCTCAAAAATACCTGAGCGTAATTTATTATCAGACAAAAATCGAATCTGCTTAACAAGGGTCCAAGTTGAAAGATCTTCAGGCTCTTTTTCTAGACTATCTATCAAATCCTGATCAAATGAAACTGTTTTATCATATGAATTTCGCTCTTTTAATGAAATACCCTCAAAAGAACTTGACTCATCAATAGAAAAAATCTCACTGCCACTCATATCTAAAGTATTGCCATCAAATATAGCAGTTTCTGACTTAATAACTCTTTCAATCTTATCCGATGAGTTAACTTCAATAACTGTAATACCGCTAAATAATGTACCATCAATATTTTTTTTAACATTAATAAAATTATCGCCATCTCTAATCCAAAAACCGTCTTGATTAAAGGATATACTAGAACTTCCCATAGCATTTGACTTGCTACTTTTAGCAAGATTACTTGAAATTGGAGCTAAAAACTCCCCTATACAAATGAAAAAAAGTACAAAGATAAGAGAATTTTTTAAAGTAAGCAATGTAACTTTTAATATAGAAGCGCCAGACACTCGAAAAATAAGAAGCTGCCCAGTTGTAGCTAAGTGCCCCATACCTAAAATACAGCCCAATAATATTATTGGCGATGCTTGCTTATAAACAACTTCTGGCAACTGAAGAATAATATAAGTAAGCGCAGAAAGGATTGTATAGCCATCTTTTTCAACACTATTTAACTCTGCTAAAAAGTTAAAAAAACTGTAGATACTAGTCCAAACCACAAGAACAATTATTGTATAGCTTAAAAGTGTTTTAGTAATGTAACGATCTCTAATTTTCATTAAAATATAAAGTATTAATAACTGTTTTTAAAAGCATATCTTTTATGACTAACTTACAACAAAATAAAATCTTGATAATTGATTTTGGATCACAATATACCCAACTCATTGCAAGACGAGTGAGAGAAATAGGCGTTTACTGCGAATTAGTCCCATATGATGTCAACCCCCATTTTATTGAAAAATTTAACCCTAGTGGCATTATTCTCTCCGGCGGTCCCGATACAGTGAGTCAAAACGATTCAGCACGAGCGCCAAATATTATATTTAATTTAAAAGTACCAATATTAGGGATATGTTACGGAATGCAAACAATGGCAGTCCAGCTTGGAGGCGAAGCCAAAAGCTCTAAAAAAGCAGAATTTGGGTTCGCTCAAATTAGGGCTAGAAATCACTCAAACCTTTTAACTGATATTAATGATGAAATTAATTCACAGGGCCATGGCCTATTAGATGTATGGATGAGCCATGGGATAGAGGTAACAAAACTACCAAAAGACTTTGAATTAATTGCATCAACTGATAGCTGCCCAATCGCAGGCTTTGCAAACAGTAAAAAGAACTACTTTGGGCTGCAATTTCATCCAGAAGTCACCCACACAAAAAAAGGAATTCAAATTTTAGAAAGGTTTATAACAACTATTTGTAAGTGTGAAAAGAGTTGGACTACGGAAAATATTATCGATAGCTTATTAGAAAAAATAAAATCTCAAGTAGGTGATAAAAAAGTTCTCTTAGGTCTCTCAGGCGGTGTTGACTCCTCGGTTGTAGCAATGCTTCTCCACAAATCTATTGGTGACCAACTAACCTGTGTTTTTGTAGATAACGGCTTACTAAGGCTTAATGAAGGTGACGAGGTAATGAAGACTTTCTCTCAAAATCTTGGTGTTAATGTTATAAGGGCTGATGCTCAAGAGTACTTTTATGATCAACTTTCAGATGAGGTTGATCCTGAGTTAAAAAGAAAAATAATAGGCGGAGCTTTTATTGAAATATTTGATCAAGAAGCGCAAAAAATAAAAGACATTAAGTTTCTCGCCCAAGGCACCATTTATCCAGATGTTATTGAGTCCGCAGGAGCCGCTTCGGGCAAAGCTAAAGTTATCAAATCTCATCATAATGTTGGTGGGCTCCCTGATAATATGCAGTTCGAACTGGTTGAGCCACTAAAGGAGTTATTTAAAGATGAAGTAAGGGAGATTGGAGTAAAGCTTGGTCTTCCAGAAAAAATGCTCTATCGCCACCCTTTCCCTGGACCAGGACTTGGTGTTAGAATTCTCGGTCAAGTTAAAAAAGAGTACGCTGAAATCTTAAGAAAGGCAGATTATATTTTCATGGAAGAACTTAATAATCAAGGCTTGTATGACAAGGTTGATCAAGCCTTTGCAGTATTCCTTCCAGTTAAGTCAGTTGGAGTTACTGGAGATGAAAGAAGATATGACTTTGTTATAGCACTTCGCGCTGTGGAGACTGTGGATTTTATGACTGCACGCTGGGCAAGACTTCCATATGACTTTTTAGATCATGTCTCTAATCGCATCATGAATGAAATTTCACGAGTCTCAAGAGTGGTATACGATATTTCAGGGAAACCACCATCTACTATTGAGTGGGAGTAGATATGATTTGTATTAAGACAGAAATACCTCAAGAAATATGCGATATTGATGATGAATTAAAAGCAATTTATCATAGTAAAGATACAGTTTGTATATGGGTTTTTAAAACAAGAATTGATAGAAATAAATTTATGGACGAAACTGCTGGAATGTTTAAAAATGATAGAGAAATGCATTTTGAATCTTTTTATAAAGTTTGGTGACACCATTAAACTTGAGAAGCACTTGATAAGTATTAAAAAATTATATTTAAATCAATGACTTATAAGTGTGTAATAATTGAGTGGGAATGAGTAGAAATGCAAACAAAATAGGTATTACACTTTGATACAGTCTTTTTTAACTGGTTTTTTTCTTGGATTTTCTTTAATCGTAGCCATTGGAGCTCAGAACACTTTTGTTCTAAGACAAGGTATTCTTGGTCAACATGTCTTTTACGTAGCTTTATTTTGTGCACTTTCTGATGCTCTGCTAATTTACATTGGTGTTGCAGGTATATCATTTTTTTTAAATAATTTCATTAGCCAAAATTCAAATATTCTCTTTGGTTTGTCTGCTGTTTGGCTTACTGGATATGGTTTGTTAAGATTAAAGTCTGCACTTAAATCTAATAAAACTATTGAAATTGAAGCATCAACTTTAAAGGGTCTTTTCCCAACTATATCAGTTGCTGCAGTTTTAACTTTTTTAAACCCACATGTATATCTTGACACTATGATTCTTATTGGGTCAATATCTCAACAATTTTCAGGATTTAACAAAATCACATTTGCATTGGGTGCCGTATTAGCTAGTTTTGTTTTTTTCTTTAGCCTTGCTTATGGAGCAAGGTTATTAACGCCAATAATGCTACGCCCTTTTTCATGGAAAATCCTTGATAGCTTAATAGCATTTATTATGTTCACTATTGCAATTAAATTAGCCTCAGCAGGAAACTGGCTTTAAGATATTAAACTCTTTGTTAAAATCAACTTATGATTGAAGATGAAAAATGGATGAGTTTTGCACTCGAACAGGCTAGAAAAGCTGAAAAGGAAGGTGAAGTTCCGGTAGGAGCTATCTTAGTTAAAGATGATCTTGTTATAGCAAGAGCACACAATAAACCTATATCTACAAATGACCCAACAGCTCACGCTGAAATTCAATTAATAAGGGCTGCAGGTGAAGAGCTAAAAAATTACCGTCTACCTGGAACTACACTCTACGTTACTTTAGAGCCATGCGCTATGTGTCTGGGAGCAATAATGCACGCAAGGATTGAGCGCGTTGTCTTTGGTGCTCATGACCCAAAAACGGGTGTTTGTGGTTCATCAGAAAACTTTATGGAAGCAAGCTGTTTTAACCATAAAATTGATCTGGCTAGTGGAGTGCTAGAGAATGAAAGCAAACAGCTACTTAAGAATTTTTTTAACTCACGTCGATAAATTTATAACTTAAAAAAATATTTAATGACTGGCCTTATGGCGCGAACATCCCGCCATTAACATGTAAAGTCTGAGCGGTAATATAGGAGCCACTCTCACCAGCAAGGAACAATACAGATTGAGCGATCTCATCAACCGTGCCCAATCGAGCCAACGGGATTTGAGATGCTAAAGCCTCTTTTTGCTCATCAGGGAGAGCATCAGTCATATCAGTTTTTATAAAACCTGGAGCAATTGCATTCACTGTAATTCCTCGAACTCCAACTTCTCGCGCCAATGACTTAGTAAAACCCATAATTCCAGCCTTAGCGGCAGCATAATTTGATTGTCCAGCATTACCCATAGAGCCTACAACTGAAGTAATAGAGATAATTCGCCCAGATCTTTTTTTAATCATACCTCGCAGTACAGACTTTGACATCTTATAAACAGAAGAAAGATTAGTATTAATAATATCATCCCACTCATCCTCTTTCATTCGAACAAGAATATTATCACGAGTTATGCCAGCATTATTAATAAGTATATCTACAGAGCCGTAATCTTCAGTAATGCTCTTTATAAGAGCAGAAATTTGATCATTATCAGTAACATTAAGTTTCATGCCTTTACCAAGAATGTTATTTTCAGTAAATGTTGTAGAAATATTTGCAGCCCCCTCATCACTTGTTGCTGTTCCTATTACAGTAGCTCCAGCATCGCCTAATGTTAATGCAATAGCTCTGCCAATTCCCCTGCTTGCACCTGTTACAAGGACTAATTTTTCTTTAAGCATTTGATATTTCCTCGATAGTAGATTTTAATGAAGTGACATCTATTATAGCTGAACCACTAAGAGACTTATCAATACGCCTTGTTAGTCCAGCCAATACTTTTCCAGGTCCAGCCTCAATAAGTTTTTCTACCCCTGAGCTTTTCATTTCTTGAACTATTGAAGTCCAGAGAACGGGCTTATGAAGCTGCTCAACCAATTTTGATTTTATCTCTTTAATATTACTTGAATAATCCGCATCAACATTATGAAGAACTTTCTCACTCCCCATTTGAAAATTAATATTATCAACTGAGTACTTAAAATCCATTGCAGCATCTTTCATAAGTGAACAGTGTGATGGAACGCTTACTGGAAGGACCAAAGTACGCTTTGCGCCAGCCTCTTTCATTAACTCACATGCGCTTACTACTGCCAATTTTTCTCCAGCAATAACTACTTGACCTGGTGAATTAAAGTTCACAGCTTCAACTACACCAACTTCATTAGCAATAGAGCATATTTCAATAACTTTTTGATCATCAAGACCTAATATAGCGGCCATAGAGCCTGAGCCACTTGGCACAGCTGCCTGCATTAGTTCAGCCCTTTTTCTGACTAATTGAACAGCATCAAAAAAGCATAAAGATCCAGAGGCTACAAGAGCCGTATATTCACCTAGACTGTGCCCAGCAATAGAAATAGGCGTTAAACTAACTTCATTTGCTAAAACTTTATAAGTTGCATAGCCTGCGGCAAGCATTGCTGGCTGAGTATTCTCTGTAAGGTTTAATAACTCTTGATCTTCATTAATAATCTTCCACAGATCTACATTAATTGCATCACTTGCTTCTTGAAAAATCTCATTTATAACTGAGAAATTACTGCGCAAATCAGATAGCATGCCTAGAGATTGAGAGCCTTGACCTGGAAAAACAATTGAATATTTCATAATAAGACTAATTATAAATGAGATTTATAACAAAAAAGCGCCAGAAGGCGCTTTTTAAAATATAGATAGATAGATTACTAAGCTGTTTGGATTGAAACGTATTGACGATTAAATTTGCCCTTCTTTTCAAACTGAACTTTTCCATCAGCAACTGCAAACAAAGTATCGTCTTTACCTTTTTTAACATTAGTACCCGGGTGAAATTTAGTGCCTCTTTGACGAACTAGAATGTTTCCAGCTAATACAACTTGGCCACCAAAACGCTTTACACCAAGTCTTTTTGATTCCGAATCTCTACCGTTATTAGTACTACCGCCTGCTTTTTTATGTGCCATAGATTGCTCCTTATGCCTTAATTTTATCGATTTGAATTTCAGTAAACAACTGACGATGGCCTTGTTGCTTCATAGAGTGCTTTCGACGTCTGAATTTTAAAATGTGTACTTTTTTGCCTTTGCCTTGAGAGATTACTTTAGCTTCAACGCTAGCTTTTGCAACTAATGGAGAGCCAACCTGAACTTTGTCGCCATCTGCGACCATTAAGACCTCATCAAAGGTTACTTTCTTTCCAGGCTCAACTTCAAGTTTCTCAATCTTAAGGGTCTCACCTTCAGAAACTCTGTATTGTTTTCCACCTGTTTTAATGACTGCGTACATAACAAATCCTAATCTGATTGCTAAAAAGGGATGAATTATACTTGAACGTTGCTCTTAATGAAAGCACTGTTAACGAAATAAGTTATAATTCTCTGTTTTAAATCAACAGAGACAAAACATGATTATTTTAGAGACAAATATGGGTGAAATTCACATCAATGTTGCCGCGGAAAAGGCGCCAATTACAGCTAAGAACTTCACTGATTATGTAGAGGATGGCTTTTTTGATGGGACTATCTTCCATAGGGTTATTCCTAATTTTATGGTGCAAGGTGGAGGCATGACTGAAGATATGCAGCAAAAACCCACTAAAGCAAATATTGAAAATGAATCTAAAAATGGCCTAAAGAATGTTAAATATAGTGTCGCAATGGCTCGAACAGCGGCTCCTCACTCTGCAAGTTCACAGTTTTTCATTAATGCTAATGATAACCAATTTTTGGATTTTCCAGGTCAGGATGGCTGGGGCTATTGCGTTTTTGGTGAAGTTGTTGCAGGGAAAGATGTTGTTGATAAAATTGAAAAAGTTGAAACAATAAACTTAGGTGGTCATGCTGATGTTCCTGGTGAGGCTGTTATTATTATTAAAGCATCTATTAAAGAATAATTTATGGGCCAGATTAAGTTCTGGCTAATAAAAGTATGTCAACTTCATTAATCATCTCAGATCTTCACCTTACAAACGTTGAGGGTGATAAGGTTAATTTTTTTAATACCTTTTGTAAGAATCATGCATCCAAAGTAGATCAGTTATTTATTTTAGGGGACTTATTCAATACCTGGCTAGGAGATGACGTTTCAATTACAAGTCATAATGCTATTATTTCCTCGTTAAAGGAATTAACAAAAGAAACTAAAGTCTTTGTAATGGCAGGAAATCGTGATTTTCTACTCTCACATAATTTTGAGGCTGAAACTGGCTGCATATTAATCAATGAGCCTTACGAACTTAAACACAATACAAAGAAGTTTCTTCTTATCCATGGAGATAGTCTTTGTACTGATGATATTAACTATCAAAAGTTAAAAAAAGTTCTCAGAAATCCGCTTGTTCAGTATATTTTTTTGCATTTGCCAAAAAATATTCGCCTCAAGTTAACAGGACAGCTCCGCAAAAAAAGTGTTGAAGCTCAAAGCTATAAATCTTCAAAGATTATGGATGTAAATCAACAAGCTACAGATCTTCTAATGTCAAAGTATCCAGATCATGATTTAATTCATGGACATACCCATCGTCAAAAAACTCATACCATGAAAAATTACACGCGATATGTCTTAGGTGACTGGAGTCAAAATAAAGGTAATGCGATTAAATTAAGTGAAAGCCTAGAATGGCTTGAAATTAACTGACAGCTCAAAAAGATTAATTGAGCTTACCTTTAACTTTACTTTATCTTCAATATTAATTTTTGATTTGAATTTTATCTGAGTCATCATCGCAAGAGATGGAATATTTATTAAAGCCTTCTCGCCATTAACTTCAACAATAACGCCCTCCCCTTCCCAATCATTATTTTGCTTCAAATAGAGGCACTTAAAATGCTCAATACTTTGACGACTTGCTTTACTTACTTTTGGCATCGAAGAGTTAATTGACTTAATTCTCTCTTTGATAGCCTTATCGTCTAAAGTTGGAAGATTATTAAGAAATCTTACTAGTTGTTGCTGCACTAATAAATCAAGGTAGCGCCTCATTGGACTAGTAACTCTTGCGTAAGCGGAAAGACCTAAGCCTGAATGCTCAGAGGGCTTTACTGTAATCTTAGATCTTTTAAAGCCTCTGGAGGCTTCAAATGCTTTTGCAATAGTTAGATTTTGAATATTTTCAATAATATCTTTACTAAAATTCCCAGTATCTTGAGTTAAATAAGGCATTGAAATACCATTTTCAATGGCAAATTGGGCAATTGCTCGCCCAGCAATCACCATCATTTCAGCCACTAAATCTCTGCTGTTACTATCATCTTGAGGCCTAATAAAAACCTTTTGGTCTTTAACTTTAACGTCAACATTTGGCAGGTTTAATTTGATTGCACCGTTATCATTCCTAAAGGCTTTATGAAAAATAGCAATATCATTTAATTTAGATAAAACTTCATTTTCATTTATAACTTTATCAGCATACTCATAACTCATATTTGTAACTTTTATTTCACTCAAATGTATTTCAATATCAATTATTTCAGAATTATCAAGCCTTAATCCAATCGAAATTGCGTTTGAAGTTCCACTTCCACCTAAAGAGCAAGCACGTGATAATTCTGGGGGCAGCATATGAAAAATTTGATCAGGGAGATATAAGTTTGACGATCTTTTTTTGGCAAAAATATCAAGCTCACTATCAATCTCTACATAACTTGCAACATCTGCAATATGAATCCAAAGCCAATCCCCATCAACGCTAATTGCGTCGTCTGCATCACTAGAGTCGCTATTATCTATGGCAAGACAGGTTAAATGAGTTAGATCTTTTCTAGTGAATTCTTTTGATATAACTTTGATCTCTTCATCTAAGTATATTTTATGTCTCTGAGGATAGGGATTAGTAAATTCAGACCAGTACTTAAGTTTGACAAGAAGCTGGTGAGCATTTTCTGGAGTATTCTCAATAGATAAAGCACTCATTGCCTTACTATGCTTTGATTGATTTAGGGCTACCTGCTCTATTTCATTGATCCAAACAATGTCATTATTATCAAATACATTGTTATTTAAGTTGGCTATGCAGCTTTCTAAACTTTCTGCTGCCAAAGCTTTTTCATTTCTTTGTATTTGAATTAATTTGACTTGTTCTAAAGGGCGAAGCATTAAAGCATCTTTAGTCCAATAGAAATATAAACCATCTACAGACATCAAATAAATGCACCAAGCATTTTGGCTAGTAAAGTCATCAAAAATCCACTCGGTTATTTCTTGAAGTGATAGTGACTCTTCTTGAAGATCATTCAAGATACTCATGTCAGCTTGATTACATTGATCTGTTACGTTTGAGAACTTAGGATGAATATAACGAAAATCTTTTTCTCTCACTTTTTGTGAAGATCCATCAGAAAAACTAACTTCATACTTATGGGTAGTTGAGGCAACAATCTTTGCCGGCTTACCTTTATATGCAACGAGTGCGCCAATTATTGACAAAAATTACTCCAATTAATTACCGAAGAAAATAGAGTCTCTATTAGAGCCCTGCCTGCTTTTCTTTAATATGTTTACTAATTGACAATACAGTAATAACTATTAAGATTAAAGTAAGACCTAAAGTGCCAAATAATTTAAAGTTTACCCAAGCCTCTTCAGTTTGTTGAGCTGATAAGCATAGATTTTCTAGAGGCGTTTGAGAGCAGTCAAAGTTACTTAGATCTATCTTTGGGTCAACCAGTAATCCGCTATCTAAAAAATTCTGCCTAGCAGTAAGTGCAGTATTAACAAAATAGCCATTAACAATTGCAATACCTACAAAACCAAAGCCCCAAAACCAAGTTAGGCGAGTCCAAATAGCTCTAGGCAGCTCAAGCTCTTTACCCATCATTCTTTCTAGCAATGTTTTACTTCCAATCCAATTACTACCAATAAGTGCAACTGCAAATATTACATATAGCACGCTCACTTTCCACATAACGAATGCAGGATCTCTTAATGCAATACTGATTCCACCAAAAACTATCAATAAAATAAAAGTAAGAACCTGTGAGGTCACAAACTTTCCAGTTGTTATTCTGGCGTACATCATTTGCGCAAAAGTTGATGCGATCATTGCATATATAGCAGCGTAAAGTCCAAAGAATTTATACACAATAAAGAAAAGAATTATGGGACCAAAATCAAATATAAACTTCATTTATTTACTCCGAATGCTCTTTAGAGCAAAAAATTTTACCATTTTTAATAATAGCATCTTGCTCTGGAATATAAGTTTCACAAACTGAACATGCAAGCATTTTTTGCCCAGTTTTTTTCTTTGAAGAGCTAACGGAGTTTTGGCTCATGAATTTCTTAAAAAGAGAAAATCCAACCCAACCTAAAAGTAATGCTGATACGTAACTCATTATAGAAACAACCTCAAGAGATTAAAACTCATAAAAGATAAATTTTACATAAATAATTTATCTTTCTGAGTTAAAGGTTTAATCGCGTCATTAATATTTATTATTTGTAAGTATTTATCAAATGAGCTACTATATTGTTTGTAAGCAATTAAATAGTAAATTTATTAATTTTATGCAAAAAGAAATTCATCAAAGCCCCACTGGCTCAAAAATTAACCTGCATAGTCTTCTGCCTTCAGGAGAAGCTAAAGCCATGGTCCATATTACCCATGGAATGGCTGAGCATTCTGGGAGATACTCTCGATTTGCATTGCAGTTAACTGCCGCTGGCTTTGCAGTTTTTGCTCATGACATTAGAGGGCATGGACGAACTATAGCGGATGATGCACCTCAAGGGGTATTTGCTAAATCTGAGGGATTAAATACAGTATTAGAAGATCAAAATGAAATTGTAAATCTTATTAAAAAAAGGCTTCCTAATACTCCGATAATTTGCTTCGGACACTCTCTTGGCTCAATCATTAATTTAAATTTTGCATTAAAGTATCCAAATCAAGTTAATGCTCTAGCCTGCTGGAATAGTGGAATTGAAACAGGGCTTCTACCTAAAGCTTCAAGAATAATATTAGCAATAGAAGGTTTTTTTCGCAATCAAAATCTTCCAAGCTTAATTGCCTGGAAACTTTCTTTTGAAGTTTGGAATTCAAAATTTAAACCCAATCGTACTAAATTTGATTGGCTATCTCGAGATGAGAATGAAGTGAATCTATATGTCAACGACCCTTATTGTGGGTTTGAAGTATCAATATCCATGTGGAGAGACATCTTAGGTGGTGTTTTCTGTGCAGGCAATAAAAAGAACTTACAAAAATTACCTAAAGATCTTCCAGTTCACATTGTTGGTGGAGCTGAAGATCCGTGTACTCTAAATGGAGGTGACATGGAAAAACTAGCAATAAAGCTTAAAAATATTGGGCTTTCTGATGTCACCTGCAATATTTTAGAGGGTACTCGTCATGAAAGTTTAAATGAAATTAATCGCGATCAAACAACCAAGCAGTTTATTAAATGGCTCAATGAAAGGTTTTAATAATTCTTTAGTTTTTCTTAATGAGTAATTGATAAAAAAAATATTATCGATAGTATATAATTTCTCGATCTTCATCCCTATTCGCCCGGATGGTGAAATTGGTAGACACACAGGACTTAAAATCCTGCGCCTTTAACGGGCGTGCCGGTTCGATTCCGGCTCCGGGCACCATCTCCTTAATCCCACTAAAGATTCTCCTAAATACACTGTCTAAAGAAGATTCTTTTTAGTAGCTCAAAATTAACTATATAAAATATAAAGTAATGGTAATATGCTAAATGTTAACAATTATTGTTAGCAATTAAAAGCGTCTTCAATATGATTTCACTAACGAGGATAATTTTATAAAATAATATTTATTAATTAAAAGGAGAATGAATATGAGTGATGGAGAGACTCAAGATTCAGAATTAATTTACGAGCTAGAGGCGAATCCACCAACCGCTGAAAAATTCTTTGCAGCACTGCAACATGTGCTTGCAAGTTTTGTAGGCGTCATAACCCCAACCTTAATCATTGGTGGTGCACTTGGACTAGGCGAGCAAATACCTTATCTTATAAGTATGGCACTTATGGTTTCAGGCGTTGGAACAATTATTCAAGCAAAAAAACCAATGAATATTGGTGCTGGAATGATCTGCGTTCAAGGAACAAGTTTCGCGTTTCTTAGCTCTGTTCTTGCGGCTGGTTTTCTTGCGAAAGCTCAAGGTGGTGGGCCAGAAGAAATTCTTGCAATGATAATGGGTGTATGTTTCTTAGGAGCATTTATAGAGATTGGCTTAAGTCAGTTCTTACCGCAGCTGAGAAAACTAATTACTCCAATTGTAACGGGTACAGTAATTACTATTATTGGTATTAGCCTTATTAAGGTTGGTTTAACTGACCTTGGTGGTGGACAGTGGTTGCTAGATAATAAGCCACAGTTTTGGGGCTCTTTACAGAACATTGCTCTAGGTTTCATCGTAATGATTTCAATCATTATATTGAATCGCTCTAACAATCAGTGGATCCGCTTAGCATCAATCGTTATTGGACTAGTTATAGGATTTGTTGTAGCTGCAGTTTTGGGCAAGATTAGTTTCAGCTCATTGTTCGCTGTTCAACAAGTTATAAGTATCCCTATACCTTTTAAGTATGGCTTTGATTTTGATATTATTGCCTTTATACCTATTGCATTAATTTACATAATTACTACAATAGAATCTTCTGGTGATATTACTGCAAACTGCATGATATCAAAACAAGAGATTAAGGGTGAAGGTTACTTAACTCGAATCAAGAATGGTGTTCTAGGTGATGGTGTTAATTCAGCAATTGCTGCTGTTTTTAATACGTTCCCTAATACAACTTTTAGCCAAAACAATGGCGTGATACAGTTAACAGGTATTGCAAGCAGGCATGTAGGAGTTTGGATTGGAATAATCCTTGTTATTATGGGTTTATTTCCTCATGTAGGATCAATCCTTAGGGCATTACCAGCTTCTGTTTTGGGCGGCGCTACGATCGTAATGTTCGGTACTGTTGCAGTTGCGGGAATCAAAATCCTTTCAACGGTGAATATGAATCGTAGAAATATGCTCATACTAGCTGTTTCTTTTGGTATGGGTTTAGGTGTACTACTAGTTCCTCAGTTTGCAGGAGCTTTAGCCACTAATATAGGCGGTACATTTGGTAAGCTTATGGGGAGTATATTTAGTTCAGCAATCACCACTGGTGGTATAACTGTTCTAATTATGACGGCTCTTATGGGAGAAAAAGTAGAAGACTAAGAAATGTTTTCTTGAAAAAAGGGTAGCTATAAGTTACCCTTTTTTTATGATCACCTTAAAACATATAATTAAATTTTTAATTAGCTCCTTTCATACTAAAAAAATTCATATATATATCTCATTCATAATATGATTTGAAGTGATATTAGAAACATTCATTTAATTATGTATGGTATATTTCGTTTAAGTTATATAAAGTTCGATTGATTTAGGTTCAATTTAGCCTTTATCCAAAGCCCTAAATAGGCAGTATTGATAAAATATTAAAGCTTAATATAACGTAATTATTTAGTAACTAAAGCAGCCGGTTAAAAACCGTCTTTTGGTGTTTTTTTTGTTTAAAAAAAGTGTTTATTTATGAGTAAAGCAGAACCGCTAGTAAAGTTTGAAAATGTGCAAAAAAGTTATGATGGTGAAATACTTGTTGTTAAAGACTTTAACTTAGACGTCGCGCCTGGTGAATTTGTTACAATGTTAGGGCCATCTGGCTCTGGGAAAACAACCTGCCTAATGATGCTTGCAGGTTTTGAGCCAACAACTAATGGCACAATCTATTTAAAAGGAAAACCAATCAATAATGTTCCTCCTCATAAACGAGGCATTGGTATGGTATTTCAAAACTACGCCCTCTTCCCGCACATGACGGTTGCTGAAAATTTATCGTTCCCGCTTGAAGTTCGTAAAATGGGCAAAGCTGAAAGAGAAGCAAAAGTTAATCGCGCTCTTGATATGGTTCAGCTTGGTGAATTTGGTCAAAGACGACCAATGCAACTATCAGGTGGTCAACAACAGCGAGTTGCTGTAGCAAGATCTCTTGTATTTGATCCCGATTTAGTTTTAATGGATGAGCCTTTAGGTGCACTTGATAAAAACTTAAGAGAGCAAATGCAGTATGAAATTAAGCACCTTCACGAAAGCCTTGGATTAACAGTTGTCTATGTAACGCATGACCAAACTGAAGCGTTGACAATGTCAAATCGAATTGCAGTGTTTAATGATGGTGTTGTTCTTCAGTGCTCTTCCCCAGAAGATCTTTATGAAAAACCTGAAAACTCATTTGTTGCAAACTTCATTGGTGAAAATAATCGCTTAATGGGAACTGTTGAAGCCATTAAGGGAAATACAGCCACAGTAAAAACAGACTCTGGAGATATCGTTGTAGCCACTAAGGTTAATGTTGGTAAGGTTGGAGATCGTGCCACATTATCATTACGACCAGAGCGCATAATAGTTGCGCCAAAAAAAGGAAAAACACCAAACACTTATTCAGCCAAGGTAGAAGAATTAATCTATCATGGCGACCATATTCGCACGCGCTTTAGTGTGTGTGGACACGACGATTTTATCGTCAAAATTCCTAATTCAATCGATAATGTTGACCTCAAAAAAGGTAAACAAGTTGATATTGGTTGGATGTCGGAAGACTGTCTAGCTCTAGATGGTTAGAGACTAGACTTAACTTTAGGAGAAATATATGAAAAATGTAATAACAAAAACTCTGGTTGCGGGTGCTATTTCAACAGCGATGTTGGCTGGTGCAGTCCAAGCAGAAGTAACTTTGGTTTCTTGGGGTGGTGGCTATTCAGCTTCACAACAAAAAGCTTACGTTGACACTTACTCAAGTGGAACAGTAAATATGATTAGTTATAACGGTGGTTTGGGTGAAGTTCGTGCTCAAGTTGAATCAGGCAGTGTTCAGTGGGATATCGTTGACGTACTTGCATCAGATGCTCGTATTGGTTGTGATGAGGGTCTTTTCGAAGAGCTAGATCGCAGCATGTTCCTACCTTCACCTAATGGTGTATCAATGGATGATGATACTATGGTACCTGTTCCAAATGATTGCGTAGTTCCGCAAATTTGGTGGTCGTACGTACCTTTCCACAAGGCTGACACCTTCTCAGGTGAACAACCATCAACTATACAAGACTTCTTTGACATAGAAAAGTTCCCAGGTAAGCGTGGTATTCACACTTGGGCTAGCGCTATAACAGAGATGGCATTGTATGCTGACGGTGTTGCTATTGATGATATCTATGATGTATTAGGTACTCAAGCAGGACAAGATCGTGCTTTTGCTAAACTTGACACAATCAAAGATCACGTAGTATTTTGGTCTTCAGGTGCTAAGCCATTAGACTTAGTTAATTCTGGTGAAGTTTCTATGTCACTAGCATATAACGGTCGTATCGGTGGTGCTGTTCTTAATGATGGTGCTGACTATGTTACTGTATGGGACGGACAAGTCCTTGAAGAGGAATGGTTAGTTCTTCTTAAGGGTGCTCCAAACCGTGCTGCAGCAATGCACTTCTTAGTTCATGCTTCAAGTTCTCAAGCACAAGCAGATCAAGCTAAATGGATCAACTATGGTCCTATGCGTACATCTGGTCTTGATATTATGCAAGCTGGCGAGCCATGGTTCAATACTGGTGTGACTATCATGGAACATATGCCTAATACTGCTGAGCATATGGCAGGTGGTATTCTTGCCAATCCTGATTTCTGGGCAGATAGTGGTCAAGCAATAAATGATCGTTATGCAGCTTGGATGGCTCAATAAGTAGCTAACCTAAAACGAGCTTATTTAATCTCGTTTAATAAAACAGGTCGGTTTTTATACCGACCTGTTTTTATTTTTTAAAAACTAACAAACAAGTTATAGATTTAATAAATATTTTATGAGTGATACTTCGATAACAAATTCTCAAGAGCTATTACTAACGAATGATGGCGTCCCTCTTAAAGTCAGCTTACGCAAATCTTTGCGTAGAACAAAAATCCGCTCTTTTCTGTTAATTCTACCCCCACTATTATTCCTATTATTAATGTTTGTTACGCCAATAGGCTCGCTCCTTTCAAGAAGTGTTGATGACATCGCTATTAACAAAGTATTTCCACAGACATTTGCTCAGTACGAATTATGGGAAGATAAATCCCAACTCCCTAGTGAAGAAATGTTTGCCGCAGTTGTAAACGATATTAGAGTCACAATCAAAGTTAAAGATGGTAAAGGAAATGTTATTGGTAAGAATTTACTTGGTAGATCTGGCACTCGAATGACTTATGAGTACTCTGGATGGAAAAGTTTAATAAATAAAACAGTTAAAGAAGCTTTAAAAGTTGATAAAAAATCAAAAGAAGAAGTTAAGCCCTTCATATGGGAAGCACCTTTCAAAGAGAAGATGATCAAAAGAGATAAGCGCTGGGCTAAGGTTGAATTCTGGCAATCATTAGGCGCTATGAAAGATCCCTACACAATGGGCTATTATCTTAATGCTGTCGACTTAAAGTTTGATGCAAATAAAAATATTATTCAAAAGGCAGAGTATTTAAAAATTTATAATACAATTTGGATTAGAACTCTTCAAGTAAGCTTAATGGTGACTATTTTCTGTTTACTACTTGCCTACCCAGTTGCTTATTTACTAGCAACACTTCCAATGCGAACATCAAATATACTAATGATATGCGTATTGATGCCATTTTGGACGTCGCTCCTAGTAAGAATTGTTGCTTGGATGATTATGCTTCAACAAAATGGTGTTGTTAATGACACCTTAATGTACATCCTGCCTTGCTTTGAGGGAATGGTGAACCTGCCATTTTTTGGTGCTACCAATATTGATCTTTGTTTTAGTGATGAAGATCGACTACCTATGATGTACAACTTTACTGGAACCATTATTGTAATGACGCAGATACTTCTGCCATTTATGATTTTGCCAATCTATAGTGTTATGAAAGGTATTCCACCAAGCTACATGAAGGCAGCTCAAAATCTGGGCGCCACCCCTACTCGAGCATTTATTCGTGTATATATGCCTCAATCAGTTCCAGGCATTGGTGCTGGATGCATCTTAGTATTTATTGTTGCCATTGGCTACTACATCACCCCAGAACTTGTGGGCGGAAAAGATGGAATAATGATTGGTAACTTTGTTGCGCGTGAAATGCAAAGAACATTAAATTGGGGTCTTGCTGCTGCTATGGGAGCAATTCTTCTAGCTGCAGTTTTGGTTCTTTATTGGGCATATGACAGACTCATTGGCCTTGATAACTTAAAAATGGGATAGTAATGAAATTTCCTGCTTACACAACACCTCGAGAAAAACTTTGGCACTATTCCTATAGAACATTTTGTGGTCTCGTATTGTTTTTCTTAGTTGCACCGCTCATTGTTGTTATTCCACTATCATTTACTAATTCAGTTTTCCTTCAATTTAGCCCTGAAATGAAATTCTTTAGCTTTGAGACTTGGACCTTTAATTTTGATGGCTATGGAACTCGCTGGTACAAAGAAATGTTTGGTATTTGTTCTGAAAATTCAGGAACAACAGTGTGCACAGACAGATGGATGATTGGCTTTAAAAATAGTGCTATCATTGCAATTTTTGCCACTTTCTTTGCAAGTGTCTTAGGCACATTAGCAGCACTTGGTTTGTCTAATAGACATATGCCGTTTAATCGTTTAATAATGGCGCTCATGATTTCTCCAATGATTGTCCCGCTTATCATTACTGCTGCTGGAATGTTTTTCTTTTTTGCTAAAGTCAATCTTGTTGCAACATTACCAGGCCTTATTATTGCCCATACTATTTTAGGGATACCATTTGTTGTCATAACAGTCTCTGCCTCACTCTCTGGATTTGATAATAACTTGCTGCGCGCTGCTTCAAGCTTAGGAGGAACACCGTTAAGGAATTTTTTCAAAATACAAGCACCTCTTATTGCTCCAGGAGTTATTGCAGGTGGTCTATTTGCATTTATTACCTCGTTTGATGAGGTCGTTATTGTTCTCTTTGTTGGTGGCCCTGATCAATACACCCTGCCAAGACAAATGTGGTCTGGAATTCGCAATGAGATAAGTCCAACGATTCTAGCTGCTGCAACTCTTCTCGTGATTTTCTCTATTGTCTTGCTTTCCACACTTGAATGGCTTCGCCGTAGATCTGAAAAAATTCGCGGCATTACTCCTCACTAAAGCTTTTAATTTTTATCCCATTATTTTTCCATTAATGTATAGTCTCATTAATGGAAAAACATACGCCTTCTGAGAAGAATAAACAATCTTTAGTTTTTATTTCATGCCTATTAATTACTTTTTGTATGGGCTCTATTCATGCATTTAGCACTCTAATAGAAAATATTGAATTTCAAATTAATTCTGGAAGAATGGCATCAAGCCTTATCTATTCAACTGGGCTAATATGCGTAACAGTTGCTGTTTTTTTTGGGCACAGTATATACCGCAAGCTCTCTCCATCAATTATCATAGTTTTGATAGCAACCTTACCATTGATTGGCGTCCTGATAACAAGTTCAAGCAGTTGGATTGGATGGGTAGTTGGCTATGGCTTTTTCTTTGGATTCGCAAGTGGCTTAGGCTATGGATTTTCTCTTTACGCAGTATCTTCTATAACCTCTAGTAAAAGACTTGGCTTAGCACTTGGCGCTATAACTGCATCCTATGCATTTGGTGCAGTTATTTTCTCTATGCTCTATCCATTACTGTTTAGTTATTTTGACTTTAAAGCTGGTTATTTGATTGGCGTCATGATCTTATCCACACTAGTTATTATCAGCTTAATTCTTTTTCGATTAGCAAATAAAAACTTGATTACAGAAACAAAACTCATAAGCAAAAATCCCAATTTTAAAGCAAAAATTATTAAGCTATGGTTTATTTTTTTCTTGGGTGTGTTTGCTGGCCTTATGACAATAGGACACGCAGTACCTATTATTAGTTCTGCTGGAGGCTCATCCACTGTTGCAATAACTGCTATCTCACTAATGGCTTTTGGAAGTGGAATTGCAGGTATATATGCTGGTTGGCTTGCAGATCGATTTGGCTGTAAGCGCCCTATTTTAGTAATATTAATTATTAATTCTCTCGCCCTTTTAAGTCTTTTAATATTTTCAAGTATTAACCTTTTATTAATTTTATTAGTTCTTATCGCTTCTCTTTATGGAGCGTTAATTGCAATTTACCCAACCCTAGTAAATCAAATATTTGGACCTGATTACTCAACATGGGCCTATGGAAGAATTTTTACTTCCTGGGGATTTGCAGGCTTAGTTTCACCTTCTCTTGCTGGCTGGTTATTTGATCAATACAGTAACTATAATTCATCACTACTCATTGCATTTATTTTATCCATTATTGCTGGATTATTGATTTGGAGTCTTAAATATGATGTTGACAATTCAATACAATAACTATTAAAGAGTTCTCCAAAAAAATACCTATCCAGAATATAATTAAACTTATTAACTACTATAATTATTTATCATGCAAAAATATATTATTTCAACTAATAAGGCTCCTGCTGCAGTAGGCACATATTCACAGGCTGTTGCTGTTACAGGAGGAACTACGATCTATTTTTCAGGGCAAATTCCTTTAGTTCCTGAAACAATGGAAGTAGTTAAAGGTGGTATTGAAGAGCAAATTCATCAAGTATTTAAGAATTTATCAGCCATGTGTCAAGAATCAAAAGGCAGCTTAAGTGATATCGTTAAGCTTAATATTTTCTTAACAGACCTAAGTAATTTTGCTACATTAAATGAAATTATGGCGACCTACTTTACGGAGCCATATCCAGCCAGGGCAGCTATTGGTGTAAACGCACTCCCAAAAGGGGTAAGCGTCGAAATGGATGGCGTAATGGTCACTAACTCAGACTCCTACAGTTTCTAATTTTATGCCCTCACTCTCTGATCCAATTATTTCGATTAGTGGATTAGGACAGAAGACTTCAGATAGATTAAACCAACTAGGGATTCACACGCTTGAGCATTTACTTTTTCACTTGCCGAGTCGTTATCAAGATAAAACTACCATCACTCCCCTTTCCAGTGCAAGCGTTGCAGATGAAATCCTAATTGAAGTATCCATTGATAGAATTGAAGTTACTCCTTCGAGGCAAAGGCAGCTTCTTTGTTACCTGTCAGATAATCAAAATCAAAGAGTTCTATTGCGATTTTTTCATTTTACGCAGTATCAGAAACAAGCTCTTGTTAGAGGTGAGACCATCCAGTGCTTTGGTGAAATCAAAATCGGCCGTCAAGGCCTTGAAATGCATCATCCTGAATATCGAATTATTTCTCAAGATCAAAAGCCGCTT
>CAJQTG010000016.1 GCA_905618925.1 uncultured Candidatus Thioglobus sp. | reverse complement strand
ATATAAAGTTTTGGTAGCCACTGCTCTCGCTTTGAGAGCATCTGCACTATGAGCCGATAGAACCTATCTACATGATTATCAAGATATGACAAAACAGATGAAATGCTAGCTTGGTACTCATTCTCCTCAATAAGCAATAGTGTATTTTCTGCTGCTTCTTGATAAATTTGCTCATACTCATAAGTATTGATCATTGTTTGAGGAGGAATTAATTGATCAATAGATGGATACCTTGAAACAATTAAACTTGAAAGCGAATCAATAGTAATTATTTTTATTCGTGCGGGATGATTAAGTAAATCCCACTCTTTCAGATTGGATTGTTCTAATACTTTGCTGGCAAGATCAAAGGTTTTGCGCTTATGTGGCTCCTCAGGTGAATGCAACCTTGCTCGATTAAGTGAGCTAATTATTCGATGCTTTAACTCATCTACCGCCCTGTTGGTAAATGTCATAACTAAAATATTTTCCGGCACATCTGCAGTGCCAAGTAATTTTAAATAACGCTGCGTTATTAGTTCAGTTTTTCCTGAACCAGCAGGAGCCTGAACAATGAAAGAATCACTTATATTTAGTGATTGATCTCTTTGTTTCTGATCATTCACATTGACTCTGGCGAACTAACCCCTAGAATAGACAGCCCATTATAGAGAACTTGTTTAGTTGCATGGATTACTGTCAATCTAGCTTGCGTAAGTTCTTGATCATCTAATATGAAAGGACAGGCATTATAGTAACTGTGAAATTGAGAGGCCAATTCACGTAAATAGTATGCAAGTTGGTGAGGTTCATACTGCATTGCAGAGGATTCTATGACACCTTTATAACGGCTCAACTCTCTTAGTATTGTTTTTTCACTCTCTTCTGTTAATAACCCTAAATCAGCATCTTTATAATTAAACACCACACCCTTTTCTTGTGCTTGCTTGAAAACAGAATTAATACGAGCATAAGCATATTGAATATAGAAAACTGGATTCTCATTTGTCTTTGATTTTGCTAGGTCTAGATCAAAATCCATATGCTGCTCTGACTTTCTAAGGATATAAAAAAAACGTGCAGCATCATTTCCTACCTCATTTCTTAAATCCTCTAGGGTCACAAAAGACCCACTTCTAGTAGACATTTGTACTTTTTTTCCACCTCTATAAAGGTTGGCAAATTGAACCAAAAGGATTTCTAATTTTTCAGGGTTATGATCAAACGCAGCAATTGAGGCCTTAACTCTCGCAATATAGCCATGATGGTCAGCCCCCCAAACATTAATTACTTTATCATATCCTCGCTCAAATTTTTCAAGGTGGTAGGCAATATCTGAAGCAAAGTAAGTATGATTTCCATTATCGCGGACTACAACACGATCTTTTTCATCCCCATAATCTGTTGTTTTAAACCAAAGAGCGCCATCTTTTTTATAAACGTGCTTACTTTCTTGAAGTCGTTTAATACTAGCCTCTGAAAGTCCGTTATCAATTAATGATTGCTCTGAAAACCATTTTTCAAAAACAACTCCAAACTCAGCTAGATCTTTTTTGATACCACTTAGAATACTTTCAATACCGACTGTAAAGATAGATTTAAAACCTTCACCTAACAACTCTTTTGATCGTGAAATTAACTCATCAATATGAGACTCTTTGTTGCCTCCTTCAAGCTCATCTTTACAGATTCCCTCAAAAACTAATGCTGCTTCTTTATGAAAATTGACACCATGAATCTCCATAATATTACTGGCAATATCATTAATATACTTTCCCTGATAGCCGTTATCAGGAAACCTTATTGTTTCTCCACAGAGCGCTAAATATCGCAGGAAAATACTTACAGATAAGATATCCATCTGCCTCCCTGCATCATTTACATAGTACTCATTATCAACTTTATAACCTAAAGATCTTAGTAGGTTAGAAACAGTTGCCCCGTAAGCAGCCCCTCTTCCATGTCCAACATGAAGAGGGCCAGTTGGATTAGCTGAAACATACTCCAAAAGGATACTTTGGCCTACTCCTATATTAGATGTCCCGTAACCATCACCACCTTCAATAATTTCATTTATTACCGCAGCACTTGACTTATCTGAAAGAAAGAAATTAATAAATCCTGGGCCAGCAATTTCTGTTTTTTCAATAAAATCAGCACCATCTAATTGGTCAATAATAGTTTGTGCTAAGATAAGTGGATTAGTTTTAGCCTGCTTTGCTAAAATCAAAGCTATATTTGTCGCATAATCACCATGACTTTTATCTTTGGTATGATCTAGACGAACTTTTGAAGGCATCTCACTAAGTAATCCTTGATCTTTTAAATCATGGATACATTTAGTCAATAGATTTTGCAGTTGTTCTTTCATATAATTAACTCGTTATTACTTTTTTGATGTTAGAACCTATTTTAATTTAACACACCTACAAACTCGTGCTCAAATTCTACACTTAAGATTTAGTGTGCCTCTTGCCAGTTTAAGCCAATTCCTACATCAACCTCTAAAGGAATACTTAACTTCAAAGTATCTGACATCATAGTCCTTATAATTTCACCATACTCTTTAGCTTTATCGGCTTGAAGTTCAAATACAAGCTCATCATGAACTTGCATAATCATCTTAACTCCATTTTTTTCTCTATCAATCCAGGACTGGATATCAAGCATAGCCTTTTTTATGATATCTGCTGATGAGCCTTGCATAGGAGCGTTAATTGCAGTTCTTAGTGCATGTTGTTGTAACATTTTATTTTTAGCATTGATTTGAGGCAAATAAAGCCTTCTGCCTAGAATTGTTTCTACAAATCC